>JANNDY010000003.1:0-79561 GCA_031378345.1 Emticicia sp. | reverse complement strand
TTTACAAAGAATATTAGCTGCAAAAGGTAGCCCGAAGGGCTATAACTTGAATAGCCCCAAGTTCCAACTTGGGGAGTAATATTGAACATCAAACCCAACCCCGAAGTGGGTTGAACTAATAGGTTTTCTGTTCAACCCACTTCGGGGTTGGGTTCTTATATTTCTTTAATCCGTAAATTACATTTACGGCTATTCAAGTTATAGCCCTTCGGGCTACCTTTTGCAAGGAAATTACAATATAACTTGCTGATATTCAGATACTTATATCAAAAACAATATCATCAAATTAAGTGCAAATGCTTCAAAATTAGTATTTTGGGTGCAAACCAAAATACCTGAATGAGTTGAATTTTGGTTATGCAAACGTATAAAATCACGTCGGTTGATAATTAACAAAATTCTATTTTGAGAAACAGCAAATTGCAAAACCTCATCATCAGGAATTCGTTGATTGGCATACCCAGCATCAAAAGAAGTCAGAACATCATGCCCAAAATTTCGAAGTAATTTTACAACAGGTAGAGGAAAGTTTTCATTGACATAAAGTTTACTCATCATGCTTCGGCATTTTCTTGAATGTCAATATCAACTTCTTTTTTGTTAGTTTTGTAATAAGCCCAAGCATTATTGAGGTCTTTTTTCCGTAAAGAAGGGTAGGATTTTAGCAAAACAGCATCGCTCATACCCAGTTTTTTGAAAGAAACCAAAGTCCAAACAGGAATTCGAGTACGAATAATGCAGGCACTTCCGCCACAAACTTTGGGGGTTTTTTCGATACCGGGAAATGTTTCGCCAAGTTCTTTTGAAATAAAATTAAGTAATTGAGCCTTTTTCGTAAAAGAAAGTTCCGAAATCAAGGCTTCAAATTTATTAAATGAAAGTGTCATTGCCGAAAATATGATTGAACAAAATTAAGATTAAAAATGGTTTTTTCAAATATTATTTCATGTACTCTATTCAAATTCGGTGATGGACTGAATTATAATTAATTTGGTAGAAAATGGCTTAAAAAAATCAAAATATTCATTAAATTTACAACATAACAATTAGCAATATTCAATCAATATAAAACTATGACAACTCGTAGAGATTTTATTATCAAATCAGTCATTGCAAGTGCTGGCGTAGCCGTCGGAGGTTCTGCCTTCGGAAAATCGTCAGGCAGTTTTTCAGCAAAAAGTTATGGCAAAATCATCGGTGCAAACGACCGTGTACGTGTAGGAACAATTGGTTTTTCTGACCGCCACCGCTCATCTCATGTAGGGCCGTTTAAAGAACTTGCTAAGAGCATGAACTTTGAAATGGTTGCAGTTTCAGACCTATGGAGTCGCCGCCGTGAAGAAGGCAAAGCATTTTACCAAAAACAATTGGGTACAGATGTAAAAGCATTCAGAAATAATGAAGAATTGTACAGTGCGAAAATGGTTGATGCGGTATTTATGAGTACAGCCGATTTTCAACATGCCATGCACACAGTAGAGGCTGTAAAAGCTGGCTGTGATGTATATGCCGAAAAACCATTGGCCGAAACAATGTCAGACGCTCGTGCCGTTTTGAAAGCAGTAAAAGATTCAGGTAAAATTGTTCAAATTGGCTCGCAACGCCGCAGTGGAGCAAACTATTTTGCTGCCGAAGATTTTATCAAATCTGGCAAATTTGGTCCAATCGTAATGGTTGAATTGATGTGGAATGTAAATCAACCTGAGCGTTGGAGAAGACCAGAATTAGTAAAAGATTTGAAAGAAGCAGACATTGACTGGAAACGTTATTTAATGAATCGTCCATTCGAAGCATTCGACCCACGTAAATACTTAGAATATCGTCTTTTCTGGCCTTATTCGTCAGGTATTCCTGGACAATGGATGAGTCACCAAATTGATACTGTTCACTGGTTTAGCGGACTTGCTCACCCAAGAAGTGCCGTTGCCAATGGAGGTATCTACCAATGGAAAGACGGTCGTACCAATGCTGATACTATGACGGTTGTGTTTGATTATGGTCCAGCCAACGACCCAAAAACAGGTTTTCAAGTACAATTTACTTCTCGTTTCTCAAATTCGGCAGGTGAAACCAAAGAATTATATTACTCAAATGGTGGTATGATTAATTTGGATACTAACGAAATTTCGTCAACAGGTGGTTTGACTGAAGGTCATGCCAAAACAATGGGAATGAAAGCGAATTTATTGCCAAAAATGACCTTACAAGGTGATAAAGTAGCAAGCGATGCCAATACTGGCAATGACCCATTGACATTCAATCACATCAAAAATTGGATGGAATGTGTACGTAGCCGTAAAACGCCAAATGCTCCAATTGAAGCGGGTTACTCGCACTCAATTGCCAACATCATGGCAACGGCCGCTTATCGTACAGGTATGAAAGTTACTTTTGATGAGAAAACGCAAGAAGTAATGGCTGGCGGAAAAGCGTTTAAATATTGATTAACCCCTCCCAACCCTCCCCGAAAATGGGGAGGGCTAAAAATCCTTCTTTTAAAGTCCCTCCCTTTTGGGGAGGGATTTAGGGTGGGGTCTTACTTCCGCAACTCTCTCTTCAAAATCTTCCCCGAAGCACCCATTGGAAGGGCAGTCAAAAACTCCACGATACGAGGATATTTATATGAAGCAATTCGCTCTTTTGTCCAAGCAATTAATTCTTTTTCTGAAATAACCATTTCGGATTTTAGCACTACACATGCTTTTATTTCTTCACCGTATTCGTCGTGCGACACACCAATAACTGCCACCATCGAAATTGCCGAATGTTGAATCATTACCTCCTCAACTTCTCGTGGATAGACATTATAGCCACCTCTAATAATCATATCTTTGGTTCTGTCCACAATAAAATAATAACCATCGTCATCTCTGATGCCAATATCGCCCGAATGTAGCCACCCATTAATAATCGTTTCGGCATTTGCCTCTGGTTTTTTGTAATAACCTTTCATTACATTATGCCCACGGTAGCAAATTTCACCTTTTTCGTTTGCCCCGAGTTCATTGCCTTTTTCGTCCATGATACAAACTTCTACTCCCCAAACTGGTGTTCCAACTGAGCCTGTTTTACGTACTTTGTCTGGATGATTGAAAGTTACCACAGGCGAACCTTCCGACATTCCGTAGCCTTCCAAAATTGCTACATTATATTTTGCCTCAAAATCTTTCAAAACCTGTACGGGCAAAGCCGCACCTCCCGACAAGCAAACTCTAAGCGAACTTGAATCAAACTTATTGGCATCAGGATAACTCAAAAGCCCCCAATACATAGTCGGAACGCCTGCAAAATGTGTAATTTTTTCATTTTGAATCAACGTCAGTACCATTTCGGCATCAAATCTTGGCACAAGTACGGCAGTTGCTCCTCGAAAAATACTGGCAATCATACAAACCACTTGTCCGAAAATATGGAACAAAGGCAGAACCAACATTACTTTATCATTATAATTCAAATCTTGCAAATCTTTACTCAAATTGGCATTCAAGAAAAGATTTGAGTGTGTAAGTTCAGCACCTTTTGGGCGACCAGTTGTGCCAGAAGTATAAATAATGACTGCCGTATCGTCGGGCGAAGTAAAGAAACTTTGAAAAACTGGAGATTTTCCAGCCATCAAGATTCCCATTGTTTTTGTGCCTTCAATCGGCGAAGCATCTGTTGGTAAAGGTGTTATCATAAAAAATTCTGTGCAAGAATCTGTCATTTCAAAACCTGCGTGTCCCTCCTGCCCCATCGGCATTTCGGGCGTACCAACGAAGCAAAAATAGGCTTTTGCGTCCGAATCTTGCAAATGATAGGCAATTTCGTGTCGTTTTAGCAAAACACTCAAAGGCACAACGGTAGCCCCAACTTTCAAGATTCCAAAATATATCATCGGAAAATAAGGCAAATTTGGGCAAGTCAAAGCAACTTTATCGCCATGACCAATGCCGAGTGCTTTTAGTCCGTTGGCAATTTGGTTGGTGGCGGCATCCAATTGTGCAAAAGTGATGCGTTTGTCTGCAAAAATAATGGCTTCTTTTGAAGGGGAATTACGAGCATGATGCTCCAAAACAGTTGATAAATTGAACATAGTGTAACAGGTTAAGTTTTTTGTGCAATTTATAGATTAAATTATATTTTAGGAAGAAATTGGTCGTTAAAAAATACTTTCGAACAAAAAATAAAATCATTTTTTCTACAGAAATCACCGACTTTTCAAGGCAAAATACCCCAAAACTATAAAAATCTCAACAAAAACCATCTTCCAACAAAAGATAAGTCTTAACTTTACATCAAAATACTAACCCCAAAACATTATTTATAATGAATCGCTTAATAACTAAACTGCTTATAATTTTAGCTTTTGTATCATACAAAAGTTTCGCTCAAATCAATACGCCAGCGGCAAGTCCATCAACTACGATTTCTCAAACACTTGGTTTGACAAAAATCACTGTTGATTACAGCCGACCATCGGTAAAAGGTCGCAAAATTTTCGGTGATTTAGTACCTTATGCAAAAGTGTGGCGTACTGGTGCAAACAAAATTACATCTATCAAATTTGACGATGACGTTTATGTAAATGGTGCTATAATGAAAGCTGGAAGTTATGGACTTTATACGATTCCAGGAAAAGGCGAATGGACAATCATTTTCAACCGTGATGACAAACAATGGGGTTCTTACGGGTATGACATCAAAAAAGACCTTATTCGTTTCACTGTTCAGCCCATTCAACCTGAGCAATTTACCGAGCAAATGACCATTGATTTTGTGGAATTTACACCAACAACTGCCTATTTGTCTATCAGATGGGAAAGCACCGAAGTTAGATTTAAAATTGAACAAAAGGTTGAAGAGAAAATCATGGCAGAAATTGCAGAAAAAACAGCAAAACCAGATGCAACGAGCGATACTTATTTTGCAGCAGCAGATTATTATTATCAAAAAGGGATTAACCTTGACCAAGCATTAGGCTGGGCAACAAAAGTTTTAGAAAAAGAGAAAGAATATTGGACATATCAGCTGGTAGCTCGTATTGCCGCCAAACAAAATAATTGTGTAGTGGCATTGCCAAATGCCGAAAAATCACTGGAATTGGCAAAAAAAGCAGGCGATGACGCTTATATCAAACTGAATCAAGCAGTTTTTGCTCAATGTAAAAAGGCGTATTGAATGAATTGAGAAAGAAAAATGTTGTTAAAGAACATCTTCAAAACCGAATTTATTCGGTACTGTAATATAAAATTCAATTGATTATAAAAGAAACCGAATTCATTCGGTTCAATATTCAAAATGTTAGAACAATTAGAAGCTATAAAAGAGCGATTTGAGGAAGTTTCGCAGCAAATGACGATGCCAGAAATAGTATCGGACATGACGAAATTTACTCGTTTGAGCAAAGAATACAAAGATTTAGAGAAAATCGTTGCTCAGTTGAATGTTTACAAAAATATTCTCTCGAATGTTGAAGAAGCAAAAGACATCGTCGCCAACGAAAAGGACGAAGAAATGCGTGAAATGGCAAAGGAAGAATTAGATTTGCTTGTGCCGCAACGTGACGAAATGGAAGCGGTTTTGAAAGAAATGTTGATTCCAAAAGACCCGAACGATAGCAAAAATGTGATTCTCGAAATTCGTGCAGGAACAGGTGGCGACGAAGCCTCAATTTTTGCGGGAGATTTGTTCAGAATGTATCAACGCTACATCGAAAAACAGGCGGGTTGGTCAATGACCCTACTCGACCACAACGAAGGAACATCGGGTGGCTATAAAGAGATTATTGTGCAAGTTGAAGGCGATGATGTTTACGGAAAACTCAAATTTGAGTCTGGTGTACATCGTGTACAAAGAGTTCCAGCAACAGAGTCTCAAGGGCGAGTACATACTTCTGCCGCTTCGGTAGCTGCCATGCCCGAAGCTGACGAGGTTGATTTAAGCATCAATATGAACGATGTCCGAATTGATACTTTTTGCTCTTCAGGTGCTGGCGGACAGTCGGTAAATACAACTTACTCTGCCGTCAGAATGGTGCATATTCCCTCAGGAATTACAGTTTCTTGCCAAGATGAGCGTTCACAAATCAAAAATCGTGAGAAAGCTCTGTCGGTTTTGCGTTCGAGATTATATGAAATGGAAATGACCAAACATAACGATGCCATTGCCGCCGAGCGTAAAGGTTTGATTGGCAAAGGCGACCGTTCGGACAAAATCAGAACTTATAATTATGCCCAAAGTCGTGTAACTGACCACCGAATCGGCTACACAGTTTATAATTTACCAACTGTCATGGAAGGAGAAATTGGCGGTTTTATTGAGCAACTACGCATCGCAGATAATGCTGAGAAGATGAAAGATGGGATGATGGTGTAAGAGATAAAATCAACACGTAGGCACTTAGTACATGAAGTTTCACTAGTTTTTCTTATCGGACCGCCGATGCGGTGAAACTTCATGTTTTTAGTGAACTTAGTGGTAAAATATACTCGAAATAAAAAATGAAACTCTGCCTCGCAACAAATAATGCCCACAAAGTAGAAGAACTACAATCTCTTCTTGGCGAAAAATTTGAACTACAAACCTTAAACGAAATCAGTTGCTTCGATGATATTCCCGAAACTGCCGACACTTTCGATGGCAATTCGCTACAAAAAGCGATGTGTGTTTGGGAGCGTTTTCAGATTGATTGTATTGCCGATGATTCGGGCTTAGAAGTTGATGCACTCAATGGCGAGCCTGGGGTTTTCTCGGCACGTTATGCGGGTGAGCATGGAAACCATGAAAATAATATGGCAAAATTGCTTCAAAATTTAGATGGAATCAAAAATCGTGCTGCTCAATTTAGATGCGTTATTACCCTGATTATCAATGGAGTAGCCAATAATTTTGAAGGAATCATACGTGGAAAAATCATTCACGAAAAACGTGGTTCACAAGGCTTTGGTTATGACCCTCTATTTATTCCTGATGGCTACGACCGCACTTTTGCCGAAATGAGTATTAAGGAAAAAAATCCAATCAGTCACCGAGGTCTGGCAGTGGCAAAAATGATTGAATTTTTGAAAAAGGCATAAAAAATGAGCGAGACCAATGGCTTCGCTCATGTACTCGTCATAGGTAAAAGTATTTCTGATTGTCTTAGAAAGGTAATCAACTCTTTTTCTTGATGCAAAATTGGGGTTATTTCTACAAAAAAACTATTCCATTATTACCAAATACTTGTGCTTGATTAACATTTTATATACATTTGCTTCACGTATAATGGTAATAAAGCATGAAAGTTGAATACGAAAAAATCTCGCCCGATACTGGTAGCTCATTTCGGCTGATTCATTGGAAGTCTGAAAATGACCGCTATTTTTGGCATTATCACCCCGAATACGAAATTGTTTTTGTCAGAAAAGGTTCGGGTAAATTGCACATTGGTGAACATCTAAAAAACTACGAAGAGGGTGAATTGGTTTTCATCGGTCCCGACTTGCCACATACAGGTTTTGGCTACGGTGTCATAGGCGAACACGAGGAAATCGTAGTACAAATCAGAAAAGATTTTTTGGGCGAAGAATTCATGCAAAAGCCTGAATTACAGCATATTAGAGAGCTTTTTGAACGAGCAAAACAAGGACTTTCATTTCAAGGAAAAGCTCGTAAAATTGTAGCCAGTAAACTTCAAAAAATGCTCACACTTTCGCACTTTGAGAGGCTTGTTGAGCTATTAAATATCTTTCATACGCTCGCCACATCTACCGAATTTTCGGTGCTGAATGCTCCCGATAAACGTTTCGATTTTAATCATAAAGACGAAGACCGCATCAATAAAGTTTACGAATACGTTGAACATAATTACCAACAAAATGTTGATATTCAAGCAGTTGCAGACTTGACTAACTTAACGATTCCTTCGTTTTGCAGATACTTCAAGAAAATCACACATATTACTTATACTGATTTTGTGAACGAATACCGAATTAATCAGGCCTGTCGTTTGTTGTTTGAAAATAAACCCATTGCCGATATTTGTTTTGAAGTCGGGTTTAATAATATTTCGCATTTCAATAAGACTTTTAAGCAACTGAAAGGAAAAAGTCCGAGAGAGTATAAATATAGCTCAAACGCCTAAATGTGCTTCTGTAAAAATATATGGTTTAGATTATTTTCTTCATAAAACTCCATCGAGTTACAACAAATTTAACATCTACTAAAAGTTTATTACTTCTTTCTAAAATGCTTGTGAGTAAAAGTACCTGATTTACAAATCAGGTACTTTTACTCATAAAGGCAAAAAATCAAGCGATTACCTTTGTTCTATATTTTTATTTGAAGAGCGAAAGAAAGGCATTCTGTCTTCTATTTTTCAAATAAAATTATAAAAAAATTTCTAACGCATAAAAAATATAGTCATGCCAATTCCAAGAAAAAAAATCAACGTGGATTTAACCAAATCTACACCAACAGAACTCACTGTTGAAGTTCTTCAAAAGCAATTGAATAATCTTGGGCTTTCTTGTGCTCACACAGACCCAGCAAGATTAGCCAAATACAAAGAGGAAATCGAAAAGCAATTTTATGATGGTTTGAATCAAAGTTTCGGAATTTTGAAGCCAATTGCCAGCACTGATGGAAGTCCCTATTACAAGTCAATGTATGGAAACCCAGATGCTCCGTTAATTGGTTTGGAAGGAAGTTCTGTACCTGATTGGCAACCATCGGGCAATGCGTTGGGGTATGCTACCAAACTTTCAACTATTGTTTTTCCAAGAAACTTTCAATTTTTGATTGATAATAAGACAGGTTTTGGCGGAAATAGAAGTGGAGACAGAACCGAAACCCATAAGTACGACACTGTGGAGGCAATCAAGCAATTGTTTATTCAGGTGGGCATTGAATCTTCGGCGTCCTTAGTAAAAGGTTTAGACAAAACAACATTAAATTCAGTTTTGGCAAATGCGATTGCCCCCATCAATGAAGGAAATGTGAAAGATTATGATGTTACTGATAGTCGAGTTATTTATTTGGTAGATAATTATAACCCAATCACGCAAGAAGCAGAGGCAATTGGCGTGCTTGGCATTGACTGGCATTTAAGAATCGTAGATTATTTGGAAAAAAAGAAAAATCCGCAACACGACACCACCCTCACTGTTAGCACTCGCTCGGTGCTTTATGATAGTGTTGCTGCATTGGAAGCTGACTATCAATTTGTTACTTCGCATAAGGGCAAGGAAATTTTCGGAATTCCTCCAATCAAAAAGAAATTGAAGATTTTTGACCAATTGCCACCTGCCAATCAAGATTCTTTCGACCAAGGTTTGCCACTAATTGCCAAAGATGATTTTGTTGATGTACTCATTTTATATGCTCCTGACTTAGAAAGTGTTGGCTCAATGGACAATACCGATTCGGATATAGTTTCTACTTATAGCAAAAGTGTAACCAGCGGTTTTACATTCTCAATGGGTCAATCTCTAACGGTTGGTGCTGAGTTTGAAGCAGGAGTTGTATTTGCAAAAGGCAAAGTTTCAGTTGAATTAAATGTTTCATTTACTGAAACTTGGAACAATAGCCAAACCGAAACCATAGAGTTTTCATGTCCTGGTAGAAAACAAGCATTCACTTATCAAGGGTACTTACTGTCAAGGAAACTAAGGTTTTTTCCCGAAACTCAGACCTTTGCCTATGTAGAAAGTGAAGGTCGATTCTTGACAAATATTTTGAAAACAAGTGATACACCAATTATAGGTAAAACATCAAATATTGTAAATGTTTGATAAATTACATCCAAAAAAATGAGCTTTGAAAATTCAAAGCTCATTTTTTGTTTTGTACAATATCTTTAAATAAGTTTTTACTCCATCAACTTTTGAGTTTTTCACGAGGTTACATTGGCATCTGCGAAATTCCTAATTTCTAAGCACTTACTAATTTTTTTCAGTAATTTTGCTCCATAAACAAACTTCATCAACAATGAATAACGCCTTTTTTAAAGTACCAATACCCATCAATGAGCCTGTTTTGAATTATGCAGCAGGTTCTGCCGAAAAAATCGCTCTCAAAAAAGCCATCGCTGAAGCTCGCTCTAAGGTCATCGACGTACCGATGTATATTGGTAGTGAGTTGGTACACACCGATAATAAAATCAAACTTTCGCCTCCGCACGACCACCAACACGTATTGGGTTATGCCAGCGAAGGCGATGCTTCGCACGTAACACAAGCCATTGATGCGGCTTTGGCTGCTCGTGAAAATTGGGCAAATCTTTCGTGGGAACATCGTGCAAGCATTTTCTTGAAAGCCGCCGACCTTTTGGCTGGGCCGTATCGTGCAAAAATCAATGCCGCCACGATGCTCGGACAATCAAAAAATGCTTACCAAGCCGAAATTGATGCTTCATGTGAGTTTATCGACTTTTTGCGTTTCAATGTGGCATTTATGCAGCAAATTTACACCAATCAACCTGAGTCAGTACGTGGTTTGTGGAATCGTGTAGAATATCGCCCGCTCGAAGGATTTGTTTTTGCTTTGACGCCTTTCAATTTTACGGCGATTGCAGGAAATCTTCCTGCCTGTGTAGCCATGATGGGCAACGTAACTGTCTGGAAACCAGCGTATCCACAGATATATTCAGCAAATGTTATCATGGAAGTTTTACGTGAAGCAGGCTTGCCCGATGGCGTTATCAACTTGGTTTATGTTGATGGTCCAGTGGCTGGCGATATTATTTTCAAACATCCAGATTTTGCAGGAATCCATTTTACAGGAAGCACGAAGGTTTTTCAAACAATTTGGCAAACAATCGGTCAAAATATCTCAAAATACAAGACTTATCCACGAATTGTGGGCGAAACTGGTGGAAAAGACTTCGTAATGGCTCATGAATCTGCCGATGTAAAAGCTCTGGCAACAGGTTTGGTGCGTGGTGCTTTTGAATACCAAGGTCAAAAATGTTCGGCGGCCTCTCGTGCATACATTCCTTCAAATCTTTGGGAAGGAGTAAAAGCACAAATGATTGCCAATTTGAAAGAAATCACAATGGGTGGCACAGAAGATTTTTCAAACTTCGTGAATGCGGTTATTGATGAAAAATCTTTTGATAAAATTGCAGGATACATTGATAATGCTAAGAAAAGCGACAAAATTACGGTCATTGCAGGCGGAAATTATGATAAATCGAAGGGTTATTTTGTTGAACCAACAGTTCTACAAACAAGCGACCCAAATTATACAACGATGTGTGAAGAGATTTTTGGTCCAGTGCTAACGATCTATGTTTACGAACCAAAAGATTTTGAAAAAACACTCGAATTGGTTGATGCAACTTCGCCGTATGCCCTCACAGGAGCGATTTTCTCGCAAGATAGATATGCGATTGATTTTGCGATGAAAAAATTGGTCAATGCCGCAGGAAATTTTTATATCAATGACAAACCAACGGGTGCGGTTGTGGGTCAGCAGCCATTTGGTGGAGCAAGAGCATCGGGAACAAACGACAAAGCAGGTTCGATTTTGAATCTTTTCCGTTGGGTTCAACCTCGCACCATCAAAGAAACATTTGTTTCACCAACCGATTACAAATATCCGTTTTTGGGAGAGGAGTAAATCTAATTTTGAATGATAGAGTGAGTGAATGATAGAATATTTTATTAAACTATCCATAGGATTTAACTGTTTAATAGTTAATGAATTACTTTTCATTCTATCATTCACTCACTCTATCATTGAAAATTAAACTATGAACGAACAAACAAAACTTGACCGAATAATTGAGGCTCGTATGAAACTCAAAGCTCGGTTTGAAGATAAAATGAAAAATACGCCTTCGATGGCTGATGATAAACCAATGGGAACTGGGTCAATCAATCGTCATGGAATGCCACAATTGCCCAAAGGACAAACTACTACCATAAAATGGCCAGTGCTTGATTTGGGTTATCACCCCGACATCACGCCTGAGCGTTGGCGACTCACAATTAATGGAGAAGTTGAAAATCCAGTAGTTTTGACTTGGGAAGATTTTATGGCGTTGCCACAAGTGGAAGACACGAGCGATTTTCATTGCGTAACCACTTGGTCGAAAATGGACATGGTTTGGAAAGGAGTTCGTTTGGTAGATTTAGCGGCATTGGTTCAACCTAAAGAAACGGCTACGCACATTATGTGCTACGGCTACGATACTTACACAACCAATGTTTCGCTCGAAGAAGCTCTAAAACCCGATGTTTTGATTGCCCACACTATCTATAACGAACCTTTGGCAAAAGAACATGGAGGTCCAGCTCGCATGATAACGCCTCAACTTTACGCATGGAAAGGCTCGAAGTGGATAAAAAGAATTGAGTTTTTGAATAAGAATAAATTAGGTTTTTGGGAAGAACGTGGTTATTCAAATACGGCATACCCTTGGCGAAATGATAGATATAGTTGAAAAAATAACCATTTCGAGAGCTGAAAAATACCCTTTTCAGCTCTTTTTTTGTGACTTTAAAAAAAAATTCCTACTTTTCACTACTTTTGAAGCCAAATAACCAAAAATCGTCATGGAAGAACCAACCAAAAAGAGAATTTCGTTTGAAAGTCAAATCGGATTAGCTGCAATGATTGCCTCAGTTGCTATTCCTCTTGCTCAATTTTTTGTTGGATATTTTGAACAACAAACAATTCAACAGCAAAATACAACCTTGGAGCAAGAAAGAAGACGACTTGAAATCACGAAAATGTTTATGGAAAATTACGTGGGCAAAAAACCTGATGTGCAAATTGCCACCATCAGGATAATGAAAACCCTCGACCCTCATTTTTTTATTTCGATAGAAGAAGGCTTAAACGAAACTACCACCTCAGATTCTGTAAGGGCTACCTTAAGAAAAATAACTGTTGAGGCCGCAACCGAAATAGGTGATAATCCGACAAATCTTAACAAAAGCAAAAAAGCACAACGGGTATTATCTGCCAAAGAATTGGAAAACAAAGGTTATGATTTATTACTAAAAGGAGATTTTGAAAATGCTGAAAAAAGTTTTCATGAAGCTAATCAGCACTACCCGACCAATATTAGTATTGAAGAGTTTAATAAAAAATATCCCGATGCTAAATTTACAGAATTCTCAGAAAAAGATAGCAAAAAAGGCAATTGGAGGAACTTTTTCAAAAAGAAATCTTCTAAATTAGATACTTTAAAAATGGAATAAAACCAACAAAACCACCCTTGTGAGGTGGTTTTGCCATGATTTTTTATTAAGAAAGAGCAAAGTCGGAATCCCTTATGAACCACACATTTCGCAACCTTCGGGGTCGTCTAATGAGCATTGCATGGCTGCATATTGGTACTCTTCTTCGCTTGCAAAAGTAGCGGCTGCGGTCGCTTTTGCCGTTTGCTCTTCTGCATATTTAGCATAATCTAATGGTTTTTCTTCTACGACCGATGTGGCTGGCATCACTTCGGCAATTGCTTGTCTGTCCACTGTAAACTTCACAGCGTCCGAAGCGGCTTTTGTTCGTAGGTAATACATTCCAGTTTTCAAACCTGCCTTCCATGCGTAGAAATGCATCGAAGTCAATTTTCCGAAATTAGCATTTTCCATGAAGATATTCAACGACTGACTTTGGCAAATATATGCTCCTCTTTCTGCCGCCATATCTACGATGATTTTTTGCTTAATTTCCCAAACCGTACGGTATAAATCTTTCAGATTTTGAGGAATTTCTGGAATAGCCTGCACCGAACCATTTGCCGAAATCAGCTTGTTTTTCATGGTATCATTCCACAAGCCAATTTTTACCAAATCTTTCAATAAATGCTTATTTACTACTACAAACTCGCCCGAAAGCACACGTCTTGTATAAATATTTGAAGTATATGGCTCAAAACATTCATTATTTCCCAAAATCTGACTTGTAGAAGCCGTTGGCATTGGTGCCACTAATAATGAATTACGAACACCATTTTTAATAACTTTTTCACGCAATTCTTCCCAATTCCAACGACCAGATTCTGGAGTTACATTCCACATATCAAACTGGAAAATACCTTGCGAAATTGGTGAGCCTTCCCAAGTTGGATAAGGCCCTTCTTTTATTGCTAATTCCATAGAAGACTCCATGGCGGCAAAATAAATTGTTTCAAAAATATCTTTGTTCAACTGACGAGCTTCGTCAGATTCAAAAGGCATTCTCAACAAAATAAAAGCATCTGCCAAACCTTGAATTCCCAAACCGATTGGACGATGACGAAGATTACTACGCTCCGCCTCTGGTACTGGATAATAATTTACATCAATTACTTTATTCAGGTTATTAGTAATGACCTTCGTAACCTCATATAATTTTTGATGGTCAAATTTCAAAAAACCAGTTTCGTTGTCTTTAATAATATATTTTGGCAAAGCAATAGAAGCCAAATTACAAACAGCAACTTCATCAGGAGCAGTATATTCGATAATTTCGGTGCAAAGATTCGACGATTTTATCGTTCCCAAATTCTTCTGGTTCGACTTTTTATTTGCCGCATCTTTATACAACATATATGGTGTTCCTGTCTCGATTTGGGACTCCATAATAGCAAACCAAAGGTCTTGTGCTTTGATGGTTTTACGAGCTTTTCCTTCTGATTCGTATTTTTCGTAAAGTTTTTCAAACTCATCACCATAACAATCAGATAAACCTGGAGCTTCGTGAGGGCAGAATAGCGACCAAGTTTCGTTGGCTTCTACACGCTTCATAAATAAATCCGAAATCCAAAGAGCATAGAATAAATCTCTTGCACGAAGTTCTTCTTTACCGTGATTTTTCTTTAAATCCAAGAACTCAAAAATATCGGCATGGTGTGGTTCAATATAAATCGCAAACGAACCTTTTCTTTTTCCACCACCTTGGTCAACGTAACGTGCTGTGTCATTGAAAACACGCAACATTGGCACGATGCCATTTGATGTGCCATTTGTACCTTTGATATAAGAACCCGTTGCACGAATGTCATGAATTGCCAAGCCAATTCCACCTGCAGATTGCGAAATTTGAGCTGTTTGGCTCAGAGTTTCATAAATTCCTGTGATGCTATCTTCTTTCATTGTCAATAAAAAACAAGAAGAAAGTTGAGGTTTTGGCGTTCCTGCATTAAATAATGTAGGTGTAGCGTGCGTAAACCAACGCTCTGAAAGTAGCTCGTAAGTTTCAATCACACGGTCAATATCCTCACCATGAATACCAACTGCAACACGCATGAGCATGTGCTGTGGGCGTTCAACGATTTTGCCGTGAAGTTTCAATAAATATGATTTCTCAAGGGTTTTATAACCAAAATAGTCATAACCAAAATCACGGTCATAAATGATAGCAGAATCAAGCAATGAAGCGTGCTTCTGAATCACTTTCCATACATCTTTGGCAATTAGCGAAGCATTTTGGTCTGTTTTCGGGTCAGTATAAGTGTACAACATCTTCATTGTACCCGAAAACGACTTGAGTGTGTTTTTGTGAAGGTTTGAAATGGCAATCCGAGCTGCCAAAACAGCATAATCGGGGTGCTTTGTTGTCATCGAAGCGGCAGTTTCAGCGGCGAGGCTATCCAATTCAGTAGTGGTTACACCATCATAGATACCAGCCACAACTTTCATCGCAACTTCAACGGGTTGGACAAATGCTGGCTCTAAACCATAGCAGAGTCGCTCAATACGAGCAGTGATTTTGTCGAACTTTACCGACTCGCGGCGTCCGTCTCTTTTAATTACGTACATAGGGCAGTCTTTTAAAAATAACGATTTTAGGGGTATTCACAACAAACTTTCAATGGGTCATAAAAAATGACCTTACACAGTGGGATTCAAATTAACGTACTTGCGTATTTATATTGAGTGACTGCCAGTCACTTTTTGGGTTCAACAGTAAGAAATTTACAGCAGTCTTATATTATTTTATTGGTACTAATTTCTCAAATAAGGAATTGTAAAATTAGTAAATTACTGATGCTTTTGAAAGCCTAATTTATATTCATTTTTAACAAAAGCAGAATAGTCTTATATTAAGAAATCGTTAAGTGCTAATAATCAGTAAGTTACTTAATTTGTGGATTAGAAAAGTGAAACAAAAAAGTTATCCACAATGGGAATAAATATTATTTCCTTCTATAAGTGATACTTTTTGGACTTGTTTATTGTAGTGGTTGGGGTTGTTTTTTGATTGACAAATGTAAATATTTTATTTTCAGAAAAAAAAATAAATTCTGAAAAAGTTATCCACATTGAAAAAATCATAAATTAGTCATGACATTCCATGAGAAGCAAGTCGCCTGATTCGTAAGAAATATTTACAATTCCATCTTCGGCAACTTCATTACTATTTCCAGAGCGATAACCGAGCGTAAGTTGCTCATTATCAAGCTGATAGCGTAAGTTTTGAGTACTAATATTGGAAGCGATTCCTATCGGAATAAGTGAAATTTGTGAACCTTTTACGAACCATTTCTCAAAGACATTTGGGGCAGGAAGTAGCGGATAAATGACTGAATAATCATCAATCATCACAATAAAAAGTTTACTTTTGTAACGAACTATGTTGGTCATGTTCGTAATGGAGTGGTCGGCACGCCTACCAGTTGCCCACACAACATTGGCAGCTGGAAAACCTCTTTCTATCAAAAAATCGAAGGCTTTTTCGAGGTCTGTTTTGTTTTGGTCAGGTGCATGAATAATCTCAATTGGATATTGATTTTGCTCAATTTCTTTCAAATCAAGCTCTTTATCGAAATCTCCAAGAAGCACATCAACCTTAATTCCAAGCGACATTACACGCTCAATTGCACTATCCAAAACCACTATAAATGGGCTCCATTCGAGTAGCTGTCCGAGTAGTTCAAAGCTGCAATTTTCGCCATTAGCAATGATAAGAGCGGGTTCTTGTTTTTCTCTAACGATATGGTGTGAAGACATCTTTTTTGAGTTCTGACGGGGTCGCCCGTGCGATTCTGAGCGGTCCGCCGCCACGGTTCTGAGTTCTGAGTTAATTTTCTAAATTAACTATCGAAACTCTTTTTCTCAAAAAATTAAAAAATAGCTGCGGACGAAACCATTGAAACTTCTAATGTTTCTAAACCAAGAAGTTTCAAGTATTTTTTTATTGTATTTTCAGAACGCCCCAAACGCCCTACCAATTGCCCAAGTGTAAATGTTGCGGCATTGTGCTTAATGAAATTAATATCAGAAGAGGAGAGCGTATTTTCGGTCCTACTTTTTAAAGATTTTTTTACAGACATTTCTATTGAAAAATTATATAGGAGAGAAATAAAAAATAGGTATTAGTCAATTTTCGTTCCTAAAATAACAAAGATAGTAAAAAAAATAGACTTTCAAAAGCTATTAAACTCAAAATTGTTTGTTTTTTGAGAAATTCTAATACTATAATTCATATATTTGTCTTTAAAATACATTGCTTTCCTCCCTATAAAGATGTCCAATAATACTTTTCGCAAAAAACTGCCACCAAAGAATACTTCTCGTAGTTCTACAACGGGTGGGAATAAAACTCAAATACCTATTGAGTTTAACATAAGTAAAGAAAGCTATTTGCTTACTTTTGGTATTTTTTTACTTATTCTGTCAATAATTTTGCTTATCTCGTTTGTGTCCTACCTATTTACAGGTGATGCAGACCAAGATATTGTCCAACGAACCTTCAAGGCTTCTCTCGAACAAACCGACCACAAAGCTCATAATGCTATGGGCTTGATGGGGGCTTATTTTTCTCATTATTTTATTTTCAAATGGTTCGGTTTGGCGGCTTTTGGTTGGTTGCCCATTGTTCTTTGGGCGGGTTATCGCTTGGTTTGGAATAAAGATTTGTTGCCTCAAAGCTTCAATCGTTTTACGCTTGCCAGTATTTTTTATATTTTCTGGACAAGCATTTTCTTAGGTTTTTTTGCTTCATTGTTTGAGCTTCCCGCAGGAATTACTTGTGGCGGAATTGGCTATGCTGTCAATCAATTTTTCCACCAAGCCATTGGTTGGGGCGGAATTTTAGTCATTTTATTGATTTTGGCAGGTTGGCTAATTTTCTTTCATGGTTATACTAAGATAGATGATTGGTTTTTTGCAAAATATTTCAAACGAGACCCTCGTGAAGATGTCGCTACAGAGCGTATTCGCCGAGCTGTGCAGTATAACGACCCAGAAGAGGAAGTAGAAGAACCTACTTTCAGAAATACCGATATTCCGTCAGTTCTTCGCAAAGAAGAATCCAAAATTGATTTTTTGAAAGTTGGAAATGAAAATTTGGAAGTACCAAAGCCTTTTGAAGAACAAGGTTTGAAGTTGGAAGTTGAAAGTATAGAAAAAAGTACCATTCCAAATGAGCCTTTTAAGGGCGGACCGACTTTTAGCATTGAAGATACAAGTAAAAATGAGCCACAAGAAGAAGATGTTTTTGAAAATGATTTGGACGATGACGGTGTAAACGAAAAAGTGCTTAAAGACTTTGGTTTGTTTGACCCAACGCTCGATTTGGGCAATTATCAATATCCTCCGCTGACACTTTTGAGTGAATATAGCAATGCAGGAAGCAAGGTAACGGAAGACGAACTGGAAGCAAACAAGAATAAAATTGTTGAAACGATGCGGAATTTCCAGATAGGAATTGCCAGCATCAAAGCTACGATTGGACCAACGGTAACGCTTTATGAAATTGTTCCAGAGGCGGGAATTCGTATTTCAAAAATCAAAAATTTGGAAGATGATATTGCCCTAAATTTGGCAGCTTTGGGCATTCGTATCATTGCCCCAATGCCCGGAAAAGGCACTATTGGTATTGAAGTTCCGAACAAAAACCGTGAAATGGTTTCTATGAAATCAGTTATTGCGAGCGAAAAATTCCAAAAAAACAATTTCGATTTACCTATTATTCTTGGAAAAACGATTTCAAACGAAATTTTTGTTGCCGATTTAGCCAAAATGCCTCACTTGCTTATGGCTGGTGCGACAGGTCAAGGAAAATCAGTAGGTTTGAATGTTATTCTTACATCTTTGCTTTACAAAAAGCACCCTGCCCAAATAAAGTTTGTATTGGTTGACCCCAAGAAAGTTGAACTTACGCTCTATAATAAGATAGAAAGGCATTTCTTGGCAATGCTGCCAAATTCGGAAGAAGCAATTATTACCGATACCAAAAAAGTTGTTTATACACTCAACTCGCTTTGTATCGAAATGGATAATCGTTATAATTTACTTAAAGATGCAGGTGTACGAAATATCAAAGAATATAATGTAAAATTTGTGCAAAGAAGGCTAAATCCCGAAAAAGGACATCGTTATTTGCCATATATCGTATTGGTTATAGATGAGTTGGCAGATTTGATGATGACCGCTGGCAAGGAAGTTGAGCAACCAATTGCTCGTTTGGCACAGTTGGCTCGTGCCATCGGTATTCACTTGATTGTGGCAACGCAACGCCCATCGGTGAATGTTATCACGGGTTTGATTAAAGCAAACTTTCCTGCAAGATTATCGTTTAAAGTTACTTCAAAAATTGACTCACGAACTATTTTGGACACAGGTGGCTCTGAGCAATTGGTAGGAAATGGAGATATGTTGCTTTCGATGGGGTCAGATATGGTACGTTTGCAATGTCCATTTGTAGATACGCCCGAAGTTGAAGAAATTTGTGAGTTTATCGGTAGCCAAAGAGCGTATGAATCTGCCTATTTATTGCCAGAATTCTATGGCGATGAAGAAGGAGAAACGGCAGAATTTGATGCATCTGAACTCGACCCAATGTTTGACGAAGCAGCTCGATTGATGGTTTCGCACCAACAAGGTAGCACTTCATTGATTCAAAGAAAAATGAAATTGGGCTATAACCGTGCAGGAAGAATCATTGACCAACTCGAAGGTGCAGGCATCGTTGGACCATTTGAAGGAAGTAAAGCCCGTGAAGTTTTGGTAAAAGACATGGAGCATTTGGAGGAAATGTTAAGAAAATTGAGATAAAAACAACCTTTTGAATTAATTTTGCGTCTAAATTGTTTTAAAGGAATAAATAAAGAATAATTCGTTAATACTTTTGACCAAAATAGGGTCTAAACTAAGAAGTAGAAAATTAATCCCATAAAAAGATGAAAAACACTTTAATTTTAATTGCTAACTTATTGATAGTCAGCAATTTAACAATGGCTCAAAAAGACAAAAAAGCAACAGCGATTTTGGACGAAATGAGCAAAAAATACCAAACAATGAAGTCATTCAGTGCGGCATTTACTTATGGCGTAGAAGGAACAAATGCAAAAATGACTGAAAGCTACAAAGGCGATGTAACTGTAAAAGGGCCAAAGTTTCGCTTAAAAATGGCTGGGCAAGATGTTTTTGCCAATGGAAAAGACCTTTATACTTATGTAAAAGAAACCAATGAATGTAGCGTAACGGAGTTTAACCCTAATGAAATGGAAGAACTTTCGCCAACAAAAATTTATACGATTTACAAAAAAGGCTACAAATATGTTTTCTTGGAAGAAGTAAAAGAAGGAAGTCAGTTTTATGAAGTGGTAGAGCTTTCGCCAGAAGACAAATCAAGCAAAGTTGCCAAGGTTCAAATAAAAATTGGCAAGAAAGACAAATCTGTGAAATCTTGGAAAGTTTGGGACAAAAGTGGCAAACGCACTGTTTTCAGAGTTGATAAATTTGTACCTAACTCACCTGCCGAAGATGGAATGTTTACTTTTGATAAGAAAAAATATCCAGGTGTAGAGGTTGTGGATTTAAGATAAAACACTGACTATCAATACCTTACAACAAAAAAGGTTCTCGAAAATAATTTTCGAGAACCTTTTTTGTTTGCCCCCTTTAAGTCCGCATCTGTGATGCTGGACTTAAAGAATTGTTGTTTTACAACCAACCAAACCAAGCATAAACACCCATTGATTCTTCTTTTATGATTGAAAGGTTGCATTACAAATGCTCAATCGCTTCAAGTCCAGCATCACAGATGCGGACTAACGGGGGAATAACGGGCTAACGGGTTCTTTTTTATCCTCTATTATTGCTTTTCTAATTTAATTGATTTTTTGAAACCCTCTTCTTGAAGTATTAGTATATATTGATTTGCTGATTGTTTTGACAAATTAATCTGCTCTGTGTGTTTACCTCTTATGGCAAATATTTTTTGCCAGATGCTTTTACCTTGTAGGTCAAAAATATTTAATTCTATTGGCTTGTCTGTCACAAAAAAATCAATGGTAACATTGCCATCACTTGGATTTGGAAAAACCTTCAAATTAATGTCTCTTTCCTGATTTTGCTCATTTGCTGTAATCAGATTAACCACAACTCCTTCAGAAGTTACAGAACAGGCAATATTAGTTACTTTTACCGAATAGTTTCCTCCCTGCGAAACAATATAAGAACTATTAGTAGCTCCTACAATCGACACATTGTCTTTACTCCATTGATAAGTCTGCCCCGAAACTGCGGGGATTGATAGTGTTACTGAAGTATTATAAAGTAAATCAGTAGTTCCGCTTTTACTAATAGTTACATCAGGAAGCTTTTGTTGGGTAGTCTTATAATTTTGAGAAGAACTCATACAACCTGCATTATCAGTAACTTTTAGCATATATGTATTTTCAGTATTTACAACTAAGCTATTAGTAGTATTATTACTTATAATATTCTCTCCTTGTTTCCATTGATAAACATAAGGCGGTAAACCATCGGTAACAGTAGCAGTAAGAGAAATACTTTGACCCACACAAAAAGCATTAGTTCCAGAAATACTAACTATTGGTAACCCTAAAATATTTATTTCGATAGAATCTTTAGACGTAACTTTTGGAACAGTTGCCTGTAATTTTAACCAGTATTTCCCGACTGGTATTTTATTATTTATTACCAAGAGCGAATTATTATTAATAACAATCAGTGGAATGTTAAAATTAACTTTTGTCGAAGATAAGGAGGCAGATAATTGATTATTATTATCAAATGTTCCTTCAGTTTTTGGCAAAATTTTAAGTGTATCTCCCTGACAAACTTGTGTTTTCGCTATACTGTTTACAAACAATGATGGATTAACGTTTATGGAAAAAGAAGCGTCTTCTCCAGAACATCCGTCGTCATAACAACGGGCATAATAAGTAGTAGTGTTTTTAGATGAAATTTTTATTTTATTAGAAGCAGAAATTAACTTTTCATATATATTCTCTTCTTTATTTTTCCAATTCCAGACTACATTAGTACACCCTTTGGCTTCTAATAGAGTATTATCATTACTTACAATAATAGTAGGCTTTACTATTGTTTGACAAGGATTAAATCTAATCAATTCAGTCCTATTGTAACTAAACCAAAGTTTTCCGTATTTATCTACATACATCAATGTTCCATAAAACTTAAGTCCTGACGGTGCTGAACCTATTTGTTTCCAGTCCTTACCATTGAATTTATGAATATCGGTAGTTTGTGTACTTGTATAAAGAGTATTAGAGGCCGCATAAACATTGTTAAAATTATCTATTGTAATACTATTGTAATTATGTTGTGAGCTAATTGAGGAATTACTCGAATTATATATAGTAGTCTGCTTATCCTTAATCTTCTGAATCCCTTTGCTAATGATTGTATAAAGGTTATTATTTTTATCCAGTCTTACTATATTATAATAAGATTCTGGATTTAACCTTATTTTCTCTTTTGTTGATAAATTGTATTTCCAGAGTTCTCGAGTATTATTATTAAAATTATTTCCGATAACATATACATACATATCAGTACTCACCATATCAGCGATGACAAAATTTTCAAAATTCAGTATTGTATTAAGTGTATTGTTTTCAATTCTGGCAAGACTATTTTGATTGTAGATTATCAATTTATTATCTGCGTCAAAAAAGTTAATATTATTTATACCAACTCCAGTAGTAAATTCTTCAGAAGATATTAATTTCATTGTCATTTCATCAAACTTTCGGAGGGCATATACTGGCAATGGATAGGGTCCATTATACCCTCCATTCCTTTTGCTAATTCCAATAATAGACCAAAAATTACCAAGTGAATCAATATCCATTATTACTTGTTTATTACTTAGCATATTATCAGTATTTTTCAAATTATGAACAGTAGCCTTGAGGTCATTGGTTTGTAGTTTTGAAATTCCTTGCTCTGAAGTTGAAAAAAGACCTATATTTCCCATGGCGAAATCAGTAATGTAACTGCCTAAAGGAGGTATATTATCTTGATTAAATAATCTCCAATTTCCAGAAATATCCTGATTACTTGTTCTAAAATTTAATTTAATGGTTCTGAGAACACCAGCAGGAATATCATAAACTAAATCTATTTTTGGATTTATTATTTCCAATTTAGCAAAATACTGAGTGCTGGGCGATAATTTCTCTACCATAATAGAAGTAGTGTTACTGCTAAATTCAGTTGGTCTGATATATTTTTCAACAATCGGATTAGAGTAATTTTCATTAACAGAAATAGTAAGTTTAAATTCTTCTCCAATAAAACCTCCAGAATTATTATAATTTAGCGGGAAAGATAAAGGCATATTCTCAGAATTTGTAAAAATATTAAGAAGATACTGATTTGTTTTAGAAAAAGTTAAACTTTGTACTTCAGACCAAGGCCCTGCTTGGCCATCTTTCAATGCCCTCACCCGCCAGACCAATGCAGTGTTAATAGCTATCTTCTCAGGTTTTATTAAAAACTTGTTATCATTCGTAATTGTAATGGGATATTCCGCAAATGAATAATTATATCTGTAATTATAGCCATATCTAAAGGTATGATTATCTCCGCTTCGATAAAGGTCAAGCTCATACGATGTTGCCCCTTCAACTGGTTCAAAAGGCAAGGTAAGTTCTTTACTGGGGTCAGTTTCCTCATTATTAGAAGTAGTATTATATGGTTTTTTTAAGATTGGAGCAGTAAGGGCGGTATTAGGTACTTCAATAGTAATAGCTTTCGACCAATCTGACTGACCAAAGCGATTTCTGGCTTTTACTCTTAAATAGTAAGTGGTATTTTTTTTGAAGAAAGGATAATATAATGCATTAATTTGAGAAGAATCGGTATAAGTATTTCGACTAAAATCAGCTATTTCAGAAATTTCACAAAGGAAACTCTCCGCAAATTCATTCCAATTAAAAATTACACGAGAATTACCGTTTAATTCAGGTTTATTGACCAAAACAGGGGCATTAGGGCTACGAACAATTTTCTGAAGATATCTTTGTGCATGATTTTGCATTAAAGCTCTACATAGCGGATGAAAAAATGTCAGCTGATTATTACAATAACTCATAATTGTGCCTTGAATATTCTCTAAGGCATTTTGATAACAATCTCCTTCAGTAGCATAACAGAAATCAAGAGGGCCACCTGGCCAAGAACAGCTTTGCGTATGGGGTGAGCCAAAATTGTGCCCTAATTCATGGGCAATGATATTGAGATTTCCCCAAGAAGATACATTTACTCTATTTCCTACAGCAACACCGCCTGCCCCAACAATAGACTTTGTCGGAAGATATATTGCTTTATCAACAGGCAAAGTTTTATATGAAGATGAAGTCCAGCTATTGTTTAATGTGCTTCCTAAAACAAAAACATCACTTTCTCCTTTATATGGATCTGTTTTTTCATCTTTCCAGATATTTATATACGTAACAACTAATTGTGTATTTATTTCTGCCTCATAGATTTTTGATACCCTTTCAATCATCTTCAATAATTCATACTTAATCAATACAGTATCTTTATTAAAAAAAATATAAGTATCAGAATCAATGTCAATTCCTATGCGGCATACATATAAATCATCAGTCGCATTCTTGCGGCTTTGTCTTTCTGTAAGCCATTTAGGAGTCATTTGCATGGCTTTTATAATACTATCAGGTAGTACGTTATCATTAACACCACAAGTAAAATTTTGATTTTGAGCAAAGAGTAGGTTGTTAAGGAATAAATAGCAAATAATTAGTAGAATTCTATGTTTCATATTTACCAGCATAAGAGTTTTAAAGTAGTAATTAATTAGGCAATGTTTGATTAGTCGCAAAATAACTAAAAAATTGCAATAGTTAAATAATGTTTTGTCCTATTAAAGTTTCAAACTCATACTGTAATCAGGCTGACTTCGCTTGACATAATTAGAGTTCCTTTCCATAACGATGTTTTTTGTGTATCACTATTTCAAGACAAGATACATTTTTATGCTCAATTTATTCTTTTTAAAAAAATATGTTACCAAATACCTATTAATCTGCCCCATATTCCAACCCAAACCGACCGAATATAAATTCTCAAAAAACGTCCTTCTTTTTCCCCCTAATTTTGAATCATCAAATAAAAAAAAAACAATCATTTAAGATAAACGGTGCGGCGTTCCGCAATAAATTTATAGACATGAAAACTTTTTTTACAGCAGCCGAACAAATTATCGAAAAAGACTTCGTAGTAGCAGAAATCGAAGCAATCATTGAGCAAGGAGGGCCCGAAGCAAATCAGTATAATTATGTAGATTATTTATTTGAAGAATTGAGCCAAAAAATACAAAAAGGTGAAATTGAAATGAATGTCGCTACCGAACTAATCAATCAATGTACTTTTTTGAATACAAGTGATTCGGTCATGGGGCATATTCGTCAAAAACCTTTTGGATATGCTGGCGATTATATGATTATCGAAAGAATCTACCTCAATCAACCTGATGCTTCAACTGATTATTACAAGTGGGACGAGTATTCGCTTTCGCATTTGGCGGCTCAGGCAGTGCGTAACCGTAAAGATTATTTCAAATCAGTCATGAAAAACCGCATTCAGCAATCTGACAAACAGCTTCGTTTGCTCGATGTAGCAAGTGGTCCTGCACGAGATTTGAAAGAATTGTTTGAAAAAATTGAGAAAACAGACCTTCAAGTAACTTGCGTAGAAATGGACAGCAGAGCTATCGAACACGCTAAAAGTTTGAATATCAATCATTTAGAACAAATCGAATTTGTCAATCAGAATATTTTTAAGTTTCGCACTGAAGAAAAATTTGATATTGTTTGGTCGGCAGGTTTGTTCGATTATTTCGATGACAAAGGTTTCAAAATGGTTTTGAGAAAATTGATTGATTGTGCTTCTGAAAAGGGAGAAATTATCATCGGTAATTTTAATGACGAAAATCCAAGCCGTACTTATATGGAAATGGTCGGCGATTGGATACTCCATCACCGCAGCGAAGACCAACTTATTAAATTAGCAATCGAAGCAGGTGCCAACCCAGCAAAAATTTGGGTAGGTCAAGAACCCGAAGGCATCAATTTGTTTTTACATATTTGGAAGTGATTGATTAACGTTGGCAAGCTTATTCCCTCAGTGGAACTGCTTGCCAACGTTTGAACTAAACCCTCTCAAATACAGTAGCAATACCCATTCCGCCACCAATGCAAAGCGTTACGAGTCCCGTAGATTTGTTTGAACGTTCCATTTCATCGAGTAAACTGCTTGACAAAATTGCTCCTGTTGCTCCGAGTGGGTGTCCTAATGCAATAGCTCCACCATTGATATTTACTTTTGAATGGTCAACATCAAAATGTTCCATAAATAACATAGGAACTGCCGCAAATGCCTCATTTACTTCAAATAAATCAATGTCATTGATGGTCATTCCAGCTCTTTTCAAAACTTTTTCTGTGGCAGGAACTGGTCCTGTGAGCATAATTGTTGGCTCAGAACCTACAATTCCAAATGCTTTTATTTTGGCGATAGGTTTCAAACCTAATTTTTTACCTATCTCTTTCGTACCAATTAATAAAGCTCCCGAACCGTCGGTCAATTGCGAAGAATTTCCTGCATGATGCACATGATTGATGCTTACCAAATCATTGTATTTCATCAAAGCCAAAGAATCAAGTCCCATGCCGCCCATCATTTCGAAGGCAGGTTTTAGTTTTCCCAAAGATTCAAGTGTAGTATTTGGACGAACGCCTTCATCACGGTCAAGAACTGTAATGCCAATTTCATCTTTCACCGAAACCATAGATTTATACTTAGTTGCAGCTTGAGAAGCGACTGCACGACGAACAGATTCTACTGCAAAAGTATCTACATCATTGCGGGAATATCCATATTTGGTAGCAATCAAATCTGCCGAAATACCTTGTGGAACAATTTTATGCTGAGAAATAAGTTGAGGATTCATAAACAAAGCCCCACCGTCTGAACCCATTGGTATTCGGGACATTGACTCTACTCCACCAGCAATTATCAAATCAGTTTGCCCTGACATTACATAAGCTGCTGCCATATTGATTGCTTCCAAACCTGACGAACAAAAGCGATTTACCTGCACGCCAGCTACCGTTTGGGCATATCCTGCTGCCAAAACCGCCGTGCGAGCAATGTCTGCCCCTTGCTCACCAATTGGCGAAACGCAACCAATTATTACATCATCGATATAGCTTGTATCAAGATTATTTCTATCTCTGATTGCCTTCAAAACCGTTGAAAGTAACTCAACTGGTTGAATATCGTGCAATGAACCGTCAGATTTGCCTCGCCCACGAGGGGTACGCACGGCATCATAAATATATGCTTCCATTTTTTAGTAATTTATGAATATTAGTATGCGTGCATACTTTTTTTGACAAAACTAATCAATAGTTTCGTTTGTTGCAAATTCTTAAAAGCCTAAATTTGCAATGTGCTTTCAATCTTGATTTTCTCTCTTCTATGATTTCATTATATCGCAATGCTTTCGGTGGGCTTTCTCGGCAGGTTTGGTTATTGGCTTTGGTGATGTTTATCAACCGAAGTGGAGGGATGGTTATTGCTTTTTTGACGCTTTATTTGACCCAAAAACTTGGTTTTAGCATCACTGAGGCGGGTTTTGTGATGATGGTTTTCGGCATTGGTTCAATTTGTGGCACTTTGCTTGGTGGAAAATTGACCGATAAAATTGGCTATTTTCCTGTGCAACTTTGGAGTTTGTTTTTAGGCGGAATCATGTTTTTGCTTATTTCTCAGACTCAAAATTATTACATTATTTGTACATTTACTTTTTTATTAAGTGCTTTTGGAGAAGCTTATCGCCCTGCAAATACTGCATCTATTGCTGCATTTAGCACACCCGAAACTTTCACCCGTTCGGTATCGCTCATTCGTTTGGCGATTAATCTTGGTTGGTCAATTGGTCCAGCCATTGGAGGGTTTTTAGCTTCACGAGATTATAAATTATTATTTTGGGCAGATGGCTTGACAAATATTGGTGCAGCAATTATTGTTTTAGCTTTTTTGAGAGGGACTCGCAGACAAAAGACTGATAGCCAGGTAGTTAAAGCAATCATCAACCCAAAAGATTCGGCTTATCGTGACAAAAAATATTTAATTTTCTTGGTACTGACTACACTTTATGCCATTGCTTTTTTTCAACTTTTTACCATTGGACCTGTTTTTTATAAAGAAGTTTGTAAACTTTCTGAAATTCAAATCGGCTATATTCTTGGCTTAAATGGGCTAATGGTTGCGTTTATCGAAATGATATTGGTTTATAAAATCGAAGGAAAATTTGAAAAACTCAATTTGATAAGTTTTGGTGTAAGTTTAGTAGTTGTCAATTATATAATTTTCTTATTTTCACATAGTTACACTTGGCTGATAGTAGGAATCATTTTCGCCACTTTCTCCGAAATCTTTGCAATGCCCTTTATGAATTCCTTTAGTATTGGTCGCTCAAAACCACATAACCGTGGGCAATATTCTGCTCTTCACTCGATGACATGGTCGGTTGCACAAATTTCTGCTCCACTGATTGGCACGCAAACTATCGCTCACTTTGGTTTTGATGCACTTTGGTACATTTTGGGTGGCTTTGGCATCGTTTCGGCAGTAGGATTTAGGGTTTTGAAAGGAGAGTAAGCACCAATCTTTCAATAAGTTTGAGCCTTTTTATACCTGAACCCTACCTATAAAGACTGACTTAACTTAAACAAAAGCCTTCTTTGGCATAAAACTTGTTAAAAAACTTAATATAACAATAGTATTTCCTTGATAATCTATATGAATCTGCGTATTTTTGCACCTCAATTTTTTGATAGAAAGTATTTTTCATAGAAAACCAGTCCTAAAGGTCCTTAATAAATTTTAAAATAATCAAATGGCTTTAATTAACAAAATTCGTGAGCGTTCAGGTGTTGCAGTTGCGGTTATCGCAGTTGCTCTTATTCTATTCATTGTCGGTGGTGATTTATTCACTGGCGGAAGTGGACAAGGAGGAGGTCTTTTTGGTGGAAACAATAATAAAATCGGTGAAATTGCAGGAACAAGCATTGATTATCAAGCATTTCAAGCAAAATTAGATACTGAACGCACCAGATATG
Organism: Emticicia sp.; assembly: GCA_031378345.1. Classification (GTDB taxonomy): domain Bacteria; phylum Bacteroidota; class Bacteroidia; order Cytophagales; family Spirosomataceae; genus Emticicia. Next base: position 50,238 of record JANNDY010000003.1, on the reverse strand, counting down.
AGCAACAATCTGGAAGAGCAATGCAAGAACAAGAGATTCAACAACTCCGCAGTCAGGTTTGGGAACAAATGATTTTTGATATTACTTACAAAACAGAATTTGAAAAATTAGGTTTGAAAGTTACCCCTGATGAACTTAGCGAGATGATTCAAGGAACTAAAAACCTTAGTCCAGTAATCAAACAACAATTTACTGACCCACAAACAGGGCAATATGACCGTAATCGCCATATCGAATTTGTTGGTGCAGTAGCTTCAGGTCAATTGCCAGCTCCACAGAAAGCAGCTTGGGAAGAAATCAAAAAACAAGCGATTCAACAGCGTTTGTTAGAAAAATATAATGCTTTGCTTACCGCTTCAACCTATATTACAAGTGCAGAAGGAAAAAGAGAATATGAAGCACAAGCAACAAAAGCAGATGCACACTATGTATATGTTCCTTTTACAAGCGTGATTGATACAACTATCAAAGTAACCGATAGCCAATTATCAGATTATTTGAGCAAACACAAAGAAGAATACAAAGGATTTGATAGCCGTTCACTTGATTATGTAGTATATCAAGTAATGCCTACCAAAGAAGACAGTGCAGCATTGTATGAAGACATCAAAGGTTTTGCCAAAGGTTTGGCGGCAGCTCCAGATGCAAAAGCGTATGCTTCGCTAAACTCTGACTCCCGTTTGCCGTACGAGCGTAGTGCTGGCGAAATGAGTGCAACTTTGAAAGCTGCCATTGATGGTGCAATTCAGGGTGCAGTTATTGGACCATTCAAAGAAGACAATACTTATTCGATTCATAAATTTGAAGGAATTGCAACAGATTCGCTTTATACAGTTCGTGCAAGTCATATTTTGTTTCGTGCCGACAAAGCAGCTCCAGATTCAGTAAAAGCAGCAGCTCGTGCAAAAGCACAAGTTGTGTTAAGTCAATTGAAGCAAGGTGTTGATTTTGCAACTTTAGCTCGTTCAAATAGCCAAGATGGTTCGGCACAACAAGGTGGTGATTTGGGTTATTTCAAAAATAACGGAGCAATGGTAAAACCTTTTGAAAGTGCAATTTTTGGCTTTAGTGGTGCTGGTTTATTACCTAATATTGTTGAAACAGATTTTGGATATCATATCGTTAAAGTAACTGAGGCAAAATCAAAAACAAAATACAAGATTGCAACTGTGAGCCGTGTGCTTCAAGCAAGCGAAGGAACTCGCAATGCTATTTATCAAAAAGCTGAAACTTTGCGTGCAGGAAGCGATTCTAAAGAAGAATTTGAGGCAGCAGTGAAAAAAGATGGTAAATTGGTTATCTTGAAAGCTGACAAAATAAACCCAGAAGCTGCTTCATTTAATACTATTCAAAATGCACGTGAGATAGTTTTGCAAGCATTCAATGATGATAACAAAGTAGGCAAAGTAATGAATCGTGTCTATGAAGTTGGTGATAATTTTATTGTTGCGGCAATTACAGGCAAAACAGAAAAAGATAGTCCAAAAGCAGAAGATTTTAAAGATTTACTAACTGCGAAAGTTCGTAATGAAGTAAAAGCAGAGCAAATTTTGAAGAAATTGGAAGGAGCAACGGGAACACTTGAGCAAATCGCTCAAAAATATGGAGCAGGTGCTTTGGTAGAAACAGCAACAGGCATCAACTTTGCAGCAGGTATGCTTACTTCTCCAGGCGTTGACCCAGCAGCGATTGGCAAGATTTTTAGTTTACAAACAGGCAAGCGTTCAAAACCTTTTGTTGGTGAAAACGGTGTATTTATTGTAGAAACAACCAACCTTGTGAAAGCTCCAGAAATTGCAGATTATAAGCAATATAAAGACCAAATCACTCAGAAAAACGGTGGATATGGTGCTTCGTATATGGCAAATCAAGCGATTCGTGATAACGCAAATATCAAAGATAACAGAGCTAAGTTTTTCTGATATTATTGAAAAATATTTTTTGTGATGAAACGAGGAGTGTCGAAAGATACTCCTCGTTTTGCTTATGTGCTGAGGACTGTCGCCAACGTGCTGACTATCAAGGTTTTACAAAAATAACAATAAAATGTATTTTTGCCCAAATACTTATAAAGTTTAAAAAAACAATAAATTATTACTCTACTAATTTGGTAGAGTAAATAGAATACTATATATTTGCATTTTAAAACAAAATTTTAGCAAAAAACTAAAACCACAATGAGTGCAGAACATCAAGAACGCATTGCTGCGATTCCAAATCAACCAAAAACAACAAAATATCTTTGGTATGGTATTCCGATTGTATTATTAATTGGCTTATTATTGATATTGCTATACAATTACCATAACAGTTTTTCTTTGGAAAAAGTAAAAAATGGTCTTAATGGCGATTTTGTTATTTTTCTACTCATCGGCGTCTTTGCTCAATTGGTAGATAGCACTCTCGGAATGGGCTACGGTGCAACTTCTACCTCATTTTTGATGTCGTTTGGCGTGCCTCCTGCTATTAGTAGTATGGGCGTACATGTGGCTGAAATGTTCACTACGGGAGCATCTGCCATTTCTCATTATAAATTCAAAAATATCAACAAAAAATTGGTACTTAATCTTCTCATTCCTGGTGTATTAGGGTCAATTTTAGGAGCATATTTATTGGCAGATGTGATTGATGGTCAAGCAATTAAGCCTTATATTGCTGCATATATGATTGTATTAGCAGTAGTAATATTGATAAAAGGGCTACGAGGAAAAATTCAAAAAAAGAAGACCAAAAACTTAGGTGCATTAGCCATTTTTGGTGGATTTATGGACTCTATTGGTGGGGGCGGTTGGGGTCCAATTGTAACTTCTACACTAATGGGACAAGGACGTGACCCTCGTTATACAATTGGTTCGGTAAATACGGCTGAGTTTGCTATTTCGTTTGCAAGTGGCATTACTTTTTTGCTTTTTGGTGGTATTAGTGGCTGGCAAGTAATTGCTGGTTTAATCATCGGTGGCGTAATTGCCGCACCACTTGGAGCGTATTTAGTTAATAAAATTCCAAGAAAACCAGTAACTGTTTTAGTCGCTCTGTTATTGATTTTCCTTAGTTTAAGAACATTGTCAAAAATATTTTTGTAGTAAATAAATGCTTGAAAAATGGAATTCCCAAAAGATAAATTACTAAAATACGACCTTTGGGCATTAGTATGCTATTTTTTCTATTTGGTTCTTTAATAGATATTCCGACTATTATCATTACCATAATTTCGATTACATTGCTTTGGAAATACAAAAAAATTACTGAACCTTACATCATTATTGCGTGTGCGGTAATTGGATTTATATTAAAAAGCTACATCTTATGACACGAAATCAATTTCTGACCAATACTGCCATCATTACGGGAGCAAGTTTATTGAAAGGTAATGATGTTTTTAGTGCTACGCTCAACGAAAGTGGTTTAGATAAATTGACCGACGAATCTGGAAAATTTGTGTTAGGTGCTTTGCCTTATTCTGACACATTTTTAGAGCCATTTATGCCTGCCGATGTCTTGAAGTTGCACTATACTGCCCATCATGGCGGAGCAGTAAATACTGCCAATAAAGCAACAGGATTAATAAAATCTGCCTTAGAAACTGGTAATTTTGAAGGCGTTGATTACTGGACAAAGAAACTTTCGCTGCATTTGTCGAGCCATGTGCTACACACTATTTTTTGGACAAATATTACCAACAAAAAATCTGAACCAACGGGCGATTTATTGAAAAGAATAGAAAAAGATTTTGGCTCGTTCGATAAAATGAAAGTGCAATTGGCTCATCATTCCAAAAACGTTGATGGCAATGGTTGGGGGCTTTTGGGGTTTCATCCACAAAGCAATCGTTTGATGATTTTGGAAGTTGAAAACCATGAAAAACTCACCGTTTGGGGCATTGTGCCATTGATGGTTGTTGATGTGTGGGAACACGCCTATTACCTAAAATACAAAAACAAACGTGCCGATTTTGTAGATGAATTATTCAATTTCATGAACTGGGACAATGCTGCCCAAAGACTTGAAATTGCTTTGAAAATGGCTCGATAATTTTCTACTATCAAATATGGATTCACTTTTCTTACTTTTAGCACTCCTCAGCATCGTCGCTTTTCTTTATTCATCTGTTGGTCATGGCGGAGCAAGTGGCTATTTAGCCGTAATGGCATTGATGGGCGTTGCACCTGCTATGATGAAACCTTCAGCATTGATAATGAATCTTGCAGTATCGTTATTTTCGTTCATTGGGTTCTATAAAGCTGGGCATTTTCGTTTAAAATTATTCCTTCCTTTTGCTATTTCAAGCGTTCCTATGGCATTTTTAGGTGGTACAATGACACTTTCAGACTCAATTTATAAGAAAATATTGGCAGTTTGTATCCTTTTCTCTATCATCAGGTTATTGTACAAATTCAATAATAACAACGAACCCAACCGCCCGATTCCTTTGTGGGCAGGTTTGCTTTCAGGTGGACTTATAGGTTTACTTTCGGGCATGATTGGCATTGGTGGCGGCATCGTATTAAGTCCTTTGATGTTACTGATGAGGTGGGCGACATTGAAAGAAACGGCTGCCGTTTCTGCACTATTTATTTTTGTTAATTCGCTATCAGGGCTTTATGGGCAACTCCAAAAGGGTGGAATTCATCTAACCGAAAATCTACAATGGGCGGTTTTGGCTACTATCATTGGCGGATTATTTGGTTCGTATTTTGGCAGTCAAAAATTCAATGTTCCAACTCTGAGAAACCTCTTAGCTTTGGGCTTAGTCATTGCTTGCTTGAAGTTGATTTTAACTTAAAGGCTATTTAATTTTTCCACAAAAAAACATCAACAATCTCTCTTCCGAAATTAATTGATGTTTTTTTTAAATTTATTACTCTACCTTCTTGGTAGATTAAATATAGTATTATACTTTTGCATCAGAAATATTAAAGTTAAGAAACCATGAATCTGAAAATTATCTGTTGCTTCTAAAATAAAAAACCAGTTTGGCTGCAACCAAACTGGCAAAATTTAATTCAAATAATATCACGACTAAATGACTCCGAACGGTAATTAAAAATTACTTGTCCAGACCTTATTTTAATTTAAACGATTAAAATTAATGAAAAAAAATCTAAAATCAATATTCCCCGCATGGGTAATATTTTTACCTTTTTATATTTCCGCCCAAGATAAACCCATTATCAATGCGACGGTTTCGGGTAGAGTTATTGATGCCCGCACCAATGAAATATTAATTGGGGCAACTGTTTCCATCAAAGGCACAACCAACGGTGCTTCGACCGACGCAAATGGGGAGTTTGCTTTGATTACAGGTCAAAAACTTCCGTTTACGCTTATAATATCTTATGTTGGGTATATGAAAAAAGAGCTTGTGATAAACGACAGTAAAATAGAAATCAGACTTGATGAAAATGTAAATCAATTGGCTGATGTGGTGGTATCTTCACGCCGCCGACAAGAATCGGTGCAAGATATTCCGATTCCGATTTCGGTGATTCGTGGCGTAACCGCCGAAGATGCAGGGGCATTTAACCCCAATCGTTTGAAAGAACTAATTCCTTCGGTACAACTTTATTCATCGAATGGCCGAAATACAACGCTTAATATTCGTGGATTAGGTTCGTCGTTCGGACTTACCAATGATGGTATTGACCCAGGTGTTGGTTTTTATGTTGATGGTGTTTATTACGCCCGACCAGCAGCTACGGCAATTGATTTTGTTGATATTGACCAAGTAGAGGTACTTCGTGGACCGCAAGGAACGCTTTACGGAAAAAATACAACGGCGGGTACATTTAATATTACCACACGAGCTCCAAGTTTTACACCAAGTGCCAGTTTTGAAACAAGCTACGGAAATCTGAATTACATTCAAGCAAAGGCTTCGATAACAGGGTCTTTGAGCAAAAAAATTGCGGCAAGATTATCTTTCTCAGGCACGCAACGTGATGGAACACTTTATAATTCTACCACGCTAAAACCAGTAAATTCGCTTAATAATTTAAGTTTTAGAGCTCAAATTCTTTATACACCGACCGACAAAATCAATATTACAGTGTCGGGAGATAATGCTCGTCAAAGACCAGATGGTAATGCAACTGTGGTGGCAGGAGTTGTAACAACGAAACGTGCAGCTTACCGTCAGTTTAATAATATTATTGATGATTTGGGCTATAAATTACCAACGACAAATCCTTTTGATAGAATAACAGATGCTGATTCGCCGTGGAGAGTAAATAATGATTTTGGCGGAGCTTCAATTAATATTGATGCCAAAATAGGAAAAGGAAAATTGACTTCAACTTCGGCTTGGCGTTATTGGATTTGGGACCCATCGAACGACCGTGATTTTATTGGATTACCTGTTTTGACAAAATCGCAAGGAAATTCAAGACATGACCAATACACGCAAGAAATTCGCTATTCAGGACAATTTTCTTCAAAATTAAGTGGTGTTTTGGGCATATTTTTCATTGACCAAATCCTGACATCAGACCCTGTGCAAGTAGAAGAATCGGGTTCGGCACAATGGTGTTTTTCACAAAATTCAACTTCTGCTTTATGGAAAACCCCAGGTTTGTTTGATGGATTTGGCACCAAAACTACGTCAAGACTCGAAACTCTTGGTGCATCAGTATTTAGTCAAGCTGACTGGGCTATTACAGAAAAACTACATTTATTGCCAGGAATTCGCTTCAATTATGACAAAAAAGATGTTGACTATAAACGTGAAACTTACGGCGGCTTACAAACCACCGACGCTGCTTTGCTTGCTCTCAAAAATGGTGTTTATACTAATCAGGCGTTTAAGTTTAATGTGGAAGAAAATAATTTTTCGGGTCAAGTTACACTTGCCTACAAACCAAATAAAAATGTCAATGCCTTTGCTACTTACGCCAATAGCTACAAACCTGTGGGTGTAAATTTGGGTGGTTTACCTACTGCAAATGGTGTGGTTCTGATTGATTTGGCGAGAGTAAAACCTGAGTATGTAACCCATTATGAAATTGGCGTAAAGACCAAACCAACGCCTCTTTCTACCTTAAATTTCGTTATTTTCAATACTGAAATTAAAGATTATCAAACGCAGATTCAAACGGCAGAAGTGGGTGTAAACAGAGGATATTTAGCAAATGCTGAAAAAGTACGAGTAAAAGGTGCGGAATTAGATGGAAACATCAGAGTTAGCAATCATTTATCTTTTACGGGTGCTGTTACTTACACCGATGGACGATATATTTCCTTCAAAAATGCCCCAGTTCCCTTAGAAGAAGTAGGTGGCGAAAGTGCATTCTAAGATGTTTCGGGTGGAGTTTTGCCCGGTATTTCAAAATGGGCAGGTTCGTTGGGTGGTGAAATTACAGGAAATGGCAACTTACTGACACTCAAAGGCAAATATTTCTTGGCTCTTGATGCTTACTATCGTTCGGAATTTTCGTCGAGTGCTTCTCCTTCAAAATATTTGAATATTGACGGTTATACTTTATTGAATGGCAGGGTTGGTTTCCGTGCTTCCAATGGTTTTTCAATTTTGGTTTGGTCTCGTAATTTAACGAATAAAAACTATTTCGAGCAATTATTGCCAGCCGCAGGTAGTGCGGGGCATTATGCAGCAGTTTTGGGTGACCAACGAACTTATGGTACTACTTTGAGATATACATTTTGATGATTTTAGCTTTGATTACTTTACAGAAAGTTGTCAAAGTTGATTCTTTGATGAAAACTGGAAGATATTTTCGTTAACTTCGTCTCTAAAAGTAAAAACACTTAAATCTAATGAAAAATAGCCAACATAAACTTTCAAAAAAGCTACTTTTAGGCGTAGTTGCTTCACTATTCTTGTTTTCATTTAGCTTTGTTGCTGATGAAACTGATTACGAAAAAGAAATTAAAGCGTGGCATCAGAATCGTATCGAAGGCCTGAAAAAAGAAAATGGCTGGCTAAATTTAGCAGGATTATTTTGGCTCGAAGAAGGCAGAAATTCATTTGGAGCAAGCACCGAAAACAAAATCATCTTTCCAAAAGATAGAAGCAAGCAATTTTTGGGCAATATTATTTTAGAAAAAGGTGAAGTTTTCGTAGAAACAAAAGCCAATGCCGAAGTTTTTAATGAAAATCAAGCAGTCGAAAAACTCAAACTTTTTCCTGCTGAAAAAAACATTATTTTGAAACATAACTCCTTGCGTTGGTTTGTAATCAAACGTGGCGAAAAATACGCCATTCGCTTACGAGATTTGGAAAGCCCATTTTTGAAAGAATTTCACGGTATCGAAACTTTCCCGATTGATGAAAAATGGAAATTAAAAGCCAAATTTGTGCCAACCGAAGGGAAGAAAATTGCAATTTTGGATGTTACAGGACAAACTAATCAACAAGATTCACCAGGCGTTTTGGTGTTTACGGTTGCAGGAAAAGAATATAAATTAGATGCTTTGAAAGAAGACGAAGAGTTTTTCATCATTTTTAGTGATAAAACCAATAAAAAGGAAACCTACGGAGCTGGTCGATTCCTCTATGCTTCCAAACCCGATGCCGACGGCTACACTTATCTTGATTTCAACAAGGCATATAATCCACCGTGTGCATTTACGCCTTATGCTACTTGTCCGCTTCCACCTAAGCAAAATCTATTACCGATTGAGATAAAAGTGGGAGAAAAGAATTATGGGCATCACTAAAATCTAAATAAAACACATACAAATTCAATGAGAAATAGACTTTTACTCGCTATATTGCTATTGTCATACCCAGTTTTTGCTCAAACCTCACGAATCACGCAAGATGAAGAGCAACTTTGGACAGGCTATTTCAACCAAACCAGATTGACAGATAAATGGGGGATTTGGTTCGATGCACATTTTCGTTCAACCGAACATTTCGTCAAAGAACCGTCGAAGGCAATTGGGCGTATAGGTGTTATGTATTATCTAAATGATGATTTGAAGTTTACAAATGCCTATGCTTTTATCAATCATTTTCCCGAAGAAGGTCATGCCAATATTTCTCAACCTGAACATCGGATTTGGCATCAATTACAGTTACATACAAAATATGGAAAAGTTCGGACGATGCAATGGGTTCGGTTGGAAGAAAGGTTTCGTAGAAAAATAAAAAATGATAATGAATTGGCAGACGGCTATCGCTTTGATGAGCGAATCAGGTATAATTTTATGTTGAATATTCCGCTCAACAAAAAAGGTATCGTGCCGAAGAGTTTTTCGGCGATTTTGAATGATGAAGTGATGGTGAACCTTTCAAAAAACAATGTTAATAATATCTTTGACCAAAATCGTTTTTTTGTAGGATTAGCCTATAATTTCAATGCTCATTCCAATCTTCAATTTGGCTATATGAATGTTTATCAGCAATTGGCGGCAGGAAATAAGTATAAAAATATCAATGCAATAAGGGTGTTTTTCTTCCAAAATCTTGATTTTAGAAAGAAACAGAATCATTGAAGCAAGAAATTACCACTTATACTTATTGTCTGCCATACCTAAATCCACTATCTTTACCACACTTTAATAAAATCTTGTACAACATGAAAAAAGTATATCTCAGTGATTCGGGTCCGAAAGTTTCGGAGGCAATTTATGGTTTTTGGAGATGGGAAAACCTTGAGCAGACTCCTGCAAAAATAGAGCAAATCATCAATTTATGCTTAGAATTGGGCATTAATACCTTTGACCATGCCGATATTTATGGCGATTTTACGATTGAAGAGCATTTCGGAAAAATCATTAGCAATAAGTCATTTAATCGTGAAGACATCGTTTTGTTTAGCAAATGTGGTATCCGAAAATCGAAAAATGGGAAGGTAACGTACTTCGATAATTCAAGAAATTACATTGTAAAAAGTGTTGAGAATTCCTTAAAAAACCTCAAAACCGACTATTTAGATATATTTTTATTGAACCAAAGTGATTTTTTGGCCGACCCAGAACAAACTGCAATGGCTTTGTCAGAAGTTGTCAATTCGGGGAAAGTGAAGCATATTGGCGTTGCCAATTTTACTGCTTTTCAGCATAGATTATTGGCTTCATATCTTACGATTCCGATTGTTACGAACCATATTGAGCTAAATTTGATGAATATTTCGGCGATTGAAGATGGTCGCTTGGATTTTATCAAGCAAAGTTTCAGTAAACCTTTGGCATGGGCTCCATTGGCCGGTGGCGAAATTTTGGATGGAAAAGAAGGAAAATCAGCAGTTTTGAAAACAAAATTAGAAGCAGTCGGCAAAAAATATGATGCAAATGTAGAGCAAACCGCCGTAGCTTGGTTGATGCAACTCGGCACGTTACCAATCATTGGTTCGTTGTCAGAAGACCGCATAAGAAATGCCGCAAGTGCTTCCGAAATAAAATTGAGTCGTGAAGATTGGTACGATATTTACCAAACTTGTGTAGCTTCTTGAAAATTTACGAATTACGAATTTTGAGGCTTTCTTGGACATAAAATTACCAGATTCTAACTTAGTTAGCTTATTTAACTTTCTTGTTTATGACAAAAAAGTACGTTTTAAAACAAAGTCTTTTGTTGAAGAGTTTGGCATAAAAGTCTTTTATCAAACATGATATTTCGCCAAGCCATCAATTGGTGTTTCTAAAATTTCCCCAATGCTAATACCTTGACTATCAGATACTTGTGTTAATAAATCTTTGTAATAAAAAGCTACCGAACCTACAAAGTTTACGCTTACATCATGGCACATTGGGTATTTCAAAATATATTTTTCAAAGAATTCGTGAAAACATTTTTCTACTAAATTATGGCAAAAATCGTTTTCAAGATTATCAAATAAAAACTTTGAGAATGAAGCAAAATAACGATTTGGGAAAGGTTTGTGGTAAGCATTTTCAAGAACCGTTAGTCTATCCATTACGCCATATTTTTCTTCAAATTTTGTTCGGATTTCGACAGGCATTTCTTTGTGTAAATAACTCAAAATCAGGCTTTTACCCAAATGTCCGCCGCTTCCTTCATCTCCGAGCCAAAAACCCAAAGGCGGAACTTGAAAACCTGTTTTTTCCCCATCAAAATAAATAGAATTTGAACCAGTACCCAAAATACACGCAATGCCCGCATTTCGTCCACAAGCAGCTCGTGCCGCACCAACTACATCGCTATATGCTTCAATTTGTGAGCAAGTTGGAAAAACTTTTAAAATTGCATCTTTGATAACATCTGCTTTTTCGTCATTCGTTACGCCTGTTCCGTAATAAAAAACTTGTTTTACTTCACCTTTACAAATTGGTAAAAGACTAATAATCAACTCGTTAGCTATCGAATTGGCATCTTGATAATAAGGATTAAAGCCTACAGTTTGGGTTTGTCCAACAACTACGTTTTGGACTAAAATCCGCCAATCGGTTTTGGTCGAGCCACTATCTGCGATAAGAATCATGTATAAAATGTTTGTGTTGATGATTTGGTCGTAAATATCCGAAATGTAGCACAGGTTTCCAACCTGTTGGTAAAGCAGAAACAATAAAAACATTTCCTACCCCAACAAGTCGGAAATTTGTGTTATTAAACAGTCAAAATATAATAATTCCAACTATTTGTTTCACGAATTCAATAAAATTAGTTGTTAAAGCAAATCTTCAAACCTTTAAACTTAAAAAATGTTTAAATTTGTACTACAAGCAACATTACCACTCACGGAATCATGGCAGAAGTATCGGAAAAATCATTGAATTTTATTGAACAAATCATCGAAGATGACCTCGCAGCAGGTAAAAACGACGGTCGGGTTTTGACTCGTTTCCCACCTGAGCCGAACGGCTATTTGCACATTGGTCATGCCAAATCTATCTGTTTGAATTTTGGTGTTGCCCAAAAATATGGCGGAAAAACCAACCTACGTTTTGATGATACAAATCCCGTAACAGAAGATACCGAATATGTTGAATCAATCAAAGCCGACGTAAAATGGTTAGGCTTTGATTGGGCAGAAGAATTATATGCTTCCGACTACTTCGATCATCTTTTTGAGTTTGCTAAAAAACTGATAATCAAAGGTTTAGCTTACGTGGATGATAGCACTTCGGAAGAAATGGCAGCCATGAAAGGCACGCCAACAGTGCCAGGAATGAACAGTTCGTATCGTAGCAGAAGCATCGAAGAAAATGCTGATTTGTTTGAGCGAATGAAAAACGGTGAGTTTGCCGAAGGTACGCACGTACTTCGTGCAAAAATTGATATGGCTTCAACCAATATGTTGATGCGTGACCCAATTATTTATCGCATAAAATTTGCCAAACACCACCGTACTGGCGACAAATGGTGCATTTATCCGATGTATGATTTCGCTCATGGTCAGTCAGATTCTATCGAAAATATTACGCACTCTATTTGTACATTAGAATTCATTCCTCACCGTGATTTATATGAATGGTGTATCGAAAAATTGGAAATTTTTCCTTCAAAACAATATGAATTTGCTCGTTTGAACCTTTCGTATGCCATTATGAGCAAGCGAAAATTGCTGCAATTGGTTAACGATAAGTACGTTACGGGCTGGGACGACCCACGCATGCCGACTATTTCGGGGATGAGAAGAAGAGGTTATACGCCTGAAGCGATTCGTGAGTTTTGTGAAAGAATTGGCATTGCCAAACGTGATAATTTGATCGATGTAAGTTTGCTCGAATTTTGTGTGCGTGAGCATCTCAATAAAATTGCCACTCGTGTAATGGCAGTGCTTGACCCTTTGAAAGTAATTATTACGAATTATCCAGAGGGAAAAATTGAGGAATTGACGACCGAAAATAATCCAGAAGACCATGATAGTGGCACGAGAACGATGCCGTTTAGTCGTGAGATTTGGATTGAAAAAGACGATTTCATGGAAAATCCATCGAAAAAATATTTCCGTTTAGCCCCAGGCTTGATGGTTCGCTTGAAAAGTGCTTATATTGTTCGTTGCGACGAAGTAATAAAAGATGCTGCTGGCGAAGTGGTAGAACTACATTGCTCATACATCGAAAACTCAAAAAGTGGACAAGATACTTCAGGAATTGCCGTAAAAGGAACGATTCATTGGGTGTCGGCTGCACAAGCAGTAGAGGCAGAAATTAGGTTATACGACCGACTTTTCAAGGTAGAAGACCCAAGCCGTGAAGATGGTGATTTTAAAGATTATATTAATCCAGAATCTTTACAAACGATAACGGCTTTTGTAGAGCCAAGTTTAGTAAATGCTTCATTATCAACACATTATCAGTTTTTAAGAAAAGGATATTATTACTTAGACCAAGATTCTACGGCAGAAAAACTGGTCTTTAATCGCACCGTTGGCTTGCGTGATACGTGGGCGAAAGAGGCTCGGAAGTAAGAAAGTCTTCAAATTTCAATGGGCAGTTTTTAATCACTTTTCTTGCCAAAAAATCCCCGAAAAGTAATAAAACTTTTCGGGGATTTTTTGGTTTTGTGTAAAACTATTTTACAATTTCTGTTTTCAAATATTTATCCAAAAATGACAAAACAGCTTTATTCGCCTTGATTTGGTTTTCTTTTTTTACAAAACCATGCCCTTCATCAGGAAACAAAATATACTCAACAGGCACGCCTTTTTTCTTGGCAGCGGCCGCCATTTCGTCAGTTTCTACTTGTAAAACTCGAGGGTCTTGTGCACCTTGAAGGAAAATTACAGGGGTTTCAATTTTTTCTGCATTGAATAGTGGCGAAATTTTTCTTAATCTTGTCGAATCTGTTGTATTTGGGTCGCCGAGTTCATCATAAAGTGCTTTTCTTTGACTTTCCCACCACGAAGGAATGCTTTTTAGTGTTCGTAACCAGTTTACTACACCAAATAAATCTACGCCCACTTTAAATTCTTTGGGCTTCGATGTCAGTGCCGACATCACCATAAAACCACCATACGAACCGCCATAAATACCAATTTTATTGCCATCAACCCATGGCAATTTTGTCAAATAATTTTTGCCTTCTATACAATCTTGTAAGTCTTTTTCACCGTGATTTTTGTCGTCCATTTTATAAAAAGTCTTGCCATAACCGCTTGAACCCCTATTATTTACCGCCAAAATCGCATAGCCATGATTGACAAAATATTGGATCGCCTCGCTAAATCCGATGCGACTTTGTCCACCCGGACCGCCATGCACCCACACCAAAGCTGGTACTTTATTGTTGGCATCGGCTTGCTGAGGTTTGTATAAAATTGCAGGAATTTCGACACCATCGAACGACTTATAACGTATCACTTCTGCCGATACTAAATCGTCTAAATTTATTTCTGGATTTAATGAATTTGTTAACTTTTTAAGGCTTTTTGTAGCAAAATCGTAGGTATAAATGTTATTGGGCGATTTTGAACTACCCACTGTCATTGACATTTTTGTTTCGCTTTGCGAGAAAGTTACGCCAACAATATCGCCATCAGGAATCTTCGGAATTTCGACTTGTTTGCCTGTTTTCATGTCAAAAATCTTGATAACATTCTTGGCATCTTCGTTGATTCCAACTACATGATATTTTCCTTTATCGGTATGATAGGCATACATAATGTCCCATTTTTCTTCCATGATTTTTTCTCGCTTCCCTGTTGCGATGTCATATTTCACCAAGTATTTAAATTCACCACCATCATCGGTCAAATAGAAGAAAAATTTATTATCTAAACTAAAATCACAAGCATTGTATGATGCAGTGTTTTCTGAAATTTTAATGGTTTCTTTTGTATCAACTTTATAGATATAAAGCTCTGAAGCTGAGGTCGTAACAGGTTTATTGAAAGCCATAATTTTCTTATTATTAGAGATTCCATCAGGATAATAACCTGCATCATTTTGATAAAGCATTTTGGCTTGCATGGTGGAAATATCCATTTCATAGACATCAAAAAATCGCTTATCACGCTTGTTTGATGTATAAAAAAAACTCTTTTTATCATGACTCCAACTTGAAAACGAGCTTTTGGCAGCTTCTTCGGGTGTAAGGTCAGAAACCTCTCCTTTTTCGTTTTTTAGGTAAATATGGTCAATCTCATTGCCGCCTTTGTTGCTCGAATACAACATTCGATTGTCAAAAGGAAAGTAAGAAATCGGATAAATAGATTCGGTACTTGAAGTTGTCAAGGCTTTCAGTTCACCGCCACTTGCTGGAATTTGATACGCATTATAAATACCCGTTTGGTTACTTCCGATGAGTAAGTTTTTTTCATCAAAAGAAAAATTTCCACCATTATAGCGAATTGTTTTGTAAAATTGCTCAATGGTATATTGTTTTGGCTCTTTGAGAGAACTTTTGAAAGCAAAAGTCGTTGCCAAAATTACAAGAAATAAGAGTGCTTTTTTCATGGAAATTGATGTTTTTGGGAGTAGAGTTTTACGAAGGTAAAATTTATTTTAAAAAAAAACGATGTTTTTATGAATTTTTATTGAATGGTAAATCATAAATTTAGTATTAATTTTGAATACTTTGGATTCAATTTATTTTTCATTAAATATACCATTCTACATAAAAAAACGTTAATACAAACAACAATCAAGACAACAAAGTATGAAAAATAAAATCATTGGAATACTCACATTTCTGATCATAAACACCACATCTTTTGCACAAACTGCCGAAGCTGTTTTTGATAAATACATCGAAAACACAGGCGGAAAAGCACTTTGGGATGGTGTTTCTACGTACTCTATAAAACAGGCGTATCGTGGAAATTCGGCAGCAGATTATGACATGGAGCTAAAAGGTTCGTTTGCAGATGCCGCTTTATACAAAGCAAAAACGATTTTGAAAAGAACTTTTATTTATGGCATAAAAGGGACTGATGGTTGGAGAAAAGTTCCCCTCGGAAGTTCCGACAAAGCCACCCAATATGAAACCAACGACCTTAGCGAAAAAGAGCAACAAAATATGCGTAGAGAGCTAAAAGAGAACATTTTGCCTTTTTTAGATTATGAAACTAAAGGTTATATTGCAACATTAGTTGGCAGCGAAACACTCAACGATACAAAAGTAAGCCATGTAGAAATGAGTGGAAATGGCATAAAATATAACCTTTATTTTGATGAAACAACAGGGCTTTTGACAAGAAAAAAGCTTACTTTAGCTACAAAAGAAATAATTACAGAAGATTATACAAAATATGCTGATTCGGCATATGGCATCAAATATCCTTCCGAATCTACGTATTTGAGTAGCGTTGATAAACGAACTTTAAAATTGACTACGGTTTTGGTTTTTAATGATAAAATTGGGGCAGAATTTTTCAGTCGCTAACTTTTCTTAAAAAATATTATGCCTCTCAATCTTTTGGGAGGCATTTTTTTTGCTTAAATTAGATACTGGATTGGAGATACGAGATATGGGATTTGAGATTCCAGCAATTTTTTTTCTCGTATCTCAAATCTAAAAAAAATCAAACCAATTCCAACCATTTCCAAATAAATAGGGTCTTCCTAATAACACCCTATTTCAAATCGGTATGGTTGAATAAAAAAATACCCTTTTCATGCACAGCGAACAAGAATTAGTGCAGGCTTGTATTCGCCAAGAACGACTCGCCCAGCGGCAACTTTACACGCAATTTGCAGGTAAGTTGTTGGCTACGGCTATGCGTTACATGAAAAATAAAACTGATGCTGAGGATGTTTTGCAAGATTCTTTTATTAAAATTTATCAAAAACTAACAGCATTTCGCTTTGATTGTCCGCTGGAAGCATGGCTCAGAAAAATTGTAGTGAACACGGCTTTGAAAGCATTACAAAACCAACCAAACTGGACACAACATACTGATAGTCAATTGGTTAGTGATAAAATTGAGCAAGAAGAATTTACACTTTCGGGCTTTGAATTTGAGCAATTGATGGAAATAGTGCAGAGTTTACCCGATGGCTGCCGAACGGTTTTCAACCTTTATGCCATAGAAGGATACCAGCACAATGAAATTGCTGAATTGCTCGGAGTTTCGGTAGGGACTTCAAAATCACAATTTTCAAGGGCAAGGGTTTTGTTGCAGGCAAAATTAAAAAATAGAGGAATTATTTATACACCTCAAACAAGTAAAGAAAGTTAAATCTCACTAAAGAAAATTTTGTGTTATACGATAAATGGAACCACTAAAACAAAATAATTTTGAAGAAGAATGGCAGCGAGCCTTTGAAAATGCTTCAATTTCTCCCTCAGACGCTCTTTGGGACAAAATCGAGCGTGAATTAGATCGTAAAGAACGCCGTCCTTTTTTGTTTTTTCTTCGCCCTTCAGCAGTTACTATGGGCTTGGCTGCGGCATTGGTCATGGCTTTGGGTGGACTATTGTTTTTTAATAAAAATACAAAAAAAAATCAGTACGAAATTGCTCAAAATGCAGTGAAACCTAAGCAAAATAGTGAGCAAATTTCGACTCAAAATGTGCCAAAAATTGACGATTTTAACATCGAAATAATAGTCCAACCGCAAGATTTTTCAAACAAAGAGTTACCAACTTTGGCAGGAAATTCAAGAGAAACTTTAGAAAAGAATTTTTTAGAAAATAAAAAATCAAACAAAGCAAAAAATCAAAATTTGAATGAAATTCCTGAAAATATTCCACAAAGCATTTTAGCTAAAACTGAAAAAAATTCATCGAGAAATATAGTTCAAAATATTGAAAATCAAACAATCTTAATTGATAAAAATATTTCAGAAAACAATAATATTTTAGTACAGAATACTGAAAGTCAGGTAATTATAAGTAAAAATGAAAGCAATTTAGTGAATAATTCTCGAAATATATTTGCAGAAACAAGCCTTTTGGAAAGCAAAAAATACACTTACTTTGGAAGCCGATATACTTTAAATCGGAACAAATTAGTCTTTGATACCGAACCTACCGAAACGAAAATAATTGCATCAAATGATTCAAAATTTTGGTTGGGAATTCAGTCGGGCGTATCACCATTCGACCCAAAAATGTCATTAGGTGGACTCAATGTAGTAGCTTTGCAAGATGCAAATTCGTTTGCAAAAGCATCTAATGTACAATCTCCATCTTCTCCAAATTCACCAAATATAGTAGCGTCAGATATGCAAGGAAATGTGGCGGTTTCTCAACCCCAAAATGCTATCAAATCGGGCGTGGGAATCAATATGGGAGTTGCTTATGGTTATAAAATTTCTAAAAAATGGAGCTTAGAAAGCGGTATTCGCTATTTGCGTGGCAATTCAACTTTGCAAAGTAATACTTATAGTTTTCAGCAAAATGGCATTGCCAATACTTTTTTAGCAAATTATTTAGTGCAAAATTCAAGCAGAAGTGCTGCTTATACTACAAATAATTCAACAAACACAGTAGTTGCTGATGCCTCAAAATTTGGAAATCTCTATAAATATTTGATGATTCCGATGCAGTTGGGTTATGAGATTGGTTTATCAAAAAAGCTTGGTTTGAATCTTTTGGCAGGTATTTCAACCGATTTTTTTTTACAAAATACCATAGTCAATGATAATAGTATTTTGCAAGAAAAAAATACAATTGATGGGTCAAGTAAAATTTACAAACCATTGAATATCAGTGGTTTAGGTGGAATACGAGTGAGTTATTTGCTAAACAAACATTGGCAAGCAAACATTGGTACATCTTATCAAAAAGCCTTGTTTTCGGGCATAAATTCTTCTACGGCATTGCAAATGCGACTGCAAATGTTTGGCATAAATTATGGCGTGAATTATCGGTTTTAATCGTACCAAAAAAAACTCAAAAAACTCTAATAATTTCAAAACAAAACTCGTTATTTATGAGATGTTCATGTTAAAATAACTGATGAGATTCTTATTATTATCGAGTATTTGTATTTTATTTTCTGCCGAACTACTTGCTCAACAACCAGTTTTTCGTTCGCAGAACGCTACTCTTAATACCTTTTCTGCAACGACAAAACCGAAATCGTTTGTTTCGGCACAAGATACTCCAACCCAAAATATAAAGAAAAGATTTGCCCCAGCAGGAGCAAACATTCATCTGATGCCATTATTTGGAGATTTCGACAAAACAGATTCCCAAAAAGCTGCCGACCAAGAGTTTTTGAAAGCTTGTGACCTAAATTTTGCCAATCGTCGTCAAGCCAGCGATTTTTTTACGACACGTGCTTGGGAATATTTAGCCGAAGGACAAAAAGACACAGCAACGTATCGTTTCAATTTGGCACATTTGCTTGATGACGAAAACCCTGACGTTTTTTGGGGTTTGGGCGTAATTTCTTATCAAAATGAGCAATATGAAAAGGCAATAAGTCTGATGAAAAGAGGCTTGGAAATGGATGATGATGAAAATATTGTATTGATGGTAGATTTGTCAACTGTTTATATCAAATGCTTTACGGTAGATGCCCAAAAAGATGATTTATATAAAGCTTTTGATTTGTTAGAAAAAGTCATTAAAAAGCAGCCCGAAAGTGCAAATGCCTTTATGCAGCTATCATTGGCGAGGCTATTGAATGAGCAAGTTGATGAAGCTTGGGCGGTTTTTCATAAAGGTTATGACATTGATCCCGATAATGCCAGCGTTGATATTTTGGAAGCACTTTTAGCAAAAAAAGAAGATCCAAAAGGTGTTTTTAAGAAGAAAAATACGCCTTAAACTCTTAGCCTTTCTTCACCAAAACAACTTGGTTTTTGTCGGCTTTTACCATTTTTTTACGAAAATCTACAAATTCGTTGAAAGCAGCGGCAGGGTATCTTCCTTGTAAAATCGTTACTTGTCTAATATACAAAATCTTGTCGCCATTCATCTGAACTGAGGATGAATATGTACCAAATTTTGTTTGAATTTTGACGGCTTCTGGCAAATATTCTGCCGAAAAATCTGTTGGAATCTGAAACGAAATACTATCAACATCGCTATAATTTCCTGTTAAATCAAAATCAATTTTTCGGTCGGGTTTTGCTAAAGGAATAGTCTTAAATTGGTTCAAAAGATTGGGTGTAAGAAACATTCTCGAACCGCTTTTATTTGAAATATTTCTTAGAGAAAGCGTCAATTGCTCTTTTACGCTTGGAATTCGCTCACGTTTTTCGGTCAAAGTAAACTTTTTTATTTCTACACTTGGCAAACTCATACTACCGTAAAGCCATTTTTTTTGGTCTTCAACTCCCATTGAATTGATGGCACTTGCATAGCTATTTTGCTGCAAACCTGTTAGTTTTGTTTCTACTTCGGCATCGGCATCACCATTTTCATTCAATACAAAACTGGCTTTTCTGAGCATCATGTTTTCATTGGGGCGATAGGTTGGTGTTTTTACTAATTTTCCACCATTTTCTTGAATCAAAACCACATGACGATTGCTTGTAAAGTCGCTCAAATAACCAAAAGCATTTGTCTGACTCGTACATTCAAGCCAAAGTGTGTCTTTGGTTTGTGGCACGCACAAAAAGACATGGTTGAACTGAAACGAAGGAAAATCTGTCAAAATATCGTTGGCATCATCGCCCGCTTTTACCAAAGCTTGATAAGATTTTATGCCCAATTCTTGCAACATTCCCATCGTAAAAGTAGTGAGTGCTTTACAGTCGCCATAGCCTTTGCTTGCCACCTCTTCTGACTTCATAGATTGCCAACCACCAAGCCCCAACTGAATACTTACATAGCGAGTATTTGCCTGTAAATACTCATAAATTTTCTTGATTTTCTTGGTATTATCGGTTTCGCTTTTTACTAAATCTTTTATTTTTAGAATCAAATCTGCGGGTAGTTTTTCTCTTTCTTTATTCAATTTTCCATAAAAAAGTGCCAAATCTGACCAATTTTGAATATTTCCTTCATAATCATCAACTTTGAAAAGCGTGGGAGCTGTATAAACCGTTGGCAAAATTTCGCTCAAACTTGGACTATATGGTTCTCTTTCGACAGCTTTCAAATTATTCACTTCCCAAGTATAAATAAACTTATCTCCATCTCGACTCATGGCTACTTTTGAAGGCATATTTTGCTCTTTATAACGCAATTGCACGCCATTTGGCATTGAAACTTCAAAAGATGCTTTTTCGACAGCAGTACCTTCGGCATTATACGGAATCGCCTCCCAACTTGGGTAAAACATCATGTTTCGGGTAGTGAATTCATAGCTAAAAACTATCGTATAAGGGTATTTTGTGTGCGTCAAACTTGCGTATTTTATGTAACTATCGTCAATATTATTTGCTCCCGACGAGCCGCCTAAGCTTTCAATATCATCTCTTTTGAGAGTTTTGATTTTCTTGCCTATTTCGTCAAAAAGTTGAGCTTCGAGAGTATTTACTTTCGTGAATTTATTATAAGGAATCACCAATGTTGTGTGTATTTCTCCTTTTTCGTCTAAAATCGTAATTGCCCCCTCTACCTTCGTAACGGCTTGCCCGATGTCTTTTACGAGAAACGAAGTTTTGTGTTCACGAACAACGGCATGAGCTTTTTCTTTCAATTCAGCAGAAATGGTAGAAACAGGGAATTTTTGAGCAAAAACACTCGAAAATGATAACAAAAAGAAGTAAAATAGTGGGTTTTTCATTTTTGGGGATTTAGAAATTATCTTTGAAAAAGCGTATTTGTGTGTGCAAGTAGCTAAAATAATTTTCAATTTTTAAATAAATCTGAGAAAATAAGCAGGCATATTTTTTCAATAACTCACAGGTAATTCGTAGTCATTGAGTTTAATATGGTTTGTTTTTTTGAAGGGAGTTTCGGTTTTATTGAGATAAACGATGCGAGATAATTTGAAATCACGGTAATCTTGGCGAGCATGACACCACGCTATCAAATGCCAACTAAAAGCATAAAAAACTAAGCCAATTGCTTCCAAATGCCTTTTGCTGGTTTCTTCCTTTTGGTTTTTGTATTCAATTTCGATAATGGTTTTTGAAGAAATGGCATTTTGCAAAACCGATAAATATTCAAAGTCATTATTTAGTCTTTCGGGAACTTGCATTTTTATTGTTTCGCTCAAAAACTCAATATTTTCCTTTTGTTTTGTACGAAGTACAGCTTTTATTTTAGTCAGTGCCGAAGAATAATGTTTTCGAATAGACTTATCAGAAAAACCAAGTGCGGCACTTTCCATGAGCAAAAGAGCATTGGCTTCGTCCATACTAAAAGCAACAGGAGGCAAAAAATACCCTTGCACTACACAATATCCTCTTTGATTTTCAAAACTGATAGGAATGCCAAGTTCGCCCAAAGCCTTAATATCTCGATAGACTGTTCGAACACATATGCTGAATTTTTCAGAAAGCTGATCTGCCGTAACGTATTTTTTTGCTTGAAGCGTCGTTACAATTGCCATTAGCCTATCAATTCGATTCATTTTTGAAAAATATTAAAAAAATCCTCAACAATTTGTGCAGTCAATTTAGCAAAGTATCACCCCGGATCTGCCTCCGAGCCAGTTTTTGATTTGAGCAAACCTCTAAAAGCGTCATTTGCAAAATAACCTTCATTTACTACTTTAAAAACTTCTTCCACAATAGGCATTTGAACATGATGAATCTTGGCTAATTCCATTACTACGCTACATGTTTTCACACCTTCCGCTACCATCGACATTTCGGCAATAATATCTTTTAATGTACGTCCCATGCCTAATTGCACACCAACATAACGATTTCTACTAAGTGGACTTGTGCAAGTTGCAATCAAGTCGCCCATGCCAGCCAAACCTGCAAAAGTTGCGTGTTTGCCGCCCATTGCTACGCCCAATCGTGTCAATTCGGCTAAACCTCTCGTAATAACTGCCGAGCGAGTATTATCTCCTGCACCAGCTCCATCGCCCATACCGACGGCAATAGCAATGACATTTTTCAATGCTCCTGCCAGTTCGCAACCAATAACATCATCATTTGTATAAACCCTAAAAAGCCCCGTTCGAAATATTTTTTGGAGGGCTTGGGCAATGCTAATATCAACCATTGCAATTACGGCAGCGGCTGCTTGTCCTTGCAAAATTTCTTTGGCTAAATTTGGCCCAGTCAAAACTCCCACAGGGTGTTCGGGCAAAATAGATTCTATTACTTCGGTCATTCTCATGCGAGTACCTTGCTCCAAACCTTTCGATAAGCTTATAATCGGCACCCAAGGTCTGATGAAAGGCTTTGCTTCTTCCAAGACATTCCTGCAAACTTGCGAAGGCACGCCCGTGATAATCACATCTGCATCTTGCAGCGTTTCTTTGAGAGAGGTGCTTGCCCTCAATGCCTCATTGAGCCTTAAACCCGAAAGGTATTTTTCATTTCGATGATACCTGTTTATATCATCAACGGTCTGAGAATCTCTCGCCCACAAGGTTGTAGGGCAGTTTTTTGACACCAATGAGGCTACTGTTGTTCCCCAAGAGCCACCTCCTAATATTCCTACTTTTAATGACATAGTTTTCGACGTATAAATTAATCTAAACAAATAACGCTGAAAGCGTTAAACTTGAATAGCCCCGAATAGAATTCGGGGTATAAAATGATGTGAGTAAACCCAACCCCAAAGTGGGTTGAACATCGTTAGTTCAACCCACTTCGGGGTTGGGGCTATCTTTCCTCTAAAACCATGAGTTTCACTCATGGCTATTCGAGTTAAAGCCCGAAGGGCTTGAAGCAAAGTAACCTGAGTAATTAAGTTTGTGCTACCCATTTTAGTAAATCTAATGTTTCGGGTTTTACGGTATTTGTGTAAAGCACTTTGTTACAAATTTAATAGTTCCAATAATTGGGTTGGGCTTGTCTTCGTTGGTAGGCAGTAAATAGGGATTTGTCCAAATCAAAAAAGCCACATATAAAAGCAAATACGGGTTTCCTAAAATAGGCTACATTTACTATATCCTTTTTTATTTTCTCGATGCCATAAAATTTTATTATTTCCAATTGGTCGGCAAAAGTGCCGTAGTTGAAAACTTTATTTATGACAAATAAACTATTTATATCATAGTCTATTTTCTCGAAGTCAATATCCCAAAAAGCTGTTTTTGAGATATTTGGGCTTGTTTTTACACTTTCCATTATATTTCCTCTTGCTTCAATTCTTTCAAAAATAAATTACGTACATCATTAATTTTTTTGTCCATATTTGACTTATTCCAGTCGTGGGTATGAATGGGTGGCAACACAATTACTTCGACAAGTGTTGGCGTAAAAACATTTTTTCCACGAGGCATTGCATCATGGGCATTTTTCATAATAATTGGAACTAAAGGCACGCCCGCTTGCATAGCTATATGAAAAGCACCTTTTTTGAATTTGCCCAAAGTATAATCATAACTACGAGTTCCTTCTGGAAAAATCACTATCGAAGTACCGCCTTTCAAACTATCAACCGCAGGTTTCATCGCCTCAATTGATTTTTCTTTGTCTGCCGCCCTATCCAAAAATATGGTGCCTGTCATTTGCATGATTTGTCCAATGATCGGCATTTTTTGAAGCTCCTTTTTGGCGACTCCCCTGATGCCTCTTTTGAGCAATTTTACTGCAATAAGTGCATCGGCATTACTTTGGTGATTAAAAATAAATACTGCAGGACGATGCGACCACAAATGTTCTTCGCCTTTTACTGCCAATTTGATTCCTGCCACTGTCGTACCAAAATCACCGATGGCAGTTACCATAGATTCGAGTCCTTCTTCCCACGACATTTTTGTAAGTCCGCTTGCAACGCCTTTCATTATGGCAGGAATAAAAATACCCCCAGCCATGCCTGTACGCACCAAATTTGTTACTTTTGAACTATTTTCTTCGGTAAAACGCAAAATGGGCCAATCGTTTTGAAAGGCAAGTGTAGAAAGTTTTGTATCAGGATTTATCGGACGAGGATTGCCCACAATTTCGAGCAAAGGCAAATCTTCGGCACTATCGGTATAGAAAAAACTTTTGTGCATATCTAAACTGTGACTTTCTGCTAAGGCTCTTCCTGCATAGGCTTTTCCTTCTCCCCAACAAGCGGGTTCGATGATTTTGCCTGTAAATTTGCCATGTTCGACCTCCATTCGTGTACACCTTACAATATCCACGCCTAAATCGCGGGCAACAGGCTCGACTTGATAAGGCGTTGCTGCCGAAACAATGGCAACAGTATGCCCCATGGAAAGATGGGCGGCAACCAATGCCCTTGATTCTGGAAAAATTGCTCCTGCCAAAGTTTTTTGGTAAACTTCTTCACCAACTTCGATAAAAACTTGCTCTGACACACCTTCTACGCCTTTGGCACTTAGTCCTGCCATACTTGCAAAGTTTCCGCCGCCGGTGGCATAAGATAAAACCCCTGCAAATTGACTTACTAATTCTTTGGAAGAAAATTTGCCACTCATCAAACGAGTTTTTACAAAATCTTTTGCCGAAAAACCATTGATAAGTGTTCTGTCTAAATCAAAAAATGCTCCGATGTGAGAGCCTCTTTCGCCAGCTAATATTTCTTGGGTTAAACCATCTGTTTTTGAACCTGGCACAATTTCTCGCTCAACAGGCACAGAAAGTAGTTCAATTTGCTTATGTTTTTCTAAAGTAAATCCTTGAAGTTTATTTGTTCTCGTTGCAATATCGTCAGTCCAAGAATTGTATTTTTCTATCTCTTCTTTTTTAGGATTATGTTTGTCTGGAATTAATTTTAGGTTGCCAACCAAACGAATGCCGTTTTGCAAAAAAGGCTTAGAAACTGCCTCAATTCGCTTGATTTGACCTAACCAGTGCATTTCTTCGCCCAAAAAGAGGCAATAATCAGTGAATTTATTTTCTTCAAAAGCTACTTCCGAGTCCCAAATTTGTAAGCCATGCCCCACTACTTTATAAGCCTCAATGTAATTATTCAAGATTACAGGGGCAACCAAAATCCTTTGTTTTTTCAATAAATCAATAATATCTGATTCTTTCTCGAAAATTTCTTCTTGCCAATTTGGAAGCATGAAACTTAATTCGGCTTCTATTTCATTCGTAAAAATTTCTTTGGAAGTATAGAAAAATTCAAACTTGAAGAAATCTCTGAGCGACATTATTTCTGTCCAGAACTTTATAGAACGGTCTTGAATTTTTGAATTAGAAATTTTCAATAAAGCCAGTTCGATAAACGCCCGATGGTACAAATGCTGCACCGACATATTGGCATAATAGGTTGCTTGCAAATATTTTTCTCTATTAATTGTATATTTTGTGTGCAAACTTTCGCCTTGTTGGTGCAAAATATCAGCTTGTGTAAGCAAATTTAGAGCAACTTGAACACTTTCACCAATAGGCATTCCTCTGTCCACCAAAGCATCCAATTTATGACTTTCGATAAGCTGCATCAAGCCAGCCACATTGCTTTCTACGCCTCGTTTGGTAAGTGCAAATTTGCTCAAAAGGGCAGTACAGACAAGCGAAACGGTCGTAATTGGCGTAATATCATTGATTTTATTAACCAAATCGAAAGCCAATTTTGAGATAGAACTTTCGGCTAAAATATTTTCGCTATCGCTGTTTTCGCTCGGAACATCAAATTTTTGGTCATGAATCATTTCGGCGGGCGAACCAATTCTGAGTGATATTTTTCCCAAACTATTTTTGCCCATTTTTTTCCAATAATTAATGAGCCACTTCAAGTTTTCAGGATTTTTCTTCTTGCCCCTACCCTCTTCTGTCATATCATCAACGTCAGGAATCAAGTCATAAACTATCGAAACAGGCACATATTTTGCTTTTATCTGAGCATCATGATTGGCTTCCATGAGATATTTCAAAATGCCCATTTGGGGCCAAACAAGCTTGCCTGTGCGTGAGCGAGTGCCTTCAATCGCCCACATAAAATGTGATTGTTTGTTGAGCAAATAAGTAATAAAATGCCGCAGAGATGCCTTGTAGATAGGATTATCTTTGAAAGAACGCCTGATGAAAATTGTGCCATTTTTGCGAGCGAGCTTGCCAACCAAAAACAAATCGAGGTTGATTCCTGCAAACAAAAAGGGAATTGGCAAGCCATGACGCACCAAAACCAATGACAAAACCAATAAATCAATGTAAGATTTGTGGGTAAGCACAAAAGCTATCGGGTGCTGCCGCATGAGTTTTGCCAGAGCCTTCATTTCTTGTTGATTGATGTCAATGGCTTTGTCGTAACCTTGACTAATCATGTACTGAAATGCCTCAATAAAACCAATATTTGTAGTAGTATCGTGTTCGGTAAAAAGCTCTCGCAGGTAAGATTCCGCCTCAATATTTGCCTGTACTTGACTTAAATTTTTCTGTACAGAAATACGAGCAAGTTTTTTTTGAAACGTTGGTTCGTTTAATATTTTTTGGATTTCGGTGCTTGTTGAATTTGAGTCCATTATGTTGAAAAAGTGTATTTTACGAAAAATACGCAATACTTTTTGTAATGCAAAGATTTTGAAGATTCTATTCAGAATTTGTTCACAAAAACAAAAATATTTCAACATTTTGTTATTTATTTGTATTATTTTAATAATATTTGCTTTTTGAACAAAGTATTTATAACAACCACTAAAAAATAATACCGTGCCTTTCCATTATATAAACGTAGAAAATTCAACCGTAAATATGGCAAAATCTATTAACCGTCCGTCGGTTTTTTGGTTATTAAGTGAGCCAAGTCGGGCATTAGTTGAGCTTGGTCTTTCATTTTCTTATAATAGCTTAAAATCAACTGAAAAAACTGGCGACGGACACCCCGTGATGGTTGTGCCGGGCTTTATGAGTTCGGAGCGTTCGACAGGAGTTTTGAGGAAATTTATCGCAAAACTTGGCTATGACGTTTATGACTGGGGTTTGGGTAGAAATGTAGGAAAAGTAGAGTATTTGGAGCTACTTTTAGAAAGAATTGATGAAATTTATGCCAAAACAGGCAAACCAATAAGTTTAATTGGCTGGAGTTTGGGCGGAGTTTTTGCTCGTCAAGCTGCCAAAGAACGCCCCGAAATTATACAACAAATCATCACTTTAGGTTCGCCATTTGCAGGTCTCACCGAGCCAAATAATGCCGAATGGATGTATCGTTTAATGAATGGTGGCAAGCGTGTAAAGCACGTAAATAGTAGTTTTTTGGAAAATTTGCCTATTCCTGCACCTGTACCAACAACGGCAATTTACTCAAAAGAAGATGGTATTGTCAATTGGGAGATTTGTATGGAAAAGGAGGAAGATAATTTTCATCAAAATATTCAAGTGCGTGGAAGTCATATTGGTCTGGGCGTAAATGCTTCGGTGTTTTCGATTATTGCAGATAGATTGGCATTGAAAAAAAGTAATTGGAAAAAAATAATGCCAAAAGGAATTTTTAAAAATAAACTTGTTTATCCTTCGCTATAAAATTCTTATTTTTTGTTTTTTCTTATGAAAAATTTTAATTTTTTCAAGAAAAACCAATTTTAATTCTGCAAACCTATCAAAATGCAGTATCTATTTGCGAATTTTGTTTGTTCAAAACAACATTATCTGCAAAGCAATGCCAAAAAACTCAATTGATTCGGTTTTTACACAAGAGGTTCATAACAAATATCTTGTTTTCAATACCCTTTTTTCAAGGCTTCCTTATGACAAAATGACCAAAATAGGTCAATTGATGCCTTTTTTGCATGATATTTCGGAGTCGGGTTTTGAGCAAGGCAAAGAACCAAAAGAAATCGTTGATAACTTTTTTAGTCAATATACTTCTATAAAGGAAGAAAAAGAGAAAATTGATTTGCTGTTTCGCTTCATTACTTACATTGAGCGACAAGTGGTTTTGTTTGATAGTATCGAAGATTCAGCTTTTGAAAAACTAACCCCACTCAACGGAAAAGGCACTTTACAGCACACGCTCGACTTGGCACAACAACAGAATAAGTTGGACGAAGTCTATGAAAAACTAAAAAACTTCAAGGTTCGCATTGTTTTTACGGCACACCCTACACAATTTTATCCAAATAGTGTACTCCGAATTATTCAAGATTTGGAAGAACTTATTCCCCAAAACGACATTAACGGTATTGATTCCTTGCTCCAACAATTAGGCAAAACCCCTTTTATTAATGACATAAAACCTACGCCATTCGATGAAGCTCAGAGTATTATATTTTATCTCCGCCATGTTTATTACCAAGTTATTGGTGAAATTCATGAAAAACTAAATACCTTTTTTCAAGCAAAAGAACATACTTTTCACCCTGTTTTGGAGCTGGGTTTTTGGCCCGGTGGCGACCGTGACGGCAATCCTTTTGTTACGGCAGACATTTCAAAAAGAGTGGCAATTGAACTTCGGAGTAGTATTTTGAAATGTTATTATAATGATTTTAAGGAAATTTGCCGACGTTTGACTTTCAAAGGAGTGATGCCACTTTTGACCAAAATCAGTAATCGGATTCATGCCAACATGAATGGTTTGCAAAATGATTTGACGCTTTTTGAGTTGCTTTCGTCGCTCTACGAAGTGCGAGAAATGCTCATTTCTAAACATAATTCCTTGTTTTTAGATGTTTTAGATAGATTTATTCAACAAGTAAAACTATTCGGTTTACATTTTGCAAGCTTAGATATTCGCCAAGATAGCAGTATCCATGAAAATGTAATGCAGCAAATCAACCAAAAATATAATATTTCTACAAAAAATTATGCCGATTGGAGCAATGCGGAAAAACTTCATTTTTTGACCGAAAAAGAAATTTTAATTAATGAAGATGATTTTGAAGAAGCCCTCACAAAAGATACTTTCAGAACTGTTCGGGCGATTCAAGAAATACAGGCAATGAATGGTGAAAAAGCCTGTCATCGTTATATTATTAGTAATTCTACTTCGATTTTTTCTGTTTTGGAAGTTTTGGCTTTGTTCAGATTTTGTGGTTACAAAGATTCCGAAGTGAATGTTGATGTGTTGCCATTGTTTGAAACCATCGAGGGCTTAGATGATTCGCAAGCAACAATATCGAGCCTTTATGCTTTACCATTTTACAAAAAACATTTGGCTCACCGCAAAAATCAACAAACAATTATGCTTGGGTTTTCGGACGGCACAAAAGATGGCGGTTATGTAAAAGCCAACTGGGAGATTTATCAAGCCAAAGAAAAATTAAGTAGAGTTTCAAAGAAAAATCAAATAGAAGTCATGTTTTTTGATGGTCGTGGTGGCCCGCCAGCTCGTGGAGGTGGAAAAACGCACCAGTTTTATGCCTCGCAAGGACCAACGATTGCCAATAACGAAATTCAGATTACGATTCAGGGACAAACAATTACTTCGATGTATGGCTCACGTTCGCAAGCGATGTTTAATTTTGAACAATTGCTTTCGGCAGGAATCATCAACGACGTTTTCCATGATGATAAATCAATTATTGATAAAAAAGAGCGAAATCTGATTGATGAACTGGCAGAAGAAGGCGTAAAAAAATATTTTGAGCTAAAAGAACATCCACTATTTGTATCTTATCTTGAAAACAAAAGTCCGCTGAAATATTATGGTTTGACCAATATTGGCAGTCGCCCAAGTAAACGAAGTGCAGGGAAAAAATTAGTTTTGTCAGACTTGAGAGCGATTCCTTTTGTAGGTTCTTGGAGTCAATTGAAGCAAAATGTGCCAGGTTATTTTGGTTTTGGCTCGGCTCTTCAAAAAGTTATCGAAGAAGGACGTTTAGAAGATTTGAAATTGCTTTATGAAAGCTCATTATATTTCAAAACTTTGATGGAAAATAGCATGATGGCTTTGACCAAAACCTACTTTCCATTAACATATTACATGAAAAACGACCCAGAATATGGCGAGTTTTGGAAAATACTCTACGAAGAATACCTTTTGACGGTAGAAACAATGCTTATCGTTTCAGGTCAAAAAGTATTGATGGAGTCAGAGGAATTGAGTAAATTATCAATCAATTATCGAGAAAATATCGTGTTGCCATTGCTCACGATTCAGCAATATGCTTTGCAAAAAATAGAAGAAACCGAAGACGAGAAACTAAGATTAGCCTACGAAAAAATGGTTACTCGCTCGTTGTTTGGAAATATTAATGCGAGTAGAAATTCGGCGTAAAACAACAATTATTATGCAAGACTTAGAAAATGAAATAATAAAGCAAGTCAATTTGTTTAGTAAGGGTGAATCTTATTTATTCATCAAACAAGAGTTACAAGATAATTATGACGAAATCACAGCTTCAAAAATAGCTCAAGAAGCTTACAAAAGACATAAACTCAAAAAAACCAAGAAAAACATTAAAGACGGACTAATATTATTTGTAATAGCACAAATAGCAATTTTCTTTATTAAGGCTGAAAATATAAGGTTTAGCTATCTTTTGCGAGCTATTTTGGGAGTATTGATGGTACTTTTTGGTTTGTGGCAAATCTATAATTATCAAAAAAAAGAGGCTCAAACTTAGAAATTTGAGCCTCTTTTGAAAATATGCCTTTCTATTTCTTCATCACTTTATAAATCTGTTCGCCGACTTCCGTCCTTATATTCAAAGTGCTGATTTTTACATTATCACGAGTTGGATAAACTCGATTTGAGAGAAATGTATAAACCATATTGTATTTTGGGTCAATCCAAACGAATGTTCCTGTAAAACCAGAATGACCATAACTTTCGGGCGATGCCGACTGTGGACCATTTGAAATTTTTGGATTGAAATCTAACTTATCAAAAGCAATCGCACGACGATTTTTGAGTTCTGGAAATTGGTATTTTGTACATTCGGCAATCACTTCGGGTTTGATAAATTGCGAGCCACCGTAGCTTCCCTTTTGTAAATACATTTGCATCAATTTTGTCAAATCATTGACATTACCAAAAAGCCCTGCATGCCCCGAAATGCCGTCCAACATTGCTGCACCTTCGTCATGCACACGCCCGTGAATTACAGTTTTTCTAAACAAAGTATCTCGCTCCGACGGCACAATTTGAGCTTTAGAATAAAACCGTAAAGGATTGTAAGTCAGTGAGTTAGCTCCAATTTGTTCATAAGTTTTCTTCAAATAATCTTCCCAAGGCATGCCCACCAATTTAGCCACAAAAGTAGGATACGTATAATAATGTAAATCGCTATAAACGTAGCCTTGTTCGGGTTTTACAGGCGAGTTTTCGATGGCATCAAAAATCGTTTTTCTGTAGTCTTTATGTAGCCAAAGTGAGTCGGCAACTTGCACATTAAAGTCGGCAGTTTGTTTAGTAGAAAGTGTATTTTCTTTCCAAATCATTGTACTTGGCGAAAGACAATCTTTCCACAAATTTTTGTCTGTTTTTATAGCTTGAGCAAGCAACAAATTATATTTTTTCTTACTCATAAAAAACTTCTTTTTGTACTGAGAAGCATACCCTTTTTCCTTGAAAACAGCACTATTTTTGACCGTTTTGACCGAATCAATGCAATCCATCCAAAAAGGAATCCAAGCCTTCAAGCCCGATTTGTGTGTAAGCATATCACGGAAACGCAAATCAGCTTTATTGCCATCGGCAAATTCGGCATAATAATCTTTGAAACTTTTATCTAAATCAAATTTTCCTTCGCTCATCAACTGCATAATTGCTAATGCCGAAGTACTTACCTTCGTAACAGAAGCAAGGTCGTAGAGGTCAGTAAGACCAACAGCCCCCCCCGTCGAACCGTCGAACCGCCCCGATGGGGGAGTTGTTGGTATGTTCTTTTTTACAGCTTCATCCATCACGTCATTTTTATTATCAGCCTTGAATTTTACCTCATTACTTGCCGAAGAGGAGCTGCTTGCTGCTTCATAAGTATGAAACCCAAACGCTTTTTGATAAATCACTCTTCCATCTTTGGCTACTTCCATTGTTGCCCCAGGATAGGCTTTTTCTCTAAGTCCAAGATTGATTACGGAGTCAATTCTGCGATTTAATTCTGCACCATCAAGACCGACCATTTCTGGAATTCCGTAGGCCAGTCTGCCGAGAGATTCTGTATTTTCGCCCATGCCATATTTATAGTTAGCATTTATCGAAACTGGTAGTTTTCCAAGCATTTTATTTGCTCCAAAAATCGCTTGTGCCGCAGCTTCTTCCATATAATTGGTTAGCTGATAAGCCATTACGATGGCTTTTGATTTTTCTAAATCTTCAAATTTATCAAGCGAATAAGGGTTTCCAAAAATGGTTGTTATTGCCTTTCCTGTACCTGTGAGAGCTTTTAATGCCTTTTTATTGGCATCTGTCATGCCATATTTAGCGGCTGGACGAATATTATTTAGATGCAAATTCACCAAAATCAAATCATAGCTTTTGGTTTGTTCCAAAACCTTGTTAATACTTGAATCTGGGGCATTTGGCGGAAGCTGAAAATGGTCAATGGTTGTATAGTTTGAAGTCATTTTCTGAAAAGCTGTTAATTGTGTGGCATCAATCGAAACGCTGGCGATGCGTTTAGTTAAATCCTTGATAGGCAGCATTTTATCATCATTTTTAACTAAAGTAATGGTTGCTTCTGCCATCTGACGATTCAATAAATCTGATTTCGTGGTATTCAAATCGGCAATCAAATTTTTGATTTCAATAGGTCGATATTTGTCAAGCCCAACCCAAGATTTTGCCATTAAAATCTTACGCACTCGAAAATCAATTTCTTCCATCGAAATCTCTTTGTTTTCAATCGCTGTTTTAATTGCTGCAATTGCACCGCCTGCATCTTCAAAGGTTTCCAAAATATCATTTCCTGCCAAAACCGCCCGCACATTTGCCTGTCCTTTCGAAAAATATTTTATCGCACCTTCCATATCCATCGCATCGGTAAAAGTCAAACCCTTGAAATTGAGGTCTTTACGCAAAATATCTGTAACGATTTTTTTAGAAAAAGTCGCTGCTAAATTCTTGGTAGTGTCCAATACTGGCACACTCAAATGAGAAGTCATAATTCCACTTAAACCATTATCTATCAAGATTTTATATGGAAAAAACTCAATAGCATCTAAGCGTTTTCTGTCATGAGGAATGAGTGGTAAATCGAAATGCGAATCTACGCCAGTATCGCCATGACCTGGAAAATGTTTTGCCGAAGTAAGCAAATGTTCGCTATTCATACCCTGCATATAAGCGAGGGCTTTATTGGCAACATCATTTTGGTTTTCGCCAAAAGAACGGAAATTAATAACAGGGTTATTTGGATTTATATTGACATCAACCACAGGAGCATAATTGACATGAACGCCCATTCGGCGGCATTGTTTGCCAACCTCAACGCCCATTTCGTAAAGCAATTTTTCGTTGCCCTGCATTGCTCCAAGCGTCATTTGGTAAGGAAAACGAACAGTGCTATCAAGTCGCATTGCCAAGCCCCATTCCAAATCCATCCCTATCAAAAGTGGCACTTTCGACATCGCTTGTAGTTCGTTTACAAGGCGAGCTTGGACAGTTGGCGGAGCTGCAAACATCACTATTCCACCAATATGATAATCTTTTACCCAACTTTTGAGCTTTGCCACATCGTGCGGCTTGCCCGAAGTATTGCCACGAGGCATAAGCAATTGCCCTATTTTATCTTCTAACGTCAGCGTTGCAAAAACCGAATCTACCCAACGTTTATTATGGTTTGTCAGGAAATCAGGCTCTTTTTGTGCATAAGTTGATAAGGTGTTGATAAGTAGGAGGGTAAGAAACAATGCTTTTTTCATTAATGTGTTAGGTTTGATGATTAGTGAACCGTTATTCAAAGTAAATAAAAAATTACCAAAAAACCTTAGTTTAGTTGAAGCCTCCTGCAAACAGATAGTATAGGAATCTAAAATTCAAGAATTATCTTATATTTACCCAAAAAATTGATAGCTCATAATAAAACAACAATGAAAAAAATCTTTGTACTTTTCATCAGCATGTTCGTTTTCGTCGGACATTCTTTTGCTCAGAAAAAACCTGCCAATGTTTTCCCCGATGGTAGCGTAATGTCGAAATGGTTTTCAGATTCGACCAAAATTTCATTGAATAAATTGGGCAAACAATATGTTATTACCAGTTTTGGGGCAGTAAATGATAGCATCTTGCTACAAACAACCGTTATTCAGAAAATAATTGATGATGCTGCAAAAAATGGTGGTGGAGTAGTAGTTATTCCTAAAGGAACTTTCTTGAGTGGAGCTTTATTTTTCAAACCTAAAACCCATCTTTACCTCGCCGAAGGTGCTGTACTGAAGGGTTCTGATAATATTGCTGATTATCCAAAAATGCCTTCACGAATGGAAGGGCAAAGCCTTGATTATTTTCCAGCTTTAGTAAATGCTTACCGAGTAAATGGCTTCACAATTTCAGGAAAAGGAACAATTGACGGCAATGGTTTACGCTATTGGGAAGCCTTTTGGCAAAGACGCAAAGAAAACCCGAATTGCACAAATCTTGAAGTTTCACGCCCACGTTTGGTGTT
This sequence comes from Emticicia sp., assembly GCA_031378345.1. GTDB lineage: Bacteria > Bacteroidota > Bacteroidia > Cytophagales > Spirosomataceae > Emticicia. Next base: position 14,965 of record JANNDY010000003.1, on the reverse strand, counting down.
TATTTGGCAGTCGAATAATGTTCAGGTGCAAGATGTAAAATTGCACAATTCGGGTTTTTGGACAAGTCATTACTACCAGTGTAATTTTGTAAAGATTCTGAATGTACATATTTTTTCACCACATCAACCTGTAAAAGCTCCCAGTACCGATGCAATCGACCTTGATGTTTGCTCGAATGTCCTAATTAAAGGCTGTTATATGTCGGTCAATGATGATGCGATTGCTTTAAAAGGAGGCAAAGGACCTTGGGCAGACTTGATTCCGAGCAATGGCGAAAATACAAATATTATTATCGAAAATTGTGAATTTGGTTTTTGCCATTCGGCTCTTACATGTGGCAGCGAAGCCATTCATAACAAAAATATCATCATGCGAAATTGCTACGTAAATGAAGCAACGAGGGTTTTATGGCTAAAGATGCGACCAGATACCCCTCAATTGTACGAATATATTTCGGCAGAAAATATAAAAGGTCAAGCCAATAGCCTCATTTATGTGAAGCCGTGGACACAATTTTTTGATTTACAAGGTCGCAAAGATGCCCCACTTTCATATTCTGATAATATCACCTTGAAAAACATCGAACTCAAATGTAATGTTTTCTATGATGTGGCAATTACAGAAAGAGACCGTTTGTCGAACTTTAAATTTGAAAACCTTACTATTGAAGCTAAAAAAACTGCGATTGATAAAAGTATCGTAAAAGGCTTTACTTTGAAAAATGTGAAGGTGAATAATGCTGTTGTGGAATAGTTGCCCGCTTGATTTTTGTAAGAACCAATCGGGCCGGCGAAGCGGACAAACAAAGGCAAGTTTAACATCGCCATTACTAACCAAAAATTTAATGAGTATATCAAAACATCGAAGAAAAAACATTCTGATATCGTTAGAAAGCATTTATAAATAAATTTAGTTTTAAGTGAAGTTTAATATATTTGTAGAAATTATATCAATAGGTCAAAATGAAGCCAAATAATAAAACAAACCTCTCTTTGATAGCTTTTCAAGAAGACAAAGTACACATTTTGTTTTCGCCCGCACTTGATTTGTGCGGATATGGAAATACCGTAGAAGAAGCCAAACAGTCTTTTGTAGTTTCGTTGAATGAGTTTTTGGATTACACAATCAAAAACAAAACCCTCATTGATGAATTAAAAAGATTAGGCTGGAAAATATCCACCAATGGCAAATGGTCTGCCCCTACACCTGCTTATTACATCAAAAACAACGATACTTTTATAGACCTTTGGAATAAGCCATTTCGCAAGTTTGATAAAACTATAACCCTCCCTTTAATGACCGCATGAAAACGCTGAAAAACATCTCTTTGACAGATTTTAGGCGGTATTTGATTAGTGTAGGTTGTGAACGCACCCGAACCAATGGCGGGCATGAGATTTGGACACGCAAAGGTCTTGCACGACCCATTGTTTTGCAATCTCATATTGACCCTGTACCCGAATTTATCATAAAAAAACTTTTGGGTACTTTGGGAGTAAATAAAAAGGACTTTTTAAACGATTTGAATAAATGACACATAATTTATTGGCACAGACCCGAAGAGCAAGCCCGCACCGACCGAAAAATGCGTATTGCTTCAATCATTGCCAATGCACTCACGGCAAAAGGCATGGCAAAGAAACAATTTGCCCAAAAAGTAGGTAGAAAGCCCTCCGAAGTAAGCAAGTGGCTTAGTGGTACGCATAATTTTACACTTGATACCCTCACAGATATTGAGCAAGTGCTAAACATCAAACTCATAACGGATAAATGCAAAACATAAGCCCCAAACCAAGTTTTAGGAGATTTGGGGGCTTGTTTTTGGACTTTTTAAAATACCTAAAAATGACATAATTCAAAAACTGAACGAAAAATTAAGAGGTGCAATTTTAGCATTTCAAAGTAAATGAACCGTTCTGATTCCCGAATTATGCTTTAACAGCTTTCGGTGCTTTTGGCACTTTAACTGTTTTGGTTGTCTTGTTTGGGCAGCCACTATTAATCCAATTTGTCAGGGCGGTAATTACATCTGTTTGAAAAGGACTAACCGAATTATATGGAGGACTTGGCTGTGGCATTTGACCTATTGAACCTGAATTTGGGTCAAATGGGCTACCCGCAGTGCCAGAAAGTGCCTGTATAATATTAGATTGAGCGGCATTGCCCACTACAAGTATTTTATATTTGCCACCACTGACATTAGGTACACTACCCGTGATAAATTGTTTGTAAGTGAGGTCATTCCAGAAAGCATGGTGAGGTGCAAATCCAGGAGTAAGATTATTTGCATTTACTAAAGCATTAAGCAGATTTTGTAGGTCTGCGTAATTGTTGATTGTTGCTGCCATTTTTTCTAAGATTTAAGAGATTATATAAATATTTTGAGAGCGTTTTTGATTAATGTGGTAAAGGAAAGCCAGCAGGATTTTGTTTGGAAACCTTACCCCCAGGATAAGGTGATATTGGTTCTGGAGAGAAATTATTTGCCGTAGCAGAAATTACGCTAAAATCACCTCCAGGAAACTGCCCTTGTGAACCATGACAACCCAAACATCCTCCTGAAGTATGACCCAAATATTTTTTTGTTTTAGGATTTATCACAAAAACGTGTGCTATATTAGGATCTGGAACATTTGTCGAAGGGCCGGTTAATCCTCCTTGAAAAAACTGGAGCGAATTATTAGTTTCGGTTGCAAAATTTGATAAAAAGAACTGCTGGTTTGGCACAACTCCGCCCGGATCGTCTTGCACAACAGCTTGTACGCCTATTAATTGGTAGTTTGCCCAAACCACATTATTGCCAAAAAACTTACGTATTTGGTTCTGAACCATAGAATTATAACTCACCAAATCAAATTTGCTGCTTGAATTTGGAATCGGAAATTGTCTGATGGCTGTAATCATGCCCGAGTCAGGTAGTGGACGAGGTACGTTGGTATTGACGGTTCGGGGGTTAGTATTTTTAAATCGAAATCCATTTTTTTCATTACTAACGTGTTCAAAAGTGGCAAATGTAAACGTAGGCACATTGGGTGTTTTTTGAATAATATGCAATGCAACCAGCAATAAAGTGTCATTATTGGCTATTGGGGCAATCGAACTGCCTGTATAATAGATGCCGATGGTCCAATGAAAGTCATTCAGATTATCTGTTGAAGCATCGAAATGTCGCCATGTTGCTTTCATTTCGATTGTGCCATTGGGTAATTTAAAAATCGGGGCTGTAGTTGCCTTATTTGATATTAAATTTACTGCTTGCCTTCGAGCATTTCTGCCCGGAACAATATTATTGAAACCCGTAGTTTTCAAATAATTAAACATTACTGGGTTTCCTTTTGCTTCATAAACAAGGGCGGCTTTTACACCCGCATTAGTAATTAATTGTTGCTGAGCGGGTGTCGGCGAACCTCCAAAACTATTTCTAAGAGCATCTGCTTTATCTGCCAATGGCGTATAATACATATTGGCAAGTGTAATTTCGCTCGCTTCATCAAGGTTATTGAATAAATTTAAATTTGTGCTTGGCGTTGCCTTTGTAATGGTTAAGTTTTGATAAACATAACTTGGAATGGCATTGGGACTTGGCAAAACATTGCCATTACCTGTGGCATAACCTGGATAAAGTTCATCTCTATGATAGAAAGTTTCCCAAACAACTACACCACCCGACCCCGTAGCTCCCAAAGTTTGCGTTGTGGAAGGCTGTCCTCTAAAATAATCGGACATTCCAGAAGCTGGAGAAGGATTCTTTTTGGCGGGCCAATTGAGAGCTATAAATTCATTCCATGCAAATTCGGCTGCCTGCTGAGGGTCTGCTGGATTACTGATGTCCTTCGGAACTGTCGAGCTAAACGAAATCGCAGGTGCTGGCACGCTAAGTGTTGCATCAGTATTTGTTTCAGATTGGTTCCACGCAACAAAAAAGACGATACTGCTTAAAAAAGTTGTAATAATTCCTCTTTTTTTGTTCGGAATGTTTGACGAACGTTGATTGTTGCTTGCCATGATAGGTAGTGTTTTTAGATTTAATTAAAATCTTTTGACAAAGCAACAACAAATAATCCTTTTAAAATCACGTATAAATACCTGTTTTTGAAAACAGGTATTTATACGTATATTGATGGCTATACTTTTTTTGATGAAATTGTTTTATATTTGAAAGAATAACTCAATGCAAAATGCAAGCACAGAGTATTCTTTTAGGGGGGTGAGGGTGTGATTAGGAAAAGACTATCGTTAGAAAACATTTATAAAAACTAAAAATCAATATGCAATAACAAACAATTCAAAACAGCATCTACGAAGTGAGAGGGAAAAGGTAATTTTAGACTTTGACCTTGCCGAAATGTTCCAAGTATTAACAGAGAACTTGAATCTTGCAGTAAAACGGAACATCAAAAGGTTTCCACAAGATTTTATGTTTCAACTCACAAAATCGGAATGGGATTCTATGCGGTTGCAAATTGAAACCTCATCTATTCAAAGGTTGCAAAATGAAACCTTAGAAACTGAAAAATCTTTGAGGTTGCAAATCGAAACCTTAGAAAAAGGTAGAGGAAAAAATACAAAATATTTGCCTTATGCTTTTACCGAGCAAGGTTTGGCAATGCTAAGTGGCATACTCAACTCCAATAAAGCGATTGAGGTAAATATTGCCATCATGAGAGCTTTTGTAGTGCTAAGGCTATACGCATCGACTTACAAAGAATTTGGAGAAAAATTAGCACAGATTGAAAGCAAATTTGATAAACACGACAAACAATTTGAGGACGTTTAGGAAGCCATAAATTTACTTGTGCAAGATAATGAAGAAAAAACCAAGTATGAAGAAAAAGAAAGGATAGGGTTTAAGAAATGGTGGTTAAGTATAAAATAAATTTAGTTATAAGTGAAATTATTTTTATGCCTTTGACAAATAAATAAAACAAAAACATGACATTATTAGATAATTTATTAGCACAAATAACACCCGAAGAGCAAGCCCGCACCGACCGAAAAATTCGTATTGCTTTAATCATTGCAGATGCACTTATGGTAAAGAAACAATTTGCCCAAAAAGTAGGTAGAAAGCCCTCCGAAGTAAGCAAGTGGCTTAGTGGAACGCATAATTTTACACTTGATACCCTCACAGATATTGAGCAAGTGCTAAACATCAAACTCATAACAGATAAACGTAAAACACAGGCACAAAACCACGTTTTAGGAGGTTTGAGGGCTTGATTTAGATAATAACTTTCAAATATTAAAAACATTTTAATTATGGAGGAGATAAAAATAAATGAAAAGTTAGATGCCTTCCAAATGTATGAGGATAACCAAGAAAAATACAGAACAATAATAGATGCTATTAATTTAATTCCAAAAGATATTGACAATTTAGCATTTGAAAGCATAGCAGCTTTAACAGTAGCAGATGGTTATCCTAAACTAAATGACAATTTAGCATTTGGAAGAATGGTGGTTACAGTAGCAGATGGTTACCCTAAACTAAATGACAATTTAGCATTTGGAAGAATGGCGGTTACAGTAGCAGGTAAGGAAAATGATTACTCATCAATTTTAGGAAACTACGATTACTCATCACTTGTAACTAAAGGCAATGATTTTCTATCTATTTCCGAAATTGGAAGCATGGAAGCTTTAAGAGTAGGCTCTCCGCTAAATGATTACACATCAATTTTAGGAAAGTACGATTACTCATCACTTGTAACTAAAGGCAATGATTTTTTATCTATTACCGAAAAAGGCTATAATTTTGGTAGTCTTCAAACAGTAAACTATTTATTAGGGGATGTTGCAACTTCCGCAATACAAACTGTTAATGGTAAATTTGATAATTATTCATTAGCAAATGTCGCTACACAATTAACAAAAGATTTAGTATCAATAGATTTAAAGGTAGTAAATAAAGCAAAAAGCAATTTTTTAAAATTCCGAGAAAAATTAAAGAAAGAAGCACAAAGTTTGATTGATGAATTTTCGGATTACTTTAAATATCATAGTCAGTTTTTACCCAAAAATGCCGAAGCATTTATTGAATTTTGGTTCGATTATAACTATGAATGTGTAGGATTAAGTTTTAATGATTTACATGATTTTAAAATACATGAGAACGACTTATTAATTTATCATCATTGTAAGGAGATAAAATTAAATTTAAGATTAGAAACAATCAATGAAGCATTTGAGATTGTTTGGAAAGAATTTGATAAAAGAGGGAAAAAATTAATAACACTTTCGTCAGCAATACCATTACTTGAAAGCAAAATTCCTGCAACTGAAAAGAAAGAAAAGCCATTATTAGAAATAATTAATGAAATACCTGATTGAGTAAAAAAAGCATTTGAAATTTATCAAATAGAATTTAAAAGACTAAATAACTCGCAACAAGCTAAAACTAACACCATAAGACAAATATTTGATGCGAAAGAAATTTATGTATGTAAAAACTATGAAAATACAAGAACAGTAATTGTAAAGGATTTTAAAAAATATAATTTAATTTCTCAAAAAACAACGACAAGAAAGCGATGAAATAATTTTACAAACAATTGATAATCAGATTGTTATAAACAAAAAGCGATAGGTAGCGATACCGTCGCTTTTTGTGTTTTTTAAAATATTGTTTTACAAAAAAAGCATTAAATATTTGCTAAATCTTTAATCAAAATCAGCAAAAAAATGAAAAAGGACAACACAAATAACACCGAAATAGCAGAACTAAAAAATCAAATTGAAAAGTTAAAATCAGAAAATAGAATCAGAATTTTTATTTCCATTCTGATAAATGTATTGGACAAATATTTTGTGTAGCTAAAAACTCGTGCATAAAAAAAGGAGGTCTTTTCAGACCTCCTTAGTAGCGGGAACAGGACGGTAGCCTTATTTTTCATAACTAACTGATTATCAAGGTTTTATCTATGTATCCAAAATTATAAGCCTGTATATGACTAAAACCCTATACAGACAGACAATTATATATATACGCCTGTGTAGTGTCTGTCTATTTGGCAAGTGCATTTTCAAGCATCTTGGTAAGGCTACTTACCTGACCTCTTAAAAAATCAATTTCCTCTTTGAAACTCCGATTTTCTTCAATACCGTTGTGATTATTGCCGTTTTGGTTGCTTTGCTGTACCAAATACTTTGCACGGGGTTCGGTTGCTATATTAGAAAACTCTACATTTTCAAAAAGTTTACAGGGTGTAACCTCTAAAACTTCTGCAATTTTTATCAAGTCCTTTACGGTTGTGGACTTGTTTTTCATCATATACTCAAAACCGCTTTGTGTCTTACCTACTGCACTATACACGGATTTCTTACTAATTGCCCTTGCCTGTATGGTGTCAAGGATAGTTTTCTCTACATCGTAAATCATTGATTATTAGTTAGTTATGGCATTTATGGAAATAAATACAAAAATAAATACATAAATTACTTGACACGCATATATAAATTACTATATATTTGTGCATGGTAATATAATTACCTATAACAGTAATTATATTGCAAACAACGGTAAAAATATTACACAATAACCAAAATAAGATGAGAAACTTTGAAAAAATTTATTATTCGGTCAGTCCGCTTTCGATTAAATACTTTAACAGCATTTGGCAAACCAAAACAGGAAAAAGTATTAGGACTTTAAAAAACAGATTGAAGCAAGAAACCCCAGACTTTGACGATGCGATTTTATTCTGCCTTGTGTGCAAAGTGGATATTAATTTAATTATTAAACCACTCCAAGAAAAATACAAAAACGTAGTGCCATTTGATGCAAACCTTCAACTAACCGCCTTTTGAAATTATGAAAGAGCAAATTTTAAAAGTATTTCTTATTCTTGGTTTCCACTGGAGAATGATAAAAGAAACCGAAAAGAAATTTTCAATCGAAGTTTTGGGCAATTTAGACAATGACGACTTCACAAGATTATTATGTGAAGGTTTTGAATTTGATGTAACAGGCAATGATGATGGAAATTTAACTCTAACTTTTTATCCTAAATGAATATGAAAGACTACATAAATTTCTCACAGAATTGGAACGGCAAATTGTACAATAATTCGTTTACGACCTTTAGAGTAAATAAACCTTACTATGAAACAGGAAAAGAGTATGAAATTCGATGCAAAGAATTACACCTTTTCGATGCCGTAATACTCGACAAAAAAGTAATGAAACTCGACACTGTAAGCGAATGGATTACAAGATTAGATGCCGACCTTCCATTGAAAGAATTTGTTGCAATGATGAAAAAAATGTATTCAAAAAAGTATTCTGATATTGACAATTTGAATTTCTGCTTACTACTCCTAAAAAAGATTGACAAATGAAATACCTTAAAGCAATACTCCGAACTATCGCATACTTGCCATTTGTGGCTATAATGCTAATTGTCCTATTTTTTTGACCGTAAACACGTACACGATGAAAACTTGCGGAAAGAAATGTACTAAGCTACGGGGCTATGAATGTACGCCCTGCCGTGAAGCAACCGAAATAGAAGAAAAAGCAAAACAACGGCAAAAAGTAAATTCAATCATAATAGATAAACTTTCAAACTTTCACTTTTAAAAACTACCGAAATGGATAACTACCTAATAATCAAAGAACTGCAAAATAAGTTTTTGCAAAAATCAAAGGAAAATTACGAGAATGATTATAATAATTTGCTTTTGAAATATGCAGAAAACACTAAAAAAATCAAAAATTAGAGTTAAAAAATAGCAACTCAATTGATGCTTTGGAAAATATGAAAGTTGGTAAAAACTTCAAACTAAAAATGCAAATTGATAACATTATTGCCTTACTGACATGAAACCCGAAAACTTTAACCGCTTGCAAGAAATTTTAGAAAAGAAAATTCAGCAAGTACAAACGGCTGAACTTTCGGGTACATGGCAACAAAAAACCATAAAGCAAGAAACTGAATTTTTGATGTTGATTAAAAATTTAATCGCTGAAAACCAAGAACTTTCACTAAATCAAACGGAAAAAGTTTTTGATAAAAAATTCATAGATTCATTTATTAGAGAACTTGAATGGTTCGGGTTAGAATTTAATCTAACCATGCACAACGAAGTAAGATTATTTAAAAAAGGGTTTACGGCATTTAATGAATAAAATTCTAACCAATGAAAGAAAAGCTAATTTCCTCAATACTGACAAATGAAAACGAACTATCCAATACACCCAAAATAAACTACTTTCAAGAATCAAGAATAACAAAAAAGACAAAAGTAGAACCCACAACCCCAAGTATATTTATAAATGAAGGTTGGGCTTGTACGCAAGGCGATATTATGCTTGTTTCTGGTCAAAAGAAAGTAGGAAAATCTAATATTTTAATTTATGTGTTAGCAACTGCACTAATGAGGGAAGTAGATGAAACAAAAACTTTAGGCATTAGAAGTGTTTACGCTGAAAATGAAATTATTTTCATAGATACCGAACAAAGCAAGTCTAAAACAAAAGAATTTTTGATAAAGGCTTGTAAAGTCGCTGGGTATGAAAACGAAACCGAACCGAAAAATTTAATCTTTGCGAATTTTAGGCATTATAACATGGAGGAAAGAATGTTCGCATTAATTGACTGCTTTAATGACTACCCTAATGCAAGTCTTTTGGTTATGGACGGTATTACAGATTTCTTAGATTCTGTCAATAATGAAGAAGCAAGCAAGAAAGTTATAGATTTAGTTTTGAAACAATTAACGCAAAAAACAAGTGTAGTTATGACTATACATGAAGGAAAGGATGGGGGCGGCAGTCGTGGACATATCGGACAGGAAGCGGAACGGAAATGCGTTTGCAATGTTTCGGTAAGTAAAGACAGAAAGACCGAAATCCATAAAATTTCCTGTAAAATGATTCGGGACGGTCGGGACTTTGACGATATTTTGTTTAAGTGGGACAAAGAACTTCACGGGTTCGCTCGATTAGATGACATGATGGTAAAAGCAATTTCGGAAAAGTCAGAGGAAACCAAAAACAACGAACTCAAAGATATTCTAAAGAGAATCTTTGCAACCAGTACCACTCTCGACAAAAACGCTGTTGTTACAGGATTTTTGAATTATGACACCAGTATTAACAAAACAACTAAATTAGAATCTCAAAAAACCGCCTGTAAACGCAAAATTGACAAGGCTTTTGATTTAGAATTACTAAAATTAAATGAAAATCTTTATACTTTAAATATTTAACAGATATGACACCTAAACAACAACAACAATTTAAGTCTAAAATTTATGATGTCTGTAATGAATTTGGACTTTCGGATTTTAACATAACTACTTCAAAGTTTATTAATAAAACTGAATTGGTTTTTAATCATTCAACTTGCAATAAAGATAGTAAAACAATAGTAGGGTTAATTTCGAAAATGACTTATAAAGCCTTGGAAACTCTTTATTTGAATGAAGACAAATAACTCCAACCTTAAAGGATTACGAAATATTAATCTGATTTGTGAGAGCAAAGCGAACCAAAACGATTAATATTTACGTAACTCCGCAAAGTTGGAAGCCCTCCAACTTTGCACCAAAATAAATTTTCATGCTTAAACGATTTTTGAAAAATGAAACCTGGACTTATCGAACAAAAATGCGTGGTGGACCGAATCGCTAAAAAAAGCGATACTGGAGTAACGAATAAAATTGCGTTGTCAGCTGCTAACAACGAAGAAAAGTACTTGGTGGCCAGAATCGAAAAAAAAATCGATACTTCAGCTAAACCGTATCAGTCGTATTTTGGTGGTAAAGGCTCAAGCGGTACATTCCAAACAATTATTAATGTCATTAGACCTCATAATGTTTATATAGAACCATATTTAGGCAATGGGAGTATCTTTTCAAACAAAAGAAAGTCTGAATATTCATATTTAAATGACATTTCAAAGGGAGTTTGTGAAAAATGGCATGAAATTCTTGAATCAAAATGCAACCTTAGAAATTTAGATGCAATGGAATATTTAAAAATATTAAAATTTCGTACTTGCTTTCAAACTACCTGTTTATATCTTGACCCTCCATATCCAATTGAAACAAGGAAATCAAGGCATAGATACGAGCATGAAATGACTGCGATCCAACACCTTGAATTATTGCGATACATTCAGGAACTCAAATGCGATGTTTTAATAAGTACATACCCGAATGAAATGTATGCAAATGAGTTGAAAGATTGGTACTTAATTGAATTTGAAAGCGTTACACGAAGCGGAAAGAAAGCAATTGAGCATTTGTATTTAAACTACAACCCTGAGGAAATAACAGAATTGCACGATTATAGATATTATGGTAAAAACTTTCGAGATAGGGAACGGATAAAAAGGATTGCCAAAAATTTAGAATCAAAAATAAACTTCATGCCCAACTTGGAACGTAATGCAATATTTTCAATGATAAAACTCAAACCTTAAACTATGAATAAAAACTTAATCCTTTCAACATTTAGCGGAATAGGAATGTTAGACAAAGGTTTCACCGATAACGGTTTTTGTGTGGTTTCTGCACCCGAAAAAATTCTAAATGGAGATATTCGGGATTTTAAAGGAATTGAAAATGTTTTTGGTGGCATTATTGGTGGCTCACCGTGTCAGAGCTTTAGCGGTTTAAACCGAAATCCAAACGGTTACAGTTTGGAAATGTTGAATGAATTTAAACGTGTTGTGATTGAGTGCAAACCACAATGGTTTTTACTTGAAAATGTTACACGTGTGCCAAATATCGAAATAAATGGCTACCACGTGCAAAGATTTAATCTAAGCCCTAAAGATTTAGGTTTTTCACAAAGTCGAAATCGTTGTTTTCAATTTGGGAGTTTGGAAGGGCTTATTTTGGAACTTCCCGAAAAAGTAAAATTTATTGGAGTTTCTGAAAAATGCCTTACCGCTTCTGACGGTAAAGCAAAAGAACGCAAAGGATTTAGAGAGTTTTGCGAGTTGCAAGGCTTTGTGCAAACACCCGAACTTGAAAACTTTACACAAACGGCAAAGTATAGGGCGGTAGGTAATGGAGTACATTTAGGGATTTCTTCCGTCATTGGCCTGGCTGTAATGAGTGCAACTGTGAAACAAAATCCAGCTACCATTTATAACTCTAAATTATGCGTTTGTAGTTGTGGCAGAATAGTGCCAGGAAGGAAACGGTATTTTTCTGGTGCTTGCCGAAACCGTGAATTTACTAAGCGTTTGAAAGCTCTGAACTTTGCACCTTGTAACGAAACGTTTTACTCCGGAACTCATTAACCATCGCTGAGAAACACTACCGTTTTATCTCGAGATTCATTCGTTCCTGAAAGCAAACATTTTAAACTAAAAAAACAAAATGATAACTTTAAAAAAAGTAATTGAAACCTACCCTACTGATAAGTATAAAGTAATTAGACTGTTTAGCTATTTTTCTGACAGTTGGAAGGAATATTCGCCCTTAGGAGGTGAAACCATTGAAGAAAGTATATTGAAGGCCCTAAAAGACTATGCAGAACACTTTTGTTTTGAAATTTATTATAATGGAAATTTTATTCTTTCTGACTTTGCTCGTTGCGAACTCATGGAGCAAACAACCTTTGAACCAAATATTATTCTGTTTGATGCCAGTAACAAAACATTTAATATTAGGAGCGTATAAAAAACCACTTGACTTTATAAAATTCTTTACTACTTTTGTAATGCTTATTACAACCTGAGAAATTGAAATAGCAAAGCAAAAGTATAGAAATATTCTAAACGAGTGCCTTACCTTGTCCTATTGCTGAAAGGCTTTAGGGTTGTTTCTCAGGACAACAAGCAACGAGTAGTAAGGCACTCGTTTTTATTTTGCCTTTTAAATAAATGCTTAAAACATTCTGAGAAAATGCAAGCAAACCCAACAATCGAAGTTTCTGCGGAAACTATTCAAATTTTAGAGCATTTTTATATTGCTTTTACCTATTCCGACATTAACGGCTACCTTACTAACCAAGAAAGGGGCTACTACTATGAAGAATATTTAAGTATGATTGAACTGCTTAATTACCAACTCAAAGTGCAAATGATTAATGCAATGCCGTAAAAAACTTAAAGCCGTTTGGAAAAGTCCGAACGGCTTTTTACTTTCGTACTCACTTAAACAAAATTCCAATGAAAAAACTTTATGCTGTGTTTTCATTTATTGTGCTATTGAGTTGCACAACAAAAGAACAAATTTCGCCAATATTAGGCAAGTTTTCGGGTAGTGGAGATATTGAAATATTTTATTCGGGGCAAACACAAAAAGACATAAACCCCGACACTAATGTAGAAATAACTCAAGACAACAACGGTAAATATATGCTGAATGATGAAACTGTAAGTTATGAGATTTTTCTAAATGGAACATCGTTTACAGGCATTTATAAACAAACTGTTGATATTGGAGGGATTGCCGTAAACTTTACGGCTACTGCAAATGGTCAAATAATTGGAGATAAACTTGAATACATTGAAACATTAAAATCAACAAATTTGCCAGTAAACATTAAAATTACTAATACATTATACAGGCGAAAATAACCGTATCCACAACAAAAAAGCCCTCAAATGAGGGCTTTTTTAGTTGTCATGAAAATACGATGAATATTGGTAATGATTTAATAAGGGTTACAATCAAATTCATACATTTGACCATTAGGCTTATTTTCAATAGTGAAATTATAAGTATGGTGTTCTATACCTACCGATTGGTTTATTAAGCTATAAACGTCCCCTCCTATGCCTTGTGTGCCTAATCTCAAATCTTGCTCAATTGTTTGTGGTGAAATATTGTAAAATTCAAGCCTATAATTTCCTACGGGCAAATATTTACGATATTCGTACAAATGGTTATTATGCCTTAAATCTGTACCCAAAGGGAAAAAAGGTTCAAAGTTAGGGTGGAAATTTGCCCTTTTGTCTTGTATCTCACAAACCAAATTATTTGCATCGTCGTACAACTCAAACTTTATCCAACTTTGCAAAAGTGCATTTTCGTTTGATGCTGGTTTACTTATAATACTCCAAGATGCAAATTGAAAAGCCATATAATTATTAATATTTGGCACTTCAACGGGGTTCGTGTTTGGGTATGGACTTGAATTTGTTTTAGGATAAAACCTAAAAAAATTCTCCTCATTTGGTGGCGGTGGTGGTGGTGGTGGTGGGGGCGGTGGTGGTGGTGGCGTAATAGTAGTATTTGTTCCACCAGTCCCACCGCTATTTGTTGTCGTTGTTTTAGGTGAAATTTTCTTTTTTTTGCCACAAGCGACAAAAATTAATACACCAAAAAATATTAGTTTGCCGAGTTTCATAAAGGTAACATAGAATTAAAGAAAAACTTTTCGCCTTCAATCAAAGCATACGGATAGCCATAAGCCTTGTCAAACTTAAAAGTTCCCTTTTTGATTTTATTATCAAGGATTTGAACCTCAATTTCTTTTTGATTTACAGAATCAGAAATGATGTAAAGCATATTAGTAAAAGTTTAAAATTTTGCCTGTTAAAAAAAATGTACTGCACCCCAAAGCAAAGTTAATTACTCCACGCCTGAACGCCTTTCGCTTCGTTGTTGTAAGCGTTGATTGTAGCGTAATAACTTTGCTTTGAAGTTGAATTATTTCCGTTGAAAATAAATTCAATTTTGTTTCTTTGCGGTTGCTCAATAAGTCTTTTTTGTAAGAAATAGCACGTAAACCCTTGATGGTTTCGCCCTGTACGGTACTCTTTTGCTTCACTAAGTCATAATCAAGCAAATCAGTATTTATATAGCCTATCCAACTTGTAAGGCTGTCAATCTGACCTTTTTTTAGGGTATCGCTTTGAGAGTTCCCCGAAATGTTGAGCGTTAGACTTATTAGGACTATCATAAATATTCTTGATACGTAAGGAATCAAGGACGGTATTTGCAGAATCAAGTTTAAAAACCTTACTTTCGAGTGCTTCAATTTGTCGCTGTAAGCCTTGA
>JANNDY010000002.1:0-14807 GCA_031378345.1 Emticicia sp. | reverse complement strand
AGTTCGCATGAAAGCAACTTTGAAAGAAGTTGAGGAAATGCAGCCAAGCGGAGCAAAACTCATCATTGATGCCATTTTTGAATTGGAAGGCTCACAAAAACCTGCTTGTGTAGCGGAGTTGTTGAGTGTGATTTATGAATAATAAATATTACTGTTACGACAAAAAAATCCCCACATGTTTTTCAACAGTGGGGATTTTTATTATTTTAAGAGCTTAAATTAAGCTGCTACTTCTGGAGTAACTTCTGCCGCAACTGCTTCTACAGCAGCAACTTCCTCAACTGCTGCTTCAACAGCAACTGTAGTAGCAACTTCTTCTTCTTCAACCTCTGCTGCCGCTTCTTCAATGGCTGCAATAACTGCTGCTGGTGTAGCTTTTGCTGCTGCTTTTGCCTCACGAGCTTCACGTGCATCATCTACGGCACGTTTTGCATCTTCTTCTTCTTGCAATGCTGCGTTGTCTTTATCAACTTTACGCTCCATCAAACCTTCTTCGATTGCTTTTCCTAATGCCAAAGTAATCAATGATACCGATTTGTAAGCATCATCATTTGCTGGAATTGGGTACTCAACATTCTCAGGATTTGAGTTTGTATCACACATCGCAATTACTGGAATACCCAAACGGTGAGCTTCCGATACTGCAAGGTGTTCACGCTTTACGTCCACAACAAACAAAGCTGCTGGAAGTCTTGACAAATCTGCCACACCGCCCAACAATCTTTCTAATTTTACACGCTCACGGTCAAGCGTCAAACGCTCACGTTTTGCAATGTTTTTGGCAGTTGATTCGTCTTTCAACATACGATCAACATTTTGCAATTTCTTCAAAGATTTTTTGATTGTTGCAAAATTTGTAAGCATACCACCCAACCAACGCTCTGTAACGTAAGGCATTTTCAAACGTCGTGCTTCTTCAGCAACGATTTCTTGAGCTTGCTTTTTTGTAGCTACAAACATGATTTTACGTCCAGAACGAACGATTCCTTTTACAACTTCTTGAGCGTCTTCAAGACAAGCAATAGTTTTGTTAAGGTCAATGATGTGAATACCGTTTTTCTCCATGAAGATATACGGTGCCATTTTAGGATCCCATTTACGGGTAAGGTGTCCAAAGTGAACGCCTGCATCCAATAATTCTTTGTATTCTAATTGTGCCATTTGACTGAAATTAGTAAAGATGTAAATAAAAAATTAAACTACGCAGCACAGCACACCGGACACGATAAGTGCTGTCTGGACTATTATAGAATTACGATTTACGAGGTACGATTTACGAATAAAAACGTAGTAAACCTTATATAAAACTACGAGGTATAAACTGAAAAATTCGTAAATCGTACCTCGTAAATCGTAAATTGTTCTATCGTTTCGAGAATTGGAATTTCTTACGTGCTTTCTTGCGACCTGGTTTTTTGCGTTCAACCATACGTGCATCACGCGTTAAGAAACCTTCTTTCTTTAATGCTGGACGATTTTCGGCATTTGCTTCACACAAAGCACGAGAAATTGCCATACGAACAGCTTCCGCTTGTCCGGCAATTCCGCCACCATTAACATTGATTTTTAAATCGTATTGACCAGCCGTACTTGTTGTAGTAAAGGGTTGGTTCAAGATAATTTGGAGAATTTCTGAAGGAAAATATACCTTCAATGCTTTTCCGTTTATAGAAACTTCACCATTGCCTTGCTTCATATAGATGCGGGCTACGGCTGTTTTTCTTCTACCTACTGCGTTGATAACTTGCATTTGTATATAGAATTTGAAAATATTCTGAATTAATAAAGAAATTTTCAGTTAATAAGCTACAAGTATTTGAGTTAAAAAGATTATAGAAATCTCATATCTCATATCTCATATCTCATATCTGAGTATTAGAGTTCAATCGTTTTTGGTGACTGAGCTTCGTGAGGATGATTTGGTCCTACATAAACATACAAATTTGTATATAAACGACGTCCCAAAATACCTTTTGGTAGCATACCTTTTACAGCCATTTCTACCACACGACGACCATCTTTTTCCATCAACTCACGAGGAGTTGCGAAACGTTGTCCTCCTGGGTGTCCAGTATGACGAACATAAACTTTGTCGGTCATTTTCTTTCCTGTCAAGCGGATTTTTTCGGCATTGATAACAATTACGTTATCTCCACAATCCACGTGAGGGGTAAAGTTTGTTTTGGTTTTGCCACGAATCACACTTGCGATTTGGCTACACAAACGACCTAAAATTTTGTCGGTAGCATCAATAACTACCCACTCCTTATTAACGGTTTCGCTATTAGCTGAAATCGTTTTGTAACTTAGATGCTTCACAGTATTATTTTTTTTAAATGTTTATACGCTGATTTGTTGGTACGCTTCAACGTTTGAAAAATTGATTTCATTAATTTTCAACCTTTGCCCCCAAAAGCAATAATTGAGTTTTAATGAATTTTTCGAGAAGTTTGAGGTGCTGAAACAACACTTGGTTCGCTTCGGAATTAGCGTTCCTCCCTAACTTAAAATCTTCCCTCGAACAAACGGGCTACGCTACGAGGGTGGTATTTTGGGGCTGCAAAATTATAAATTTCTTTTGATAAAAGCAAAATCTTGTGAAATAATTTAATGTAATTAGTTGATTTGAAGATAAGAACGTAATTTTGCAGGAAATAAGCCTATCGCATAAAGTCCCAATCCCTTAAAATATTAAAATGAAAAAATATTCTTTGCTATTGTTTTGTTTTTCGTTGTTTCAAATATCGTTTGCTCAATGGAAAACCAATGATGCTACGCCTGTTTTGGTAAGTGCCGCTGCAAATTTTCAGTATGCGGTGCTTTATTCGATTGATGATGATGGAAATAGTTTTTATACGTGGGCAGATTATCGAGATAATTTGATTGATATTTATGCTCAAAAGTTAGACAGCAAAGGCACGCCACAATGGACAAAAGATGGACTAAGAATTGGACGAATTTTGGATAAAAGCACTTTTATTTATACCCAAAAACTTATCAAACCTGATGGAAAAGGTGGGGCATATATTGCTTGGCATCGTTGCATTGATGCCAATAATTTTGCAAGAAGAAATCTCTATGCTCAATATATTTCGAGCGATGGAAAGGCTCAATGGACTGCCGATGGCATAAAAGTTATGGAGCAAGAATTGACCAGTTTTGACCCAAATGATGGTGTAATGGAGCTAAATGACCTTAAAAATGACAAATTATTGTTTACTTTTAATAATTTTAATGCTTCGACAAATGCAAATGTAGTTTTTACAAAAAAACTTTCTTACGCAGGAAAAGACGCTGAAGCTGAAACAAAATTATTAGAAGGAAAAGGTTTAGAAACCAAGGTTTTGTATGATGAAAAAAATAATAGATTTTTGGCTTTAATAAAAGACGTGGCTTCTGATTATTTATTTCAAACTTTTGATGCAACTAATAAAAGCTTGATTTCGGCAGCAGCATTTTATCAAAATCCTTTTTCGGGAAATTCAAGAATTGATTTATTCAAAATTGATAATGATGGCAATGCTATTGTTGGAAGAACGCTTTCGGGAGATAATAAAAAAGCGGTTTTTGCTCATAAAGTAGGGAAAGATGGCAAATCTATTTGGGGTAGCAATGGCATAAATTTAGGTTCAAATACTACTTTTGATGTGCAGATTGTGCCAACAAGTGATGGTGGCGGCATAGCAACTTGGCTCGAAACTGGCGATAAATCAAGACCTTTTCAAATAGCAAAATTGAAAGCAAATGGCGATATTCTCTGGAAAAACGATGTTTTTACGCCAAAATCAAATAAAGATTATTTTTTGCCAAATAAATTAATTTCAGACGGAAAAGAAGGTGTTTATACTTTGTGGCTTAAACCCAAAGACATTGGCTTTGATTTGACAGTTCAACGCATTGATGCCAACGGAAATTTGAAATTTGGGGATGATGGACTTGCTTTCAAAGACTATACTTTTTATAGCGATTATCGCCTTATTCTTCACCCAAAAACTGGAGTAATTGTATTGTATGGTGCAAACAAAGAGCTGGAAGACGGGCGAGGAAACGCAGTAGATTTATATACAAATTATATTACGGAGGCAGGAAAATTGGGTTTTGAAGCACCACCAGTAATTACAGTTGCGGCAAATGCCATAAATACTTATTGTGCTGGACAAGCATTTTCGGTTACTTTTACAACAACTGGAACTTTTAATCTTGACAATAGTTTTAGAATATTGCTTTCTGACAAAACTGGCAGCTTTGATAAAGCCACCGAAATAGGGAAGGACACCAGAAGGACAATTAATGTAAAAACTACACAAGATTTAGAGAATGGAAATTATAAAATCAAGGTCATTTCTACCTCGCCAGTGGTTGAAAGTGGGAATGTTTTTGACATAAAAATCAATGCTGTTGAAATGCCGAGCATCACTTCTGATAAAGTTTTGGTATGTGCTGGCGGAACGGATAAAGTTACTTTTGCCTCAAAAAGTTGTCAAGATGGCTTAATAAAATGGTCGAATAGCTCGACAGGAAGCACAATTTCGCCAATTGTTAATGACAATACTACTTATACTGCCGTTTGTACGATTACAGGTTGCAAAGAAAGTGCGGCATCAAATGCCATTGTTGTTCAAACAAACAAAATACCTGCCACAGCAAGCAATACTGGACCTTATTTTATTGGTGAAGTGATGATGTTGAGTAGTACTGGTGGAACAAAATATGAGTGGAATGGACCAAATGGTTTTTTATCAACCACTCAAAATCCAAGTATTTTGAATGCTCAAATTATTTTTTCAGGAACATATTCGGTGAAAGTTATTGATGCTAATAATTGCATCGGAACGGCACAAACAGAAGTAAAAGTAAATCCGATTTTGGCAAACGAAGCTCTGAACGAAACAAATATCAAAGTTTACCCAAACCCTGTCAGTCAGCAATTGATTGTTTCGTTTGAAGAAGTAGCGAACAAAGAAGTCAATATTTCGTTGATAGATATAAAAGGAAGGGTGATTGAACAACGAAAAATAAAATCTCAGGGTGGTTTTCAGCAAGAAACGCTTGATATTCAGCACTTTACGGGTGGACAATATTTAATAAAAATAAACACTTCTACGCAAGAAATTGTTAAGAAGTTGGTAGTTGAAAAGTAAATTACAAAAAAAGTATCAGATTCAAAAATGTCAATAAAAACGTATTTTCTCCAAGTAAAAGAAGTTACACACGAAACTTCTGACAGCGTAACCATTTATTTTTGGCATCCATTAAGCGAGCAAATCAAATATAAAGCTGGACAATTTTTAACCGTAATTGTACCTGCCGACGAAGGTGGCAAGAAAGTTCGTCGCAGTTATTCGATGTCCACTTCGCCGCATAGCGATACTTCGATTGGTATTACAGTGAAGCGAGTAACCGATGGGCTGGTTTCAAATTATCTAAATGATAATGTAAAAGTTGGTGATTTTTTAGAGGTATTTGAGCCGATGGGCAATTTTCATGTTGAGCCAGATGCCGAAAACTCACGTCATGCCGTGCTTTTTGCAGCAGGAAGTGGCGTTACGCCCATGATGTCAATTGCGAAGTCTATCTTGAAAATGGAGCAAAACTCTCGTGTCACGCTCATTTATGGCAATCGCAGCGAGGATAGTATTATTTTCAAACAAAAAATTGAAGATTTAGAAGCTCATTATGGCAAACGTTTCACGATTCATCATTTATTAACTCGTCCGTCTGATTTGTGGGTAGGGCAAAAAGGTAGAATCAGTCAAGGAATTGCCATTCGTTTGATGAAAGATGCCGATACCGATTTTACCAAAGACGAATTTTATTTGTGTGGTCCAGTTGCCATGATGGAAGATGTGATTGCTGGTTTGAACATATATAATGTATCGAAAGACAGAATTCATAAAGAAAGTTTTCATGCAGCCATTGCAGATACCGAAGCAGATTCAACCGATGAAGCAGATTCGTTACAAACGCAAACCGTTAAAATAAAATATGATGGCAATGAGTATGATGTTGAAGTAAAACCTCACCAAACGATACTGGAAGCAGCTTTAGACCTTGATATTGACTTGCCATACTCGTGCCAAGCAGGAATGTGTACGGCGTGCATGGGCAAATGCACCGAAGGAAAAATCAAAATGGATGAGGAAGATGGCTTAACAGAAAAAGAAATCAAGCAAGGTTTTGTACTTACTTGCGTGGCTCACCCGCTTACAAAAGGCGTGGTAGTTGAGATAGATTAAATAAATAAAAACTTTCATTTTAAGCCATAGATATTTACTTTTGTAATAATCTGTGGCTTTTTTGTTCGTTATTACCCCAAAAACTAAAAAAACAAACCGTGCTTTTCAAGAATAAAAAAATACTTTTGCTGACTATTTTCTGTGGATTTTTTGCACTTCAAACTTCGTTTATTTCGCCCCAAAAACCGCCCGATTACCTTGCTCGGCAAGAACGCTGGGCAGATAGTTTGTTAGCCACAATGTCGCTGGAAGAGAAAATAGGTCAATTGTTTATGATTGCGACCTTCTCGAATCGCAATGAAGCGTACTACCAACAAATAGAAAATAGCATTGCTACTTATCATTTGGGCGGACTGATTTTCTTTCAAGGTGGACCTTACCGACAAGCAAGATTGACCAATCGTTACCAGAAACTTTCTCGCATTCCGATGATGATTGGCATGGATGCCGAATGGGGCTTGGGCATGAGGCTCGATAGTGCCATTGAGTTTCCAAAACAGATAACTTTGGGGGCAATTCAAGACAATAATTATGTCGAAAAATTTGGTGAAGAAGTCGGTCGGCAATGCAAGCGTTTGGGCGTTCATATCAATTTTGCACCTTCGGTTGATGTCAATACAAATGCCAAAAATCCTGTCATAAACTTCCGCTCTTTTGGCGAATCGCAATACAATGTTGCCGAAAAAGGAGCAATGTATATTAAAGGAATGAAAAAATACAATGTCATGGGCAGTGCCAAACACTTCCCGGGGCATGGTGATACTGACCAAGATTCGCACCGAACTTTACCTTGGGTTGGTCATTCGATTGATAGATTAAATGAGGTTGAGCTTTACCCTTTTCGCCGACTAATTGCTGATAGTGTGGCAAGTATTATGACGGCCCATTTGTTTGTTCCTGCCCTCGAACCTCGCACCAATACGCCGACTTCGATTTCCCGAAAAATCGTTACCGAAATCATCACGAACCAAATGGGTTTTCAAGGTTTGGCAGTTACCGATGCCCTCAATATGCGTGGAATTACGGCAGGACTTCAACCGGGTGAACCAGATTTTTTGGCTTTTTTGGCAGGAAACGATATTTTGCTTCAAACGGGCAACCTTCCTGCGGCATTTAACAGAATAAAAACGGCAGTAGAAAGTGGACAAATTCAAATTTCAGACTTGAATTTTCGAGTAAAAAAAATATTGAAAGCCAAATTTTGGGTCGGTTTAAGTAATTATAAACCCATCGAATTAGGCACTTTGGGCAGCGATTTGAATAACAAAAAAGCACTTGATTTAAAAACCGAATTATACGAGCAAGCCGTTACGGTTATCAAAAATCAAGATAATATTTTGCCCTTCATTCATCTTGATACAACTACTTTTGCATCGGTCGCCATCAGTGCTGAAAGTAACAATGAATTTCAGAAAAAACTAAGCCAATATGCTCCTTTTAGGCATTTTGCGATTCCTTTCAAACCTGCTTCCGACAAGGATATTGCTTGGGTTTTGGAAGAAGCTGCCAAATACAAAGTAGTCATTGTGAGCGTACACGACATGAATAGCAAAGGCGACAAAAACTACGGAGTTTCGCCTGCAACGATTGTTTTTATTAATCAATTACGCCAAAAAACAAAGGTCGTGGTCGTTGGTTTTGGCAATCCTTATGGCATGAAATTGTATGATAATTTGCCAAATTTAGTTTGTGGTTTTGAAGACGACCCGTCCTCGCAACGAGTTGTGCCACAGATACTTTTTGGAGCTTTGCCAGCTAAAGGAAAACTGCCAGTTTCGGTGAGTTATGAGCAAAAAGTTGGTGTAGGAATTCAAACTGAACGTTTGGGAAGAGTTTCTTATGGAACACCCGAAAGTATAGGCATGAATTCCCAAAAATTAGAAGAAATTGGTCAAATTGTGCAACAAGGTATTAGCAATCGGGCGTTTCCAGGCTGTCAGATTTTGGTAGCAAGAAAAGGCAAAGTGATTTATAATAAAAACTTTGGAACGCTGCGATATGACTATTATGAGCCTGTCAATGACCAAACATTGTATGACATTGCCTCAATGACAAAAGTGTCGGCAACGCTCCAAGCCTTGATGATGCTCAATGAACGAGGAGAAGTTGATTTAAACGAAAAAGCTTCGACATATTTACCCGAAATGCGTGGAACTAACAAAGAAAACATGCTGGTTTCAGATATTCTGATGCACCAAGCGGGCTTGGTCGCTTTTGTTCCTTTTTGGGAGAAAACTAAGGTAGGAGGAAGTTTTAAAAATGATTTTTATCGCTTCACGAAAGACAGTACAAGTTTGCAAGTGTCTGATAATCTGTATGTTACGCCTGCAATCAGAGATTCTGTTTGGAAATGGGTGATGCAATCAAGGCTTGTAAATACTTATGATAAATTGGGTGGTTACCGCTTTACGTATAGTGATTTAGGACTTTTGATTTTGCAAAAAATTGTAGAACGAATCACCAATCAACCATTAGATGAATTTGTGGAGCAAAATATTTATGAGCCTTTGGGAATGGGTTCGACTTTGTATAATCCTACCACAAAATTCTTGAAAAACATCATTGCTCCCACCGAAAATGATGCCCTTTTTCGAGGTTCGCAAATTCAAGGAACGGTGCATGACCCAAATGCAGCGTTGTTGGGTGGAGTGGCTGGTCATGCTGGGCTTTTTAGTAATGCCAATGATTTGGTGAAACTTTATCAGATGAATTTACAAAAAGGTTATTATGGTGGTCGGCAGCTTTTATTTTCGGGAACTGTACCTCATTTTGCAAGAAATTATACCCAAAAAAGCTCTCGTGGACTTGGCTGGGACAAACCCGAAGAGGGCGACGATAAACCAACTGTAGCTATCAATGCCTCCATGCACACTTTTGGGCATACTGGTTTCACAGGAACTGCCGTGTGGGTAGACCCCGACCGTGATTTAATTTATATTTTTCTTTCAAACAGAGTTTACCAAAGTTCGGCAAACAATAAAATCAATAGCTTGAAAATTCGGAAACGAATTCATGAAGTGATAAATGAGGCGATTGTACAATAGAATTTTGAAGAGATTTATTTCAATAAAATTTGCATTGTAAATCCCCAAAGTTTATCATAACTTGCTTAAAATTAACTCTTTATATGAAAAAATCATTCTCTTTATTCTGCCTTTTCCTCTTTTTTATTAGCTCAAATTCTTTTGCACAAAAAAAGAAAGCTATCATAAAAACGCTCATTGTAGATGGACAAAATAACCATGTTCAGTGGCCCAAAATAACATTTATGATGAAGCAATACTTGGAAGAAACAGGTAGGTTTTCTGTGGATGTTCAACGAACAAAATACACTTGGGAGGGTGAAGAATTTATCAAAGCATTTCCGATCGCAGGAGTTGGCGAAACAGAGGCATTAAAAAAAGCTCAGGCAGACCCTAATTTTAAGCCAGATTTTTCAAAATATGATTTAGTAATTTGCAATTTTGGTTGGAATGCTGCCCCGTGGTCGGACGAAACTCAAAAATCTTTTGAAAAATATATGCAAAAAGGTGGAGGTTTGGTCGTGCTTCATGCTGCCGACAATTCTTTTCCAAAATGGCTTGATTATAATAAAATGATAGGCTTAGGTGGCTGGGGCGACCGTACAGAAAAAGATGGACCTTATGTTTACTATAATAATGATGGAAAACTAATCAAAGATACTGCTGCTGGAAAAGGTGGCTCACATGGGCCACAACATGAATTTACTATTGAAATAAGAGATGCCGAGCATCCAATTACCAAAGGTATGCCCACAAAATGGCTACATACAAAAGACGAATTGTATGACCGTTTGAGAGGTCCTGCCGAAAATATGAAGGTTTTAGCAACCACTTTTTCTTCAAAAGAAAAGAAAGGCACAGATCGGCACGAGCCGATGTTGATGACAATTAATTATGGCAAGGGCAGAATTTTTCATACACCAATGGGGCATATAGATTATTCTATCGAATGTGTGGGTTTTATCACTTGTCTTTTGAGAGGCTCCGAATGGGCTGCAACTGGCAAAGTAACTTTTCCAATACCTGCCGATTTTCCAGCTGCTGACAAAACGAGTAGTAGGGCATTTAAGTAAAATTTACTTTGATATTCTCTAAAGCAACTTTATTTTTACGCCTAAACCACTAATAGTCAATGAATTAATGAAAAGAATCTTCAGTCATTTTTCTTTTTTCATGGGAAATTTTCCTCGAATTTCGGCTATATTTATATTGGTGCTTTCGATTTTGATTCCAATTAGTTTGATGGCTTATGTCAATAAAATCAATGGATTGGAGCATATCATTAATTTTGAACGTACCGAATCTTTGTGGTTGATGGGAAGCATAATAGTTTTGCTGCTGATGATTGTGGTTTTGCGAATTGATAATGTCAATAAAACCATCAAAAGACGGGTTTATTTTCTTTGGCGAAATAATGACAAATCTCAAAAAAAAGGCAGTCTTGCAAGCAAGTATGTGAGCCAAGAACGTGATAATGACGATAATTTTTTGGCTTTTATTTCGGAGTTTAAGTTCAAAGGGAACATCTTCAAAAAAACCGTTAGCCTTATAGCATGGCATCCAGAGCCTTTTGCGGCATTGTTTGTTGTTCTTTTTACGATTTATGTTGCTACGGTTATTTGCTATAAAAGCGAACCTCACGACGTGGGATTTTTGCATTCTTGGCTTTGGAGAAATTGCCCTTGGATAGCCATTTGTTCAATCATTGGTTATTTAATTATTAATGATTGGTTGGTGATGCGGGCTGTTTCGAGATTTCTGAAAAATATTATGGTGATTAAAGGCGACCCAAAAGAAAATTCTCCAAAAAACGCTACCGAAAAACTGACCCCTACTGAGCAAATTGTTTATACAAAACGACGAAAAGAGGGCAAAAATCTCAAACAAATTGCCGACGAAATGAACGTAAGTGTTGGAACTATCAAAACGCACATTAATAATATTGGAAAAAAACTGAGAGAAGAAGCGAGTTGATTTAAGATTTCAGATTTTTTTTATTCTCCACCTAAACATTTTTTATAAATAATTGATTAAGTAATTATTTTTAAATAATCGACAATTTATGATTGGTAAAATGCTTGAGTTCACCAAAGCTAATTCTGTATTTTTTGCCTACATCAAGAATTATATTTTCAACGGCATTGGTTAATGTATTAAAATCTAAATAGTCTTGTGGTTTGAGCCACTCATATTTTATTTTTCGCCAAAGTGTTTCTATTAAATTTAAATGTGGGCTATATGTTGGCAAGAAAAAAATATACAAATCCATTTGTTCCCACTCATCTATTTTGTCTTTGAATGCCTCAGAATGATGAATAGTGGCATTATCAAGTACAATAACCGTATTTTGAGTAATTCTTTTAGCAAAATCATCAATGAAAACGATAATTAAATCGCCGTTCATTGTTTCAGTTGTAGAATATGCTTGTATGTCGTTATCTTTGGAAAGTAAGCCAAATACATTAAGTCGCTGGCTTTTTTTAGGAGCAATTTTGACATATTGCTCCTTTGGTTGCCACCCATAAGGAATAGAGGGGTCAAGTGAAAAACCTGATTCATCACCATAATATATCCTTAAATATCCTTGCTCTTCTAATTGAAGTAATTGACATAATTCATTCACTAAAGCTTGGTATTTCTCAGGGTCTTGACACTTTTTTATACATTTTCTAAAGCGTCGCCACCTGTAACCCAGTTTTTTTTTATAAATTTTTTAACTTGGGCTTTTGATAAATTTAGACCCCATTTTTGATTTATTTGTAGGCAAACAGCATCTAAACCTTGAGGATTTAAAGCAATATGCTCCTTTATATCTTGTATTAATGCATCGGACGCCGTGGCTAAATCAGATTTTCGTCCACGACCTGTAACAATTTGTAAGCCGACTATGCCTTTAGTTTCCCAATTGGAAAACCAAGTACCTATGGTGTTAATGCGTGTTTCAAATAAAGTCGCAATGCTTTTTATATCGTAGCCTCTATTACTTAGCAAAAGTGATTCACAGCGTGTGCGAAAATGAGATTTTGAATGTTTTTTTGCTCCTTGTTCTAAAGTAAGAATCTCTTCAGATGTCAATTTAATATATTTATAGCCCATGACGCAAAGGTATAAATTTAAAAATAATTTGTCGATTATATTTAATCAACTACTTATCACATATTTATAAAAGAAATTCATCTAATTCTCCACCCAAAAACGTACCTTTCTCCACCTCTCTACCCTAAATTTCCACCCAAACTTCCACCTTTTTTCCACCCAAGAAAATTAGTTTTTTTTATTTAAAACCTACACCTTTGAATCGTCAAAAGGCACAAACCCAATTGCCTTTTGGAAACATTCAAACCTAAACAAACGTGGCGACGGCGTGTTTACGCACAAAACGCAAAAACAATGAAAACCTCAATAAAAAATTTCGCAATAATTTGCCTTTTGGCTTTAAGTTTTAGTTCATGTAGTGTGTATGTACCAAATGGCATAAACGCACCAATGTTTGCCAAAAAAGGAGAAGCACAAGTCGCTGGAAATGTGGGTTCGGGAGTAAATGTGCAAGCTGCTTATGCTGTAACTGACCATGTGGGAATTATGGCAAATGGCTATTTCAACAACAGTACGGTAACGCTTAATAACGATGACACACGTAAAGGAAGTGGCAAATTATTTGAGGCGGGCGTAGGGTATTTTAATAAATCAGAAAGTGGTTTTGCCTTTGAAACCTACGCTGGGGCTGGTTTTGGTAATCTAACAATTGATAGAAGCATTGTTTCGACCAAGGCAAACAAAACCTTTGAAACGTCGGCAACAAAGTTTTTTGTTCAGCCAACTGTTGGCTATTCATCAAAACATTTTGAAGTAGGTTTTACGCCAAGATTTTCGATGTTGAAATACACAAAACCAACAACAACTTATACTGCCGCTGAACTGAGTGCCGATAAATTTGTAGCTATTGAACAAACAAATTGGATGTTTATTGAGCCAACACTTACGATTCGTGGTGGTGGAGAAAAACTAAAAGCTCAGATTCAAGTTGGACGGTCTTTTAAATTAAACTCAGAAGACTTAGGTTATAGTGCAGGAATCTTGAACTTGGGTATCGTTTATAAATTCGGAGGGAAAAACTAATGAGTGAATTGGAGAATGAGCGAATGAGTGAATGTGAAAAAATATTCTATCATTGGCTCATTCTATCATTCGCACATTTACTTTCTCAAAATCCATGAAAAGAAAGTCGAAAGGGTCTATGTAATGATTGTTTTTTTTGAGCGTATAATGTAGGTGCGGACCTGTTACTGTGCCAGTTGCACCAACTTCTCCAATGACTTGCGAACGCTTTACAAATTGCCCTTTTTTGACAGAAATCTTGCTCAAATGCCCATAAATAGACTCAAAACCGTAGCAATGCTTAATTTTGATATAATTTCCTAAGTCAGTTTTGAAGCCAATTTCAAGCACATCGCCATCTCCTGTGGCGATTGCTTTTTCGCCCAAAGCCCCTTTCAAGTCAATTCCTCGATGGAAAATCGTTACTTTATGAACGGGGTGTTTGCGAAAACCATAAAACGAATTGATGTTCACTTCTTGCTTTAAAGGATAGCCCGCAGGAATAGCACTGATGAAATTCTCTTTGAATGGGTCGCTATAAATATGTCTCAACATATCATTTACTTCAAGCAATGGCGTAAGTTCGGCTTCCCAATAATCTTCTTCTTTTGAATAATCATGAAGCACAAAACCTTGTGAAAGGCACGAAAAACTAATTCCTAAAACAAATAAAATAAGTGTTACTTTCTTCATTAATCAAAACCTTAAATTAAAACTGCTACAAAAATAACTCGGTTTTATATAAAAAATTGCATTTTGTGGCTTTTGTGCAATAAGTTCAAGAGATAGTGATACTTAAAGTATTTGCTCAGAAATTCACTTCCTCGTCAAATCAAAAGATACTTTTATAAAACTTAAAGATGGGTCGTTAGAGGCAGTTGCACAAGTGATATGATTACCGTCTTTGCTGATTTTGCCATTAACAAAACTTTGCACAGGTATCTCAATAAAGCCTCCATTAAGCGTAGTGTCATTGACGATAGTTCCTTTGTATTTTGGAATATTAAAGCCCATTACATTTTGGTAGGTAATTTCAGCAGAAATTTCATTTCCGACATGGGTAATTACCCAAGTTGCAGTGCCATTAAAAGTAGTATTTGGAGCTTTGCCCACAACTGTTCCTACGAATGTGCCATTCAAATCTAATTTTGCAGGAACTTCTTCTTTTGAGCAGCCCCCAATTAAAATTAACAATAATAAACCGATTGACTTTTTCATATCTGTAAGTGTTTAGAAATTACAAAACTACTTGACTATCAGCTATTTAGACATGATTTTGAATAGAAGGTTTAATGAGTTTTGTCAGTTTTTTGTAATTATTTGGGTACGTAAATTGCATTAGTAAAAATAATGACATTAGAATCAGAAATATCATCCTTAAAAATTCTTGTTAGCAGTTTGCTTTCAAGAGTGTCTCAATTAGAATCAGAAAATTCTGCTTTGAGAGAGG
>JANNDY010000001.1:0-1868 GCA_031378345.1 Emticicia sp. | reverse complement strand
AGGTTTTTGTGAGCCTTCCAATTCAAAAATGGCATCAATGATGAGTTTTGCTCCGCTTGGCTGCATTTCCTCAACTTCTTTCAAAGTTGCTTTCATGCGAACTCGACTATTCACAGGCACGGGCGAGATAAATCGAACTTTGTTTGTGCCATAATTTAGGGAAATTTGATAAATTCACCGCTTCAAAACTTCCTCAATTTGCTGAATCAGCAAATTCCTATCCATTGGATAACCTGCTATTGACGGTTCAACTTTGCCATTTTTATCAATAATTGCATAAGTCGGATAGCCCGAACCTTTTACTTTTCGCATAATTGCATTTGTAAGGTCTTCATTGGCAAAAACATGACTTCCCTCCATCTTGTAATAAGCAATTAATTGTTTCCATTTTTCTCGGTTAGTATCAAAGTTAGCGACGTACAAAAAGTCTAATCCCTTGCCTTTAAAATGCTCCTTTAGAGCTGCCGAATGTTCGTTTATTTCTTGCCGACAGGGGCTGCACCATGTTCCCCACATATCAATTAGCACTGTTTTTCCTTTGAAATGGGTTGAAATACTATCCCAATTTGCTATGAAATTTCCTTCTAAAAACACCATTTTGTCAGTCAGTTTATTGTCAAATTTTAGTATTTCTGATGCAAATGTTTTGGCAAAATATTTTTCAAAAATACTGTTAGGAAACTTCTTTTTGAAATCAGCATAAATGGGTATTAGGTTACTGAAATTTTGTTCAGAAATCATCGAATCGAACATATAAGCATACATTTGTTCCTTTGTTTTACCCGAAAAATACCTTTCAATAATCTTCTGATTCAGTTGATTTTTATAATCAAATTCCATCGTTTTTTTGCCGACAATGCTATCTCCTTGAAACCATTCTGTATAAAAAAGCGTAGAATTTTCATCAAAATCATTCAAAACTTGCTCACGTTTTCTGAAATTAAATGTACGCAAAAAATTATGATATGAAGGTGCTAAAAGAGCTTTATCATTAGAAATCGGTGCATTTTCTACTATTTTATCAAGTGCCGCTACCCAACTTTGATTATTCCTTTTCAATTCTTTCCTTCTTGATAAACTTAGATTTCCATAGGTACTATAAAATTCCGCAAGTGTTTTATATTTGTTGTGAAAACTTAGTGCTTCTTGAAGTTCGATTGAAAGTTGAAAACTATGATTAATCGAATCAATTAACTTTTTTTCTTTGCTATTGAAATCATTGATAACTCCCACAATTCTATTCGGAATCGAATCTTGCTTCATTTCTCCAAAAGAATATCTTTCAGCAATGCCTTTCAATTGATTATTATTTGCACCTTTTCCAGTGATTTTTATTTCTTTGTTTGGTCTTTCTTCGATTAGTAAATTATCCCCTTTTGAAATAAAAAAATATTGAAAAAACAAATCCTTATTTTGTGTACTATCACGCACCGACAAATAAAGCATTTCTTTGTTAATATCGTCAATTTCAAAGAAAAACTCCCCATTTTGGTCAATTTTTTTACTATAAAACGAAGAATACGATGTTTTGACATTCAACCATTTAGTCGGTCTTCCAAGCTCAATTAACCCGCCTTTTATCGAAGGGATTTTGATATTAATTGAGGTTTTTTGAGAAAAAACAGTACATGAATTTAACAAAATAAATAGCAAAAAAAGTAGTTTTTTCATTGTTGTTGAGTGTTTTATTTTTTGTAAATTTTCTCAAATTCTTGTTGTAAATCTTCTATTCATAAATCACACTCAACAACTCCGCTACACAAGCAGGTTTTTGTGAGCCTTCCAATTCAAAAATGGCATCAATGATGAGTTTTGCTCCGCTTGGCTGCATTTCCTCAACTTCTTTCAAAGTTGCTTTCATGCGAACT
>JANNDY010000136.1:0-56274 GCA_031378345.1 Emticicia sp. | reverse complement strand
ATATTGTCTGTTTTATAACACTTAAATAAGCTTCCAAAGCCTTTCAGATACTCATTAATTTTTTTTCATCAAATATTTTCATGCTCAAATTTAGTTATAAATATATTCTAAGTTCAGAGTGCCAAAGTAGAATTAGGCACTTCTTTTGAAGATGAAAAAGAACGGCTATATTCACCAAAATAG
The DNA here is from genome assembly GCA_031378345.1 of Emticicia sp. GTDB lineage: Bacteria > Bacteroidota > Bacteroidia > Cytophagales > Spirosomataceae > Emticicia. The sequence goes on along the minus strand of JANNDY010000136.1, from coordinate 56,091 downwards.
GTAAACTTGCTACCTAAAGTACCAACATAACCGACGGCAATATTTGTAAACTGATAGTTGGGTTGCGACTGGCTATAAGTATAACCCGAAAGCTCGCTATAAAAACCTGATTTATGATAATATGTTAAACTCGGAATCATCAAAGATTGCTTAATTCCATAATCTCTTCCTGCAAAAAGTGCTTTATTATTATAACCAATTCGGACAGTTAAGTAATGATTATTGAATGTATTATTTTCAAAATAATTGGCTAAACTATCAAGAAAATCATTGCTAAGTTGCTCATTTACAGGGTTTTGTGCATAAACCTTGAAAAAGCTACTCAATAAGAATAGTACGATGATGATTTTGGTTTTCATAAAAGTGTTGTTTTGATAAAGATTTTAGAGAAGTCCACATTTTTTTGCAGACTTCTCATTTAGTTCATTAACCTCTTCCTGGACGACCGCCACCTGCTGGTCTGCCACCACCACCATTCTGAAAAAATGCCTTACGTTCTTCGGGAGTCATTGCTTTGACTTTTTCTTTCATTGCATTGATTTCGGCTTGTTTTTCGGGCGAAAGTTTGCTAAATGCCTCTGCGTTTCTTCCTGGACGACCACCACCGTTGGGGTTTCCACCATTCGCAATCATCTGTTCACGTGCAGTTTGGCGTTCTGTCGGAGTCATTGTTTCCCATTTGGCTTTTGCTTCGGCACGCTTTGCCTGAATGGAAGCTTGTTGCTCAGGTGTTAAACTGTTAAATTTCTCACGGTTGGCACCCGCTGGGCGTTGAGCAAAAACTGAAATACTTGCTACCAAAGCAATAGCGATTACACTGATTGACTTTTTCATGTTTTTTATTTTGTTTAAATTGTTAGAAATTTGTTATTGTTTTGATGTTAGACGCTTAAGACTTTCAAAAGATTGCACCAGTTTTTCGATGTGTCGAAACGTTGGAAAAGTGTGTAGAAAAGATGGCTAAAATGCTATTATTTTGTGTGTAGCTTTGTATCAAAATTATAAGAGCTTGAAAGAAAAATTATTCAAAACCAAAGGCGATATTGCACTACATGTAGTAGTTTGGCTATCAGCAATGATAGTTCCGTTATTTATTTTTCCATTTTACACACAATTGAATGAAAAAGATTTCGCACATTTTATTCCATCCAAAATCATCAGTGATATACTAATTGCTACTTTTTTTTACATTAATTTTTATAAAATCACACCCGAATGGATAGAAAAGAAAAATAATTTAAGGTTTGCCTTCATTGTCTTTTCAGTATTTATAGGTTTAATATTTATCGAAATCATTTTCTTTCAATTCTTGACAAAACCAACATTACAAAATCCTAATTATATTGATTTTTCACAAAGTCGAAGACCCAATTTTACAAGAGGATTGATTCCTTTTCCAAAAATCTTCGGCATTGTTTTTTACTATATTTTAGCATTAGTTATTAGCTCGGCGTTAGCGATAAATAATCATCAAAAAGAGCAACAGGAGCGACAAAAACAAATAGAATTTGAGAAACTACATGCCGAATTGGAAGTCTTGAAGCTGCAAATCAGTCCACATTTTTTGTTTAATACCCTCAATAATATTCGTTCATTGGTTCGCAAAAAATCTGAAAATACCGAAGAAGTAGTGCTGAAACTTTCGAATATTCTGCGGTATATGCTTTACCAGTCAAAAGCTAATAAAGTGGCTCTGAGCAAGGAGATTTCGCATATTAGAGATTATATTGACTTACAGAAACTCCGCATGAGTGAGCCTGAAAAAGTAAAATTTGAAATATTTGGTGCTATTGATGACATACAAATCGAGCCACTGCTTTTTATTCCATTTGTAGAAAATGCTTTCAAATACGGTATTCATGCCAAAATAGCTTCCGAAATTTCATTTTCGATAAATGTAGTGGATAATCAGTTATTATTTGAAAGTCGAAATCAAGTTTTTGAGATTACTCATGACACCGAAGAAAGCTCTGGGTTAGGTCTTGAAAATGTAAAAAAACGCCTTGCCTTGTATTACCCCAAACAGCATGAATTATCAATTGACGAGTCTAATAATATGTTCGTAGTTAAAATGAAATTATTCTTTTCAAATAATCCTACTTTTAGCGTTGGAAATTTATGACAAAACTACGTTGCATCGCTATTGACGATGAGCCTTTGGCATTGGAGATTTTGGCAGAAGATATTTCAAAAATTGAATTTTTGGACTTAAAACAAACTTTTTTAAGTGCAATTGATGCCCAAGAATACCTCAAAGAAAGTTCAATAGACTTGATTTTTTCAGATATCCGAATGCCTACACTTTCAGGAATACAGTTTTTGAGAAGCCTTTCTGCTCCTCCGATGCTGATTTTTACAACGGCTTATGAACAATTTGCCATTGAAGGTTTTGAGCTAAAAGTAGTAGATTATCTGCTCAAACCTTTTTCTTATGAACGACTAAAAAACGCCTCAGAAAGAGCTTTGGAGTTGTTTTTATTAAGAAAAGGAAAAGAAGAAGTAAGCGAAAGAAAACATTTTTTCATTTTTGCAGAATACAAAAAAATCAAAATCTACGAAGACGAAATCTTGTATATTGAAGGATTAAAAGATTATGTGAAGATTTTTTTGAAAGAACAACGTAAGCCAATATTGACTCGGCTTTATCTCAAAAAAATGGAATCTCAACTGAGTGAATCAAAATTTTGCAGAGTGCATCAATCTTATATAGTTGCCTTAGATAAAATTAGTTCTACTCAAAAAAACTCGGTACGCATTGGCACAATTGAAATTAATATAGGAGAAATATATGCGGACGTTTTTCAGAAAAAATATTTTATTAAGTAAAATGCTGTCAGACTTTTCTCATAAATACTTATTCAAAGTCCGAATCACTGGCGGCAAATAGCTTGTGCCAAACGAATTTACGTGAACCATTAAAGGATAAATATTATAAATCGGAACACGAAGGTCGAAGCGAGGTTGCATTGGAAAACTTTCATTATAAGCATCATAAAAACGCTTGTCGAAACCTCCAAAAAGTGTGGTGAAAGCCATTTCCATTTCACGATTTCCGTAATAAACGGCTGGGTCAATCAAAACTGGATTTCCGTCGCTGCCTGTAATTACATTACCTGTCCATAAATCGCCGTGCAGCAAAGAAGGTTTTTCGATGGGCAAAAGTTCAGGAAGAACTTTGTAAAATTGTTGGAATTTTTCGTATAACTCCTTGCTAATCAGCTCATTATAATAAGCAAGCCCAGCTTGAAGGTTCAATCTTTTCTCAATAAAAAATGTAAGCCAATCATCTTTTTGTTCGTTGCTTTGGCGAAGCGAACCTATATAATTATCGAATTTTAGGCCAAATTCATCATCAGTATTTCGGTGCAAAGCGGCAATTTTTTCGCCTAAACCTTCCCAATAATCAAAGTTTGGTTTGGTATATTCTATGTTTTCTAAAATCAAATAATCTTGTCCATCTCTACTGCCCCAATTGATTACTTCAGGAATTTTTATGACATTTGCCTCTCTCAAAATCTCCAAACCTTTTGCTTCGGTTTCAAACATTCCTTCGAGGTTACGGGTATTGTATTTGATAAAATATTTTCCTTCATTGGTAAAAACCTGCACCGTTACATTGATGCTTCCGCCTTGCAACAAGCGATATTGACTCACTTGCACATCTCGCCCAAGTGTTTCAAAAAAAACACCTTCAAAAAATTGAAATTGGTCTTCTGCTGTTTTCATAAAAAAACCAAACACCCCCAAACACCCCTACCCCCTAAAGGGGAATAAAAATAAAATGATTTGGTATGTTATTTAATAATTAAAAAAGGTCTTTAAAAACACTTAACTTACTTATAATCAAATAGTTATGAAATAAAAACTCACCATTACTCGTTCACCATTCACTATTTACCTTCATAAGGTTTGGCAAAATAAAAACTTTATCATTAAATTTTCCGAACTTTGCACAAATATTTTAGTGAATTTATTAAAAGTTTATCTTTTTTCATGCAAAAACGTCATCTTGCCATACTTGGCTCAACGGGTTCGATAGGTACGCAGGCTCTGGAAGTGGTTGAGGCAAATCCTGATATTTTTGAAATTGAAGTGCTGACAGCTCAAAATAATGCCGATTTATTGATAGAACAAGCGGCTAAATTTCGTCCAAATGTAGTAGTTATTTCTAATGAAAACCTTTACGACAAAGTATTTGCAGCACTCGACCCGCTCGATATAAAAGTTTATACTGGCGACAAATCTTTGGTTTCGGTCGTAGAAATGGAGTCGGTAAATATGGTGCTAACTGCATTGGTTGGTTACGCAGGTTTGATTCCGACTGTGGATGCCATCAAAGCGGGGAAACATATTGCCTTGGCAAACAAAGAAACTTTAGTAGTTGCAGGTGAATTGGTAACAGAATTAGCTCAAAAACATAAGGTTGATATTTTGCCAGTCGATTCCGAACATTCGGCAATATTTCAGTGCTTGGTTGGGGAATTTCATAACCCAATCGAAAAGATAATTTTGACTGCTTCGGGTGGTCCTTTTCGTGGGAAAGACAGAGATTTCTTGAAAACCGTTACGAAAGCACAAGCCTTGAAGCACCCAAATTGGAGCATGGGAGCAAAAATCACCATTGATTCTGCCTCATTAATGAATAAAGGTTTGGAAGTAATTGAGGCAAAATGGCTTTTTGGAATTACGCCTGAACAAATCGAAGTGGTGGTGCATCCACAAAGTATTATTCACTCGATGGTGCAGTTTGAAGATGGCAGCATGAAAGCCCAAATGGGGTTGCCTGATATGCGAGTGCCGATACAGTTTGCGATGGCTTATCCTAATCGTTTGAAATCTGATTTTCCGAGAATGGATTTTTCTCAATTCCCATCCTTGACGTTTGAAAAGCCTGATTATCAGACATTTAGAAATCTAAGTTTTGCTTTTGAAGCACTAAAAGTTGGCGGAAATATGGCGTGTATCGTAAACGCCGCCAACGAAATTGCAGTTGCAGCTTTCTTACGTGACGAAATCGGCTTCTTAGAAATGTCAGATTTGATAGAAGATTGTATGCAAAAAGTAAGTTTTATACAAACCCCCACTCTCGAAGATTATGTCAAAACCGACGAAGAAACGAGAAAAATGGCATTGGAGTTTGTTTAAGAATAGACACGAGATTCGAGAAAAAAAAATTACAGAATTAAAAATTAGAATATAATTGCAGGAGCAATAATTCTACATTCTACATTCTTCATTCTACATTAAAAAACGTGGCAAAGAAACCATTTCAAGTAATTTACGAAGACAATCATATTATTATTGTCAATAAAGCCCAAGGGATTTTGGTGCAAGGGGATAGCACCGGCGATAAAACGTTATCGGATTATGTAAAACATTATATCAAAGAAAAATACAACAAACCCGGAGATGTATTTTTGGGAACCGTTCATCGACTCGACCGCCCTGTGAGTGGTTTAGTGATTTTTGCACGAACATCAAAAGCTCTCGAACGTATGAATGAGCTTTTCCGGAAACGAGAAATTCAGAAAACGTATTGGGCAGTTGTGGGCAATAAACCCGAGAAAAAAACAGGCAAATTGACAAACTGGTTGGTAAAAGATGAAAATAGAAACACCGTAAAAGCTTTTGACGAAGAAGTTGAAGGTTCGCTAAAAGCGGAGTTAAACTACCGTTATTTGGGCGAAATTAACCATTATCATTTACTCGAAATAAATCCAATTACTGGTCGTCCGCATCAAATTCGTGTACAATTAGCCAAAATGGGTTGCCCGATTAGAGGAGATGTGAAATATGGTTATCCAAGACCAAACCTCGAAGGAAATATCAATTTGCACGCCAGACGCTTGTATTTTGTACATCCTGTAAAAAAAGAACCGATTATTTGTAAGGCATCATTGCCTGAAAATCCATTTTGGGAAGAATTTTTGGAACTCGAACCCGAAGATGTAAAAACTGAAAATTTGGAGTTTTTATATTGAGAAAACAGACAAAAGATTTTAGACAACACAAAAGATAAAGTACTGACAGTCAGTGCTTTATCTTTCTCAAATCTTTAATATTTATACTTTCCAGCCATCTCGGTAGCTACTTCTGCCTACAAATTGGTTGGCTTCTTCAACATTAGTTATTCTCATATTTTCGCCATCCCAAAGTAGTTTTTTACGAGCAAAAAACTCCATTTGTCCTTTAGCGTTTTCTTTTCGCAACATATAACTTCTGATTGCCAAATTGCCCATCAAAACAGTTTCGGTCATTGGTCCTGCATAATCAAAAGAAGAAGTTAAAGCCAAATGTTCTTTGCTTTTAAAGCCTGCTTTACAAGCATCTACCCACTTGCGTTGATGTCCGTATTCTGGCTCAATATCTTTAGGTAAATCTGGACCTAATTCTTTTGTTCCATCATTCAAAAACAGTTTTGGCATCATAGGTGAACTATCATTGATATTGGTCGAAATGATGCCTTTTTCACCAATAATTAATACACCATTGCTACTATTTGTTCCGCCAATGTCTTCATTTGCAGGAATAATGTCAGGGTGTGAAGGTCTAATGCCTCCATCACTCCAGCTCATTTCTATTGGCGATTTACTTTTGGCAGTTGCTCCAAAATGAAGTGTAATAAATGAAGATGCAGGACAACCCTCAGGATTATAATCAGGCGACCACATTTTTGTATAAACAGAAGCCACGCTGCACTCTGCATCGGTTGGGTATTTCAAACCTAAAGTTCTAAATGGAATATCTATCAAATGACAACCCACATCGCCCAATGCTCCTGTGCCGTAATCCCACCAGCCACGCCAATTGAATGGGTGCATATTTGGTATATAAGGCTTAGATTCGTTAGGTCCGAGCCATAAATTCCAGTCTAAATCTTTTGGTTTTAAACTATCATCGGGCTTTGGCATGGCGTTGCCTTGTGGCCAAACTGGGCGATTTGTCCAAATTTGTACTTTGCCGATTTTTCCTAATTTTCCCGAATCTATCCAACTTTGTACCGTAATCAAGAGTGGATTTGAGCCTCCTTGATTACCCATTTGACTCACAATTTTATATTTCCTTGCCATTTCGGTAAGCAAACGAGCTTCACGAATGTTGTGCGTCATTGGTTTCTGAACATACACGTGCTTGCCTCGTTCCATTGCATAAGCAGCGGCAGGTCCATGTACGTGGTCGGGCGTAGAAATCGTAACAGCATCAATATCTTTTTCTTTGTCCAACATTTCTCTGTAGTCAGCATAGCGTTTGGCATTGGGAAATAGCCCAACGGTTTCTTTGGCAGAACCCGAAAAATCAACATCGCAAAGTGCAACAATTCGCTCTCTGCCATTCACTGAGGCATTTTTTATATCACTTCGCCCTTTTCCTCCTGCACCGATAGCGGCAATATTTAGTTGGTCACTTGGGGAAATAAACCCCAATCCACCAAGCACATTTCTCGGAACAATGAAAAAAGAAGAGGCAATAGCTCCTTTTTTGATAAATTCACGCCGAGATTCATTTGATTTCTCTTTCATTTTTTAAACTTTATTTTTAGGATTGAATTTCTATATGAACTGGTGCTTCTTTTTTGCTTTGCTAAACTAATAAAAAGTTATGGTCAAATGCTAATAACATAAGAAATAAATTTATACATTAGCTACTTAAATGTATTTGAAGCATATATTCAATTATTTATAAATCAACCTTCAATCTATAAAAACTAATGAATCGCAGAAATTTTCTTTCAAAAAGTGTCTTGGCAGCAAGTGCAACTACTTTAGGTGGCTCACCAGCTGTCTTTGCTAATGAAACGCCATCAATCAAAAACTCAGTTGCACCAAAATACAAAATGCTTTATGCTCCACATTTTGGAATGTTTGAAAACTCGGCAGGAAAAGATTTATTCGACCAACTCAAATTCATGGCAGATAACGGTTTCATGGCATTGGAAGACAACGGAATGTTGAAACGTACAACCGATATTCAGAGCAAAATTGGTGAAACTTTGGCAAAATTGAACATGAAAATGGGTGTTTTTGTAGTAGATGGCGGCGAAAACTGGAAAACTTCGTTGGCAACAGGCAAAACAGAATTTCTCGAAGTTTTCTTGAAAACTTGTCGTGAATCTGTCGAAACTGCCAAGCGTTGCAATGCCAAATTCATGACCGTTGTGCCTGGTTATTTTGAAAGAAACTTGCCTTTGGGCATTCAAACGGCCAACGTAATTGATGCTTTACGCCGTGCTTGTGATATTTTTGAACCACATAATTTGACGATGGTTTTAGAGCCTTTGAGCGATAATCCTGACTTGTTTTTGCGTTTTTCTGACCAAACTTATATGATTTGTAAGGCCGTGAATAGTCCTTCGTGCAAAATTTTGTTTGATATGTGGCACATGCAACGCAACGAAGGCCGCATGACTCGAAATATGGACTTATGTTGGGAAGAAATTGCCTATTTCCAAATCGGCGATGAGCCTGGTAGAAAAGAACCAACGACTGGCGAAATAAATTACAAAAGTCTTTTCAAGCACATTTATGAAAAATCAAAAGCTAAAAATCAAGAATTTATCATGGGAATGGAGCACGGAAATTTTGCCAAAGGAAAAGAAGGCGAAACCAAGCTAATTGAGGCTTATCAATGGAGTGATAATTTTTAAGAAAATAACATTTAGGGCTTTATTTAGGAATGAGTTAAAAATAAGTTATAACGAAATTTTTGAAAGATATTTTATCAAAATGAACTTTAAAAAGGCAATTTTAATGAATTAAATGAGCTTTTTTAAAGATTTATTTGGGTGAAAAAGATACAGAAATTGTTACAAGTTATTTTTAACTCATTCCTTGGGTAAAGCCCTTTTTTATTCAATTCGGCAGGATTCGGATTTTAAAAATGAATTTTCTTTGTGAAATTGCACACTTATTTTGACAAATTTAGATGATACACCTACCAACTCCAAAGGAATATAGTTTTGCCGAAACACTTCGATTTTTGACTCGAAACGAGAAAGAATGTTTGCACACCGTTAAAGGCGAAACCGTTTTCAAAGTCTTAGAAATTGATGGAGAATTAGTGCTTTTTTCAGTGAATTTTCTTGAAAATAACTTAAAAATAACCATTCATACGCCAATAACCTCTCCTAAATCCTCTCCACAGGAGAGGACTTTAATTGATTTTGTGAAAAAATACGTACTACATTGGTTCGATTTAGAAGCAAATTTGACTGATTTTTACAAAATTGCTCAAAACGATGCAGTTTTGGCAAATCTCTGTCAAAGATTTTATGGACTACGCATGGTCGGAATGCCTGACTTATTTGAATCGCTCGTTTGGTCAATTATCGGACAGCAAATCAATCTGAATTTTGCTTATTCTTTGAAAGAACGTTTAGTGAAAAATTTTGGCAAAAGTATAGTGCATAATGGAGAAGAATTTTATGCTTTGCCTACGCCCGAAAAGTTGTCAAGTTTGAGTCTTGAAGATTTCCAACCGCACCAATTTAGCAGAAGTAAAGCACAGTATATTTTGAATATTTCGAGGGCTTTTGCCGAAGGCGATTTATCGCAAAATGCCTTAGAAAATTTACCTTTTGATGAAGTTCGAGAAAAATTAGTCAAAATCAAGGGCGTAGGCAATTGGACGGCCAATTATTCGATGATGAAAAGCCTGAAAAATTATGACGCTTTTCCCGTAGAAGATGTGGGCTTGCACAATGCCGTAAAAACCCAATACGGCTTGGAAGGAAAACCAAGTATTGCGGAGTTAAATTTAATGTCCGAAAAATGGAAAGGCTGGCGTGGCTATGCAACTTTTTATTTTTGGCATTCGTTGTTGGGGTGAGGCGAATAAACCAGAAATTTAGGTAGCCACCAAGACTCAAAGACACTAAGTTTTATCATGAATTTGTGCCTTAGAGCCTTAGTGGCTAAATTAATAAAATCCAAACAAATGGCAAAGAAAACATTAATAATAGGAGCATCTACCGACCCAAGTAGATATGCTTTTTTGGCAGCAAATAGTTTATTAAAGCATCAACACAAAATCGAACTTTTGGGAAGAGATGAAGGAGTAATCGGTGAAAATGAAATAAAAACTGGCAAGCCAAAGTTGAAAAACATCGACACCGTAACAATGTACGTGGGTCCAAAAAATCAAGCCGAATATTATGATTATGTTTTGGCTCTAAAACCTCGCCGAGTTATATTTAATCCAGGGACAGAAAATACTGAGTTTGAAGAGCTTTTGACCAAAAACAACATCGAACCCATAGAAGCCTGCACGCTCGTGATGCTTTCTACGGGGCAATATTAGTTAGCCATTCTGCCCTCAAAACCCATTTCTACAAGCATTTCGTAAGCATTCCATACTTCATCAGGAATTTCCATCGCTATCAAAAAACCTTTTTCTGGATATATTTTTAGGCGTTGCAAATCTCCTGTCATGTTGCTAATCACTCGTGCTTTGCTTATATTATTTTCGGCACAACGAGCAATGTATGATTCGTAAGTGTCGGGCAAAGCACTTGCCATGAAATCAAAATCAGCAAACTGGACTTTTGCCGTAGCCCAAGTACGTCGCACCATATAAGGCTTTTGAACAAGAATAAAACTTCTGAAATTCAATTGCTTTTCCTGCAAAAGTTTTCGAGTAAAAATAAAGTTTTCGCCTGTGTTTGTTGCTTCGTTTTCTAATATAATTGCTTCAGCAGGAACACCATTTTTTACAGCAATATCAAAAAATGCCTCCGCTTCGGACTTTGGCAAGGTATTTCGCAGTTCGCCAATTGGTCTAATTACTCCTCCCGAAAAAACAATAAAAGGAGCAAAGCCTTCGTGGTAAAGTTGTGCGGCATAATCTGCCACACTTGGGTCGTGGCTTCCCAGTGCAAAAATGCAATCAGCTTTTTGAAATTCTTGTTTCAAAAAGTGGTAATCAAAAAGTTGCTGTGCATAATAGTCAATGTGTTTTTCGTCCATTTATCAATGTTTATAGCCTGTGGGCAAAATTATGTAATAATGAGCGAAAAATAATGATACTTTTATTGCAGGATTTCGTCAGAAGTTCGTTCTTAAACAAAAACAAATTTATACTACAATGGTAAATGCAAAACATTTGGCAACATTCGTACTCGGAGCAGCGGCGGGTGTGGCACTTAATAAATACTTACAAACTGAAGAAGGCGAAAAAGCTTTGGCAGATTTGAAAATCAAAGCAACTCAGCTAAAAGACGATGCTGAAGGAGCAATCGACAAAGCTCCAGAATATTTCGAGAAACTAAAAACCGAAGGTGCAGCAGCATTGAAAGACAGTTTTCCAGGAATCGAAGCATTTTTGCAAGATTTACTTGGCAAAAACACGCCTTCGGCAACAGTTGTCGAAGAGCCAAAAGCATAAATCCAAAAATCCGTGTCACGCAGAAAAAGCGTGCCACGGGTATTCTGGTTTTTTACACCTTCTTCACCGTCAAACTAACCTTATAATCTTTCAATTTTATTTCACCAGAATTTTCAGGATAAGGTAAAACTTCCGAAATATCAATAATATATTTTTGATTGCCGAGCTCAACCGTTGCAGGCGTTGGCTTTGAATAATCTGCCATTACTTCCATTACAACATCTTTAGAATTGCCCAAATTGCTAACTGTGAGATAGATTTTTACACTCCCCATCCAAATACAATTAACATTTTTAGGGCAACGGCTGTCTTCTATTTTCGTGATTTTTACCTTTACACCTTCCTGATAAGCCACTTCGGTATCATAAGTGGCTTCGATTTTATTTCCTAAAGCAACACTTGGCACAGTCAAATCTTCTTTTGTGCAGGAAACGAATGCAAACATCAACATAATCAATAATTTTTCCATGTCTATATTTTTTTCAAAAACTGATAATACTTTAATGATTCATTTTATAACAAAATGGTTGTAAGGCAAATCAAAAACATGCACAAATTTACCATTCCACAAATACAAAACTCCTTTTATGTAGAAATATTTGAAAGATTATTGTGGAAAACCTTAACTTCGTTTCTCAAATTTTAAACCCCAATTATTGCCATGCGTTCTCACGAAATTGACTACAAAATTTTTGGCGAAGACATTCAAATCGTCGAAATCGAACTTGACCCAAACGAAACCGTCATTGCAGAAGCTGGAACAATGCTTTTTATGGAAGACGGCATTCAGTTTGAAACAAAAATGGGTGACGGCTCGCAGCCTCAACAAAGTTTTTTTGGAAAACTCGTACAGGCAGGAAGTCGTGCTTTGATGGGCGAGTCTATTTTTATGACTCATTTTACCAATCGCTCAAATATCAAGCGAAAAGTAGCTTTTGCAGCACCGTATCCTGGCACAATAAAGGCTGTTGATTTGGCAAAAATTATGGATAATACGCTCATTGTTCAGAAAGATGCCTTTCTGTGTGCGGCAATGGGAACAAGTATTTCGATTCATTTCAACCAAAAACTTGGTGCAGGTTTCTTTGGTGGCGAAGGCTTTATTTTAGAAAAAATACAAGGCGATGGCATGGCGTTTATTCACTCTGGTGGAGTTGTCATAGAACGCCAATTGAACAACGAAACACTCCGAGTTGATACGGGTTGCGTAGTTGGTTTCGAGCCACAATTACAATTCGATATTGAGCGTTCTGGAAGTCTGAAATCAATGGTTTTTGGTGGTGAAGGTATCTTTTTAGCAACTTTACGTGGCACAGGAAAAGTTTGGATTCAATCATTGCCAATCTCGAAACTCATTCAACGCCTCACGCCTTATGGTGGAAATTCGACCAAAGAAGGTGGTTCTGTTTTAGGCGGAATAGGCAGTCTATTTGAGCATTAATTTTAATAAAAAATTTGATGGATGGCTTCGCTGGGCGAGATATATCGCTCAAAGCGAAGCCATCTTTGCTAAATTATGCCGCAAATCATATTAAATTCGTGGTTAAAATACAATTTTTGTAATTAAATCTTTAAAAAGACTTATTTTTGCATTAATATTTTAATCACTTTTGATGAGAAAGCATCAAAAATACTCGCTAATTATAAAAATGAAACCACTAAAAGGACTACTATTTTTTTCATTAATACTCTTATTATCAAATAGTTGCAAGCAAAAAACCGCTACCGAATATTCGCCAATAGTCAATAACCCAGATTTTTATCACGGCTGCATCAATCGCTTGACTGATGTAATTATTCATGATATTTTTTCACCTCCTGTAGCAAGCAGAATTTATTCCTATGCTACTTTAGCTGGCTACGAAGCAATGGTTTCGGGCGATAAAAACTATGCTTCGATGGTTGGAAAAATAAAAGATTTCAATAAAGTTTCACAACCCGAAGCTGGAAAAGAATATTGTTATCCATTATCAGGGATAAAAGCATTTATGACCGTTGCTCGTGGGCATACTTTTTCGGTTGAAAAATATGATGATTTTGAAAAAGATTTAGACAAAAAATTCAAAGATGCTGGCGTTCCAAGCGATGTAATCGAACGTTCGGTAGCTTATGGCGATTCTGTTGGAAAGTCGATTTTGGCTTATGCAAAAAAAGACAAATACCCCCAAACACGTGGTTTACGCTATACTTTGCAAAACAAACCAGGCACTTGGCAGCCAACTCCCCCTTCTTATGCTGATGCCATTGAACCAAATTGGGGAACAATTCGCTCGATGGCGATTGATTCTTCTACACAATTTATGCCACCTGCTCCTTTTCCTTATGATATGGCAAAAACAAGTCCATTTATGAAAGAAGTAACAGAAATATATGAAATGGGTAAAAATTTAACCGAAGAACAAAAGCGAATTGCATGGTTTTGGGACGATAATGCTTTTGTAATGAATGTGCAAGGACACGTAATGTTTGCCGACAAGAAAATGACTCCTGGCGGACATTGGCTTGCGATTGTAAAAACTGTTTGTAAAGACAAAAAAGTAGATTTAATGAAATCTGCACAAGCCTATTTATTAGTTTCGATGGCTTTGCGAGATGCCTTTATCAATTGTTGGGAAGTAAAATATCGTTACCATAAAATTCGCCCCGAAACGATTATCAATGCAAGCGTGGACACAAAATGGATTCCGTTTTTACAAACCCCTCCTTTTCCTGAATATACGAGTGGACATAGCACAATTTCTGGAGCATCTGCCGAAGTTTTAACTCAACTTTTTGGTGAAAACGTAGCATTTACCGACTCTACAGAAGCAAAATTTGGTCATGGTGTAGGTCAATTCAAATCTTTTAACGAAGCTGCTGCACAAGCATCTATCAGTCGTTGCTATGGTGGTATTCACTTTACTTCGGCTTGTGATGAAGGCTTAAAAACTGGCAAGAAAATTGGTGAGTGGGTAATGTTGAAGACGAAGAAATAAACAATGACTAAACATATCCTCCTCATGGACGGACCCGATGCAAAAGGTCTGATTTTTCATGTAACAAGTGTACTTTATAAAAATGAGTGCAATATTATTTCGCAAGATGAATATGTAAGTCCTGACTTTCAGTTTTTCATGCGAACTGAGTTTGAATCGCCTGACTTGCTCGACCCTCAAAAGGTTTTGAAAGATTTGCGAGAAGTAATTTCTTCGTCAGAAATAAATTTACGCATCAATCCAAAAAAGAAAAAAGATGTGGTGATTTTGGCAACAAAAGAGCATCATTGCTTGTCAGATTTGCTTATACGCTATAATTTCGATGAACTTGATGCTAATATTTTGGCAGTTGTGAGCAATTATAATACACTTCAACCTTTTGTAAGTAAGTTCGGAATTCCATTTCATTATATTACACACGAACACAAAACCCGTGAGGAACACGAAGATGCGATTCTGCGAACTTTGGAGATTTACCAGCCTGAATATTTAGTTTTAGCAAAATATATGCGTATCCTTTCGCCCGAATTTGTTTCGCATTATGCCAACAAAACGGTTAATATTCATCATTCGTTTTTACCTGCATTTATTGGGGCAAACCCTTATCGTCAGGCGTATGAGCGAGGCGTAAAAATCATTGGAGCTACGGCACATTTTGTCAATAATAATTTGGACGAAGGACCAATTATCGCACAAAATGTAAAAGATATTGACCACCGCTACACAGCCTCCGACATGGCTCGTGAAGGAAAAGAAGTAGAAAAATCGGTGCTAACGCACGCACTAAAATTAGTTTTCAACGACCGAGTTTTTATTTATGGCAATCGGACGGTGGTGCTGTAAAACTAATTCTTCACAATCACAAATTGCACACGGCGGTTTTGAGCTTTGCCTTCTTCGGTGTCATTAGTAGCAATCGGGCGACTTTCTCCAAAACCTACGCTCGAAACTCGATTGATAGCCAATTTCTTTGAAAGTAAATAAGTTCGCACCGACTCGGCACGGTCTTGTGAGAGTTTTAGATTACTTTCGTTCGAGCCAACATTATCAGTATGTCCTTGAATTTCGATAGACATTTTAGGATTCTCATTCATCGTTTCAGCAATTCTATCTAATTCTGGGAACGATTCTGCCTTCAAAGAGGCTTTGGCATATTCAAAGAAAATATTAGTCAATGGCACGGTTTCTCCTGCTTTTATTGGTACAAGTTTCAAATCATCACCATTGATTTCTTTGTATTCTTTTATTTCTGTCAAGTCAATGTTTTTACCAATCGCAATAAAATCTTTCGCTACGGCACGGTAAGAGTATTTAGAACCATAAGGTAACACAATTGTATATTCTCCAGTAGTTGGATTTGTATTTGCTTGTCCGTATTCTTCACCATCTGGCAATGTTTGAAAAACAATTTTTGCATCAATCGGACGACCTGTTTTTTCGTCAACTACCTTACCCTTAATCATAACAACGGGGGTAGGATTTTTAGAATTTTCATCAACAGGAGTTTTTCCATCGGCTAAACTTTTTTGTTCTTCAATTCTTGTATTTGAAGTTTGTACGCCACCAGGAGTTGGTTCAACTTTTTTCTCTTCTTTTAACTTAAAACGCACTAAATCACCTTTTCCTACGGAATTTTTCTTGGTTGTCATGTAGGCATATTCGCCCGAAGCGGCAATTGTATAAAAATATTCGTTGGCATCACTGTTCACTTTTTCACCCATATTGATAGGCTTCGACCATTTTCTCCAACTTCTATCCATGCGTTTCGATACCCAAATATCAGTTCCGCCCAAACCTCCTTTTCGAGTAGAAGCAAAATACATTGTATAATTATCCGAAGCCAAAAAAGGCGTTGTTTCAGTATCGCCAGTGTTGATGTCCGCACCCAAATTTTCGGGTTTTGTCCATTTTCCATCTTTTCCCAAAAAAGTTACATAAAGGTCATCTTCTTTGCCATTTTTCTTTTCGCTAAATGCCAAAATCAATGTTTTTCCATCATTCGATAAGCAAGCTGTCAAAAATTGCCCTTTACAAAGCTCATTAAATTTTGGAATATTTACTTGTTGAGGCTCCGACCAACCAGTTTTTGTTTTTTTACACATCGAAATCCCAGCCTCATTTTCTCTTCTTCCTGCACTATATACGCCCGAAATCAAAATCGTATTCCCGTCTGGCGTAATGCTAAAAAGGTCATTATATTGGTCTTTATTTATGGTATTTGGCATTCGTCGGGCAATTGTCCAAGAGCCATCTCGCAACTCCGAATACCATACATCTTGGCTTCCTTTTGCACCAAAACTATTGGAAGGATGGCTCACACGACAAAAATAAAGCGTGTTTCCGTCAGGCGAAATGATGGGACTTGCTTCATGAAACTCGGTATTGATTGCCGAACCCAATTGTTCGAGCGTTTGGGCATATAGCCCCCCAGCCCCCAGGGGAGGTGTTAAAAAAATATAAAGTGAAGTAATTAGTAATACAATGTAATTTAAGTTTTTTAACATTTTAACCTCACCGAAGCGTCGGTCGCCTAAATCCTCTCCACAGGAGAGTACTTTAAGCCCCCTTTCTCCTGTGGAGAAAGGGAGTTGGGGGAATGAGGTTTTGAGAAATGTAAAATTATTTAAATTACAATGTAATAATAGGATAGACTTACGCATGGTTGTGAATTTACTTGATTCGAGGTTGAAAATTCAAAGATTCATATAAATAACGCAATCTCCAAGCCAAAATGTATTAGTTTTCTAAAAAATCACTTTAAAATCCTTATTTTTGCAAGATAAAAATTAACAACGTAATCGCAACGGCAATTCATTCGTCATCACACGGGCGACCCCGTCGTAAATCGTAATTTGTAAATTTCTTAATGCAAGTAAACCAAATTTTTAATGCCTTTGATAATCTCCGTGTGCTGATAGTGGGCGACGTGATGATTGATTCTTATATTTTCGGGAAAGTCGAGCGTATTTCGCCTGAAGCACCCATTCCAGTTGTAAACGTAAAGCGGAAAGAAATTCGCTTAGGCGGTGCAGGAAATGTAGCTATGAATATTAAATCGCTCGGAGCTATACCTATTTTATGTTCGGTCGTGGGGGCGGATTCGGAAGCCAAAGATTTACTTAACTTACTGATAACCAACAACTTACCAACCGAAGGGATTATACAAAGTGAAGACAGAGTTACGACCGTAAAGCAAAGAGTGCTGGCTGGTTGGCAGCATATCGTCAGGATAGATTCTGAAATGGATTCGGTCATAAATGCTACCGAACAAGCACTTTTGGTTGAAAAAGTAAAGTCTTTGGCGGAGTCTTGCGATGTCATTATTTTTGAAGATTATGACAAAGGCGTTTTGTCTGAAGAAACAATTCAGCAAATTGTGTCCTTTGCAAAGTCGAAAAATATTCCAACAATTGTTGACCCTAAGAAGCGAAATTTTTTAAATTATCAAGGAACTGATATTTTTAAACCAAATCTAAAAGAACTAAAAGAAGGTTTGAAAATTGATTTTGATGCAAAAAATTTGGATGAAATAAAAGCGGCAGTTGTGTCGGCAAAAGAAAAATTAGGCGTAAATGGTGTTTTTCTAACTTTGTCCGAAAATGGTGTTTTTATAGATTTTCAAGGCGAAACGCATCATATTCCTGCACATACTCGAAAAATTACTGATGTTTCGGGGGCAGGAGATACCGTTGTGAGTATTGCAGCAATTTGTTTGGCACTGAAATTATCACCGAAGAACATTGCCGAAATGTCGAATTTAGGAGGAGGATTAGTTTGTGAATATGTAGGGGTAATGCCAATTGAGAAAGAGAAATTGAAGGAAGAATTTGAAAAGCTTACCCACAAAAAAAGCACCTGACATTTTTTCCTTGAAGAAACGTGAGGTGCTAAAAATCCAGTATCTTAGTTAATTGATGGCTATTTTGGCTACAATACATGCTGAATTATTTCATTGAGGGTCTGTAAGGCAATGCTGGTTTATCTTTTTTGTTTAAAGAATAAACTACAACGCCAACAGCCACTGCTGCTAAACCGACTAAAACTCCCTTTTTCATTGTCGTATGATGTTTAAATTGTTTCTTTGGTGTTTTTGGACTTCTAAGTAACGAAAAAAAATAATCACTTGTTGCAACAAGCACTTAAAAATTACTTAAAAATTTATTATACGGTATTTTTTTTATTATACGGTTACTTTTTTTACTAAAAACATATATTTTACATTAATAGTAAAAATCCTTGTGCCAAACTATTACTTTTGTTTGAAAAAACATAGTTTTTCAACACATTCTTATTAAACGGTAAAGTTTTGCATCAAAAAAATATTTTAAGTCTGTTTTAAGTTTAAAAATTGTTATTCATAATAAACACTATCAAATTTTGAGCCAAACCATTGGGTTAGTCATGCGTTCGACAGGTTCTTGGTACGATGTTCGTTCCGATGAAGGGCATATTATGCAATGTCGGCTAAAGGGAAAGTTTAAAATAATGGGTTTGAAAGTAACAAATCCGATTGCAGTAGGCGACAAAGTTGTCTATGAAATGGAAGACGAAAATCGTAATACTGGCATGATTAGTGATATTTTGCCACGAGAAAATTACATCATTCGGCAGTCGGTGCATAGGTCTGCACATGGGCATTTATTAGCTACAAATCTCGACCAAGCGGTTCTAATCGCCACTTTAACTTTTCCAAGAACTTCACTTGGTTTTATTGACCGTTTTTTGGTTGCTGCCGAGTCTTTCAGAATACCTACTGTGCTGATATTCAATAAGTTAGACTTATTAAACGAAGAACAAATAGTTTATCAACAAGAACTAACTACATTGTACGAAAGCATGAATTATCCATGCCTTTTTACCTCAGCAATTGATGGAAATGGCGTGGACGATTTTTATAATATTTTGAAAGGAAAAGTGTCTTTAATCGCAGGACATTCGGGCGTTGGAAAATCTACTTTGGTCAATGCCATTGCTCCCGATTTGGACTTGCGAACTGCCAGTGTTTCGACCTTTGCCAACAAGGGCGTACACACCACAACTTTTGCCGAAATGTTTGAAATTGATTCCGAAACTTTTATTATAGATTCGCCAGGAATAAAAGAATTAGGCTTGGCAGATATAGAAACAGAAGAAATTAGTCATTATTTTCCTGAAATGTTGGCATTAATCAACCAATGCCGTTTCAATAATTGTCAGCACCTCGATGAACCAAATTGTGCAATAAAAGAAGCCGTTTCAGAAGGAAAAATTGCACAAAGTCGCTATTTTAGCTATTTGAGCATGATGGAAGGTGGCGATAATAGGAAATAATCTTTAAAAAAACTCAAAATATTCATGACTGCCACAAACTCAGAATCAAGCACAACCTTTACAAAATATCAAATCTTCATCATTGCTATTTTAGCCATTTTGCAATTCACCTTAATTTTAGATTTCATGGTATTATCTCCTTTGGGAGCAATTTTATTGAAAGAATTAAGCATAAAACCTGCCAAATTTGGCTTAGTTGTGTCGGCTTATGCCTTTAGTGCTGGAGCATCTGGGCTTTTAGCCGCAGGTTTTGCCGATAAATTTGACCGCAAAAAACTCTTGCTTTTCTTCTATGTAGGCTTTGTTTTCGGCACAATTTTGTGTGCCTTAGCAACCAGTTATCAATATCTATTAATTGCCAGAATCGTAACGGGTATCTTTGGAGGAGTAATTGGCTCTATAAGTTTTGCTATTATTTCAGATTTATTCAAAATGGAACTTCGGGGTAGAGTGATGGGCTTTGTGCAAATGGCTTTTTCGGCAAGTCAGATATTGGGTTTGCCAATTGGTTTGTATTTGGCAAATAAATATGGCTGGCATTCCCCTTTTTGGTTGATTGCAGGCTTTTCAGTTTTCGTTGGCATCGCAATTGTTGTTTATATGAAGCCTGTTACGGAGCATCTCAAACTCAAAAATGACCGAAATGCTTTTCAACATTTATGGAAAACACTTTCTCATTCCGACTATTTGAGGGCTTTTGTAGCAACCATTTTATTATCAACTGGGGGCTTTATGCTCATGCCTTTTGGAAGTGCTTTCAGTATCAATAATTTGAAAATTTCGATGAATGATTTGCCAATTTTATATGGAGCAACTGGTGTATTTTCTATACTTTTTGGTCCAATTTCTGGCAAACTCAGCGACACTTTGGGTAAATACAAAGTTTTCGTTGTGGGTTCAATTATAGCAATGGTCATAGTAGCAATTTATACGCATTTGGGCGTAACTCCTCTTTGGTTAGTAATCATAATCAATGTCATTATGTTTGCAGGAATTACCGCCAGAATGATTTCTGCTTCGGCACTAATGACAGCCATTCCGCAGCCACAAGACAGAGGGGCATTTATGAGTATCAACTCCTCGATTCAACAAATTTCGGGAGGAATTGCATCAGCATTGGCAGGCGTAATCGTATCGCAAGCAAGTGATGGTACGATGCTCCATTATGATTTATTGGGTTATACAGTTGTTGCTTCAATGTTGATAGCCATTGCGATGATGTATGTTTTGAACGAACAAGTTCGCAAAAATGCTAATAAATAATTAGAAAAAGAATGTAGCAACTGACATAGGGTTGTCAGTTGTCGTGTGTTTTTTTGTAAAAATTATTGAAAAAGCTATGATTTTGGTATTTAAAACAACCATAAAAAACAAAACACAGGTACGAAAAGTAGCTCCATTGCTCAATGGGGTTCTTTCGCCTTGTGCCAAATGGAATTTCGATTTGAGCGATTGTGATAAAGTTTTAAGAATCGAAAGTTTGCACAAAACGATTGATGAAAAGTTAATCATTCAAATTATCAAAAACTCAGGTCAAGCAATCGAAGTGATGCCTGATTGATTATTTACATTGACAAATGATTTAATGTAAGCAAAACAACATTAAATTTGCAGAAAGTTTATCGAATAATTTATCTGTAATATGTCAATTGCCGAACTCTATCAAAAATTTAAAACCTGCTCAGGAATTTCGACCGATACTCGTAAAATCGGAGAAAAAGTCATGTTTTTTGCCTTGAAAGGTGATAAATTCAATGCCAATTCGTTTGCCAAAGAAGCTCTTACCAAAGGAGCAAAATATGTAATCATCGACGAAGCAGAATTTGCCATTGATGAGCGTTGTATTTTGGTGGGAGATGTACTTTATACTCTTCAAAAATTAGCAAATTTTCACCGCCAACATCTGAATATTCCATTCGTCGGCATGACGGGGTCTAACGGAAAAACTACTTCAAAAGAGCTTGTGGCAGCGGTTTTGTCTAAAAAATTCAAAACTTATTATACAAAAGGCAATCTCAATAACCATATTGGCGTTCCGCTTACTTTGCTCGGAATTGATGAAAGCTATGAAATTGCAGTCATAGAAATGGGAGCAAATCATCAAGGCGAAATACGAGATTTATGTAACATTTGTGAGCCAACTCATGGCTTTATTACCAATGTCGGCAAGGCTCATTTGGAAGGTTTTGGAGGAATTGAAGGCGTGAAAAAAGGTAAAGGCGAGTTGTTTGATTTTTTAGAAAAATCTGGCGGAACAACTTTCATCAATGCAAAAAGTGAGGTGATTGTGAAAATGGCTTCTGCTCGAAAATTTAAAGAAAAAATTAGTTATCTTGCTGATAATGAGGTTTTTATGACTCAAGATTCGCCCATTGTAATTTTTTCTGCAAACAATAAATCTTACGAAACGCACCTTCCTGGGTCATATAATTTTGAAAATATTGCCTCAGCTTTGGCAATCGGAAAGTATTTTGGCGTACCGTCTGACTTGGCAAATGTGGCGGTTGCAGAATATAATCCTGACAATAATCGCTCTCAGATTATCGAAAAAGGCACAAATAGCATTTTGCTTGATGCTTATAATGCCAATCCATCTTCAATGTCGGCTTCGATTCAGAATTTTATTAATCTA
The DNA here is from genome assembly GCA_031378345.1 of Emticicia sp. Classification (GTDB taxonomy): domain Bacteria; phylum Bacteroidota; class Bacteroidia; order Cytophagales; family Spirosomataceae; genus Emticicia. Next base: position 33,795 of record JANNDY010000136.1, on the reverse strand, counting down.
AAAACCAACAAACAAAAAGTAGTGATTTTGGGCGATATGCTTGAACTTGGCGAGGAAGCTCCTGCCGAACACCGTGCCATAGGCGAATTGATTGCCAAAGGAGATTTTGCTTTGGTAGTTTTTTTTGGAGAATTGATGGCTTCGGCTTTAGTAACTTTGCCAAACGCTTTTTATTTTACTGACAAGTTTTCACTGCATAACTGGCTGATAGACAAGGCTTTACAAGATTCCTATATTTTGATAAAAGGCTCAAGAGGTGTTAGTTTGGAAACTACATTGCAGTTTTTGTAGCATCATCCACACACAAAATCTTCCATTCATCATATTTTGACTTTTCATCGAAATTTATGTAACTTTCATTCGTTATAGACTGGATTGATTTTTGCTGAATATTTCTTTTAAATTTTACTTTAAAAACACCCATTTTAAGATATGAAAAAGTTAAATCTGCTATCTACGACATTTTTAAGTCTTACGATTGCTGTTATTTTCGTGGCAGCCAAGCCTTTAAATGAAGACCCACCAACCAAAAACGAAACTATTCTTCGTACAGTTGGGGCGATGCTCGAAAAGGGACATTATAGCCCAAAGAAGATTGATGACAATTTTTCTAAGGAAATTTTTGCAGAATATCTCAAACGTCTTGACCCAAGCAAGCGAATTTTATTAGAAAAAGACATTGCCAAACTCCGCAAGCACGAAACCATGATTGATGATGAAATTCATGGTGCGAGTTTAGAGTTTTTCACTTCTTCCGACGAAATTTATAAAAATCGAATCACCGAAGCAGAGGAAATTTACAAGCAATTCATCGAAAAACCCTTTGATTTTAATAAAGATGAGGTTTTTGAATTAGACCCCGATAAAATTGATTTCGCCTCAAACGATTCTGAAAGAAAAGACCGTTGGAGAAAATACCTCAAATGGCAAACCCTCGAAAGATATAATGACTCGCAAGAACAACAAGAAAAAAACAAAACGAAAAAAGATTTCGTAGCAAAATCTGACCAAGAATTGGAAAAAGACGCACGTGCGAAAGTCAAAAAAGCTATGGACAAATATTTTGACCGTTTGCGAAATAAATTTGACGAAAATCAACGTTTTGCTTTGTTGGTTGATACTATTACTAACGAAATGGACCCTCACACAGATTTTTTTCCTCCTGTTGAAAAACGCTCTTTTGATGAAAAACTAAGCGGGCGTTTCTTCGGAATTGGTGCTTTATTGCAGCAAGAAGATGATAAAATAAAAATAACAAGTGTAATCGCTGGTGGTCCTGCATGGAAATCGGGCGAGATTCAGGCAAATGATTTTATTGTAAAAGTTGGTCAAGCAACTGGCGAAGCCGAAGACATAACAGGATATACAACTGACGATGCCGTGAAGCTAATCAGAGGTGCAGAAGGCTCGGAAGTGAAAATCACGGTGCAAAAACCTGACGGAAGTTTCAAAATGGTTTCGATGATTCGTGCCGAGTTAAAATTGGATGAAACATTTGCCCGAAGCATCATAATTAATAGCGGAAAACACAAAATTGGCTTGATAGATTTACCCGCTTTTTATGCCGATTTTACTCGCCCACAAGCTGCCCGTTGCTCGCAAGATGTTGCAAAAGAAGTAGCAAAATTGAAAGCAGAAAATGTGGAAGGAATCATCTTGGACATAAGAGATAATGGCGGCGGAAGTTTGCAAGAAGTTGTAAATATGGTTGGGCTATTTATCAAAACAGGACCAGTGGTACAAATCCGTGACCGTGCTGGTCGTCCTTCTCAAATGGGTGATAATGATGCCACAGTGCTGTATGAAGGACCTTTGGTAGTAATGGTGAACGAACGAAGTGCCTCGGCATCGGAGATTTTTGCTTCGGCGATTCAAGATTATAAGCGTGGAATTGTGGTTGGTTCATCTTCAACTTTTGGCAAAGGAACGGTGCAAAGAGCATTTCCAGTTGGCGGAAATGGCACAGGAAGTGGTGCAGGAGATTTGGGTGCAGTGCATTTGACTTTGCAAAAATATTATAGAGTTAATGGTGGTGCAACACAGCTAAAAGGTGTAGAATCTGACATAGTTTTGCCAGGACTATATGAAGCCTACAAGGTTCGTGAAAAAGATGATAAAAATGCTCTTGTTTGGGACGAAATGCCAAAAGCAACTTACCAAACTTGGGAGGCTGCCCCAGATTTGACAGCCTTACAGCAAAAAAACAATGAGCGTTTGACTGCAAATGATGTTTTTACTCAAATCAAAGACAACACAAATGTATTGGCAGATAACCGCAAAACGGCTCGTGCGTTAGAGCAGAAAAAATACAAAGTTCAGTTGAAAGAAATCAAAGATATTTCGACCAAAGTACGTGGGCTGACGCAAACAAAAGATAGCTTGTCGGTAAATAATTTGGCAGGTGATTTGACAATAATTAATTCAGATTCGTTGAAAAAAGTCAGAAATGATTTTTGGGTAAAATACCTACGAAGAGATGTTTATTTGAACGAAACCATTAATGTAATGGACGATGCGATTTTGCAAAAAGGAATAGCGGTGAAGAAATGAAAACAATGATGAATTTTACAAAAAAAGCCTTCAAAAACTAAGTTTTTGAAGGCTTTTTTAATTTTTCTTTAAAACAAACCACCGAAGTGGAAATGCAAAACTACCTCTCAAACTTCTTAAACCAACTCCAAATTTTCATAATAATTACACCCAAAACCGCCTCACGAAATATCTTTGTGGACATCTTAGAAACACCTTTTGTGCGGTCGGTAAAAGTAATAGGTACTTCAGTAATATTAAATTTATACAAAAAAGCATTGAATTTCATCTCAATTTGAAAAGCATAACCTACAAAAGTGATTTTGTCAAGAGGAATTGTTTTCAAAACTTCTTTTCGATAGCAAATAAAACCTGCAGTTGGATCCATGATTTTCATACGAGTAATAAAACGCACATAAACTCCTGCAAAATACGACATCAAAACTCGACCGATGGGCCAATTGACAACATTTACTCCTTTTATATAGCGAGAACCAACCGCCACATCGAATCCATCAATTTTGCATGCTTTATAAAGGCGAATCAAATCTTCGGGATTGTGTGAAAAATCAGCATCCATTTCATAAATAAACTCATAACCACGCTCCAATGCCCAGCGAAAACCATGAATATATGCTGTGCCAAGGCCCAACTTCCCTTTTCGCTCTTCGATATGCAATTTTTCAGGAAATTCTTGCTGTAACTCCTTGATTTTCAGGCCGGTACCATCTGGCGAACCATCGTCAATTACCAAAACTTCAAATGCTTCATCAAGGCTCATAACCTTTCTGATAATGGCTTCGATATTTTCAATTTCATTGTAGGTTGGTATTATAACAAGATTCTGTTTCAATTGTTTTTTGTTTTTTTAGAATTGCAGTAATTTTTATTTGGCTATTTTTCCTGATTTTTTTTGTTTTCTCATTTCTTCCAAAACTTTCAAAGTTTCGTCATAAATCTTCATCATTGTTTCGGGATTTGTAACATAATATTTGTAACTTGCCTTATAACGTGCGGTATCTACTTTATATTTTAACATTACACGGCGTTCCAATTCGGTATAAACAACTTTGGTAGAATCATAAGCCTGAAAGGACAATCGGCTTGCTTTTGCTTCAATCAAATGAATGTCTGCCAAAATTTTTGACATCGTTTTTTCATCAATAACATTGGCAGGAGCTTTTGGTTCATCGCTACAAGCAAAAATTATCAAAATAATGCCTAAATATAAGAATATTTTTTTTGTCAATATTTTCACTTTATCTTCGTTTTCTGATTAAGGTACAAATTACGAAAAAAACTACCAATTTTGGTGCGTTAAAGTTTGTTAATCATTTAGATTTAATGTAGAGTTAAGAGTGTAGAGTGTATTTTTTATCCCATTCTACACTCTTAACTCTACACGCTACATTAAAAAAAAACATGGTCGAGGACATACTTTCCAAACTCAATAAGTACGAAATAAAAATCCGAAAGGCAGTAAATGGTCAAATGCAAGGCAATTTCCGCTCGGTTTTTAAAGGCTCTGGCTTGGAGTTTAGCGATTTACGTACCTACCAATATGGCGATGATGTCCGCACAATTGACTGGATAACAACTGCCAAAGGGCATGGTGCTTATGTTAAGATTTTTAAGGAAGAAAAAGAGCAAACGGTCTTTTTTATGCTCGACGTAAGCGGTTCGCAGGAAGTAGGTAATAGCGGACGTTTGAAACTCGACACTGCCAAAGAAATTTGTGGCGTACTTTCACTTTCTGCCATAAAAGAAGCTGGACACGTAGGGCTTTATTGCTTTTCTGACCAAAAAGAGCTTTATTTCAAGCCGATTTCGGGCATGAAACATGGCTATGAATTGATACTGAGTTTGTTTAAAATGAAGCCTGTTTCGCAAAAAACCGATATTCCTGCTGCCATTGGTTTTGCTTTAAATATGCTCCGTAGAAAAAGTGTTATAATCTTAATCTCAGATTTTTTGGACAAAGATTATGAGCATAATCTCAAAGCTTTGGCACGAAAACACGACTTAGTGGTGATTCATGTTTATGACCAACGAGAAATAAAATTGCCCAGTTTGGGAATTATTCCTATTTTGGACAAAGAAAGCAAACAAACTGTTTGGCTAAATACATCTTCGCCAACTTTTAAGCGTGAAATGCGGGAGGTTTTTGAAGATAACCAACAGCGTTTGGAAATGCTGTGCAAGCAACATAACGCCAATTATTTAGCCATTGATTCAAGAGAAGATTATGTACCAAAACTTATACAATTGTTTAGAATTAGAAAGTAGGACAGTGAACAATTATCAATCGGGCGGCGTTCCGCTATCAATTATCAAAGGGCTGTATTTCGCTAAACAATTACCTATTGGCTATACTTCTTTGCGTAAGTTTCTATTTATTTTAATTGTTAATTGTTTATTGATAATTGACCATTGCGACGCTCAAAAACCTATAGGAAAATTCATGACCGATAGCGTAGAACTTGGGCGACCTTTCAACTATGCTCTTAGCTATCATCATGCCCCAAGTGCCGAAGTTTTTTTTCCTGACAAAAACTACAATTTTTATCCTTTTGAAATAGTTAATCGGGAGTTTTTTCCAACACTAACCATCAATAATAATAGCCTCGATAGCGTAATTTATACTTTAGTAACATTTGATATTGCTAAAACTCAAAAGCTAAATCTGCCTATTTATTTACTTTCAAAGCGAGATTGTACGGCAGTTTTTTCGTTGCCCGACTCTGTTTTTTTGCAAGAAATGATAAAAACAAGTATAGATTCTTTGTCATTAAAAACAGATACAAAACAGCTTCCTTTGAGCCAACAGCTCAATTATCCACAGATTTTGGGTTATTTATTTGGTATTTTGGGTGTTTTAGGTTTAATCTATGCATTTTTTGGAAGATTTATTCGTAAAGAATATAGATTGTTTTTATTTGGAAGGAAGCACAAAGATTTTGTGGCAAGTTACAAAAAATATACCCGTGCAACATTAGATGATAGGACAATTGGAAAAGCATTGGTTTTGTGGAAAAAACACTTAGAATGGCTCGAAAAACGCCCATATACTTCATATACAAGCAAAGAAATTATTACTCGTTTGCCAAATGAGCGTTTGGAAGAAGCACTTCGTGAAGTTGATTCGGCAATTTATGGGGGAATTCTTTCTACTCAAATGCCCTTTGCAATGAATGTTTTGCTTGATAAAGCCATCGAATTATATAAAAAAAGAAGAACAGAATTGGCAGCGAGTTTGTAATATGGAAAAAATTGAAATTATATTATCCGATAAAATTTTAAGTGAGCAAAATTGTCTTGATTTTGTCAAAACTGACGATTCGGGTGGCATTGTTGTTTTTGTTGGAACTGTCCGAAATCATACCAAAGGAAAACGAGTGCTGAAGCTTGATTTTGAGGCTTATGAACCAATGGCTATTTCGGAAATGAGAAAGATTGCTGAAATAGCCATTGAAAAGTTTTCTTTGAAAAAAATTGCCATTCATCACCGAACTGGAATGTTGGACATTGGCGAAATTCCGGTAATTATTGCTGTTTCGGCGGCACATCGTGGAGCAGCTTTCGATGCTTGCGAATTTGCGATTGACACTTTGAAAGAAACCGTCCCGATTTGGAAAAAAGAGATTTTTGAAGATGGTGAGGTTTGGGTTTCGGCTACGCCTTAATCTAATGAGTGAATGAGCGAATGATACAATGAGTGAATATTTTAGTTTTAAATTCACCGCAACAACAAAACCTTACCAAATACTTCCACTTCATTATTTGTAATGTTTTTTGCCTTCAAAATATAGGGATAAATTCCCGAAATGTAGTTTTCTCCGTCCCATACCTCATTTGGATTTGTAATCAATTTTATTCGTTTTCCTGAACGCTCAAAAATTGATAAACTTATAAATTTATCTTTTTCACCAAAAACTTCAAAACTATCATTGATGCCATCATTGTTGGGACTAAATGCCAAAGGCAAATATAAAGGAAGATTTACGAAACATTTTATCAATGAATTTTGAAGACAAATTTTCTCCGAAATAAACAAAGATTCGTTGGAACGAAAGCTAATTTGGTAACAATTTTGTTGGTTACAAATAATGGAAGCATCTGAGTATGAGTTTCCACTGTTTGCCAATTTATTTTCGGTATTTTTGAGCAAAACAAAGTCTTTTATTACTTCGGGTTTTGGCTGTTTCCACTTCAATTCGTTGGCAGTTTCGGTCGGAATGAGTTCAAAATCAATGTCGCAAATTTCTTTTGAAATATTATTAGAAAAACAAGCACTTTCCAACTGAATCGCATAACAAATATTTTTGGTTTGATTCGTAAAAACAATTTTTTGTAAGCCAATTTCTCCTTTTTTTGTAGTCAAAACTACATTATTTGCTAAGATTTTTACATTTTCGCCCGAAAAATTATTAAAACTCAAACTAAAATTATCTTTCGCTGTTTTCTCTAAAATGGTAATTTGTGGCTGATTTACCTTAGGAAATTTAACTAAAATATCACTTTTTCCACCACAATTTGATACGATATAAGAGCCTATTACACTTATTTTTCTATCGTTTTGATTGGCATAATTATGAAAAATTGTATTTGTCGGAAGATTAATTTTCTCAATAATTGAACCATCGCCCCAATCTACAAAACAAAAATCGTAAGGTAATAAACCAGTTTTTTTAACGTCTATTATATCTAAATTGACCTTATTTCCGCAAATAGTAGTTTTTAAATCTAATTTATTTGTGTCCAAAACCGTGATAACAACACAAACTCGTAACTCCTGTCCATTGTCTTTACGGAACGAGGTTTGCATCATTTTATATGCCCCCGGAATTGCGTAAGTATGGGTTTTCGTTGCCATTAAATTGGACGGAATTCCACCTTTATAATCATAAATGTACTGGTGATTGGCAGATTCTTCGTCAGTTTTTACGACTTTCACCGTAAACGGCACACAACCAACCGTCTTCATGTTGTCAAGGTATAAACTTCCAGAGCCAATGGTCGGTCCATTGCATTGGTCGTTCAGCACTTGGCAAAAACCAGTGAATATTGATAATTTTATCAAAAAAAGAATAGGTAATATTCGTTTCAAAAAATTGTTTTTTTGTACTTTTAACAAATAAAATGAATAAATTGTTTCAGTATTTTTTAAAGGCAAGCTATTGATAATCAGCAATTTACAACATTGATACCAAAGCGAACAAACGTATTTTTTCGCTCCACTATATAAAGTCTTTGAGCGACATTTCAATTTAATGTTTTTTTATTATTTAAACAAAATTTTGGTTAAAACCATGAAGATTCTATAGTTTTTCACCCAATTGGTCTATTAATCTAAACACTTAGTCTTTTTTTAATTGTTAAAATGACAATTATTATTTAATATTGATTAATATTTGACTATTCTAACCTCATAAAATTATCATGAAAAAGACCTGTCTGCTCTTTTTTGCTACACTTATATTTATCTCAATCCAAGCCCAAATTCGCCTACCTAAACTAATTAGCGATGGTATGGTTTTGCAGCGTGATAAAGAAATAAAAATTTGGGGTTGGGCTTCGGTCAATGAGGCTATTTCTTTAAATTTCAATAAAAAAAACTACAAAACTAAGGCAAATAATGCTGGAAAATGGGAAATAAAACTCCCCGCACAAACTGCTGGTGGACCTTTTGAAATGATTTTAAAAGGAGCTAATGAGTTGATTATCAAGGACATACTCTTTGGTGATGTTTGGATTTGCTCTGGGCAGTCGAATATGGTTTTGCCAATGGAACGGGTCAAAGAAAAATATCCTGAAGATATTGCTGCTGCCAATTATCCTCAAATTCGTAATTTATTTATTCCTACGCTCACAGCACTTTCTGGGGCTAAAGATGACATTCAAAATATTGCTTGGAAAGCCGCAACGGGCAAAGACCTATTGGGTTTTGGTGCTGCCAGTTTTTTCTTTGCCAAAGAACTTTTTGACAAATATAAAGTTCCCATCGGACTCATAAACACAAGCGTAGGTGGCACGCCCATTGAGGCTTGGATAAGCGAAGAAGGTTTCAAAAACTTCCCAGAAATTCAGCAAACTATTCAAAAAAACAAGGATACAACTTATGTCAATTCTTTTAATATTAGAAGAAATACCCCTGCTTCGCCACCACAAATTAGAGATTTAGGCACAATTGAAAAATGGCAATCACCTGATTATCAACCAATTGGATGGCGTAGAATAAATATTCCAGGTTATTGGGAAGACCAAGGCTTGAAAGATTTGAACGGCGTGATTTGGTACAGAAAAGAAATTGATGTGCCTGCAATTATGGTTGGAGTTTCTGGGGCTGGTGTTCCTGCCAAAATAATGATGGGAAGAATTGTAGATGCTGATGTGATGTATCTGAATGGCAAACAAATTGGCAATATTACCTATCAATATCCCCCACGACGTTATGAAGTTCCTGCTGATTTGCTTAAAGTTGGAAAAAATATTTTAGTCATAAAAGTTACAAATACCGCAGGAAAAGGCGGTTTTGTTCCAGACAAACCTTACTTTTTGGCTGCCAACGGACAAACGATTGACCTCAAAGGCGATTGGCAATATAAAGTAGGTGAGGTTTTTCAGCCTTTTAGGGGGAATGCTGGAGGTAGCTTTTCGGCACAAAACCAACCAAATGCTTTGTATAATGCGATGGTTGCTCCTGTTATTTCTTTAGGAATCAAAGGCTTTTTATGGTATCAAGGCGAATCGAATGCTGGCAAACCCGAACCTTATGATAATTATCTTCCAGCCCTCATTAAAGATTGGAGAAAGCTATGGAATCAAGGGGATTTGCCTTTTTTGACAGTACAATTGGCTAATTTTCAAGACATTGACCTCTCGCCGTCAGAAAGCCAATGGGCAAGGTTACGTGAAGCTCAACTCAAAAGTTTGGCTCTCCCAAATACCGCTTTGGCGGTTACAATAGACTTGGGTGAATGGAACGATATTCACCCAATAAACAAAAAAGATATTGGCAAAAGATTGGCTCTTACCGCTCAGAAATTGGCGTATAATGAGCAAAATCTGGCGTATTCTGGACCAATCTTGAAAAATTCGAGCATCGAAAATGATAAAATAACTTTGACTTTTGACCACGTAGGCAGTGGTATTTCATCAAAAGACAATGAAGATTTACGATGGTTTTCGATTGCCGATTATGATAAAAAATTCGTTTGGGCAAAAACAAAAATTCTTGCAAAAGATAAAATTGAAGTATGGAATGAAACCATAAAATCGCCCAAATATGTTCGATATGCTTGGGCAGACAACCCCGAAGGTGTCAATTTCTATAATCAAGAAGGCTTGCCAGCTTCCCCTTTCAGAACTGACGCTGAAAACTTAGATGCTTCAAAACCTTGGATGGGTAAAAAATGTGCGGTTGTGCTGAGTTATGATGATGCCCTCAATGTGCATCTTGATAATGCCATTCCTTTGCTCGATTCTCTGAATTTGAAAGGAACGTTTTATCTAACTGCCTCATCACAAGCAGGTTCTACAAGAATAAACGATTGGCGAAAAGCAGCTTTACGTGGACATGAATTAGGCAACCATACACTTTATCATCCTTGCGATGCTACTCGCCCCGGCATGAGTTGGGTAAAACCTGAGTACGATTTGAGCAAATATTCTTTGAAGCGAATTATAGACGAAGTGCGAATGTGCAATATTTATTTAGAATCTATTGATGGGAAGAAAAAGCGAACTTTTGCCTTCACTTGTGGACATAAAAAAGTAATTGAAGGTGAATTTATGTCATCGCTCGAAAACGATTTTGTAGCAGCAAGAGCCGTCAGGCACGAAATGCACCCTTTCAACGAAGTAAAATTGATGGACATTGATTGCTACGGAATAAATGGTGAAACTGGCGAGCAAATGATTGAAATGGTAAAAAAAGCTCAGGCAACAGGAAGTTTGTTGGTGTTTTTATTTCATGGTGTGGGAGGTGAACATTCGCTCAATGTTTCTTTGCCAGCACATAGACAACTCTTAAATTATTTGAAACAAAACGAAAACGATATTTGGACTGCCCCGATGTTGGACGTTGCCGAACACATCAAAAGCATTAGAAAATAACAATATATTCAACCTTATAATTTAAAAAACAAAATGAAAAAAATTCTTTTTATTTTACTGGGAACAGCTTTTGTGCAAACATCTTTTTCCCAAATAGTAAAAATAGATAGTAGCAAATATCCAAAAATTTCAAATTTTACAACCCAACAAGACCATGACAACATGAAAGCTCAGTTGGGAATCAAAGCACTTCGTCCCGGTCCAAGTGGCAATGAATCTGCTCCAAACCATGCTAATTATGATGAAAAAATAGCCAATCCTTGTCCGCAACTTCCTGATATTCTTACCCTAAATAATGGTAAAAAAGTAACTTCTCCCGAAATATGGAATACGCAACGCAAGCCAGAGTTAATGGAAGAATTCGAGAAAAATGTTTATGGACGAGTGCCAAAAAATGCCCCAAAAGTTACTTGGACAGCGAAAGTGGTTGATAGAGAAGTGGTAAATCGTATTCCAGTGATTGCCAAAGAATTGGTCGGTCATGTAGATAATTCTGCCTATCCGCTTATCAATGTGGACATAAAAATGGTGCTTGTAGTGCCAACCAATGTTAAAGGGCCTGTGCCAGTTTTGATGATGTTGGGTCGCCCAGTTTTACCAGCACCCGCCCAACCTTCGCCCGAAGATATAGAAAAATTAAATGTAGCTTTCAAGGAAATGATGATTAAATCAAATCCTGAAATGAAGGTTATTTTTGACAAATATCCTGCTTATCAACCTGTTACCAGATTACCAGCACCTAATTTCTTCGCCCCACCAAAAACCGATGAAGAACTTACACCACAAGAACGATTGCTTACCGCAGGTTGGGGCTATGTAACTATTGATCCATCGAGCATTCAGGCAGATAATGGTGCAGGCTTGACTCGTGGAATTATCGGTTTGGTCAACAAAGGTCAGCCACGCCAACCCGACGATTGGGGTTCGCTAAGAGCGTGGGCGTGGGGAGCTGCCCGTGGACTTGATTATTTAGAAACCGAACCATTGGTTGATGCCAAAAAAGTAGGAATCGAAGGTGTATCTCGTTATGGCAAAGCTGCTTTAGTTACGCTGGCTTTTGAGCCACGTTTCGCTGTGGGCTTGATTGGTTCGTCAGGAAAAGGTGGTACAACTTTGCATAGAAGAGTCTATGGCGAGGCAGTTGAAAGCCTCACAGGTGGCGGAGAATACCATTGGATGGCAGGAAATTATTTAAAATATGGCACAGAAGAATCTTCTTTTGGTCGAAAAACAGGCTGTGATATGGCAGTAGATTCGCATGAATTAGTAGCTCTTTGTACTCCACGCCTCACTTTTATAAGTTATGGAATTCCAGAAAAAGGCGATGCCAAATGGCTCGACCAAGTGGGTAGTTATCAAGCTACAATTGCCGCAGGGGCAGCTTTTAAACTTTTAGGTGTAAAAGACTTAGGCGTTTCAAACGATTATATGACCGAAAAAATGCCCCCAATGCTTACCGATATGCTCGATGGGCAATTGGCTTGGCGACAGCACGATGGCGGTCATACCGATGCTCCGAATTATAAGTCTTTTATTCCTTGGGCAAGCAAGAATTTGAAGTATGAGAAGGTGGCAGAGCAGTAAAAATTATGCACAAAGAAGCACAAAGGAAAAATGTAATTGCGAGTAAGTTGCTATTTATCAAAATCATTTTTTTACAAAACTATTCAACCTTTAAACAAAATGAAAACAAAAATCACTTTACTTTTTTTGCTCTTTTCATTGTCAATTTTTGCCCAAACTCCAAGCAAAATAGGGCTTTTTGATGAAAGAACCGATGTCGGAAATCCTGCGATTAAAGGAAATGTTTCCTACAATCCTACCACCCAAGAATACACGATGGAAGGTGCAGGAATAAATATGTGGGCAAAAACCGACCAACTGAATTTTTTGTGGAAAAAAATCAAAGGCGATTTTATCATTTCTGCTTCTGTGAAATTTGTTGGTGCTGGCACAGACCCACATCGTAAAATCGGAATTATTGCTCGCAATACCCTTGCTGCAAACTCAGCTTATGCAGATGCCTGTGTACATGGTTTGGACTTAACTTCGCTGCAATATCGAGTTGCTGAAGATTCCGTTACTAATCAAGTTGTGGTTTCTTCGTTCAACCCGACACACATTGAATTTCAGCGAATTGGCAATATTATTACCTTTTCGGCAGCCACTCAAGGCGAAAATTATAAGTCAGTTTCTAAGGAAATAGTGCTAAATGAAGAGGTTTTTGCAGGGCTTTTTATATGTTCGCATAACGAAAAAGTTGTCGAAAAAGCCATTTTTAGTAATGTACGTATCACAATTCCTGCCGATAAAGATTTTAAACCATATCGAGATTATCTCGCAAGTCATATTGAGATAATGGAGGTCAAAACTGGGCTTCGTAAGATTTTACATACTGCTCCAAACTCACTCCAAGCACCAAATTGGACAAAAGATGGCAAATATTTGATTTATAATAACAGTGCTGGGTTGATGTTTAAATATTTTCTGGCAGATAGCAAAGAAGAACAACTAAATACTGGAAAAGTCATTTCAAATAACAATGACCACGTACTTTCGTTTGATGGAAAAATGATAGGTTTGAGTAGTTATTTGGGTGACCCCCGAAAATCAACCATTTATATCATGCCTACAATGGGTTCTGACAATCCTGTTCAAATTACAGACCCTGCTTGGGGACATTCGTGGTTTCATAGTTGGTCACCCGATAGCAAAAAGTTGATTTATATGTGCGATCGAAATGGGCAGCAAGATATTTGTTCGATAGATATTACCACAAAAAAAGAAACGGCATTAACCAAAAATACAAGCCTCGATGATGGACCAGAATACAGCCCCGATGGAAAATATATTTACTTCAATTCGGTGCGAACAGGCACAATGAAAATTTGGCGAATGAAACCCGACGGTAGCAACCAAGAACAAGTAACTTTTGATGAATACAACGACTGGTTTCCACATTTTTCGCCAGACGGAAAACAAATTTTGTATATTTCGTTTCCGCCCGATATTGACCCTGTTTCTCACCCATTTTATAAAAAAGTAATGCTCCGAATCATGCCTACAAGTGGCGGGATTCCTCAAACTATTGCCTATATTTATGGCGGACAAGGTACAATTAACACGCCTTCGTGGTCGCCTGATGGTAAATATGTGGCGTTTATTAGTAATACAAAAGTTCAAAAATTATGAATTTCAGCAAATACTAAATTGAATTTAAATAAATATAAATCACTGATAATCAACTACTTATAAAGCATATTGAATAAAAATTACTTCCAAAATCCATTTATGAATTCAAAAAACTTAACTCTATTTCTTTGTTTACTTTTATTTTCATGCAAAAAAACCAATCAAGATTGGAGCATAACTTTCGATGGCATTACATCTGCATCTTCTCCACAAGCAATCGACTTGAACGATGATGGTATAAAAGACATCATAATCGGTGCTGGTGGCTTGGAATGGGACAAAACAGAAAGTGGAATTTTAGCAATAAACGGTGCAGATGGTGAACTACTTTGGCAAGCAAAAGCACGTAATCAAATCGTTGGTTCGGCGGTATTTTTAGATATAAATTCAGATGAAATTCCTGATGTGATTATTGGTGGACGCTCTGCCGAACTGCAAGCAATTAATGGAAAAAATGGCGAATTGATTTGGGAATTTTACAAAAGAAAAGAAAAAATGGCATCAAGTTATGAAGGCTGGTTCAATTTTTTCAACCCTCAATTTGTACCCGACCAAGACCAAGACGGCATCAAAGATATTTTGATTTGTAATGGTGGGAATGCACTTTTGCCAGCGGGCTATAAAGATAGGCCCGCAGGTAAGTTATTGATTATCAGTAGTTTAACTGGCAAAGTAATCACCGAAGACTTTATGCCTGATGGCAGAGAAACCTATTTTTCGACAGTTTGTATTGACTGCGAAACAAGCAAAAATCCAACAATAATTTTTGGAAGCGGAGGAGAAACTCAAGCTGGACATTTGTATTTATGCAAACTTTCTGACTTGTTGAATAAAAATCTCAAATCGTCAATTGTTTTAGATTCGTCAAGCAAAAAAGGCTATATTGCTCCACCAATTTTGGCAGATTTTAATGTTGACGGCACTTTAGATATTTTGGTAAATGTTGCCGAAGGAAAAACTAAATTATTTGACGGAAAAACCCTAAAGCCCTTGTGGTCAGTGAGTTGCGATAGTTCGGAAGTTTTTTCTCAGCCAGCTATTGGTTATTTTACAGGAAACGACAAAACGCTTGATGTTTTTGTGAATTTTGCTAAAGGAATTTACCCAATTTATGCCCATACCGAGCAATGGCTCATTGACGGAAAAACTGGAAATGTTATAAAAAAATACCACGAACGGAGATTTACGTACGCTTCTCCCCTATCGGCAGATTTGAACCAAGATGGCGTTGATGAGGTAATTATGAATACGGCAAAAGATTCATTAATAAAAAACCGAGACAAGCCTTTTTATCAATTAACGGTTTTTGATTTTAAGCATAATTCGGTGGATTTCCTTGCCAAACGATTCAATGGAGCATGTTTTGCCTCAACTCCTTGGCTCGGCGATTTGGATAATGATACACAATTAGACATAATTTATTCGGGAAGTCCAGCCATTATTTCTGAATTTCCAGGAATGACAACTTACCAAAAACCGCCTTTAACCCTTACTATTCATCGAATCGAAATTGACAAAATTCCCTCAAAAAATGTCAAATGGGGGAGTTATATGAACGGTGGAAAGAGTATATATTAGCATCAATATTCAACTTATAAAAACACCATGTTAAACAAACAAAACTTCTTCAAATCAATCGTTTTAATACTTTTGATGGGCAATTTTTCAGCAATTTTTGCCCAAACTCAACCTTGTTATCGCCTCAAAACAAGCCTCAACGCCTTTTCTTTCAACGCACCATTGTTGGCAGGGAAAATGGATTTGTTTCAATTGCTTGATTTTTGTTCCGAACAAAATTTCGATGCAGTTGATATCACGGGCTATTATTTTAAAGGTTATCCTGCCGTTCCGACTGACGAATATATTTATGCCGTAAAGAAAAAAGCCAAAGATTTGGGCATAGAAATAAGCGGAACAGGCGTAAGAAATGATTTTACGATAGCTGACAAAACTAAGCGAAAAGAACAAGTTCAGTTGGTAAAAAACTGGATTGATGTTGCCCAAAAACTCTCAGCTCCAGTCATAAGAGTTTTTGCAGGGGGAAAAGGAACCCCCGAAGGCTATACGTGGGAGCAAACTGCCGCATGGATGGTCGAAGATTTTAAGGAATGTGTGGCTTATGGCAAGTCGAAAGGCATTATTGTAGCTGTGCAAAACCATAATGATTTTATTCGTACGCCCGAACACGTGCATTATTTGTTTCAAAAAGTGAACGACCCTTGGTTTGGACTCATCATGGATACTGGCGGTTTTAGAAGTGGTGATACTTATGCAGATACTGCCGAAACCATCAAATATGCTGTAAATTGGCAGTTAAAAGAGAAGATTTTTGTAAAAAATGTAGAAATGGACACTGATTATGAAAAAATGATAAACGTCATCAAAAAATCTTGTTACAAAGGCTATATTCCTATCGAAACGCTCAATGACGGCGACCCAGCTACAAAAGTGAAGGCGATGATGGAGAAAATTAGGAAGTATTTGTAGTTTGTTTAGGATTGATTAAGAAATTTCACCTTAAATTTTTCTGATTCTAATAAATTTGGTGGTCACCTGACTAAAGTCAGGTTCTATAATAATAATAGGATTTTTATTACTTTTTAACGACTTAAGTCGTTTTTATAAGAAAATTAGAATCCGTTGATTATTCAAGACACCTATTTTAATAGGTAAAAAATCAAAACTACCAAAAATCTTAGTATCAAAAATTCTCAACCAATGCAAAATCAAATTGACCGACGCTCTTTTATCAAAAACACTTCTTTAGCCACGATGGCGTTGGCAAGTGGAAATTTGAATGATTTTTCTACAAAAAAGAATAAATTACCTAAATGGAAAGGCTTCAATGTGTTGGATTTCTTTTCACCCAACCCAACTCAAAGTCGTCCACAAACGCCAGAAGAATATTTCAAATGGATGCAAGATTGGGGCTTTGATTTTGTCAGAATACCAATGGCATATCCTGCATATTTGAAATTCGACCGTTCAAAAAATATTTCTATTGAAGAAATCCGAAATTTTGATGAGCAAATGACTGATAAAATTGAAAATTTGGTTCATTTGGCTCAAAAATACAATCACCATGTTTCGATAAACTTACATCGAGCCCCCGGTTATTGCATTAATGCGGGCTTTGTAGAACCCTATAACCTTTGGACGAACGAACAAGCCTTATCAGATTTTTGTTTTCATTGGGGATTTTGGGCAAAGAAATTCAAAAACATTTCTTCTAAAAAAATAAGTTTCGACCTGCTAAATGAACCAAGTTGGAGAGAAGACATGAACGACCAATTAGGCAAAAAGATTACAGTTCCGCCAGAAATGTACCGAAAATTGATAGCTGCTACCTACAAAACCATCAAAAGTGTCAATAAAAAGCATTTGGTAATAGCCGATGGAAATAATGTAGGTAATGACGTAATTACGGGCATTGAAGACATGGAAATTGGGCAAAGTTGTAGGGGTTATTCGCCATCTATCATTTCGCATTACAAAGCAAGCTGGGTTTATAAAAACCCCGAAAGTTTGCCCATTCCGCAATGGCCGGGGCAAGTGGGCGAGCAATTTTTAAGCAAAAAAATGCTCGAAGATAAGTTCAAACCTTGGATAGAACTCAAAAACAAAGGCGTGGGCGTACATTGTGGCGAATGTGGCTGCTTTAATCTTACGCCTCACGAAGTTTTTTTAGCGTGGTTTAAAGACCTACTTGGAATTTTAAGTGAAAACGAAATCGGTTTTGCCCTTTGGGAATTTGATGGGGCGTTTGGGGTACTTAATTCAAAAAGAAAAGATGTTGATTATGAAGATTTTCATGGGCAAAAATTAGACAGAAAATTATTGACTCTTTTGCAAAACGTGTAAAAACACCTCAAAAACTCCAAGTATTGCGATTTTGATTATAAGGTTCTATCGAAAATTTGAAGCCACTTCTGATGCCAAAATCATTGGATTGTGCAACGACGTAATAGCTACCAAGTCGTATCATTTCACGACCGATTTTGAAAACTCGGTTTAGTCCAAAAAACACTTCCGAATATTGGTATTTTCGCTCAGGAACATACAAAAAACCTGCTCCAGCCACTTCTCTGATTTTGGTTTTGTTGAAAAGCGGTATTTTGCTCGTCAAAAAACCATTGAACTGATGAACATAATGCGACTCGAAATACCAACTAAAAACAGGAAAAGTTTTTGGAATCAACTGATAAGTGTACATCGACGGCGAGAAAAAATAATTGTCGCCACCACGCATATATTTATAGTCCATGACCGCCAATTTTGTGGTGTCCAAAAACTTCCCAACATGAATTCTGTACTCAGATGTGCCAATGATTCCGACATTGAAAGTTTGCCTGACCGATGCCGATAAATAGGCAAAAACATTATTATTTTTGCCCGGCACTTGCCAAGCTTTGTCCAGATTTACACTAAAAGTCGGAAACTTTGAACCCAAAATCTGCTTCTGGTTAGGTTCTCTCAAATACAATTGTCGAGGCGTATATTCCAAGCCAAAAGAGGTTTTATACATATAGCTTGTCGGGAAAAATTCAAGGGTATTATTTTTGAAAATTCTATCGCCCAATTCTCCAAATTTATAATTCGATAAATCGCTTCTTTTTTCGTAATATGCTTGTGTATTGATATAAAACCCATTAAAAAGCTCAGTTCGGTGGCGAATTTCGACAAAATTATTTTGATAAAAATTACTTCTTCTCGCAATATCTCTGATGGTTGCCGCCCCATTTATTACATTAAAACCTGAGCCAAAAGCAAGGTGAATATTTGAGTTTTTGATAGGATTATAGTAATAATTGAGGTTAATATTCCCCTTCAAATCTTCGTTTTTGAAGCCATAAGTCAAATTTGTATTAAAACTAATTTGTTTTCTGTTTTCATACCTTTTGTAATAACCTAAGCCATAGCGAATTCGCCAGCCACCAATAGCCACAGGGTCGAAAAACCCTAAAATCGGCTCAAAATACCAAGTAGTTTTCTTAGTTCGATTGATATGCCCAATGCCCGAATAAACTATTTTTGGAAACGTAATTTTATTGTAAACCTTGTCAATCGAGTCCAAATAAACCTTTGAGTTTTTCAATACATCAATTCTATCTTTTTCTTTAATAACTTTTTGTTCATCGAGCGTCAATGGTTTTGGTCTGATGTTTTCCCAAAAAGTAGAATCTCGTTTATAAGCTTCGGCGGTTGTAACTCCCACTTCATCACCAAAGAAACGTTTGGGTAAAATCAAGTCAAATTCATATTTAGAGTGAATGACTTCAGTCGTTCCTTTTTTCTTTGTGCCACCTTCTTTTACTTTCCAATTATAGGTAGTTTTTGAGGGCATCCAACGATTTTGTATATTTTCAAAATCTTGTTTTATTACAAATTCATCGTAGCGTAAAAGTCCTCTTTTGGTGATTTTTAAATCAACACTTTTCAGCACCCAAGTATCTTCAAAAACCTCAATTTCGCCTTCATAAAGAGCATTTCCCAAATCTCTTGGCATCACTTTTATTTGATAAATCTTGTCTTTTCCTTCAAAATAATAACGAATCAGTTGAAATCTGTAACTCAAAAAAGTAAGGTCGCTCAAAGGCGAAGTAATTTGATTTTCACCAATTTTGGCTATTTTTTGATGATTTTCGTAGAAATTAAACTCGCCGTCGGTAACAGATTTAAAGAAAAGGGTACTTTGGTCGCCAATTTTCTTGACGGCTTCTCGCTCTTCTTTTTGCTGACCACTATTGCTTTGATAGCGAATTAATTGACATTCAAAAATATTGAGATTTGGCAAACTATCTTTTTTTGTGGGTTTTTTTTCTGCCAAATCTAACTGTTCATCGGGACTTGGCGGAGAATCAGTTTCTTTCTTTTTTACAATTTTCTTTTCTACTTCCTCCACACTTTTGATATAAACTTTGGCTTTATAATTTTGATATTGGTTCAAAACTTTAGCTTTATTTTCAAGCACATTTTTGATTACTTCGTAAGAAAAATCTTTCTTTTTTACTTTTACTACAACCTCATCAAGCTGTTTTTGGTCAATTTTCAAGAAAACATTTTTCACTAAATCTTTGTCTGCAATCACTTCAAAAAGCTCTGTTTGGTATCCAGTTGTCGAAACCGAAAGTCTGTTCAAGCCTTCCAAAAGTTTGATTTCATATTTGCCTTTTTCGTCAGAAACAGTGCCACGATTGTCATTTACAACACGAATGGTTGCACCAACCAAAGGCTCGTTGGCTTCGGAGTAAACATATCCCCGCAGCAAATGGAAATTTTGGGAAAATGATAAAAAAGGCAATAAAAAGAAGCTAATTAGTAGAAATTTGTTTTTCAAAAGCGGCGTAGTTTACGGTGTTTTCTTAAAAAAAACGAAGAAAAAGGCGTTTTATTTTAAGGACGTGTTTGAGTTATTGAAGATTGCTCAAAATAAAAGTATCTTTGTCTATTCAGGTCGCCTCGCTTCAATTTCTTAGACATAACGAAAGACATTTCTATATGAAATCTAAACTTTTGAGTAGCATAATAGTGTTTTTATCAATTTCGTGTGCGAAAGACATTTCGCCCTCAAAAGACGCTTTGCCTACCACAAGTAGCAATATTTTGATTAAAAAAATAAAGCCAAAAGGGACAGAAAAATACCTTACCACAAGCTCTGATTATATATATGACCAAGAAAAAATTAGAACCTACAACTTGATAATACCCTTTGGCAATTTATATAAGTTAGACATAGACCCCGCCAAAGAAGAATACGTTGAGGCTGCTTTGGTATTTGAAGGTGATACAATTAGTCCGATTGGTGTTCGGTATAAAGGTCAAATCGGCTCTTATGCTGGTTGTGTTTCTGGTCCAAATTGGCTTGTCCCATCTGGCTATAAGACCTGTTCAAAACTTAGTATGCAAATGAAGATTAACTGGGAGGGCAGAACAGAAAAGTTTTTTGATTTAAATAAATTACAATTTCATGCCCAAAATAGTGATAAATCGCAGCTTAACGAAAGGGTTGGTTATTGGTTATTCCAAGAAATGGGTGTGGCAGCACCACGCTCTGTGCATGCAAGGTTATTGATAAATGGCTTATATTCAGGCTTTTATGGACTTACCGAAGAAATAGACAATCGCTTTGCCGAATATTTTTATAAAAATGGGAAAGGGAATGTTTATAAGGAAGTTTGGCCCATTCAGCAAAATGGAAATGCCCAGACAGATAAGGCTTTTGTTGATGCACTGAGAACCAATGAAACGACGCCAG
The DNA here is from genome assembly GCA_031378345.1 of Emticicia sp. Lineage (GTDB taxonomy): Bacteria > Bacteroidota > Bacteroidia > Cytophagales > Spirosomataceae > Emticicia. The sequence continues at coordinate 12,704 of JANNDY010000136.1, read as the reverse complement.
ATATTGGTTTTATCAAAGAATTTGCACAAGCAGTAGCCAATTCTAAGAATCCGAAAGAGACCATTTCAAAATATATGGACGTAAAATCTATTATTGCTTATGCCGTTGTGGATAGGGTAATTAGGCACGATGATGGACCGTTCCATTGGTATTGTGATTTCAATGATGCGTGTTTCAATAAAAATTATTATTGGTTTGAAGACAAAAAAAACAAAAAAATGCATCTCATTCCTTGGGATTTAAGTGGTGCTTTTGAGCATATTATTCGCAATGCTAATCCAATCACGCCAATTATTGATAAATGGGGCGAAACTTCAAATAATTGTAAACCCTACGCTAATGGCAATACTTATTTTAAGCAATGGTCGGCATCTTGTGATAAATTGACCGCCTCTTGGGTTCAATTTGACAAGGAATATGCTGAATTAAAAAAACATTTTCAAAATAATATCCTAAGCGACCAAAAGACGATAGCTCAAATTGACATTTGGGCAAAGCAAATTGGACCTTACATAAAAGAAGCAGACGATTATCAAAAAAATGGTTTTGGTTCAAAGTCCAATGTAAATCCACCTACATATTTTGAATGGGATAATGCTGTAAACACATTAAAAAATCAAATAAAAGTTGGTAGATCTTTAAATTGATTTTTTGAAAAAAAAACTTCATTTTTTTGTAACCTTTCTAACTTTGCCAAGTTTCCACTTCAAATACCAACAAAAAACGAAAATTTTCATTGAATTCATTGACCGACAACAGCCTCATGCTTAAAGTAAAAGCAGGTGATTTAGACAAGATGGGCTTGTTGTTTGAGCGTTACCATAAGCCCTTGTTTGGGTTTTTATATCACTCCACAGGTCAGCGTGCAACAAGCGAAGATTTGGTTCAAACGGTTTTTTATAGAATGTTGAAATACCGTCATACATTTACCGAATCGGGCGAGTTTCGCACTTGGATGTATCACTTGGCTCGTAATGTTTTGATTGATAATGCCAAGAAAAATAATCGAATCGTTTATAATGAAAATTTTACAGAATTAAGTGATAAAAACCTATCAGAAAGTAGTTTTGAGAAGGATTTTGAAAAAAACGAAGCAAATGAAATTTTACAAAAATCACTCACAAAGCTAAGTTTAGAGCATCGAGAAGTGTTAGTTTTAAGTCGTTTTCAAGAATTATCATACAAAGAAATTGCCGAAATTTTACATACCACAGAAGGAAACATCAAAGTAAAAGTACATCGTGCAATGAAGGAATTGAAAAGTATTTATATGGCGTTTAGCTGTTAGCGAATAGCTTTTAGCTCAAAAAAATCTCACCGAATTTATTCGGGTACTAAAAAAACAATCCTTTGATTATTATAGATACTGACTTCAGTCAGTAAATGAATGGAAAAAGAAGAACAAGAACTTTGGGATGCACTCGGCAAAATAAAAACGCCTACCCCAAGCAAAGAAATGAAAACTCGCTTTCATGCAATGCTCGATACTTATAAAAATGAGCAAGAAGCTAAAAACGAAAGCGGTTTATTGAATGGTGCGACATCTCGCGTATTTGACCAAATCAAAGCATTTTTCACGCCAAAACCTGCTTTCAATTGGGCATATTCTTTAGCTTTGGCAATGGTTTTTGGAGTGGTGGGATATTTTGTTGGAAAGCCAGCGGGCGGCGTTCCACAAAGTCAGCAAGTTGCCAACCAAGATAAAGTAGAAAAGCTCTCATCGGAAGTGCAAGAAATGAAGCAAATGATGATGCTAAGCATGCTCGAAAACCCCGAAGCAACCGAACGCATGAAGGCTGTGGGTTATACTCAAGAACTACAAACTGTTGATAATCAAGTAGTTGAGGCTTTGCTGACGACCTTAAATCTCGACCCCGACGACAATGTAAGACTTGTTACTCTCGAAGCCCTGCTCGAATTGGCAAAAAATCCAAAAGTACGAGAAGGCTTAGTATTGTCGCTATCGAAGCAAGATTCGCCAATGGTACAAGTTGCTTTGGCTGATGCCATGGTGAAGATGCAAGAGAAACGCTCTATCAAGCAATTTAAGCAAATGCTGAACGATAGCAACCTCAACAAATCGGTAAAAACCAAAATCAAGAAGACGATTATTGCTCTTTCGTAGAAAAAAATCACTGAAAACCATATTTTGAAATTGAAAACCAACAAAATTGGTTGCTGGGAGATTTTTGCCTAAAAATTTAAACAAAAATCGTGGCGACGAACCGCAAACAAATTATGAAAAATCTAATGATTCCGATGCTGGCTGGATTGGTACTTTCTTGTACCAACTCAAAGGCTCAGGACAACAAATTTACCGACAAAATTCACAAAGAATTTACGGTTTCACCTCAATCAATGTTGGGTGTTTATAACCTCAACGGCTCAATAAAAGTCGTAGGCTATGATGGCAACAAGGTGATTATGGACGTGGACGAAACCATTGATGCCAAAAATGCCAAAGAACTGGCATCTGCAAAATCAGAAATAAAATTAGGCTTCGAGCAAGTGGGCGATTCGTTACTTTTTTACATTGCCGAACCTTATGACACCCGCCCAAGAAGAAAAAATTGGAATTGGGGAAACAACCGAGAGCGTAAAATCGAATATGAGGTGCATCTCAATTATGTGATAAAAGTGCCAAATTCAATGAGAATAGCAGTTTCGACAGTAAATGAGGGCGAAATTTTGGTCGAAAACATGCACGGAGCTATCAAAGCCAATCATGTCAATGGCAAAATCACGATAAAAGATGCCGTAGAAGTAGAAGATGTACATACCATAAATGGCGATGTAAACATCAATTTTGTACAAAATCCTGCAAAATATGGCAAATTTTATTCGCTAAATGGCAAATTGAATATCACGATGCCAAAAAATTTCTCTGCCGATTGTGAGTTTAAGACCTTTCAAGGAGATTTTTATACTGATTTTGAAAATACAGAAAAACTACCCGCTAAAGTCGAAAAAGTTACGAAAGAAAATGACAACGGAACAAAAACCCACAAAATCATCAAACGAGATATGATTCGCTTTGGCAAAGGTGGAAATAACCTATTCTTTGAAACTTTCAATGGCAATGTTTATATCAAAGAATCAAAATAGTACAATTTCCTAAATGGCAATTTAAAAAAACTCAAATAACATTTTTAATATGAAAAAGTTTCAAACACTTGCAATTGGTTTATTTCTTTTATCCACGACAGCATTTTGTCAAGAAAAAGAACAACTTACAGTACCGCTTACCGACCCATCAAAGGAAGGAAAACTCCACGTAAGTTTGGTTACGGGTTCTATCAAAGTGGTCGGCTATGATGGAAAAGATGTCATGGTTGAGGCAATTGCTATGGATGATAAAAAAAGAAGAAACAACAACGAAAATCACAATTCCAACCAAAATAGTAACGAGAAAGGCAACGGAATAGGAGCTGGCATGAGAAAAATAAATACCGAAGCTGGTTTTGAGATTACGGCAAAAGAATCGAACAATCAAGTAAATGTGAGCGTGGATAAAGTAAATATGCAAATAGACTTGAATATCAAAGTGCCGAGAAAATTTGCCTTAAAAATTTCGGCAGTCAATGAAGGCGATGTCACGGTCGAAAACGTTTCGGGAAACATCGAAACCCGCAATGTTAATGGTAATATTTACTTAAAAAATGTCAGCGGAGCAGTTTCGGCAAATACCACCAATGGCGATGTAATTGTAAATCTTTTGGAGGTAAATCCAAATACACCGATGGCTTTTACCACTTTCAACGAAAATGTAGATGTTACGTTTCCTGCAAATATCAAGGCAAATATCAAGGTGAAATCTGACCAAGGCGATGTTTATTCGGATTTTGATATTGACATTGACAAAAATCCAAAGAAAATTGATGTAACTGCCAGCAAAGAAAAAGGAATGTATAAAATCAAAAAAGACGAGTGGACTTATGGCAAAATCAACGGTGGCGGTGCCGAAATCTTGATGAAAACTTTCAATGGAAATGTGTATATCAGGAAAAAGTAAAATGATTTTTCAAATTGTTTAAGGGGCGGGTTTAAAACCCACCCTACTTTTGTAACCTTTTTTATTTTCCATAGTATGCAACATTAACTACAAAAGATTGTCTATAAAAAACTGACTTTGGTCTAATTTAACAAACTTTAAAAATCCACTCTTATAAAAATCCATACATTTATATAAGTGTAATTACAAAAATTTTATGAAAAAGCTATTATGAAAAAACTACTTTTAGGCATTATTATGCTTAATTTTTACCAAACCTACGCCCAAATCGTACCCAAAGTTCTTGATGCAAAACGTACTGCCAAGAAAGTTTTGATTGATGGAAAGCTCAACGATGCTGCTTGGGGCGATGCCTCCAAATTAGATGATTTTACAGAATTTCGTCCCGTCATTGGCAGAAAAGAACGTCCCGAAATTCGCACCGAAGCCTTTATTATGTATGACGATGAAGGCATTTATTTTGGCGGAACTTGCTACGAAAGCACGTCCGATTCTATCTCAAAAGAGTTGGCTGGGCGTGATGGTTTTGGAGCAAATGACTACATCGGACTTATTTTTGACACTTACCACGACAATCTCAATGGGTTTGAGTATTTTGTTACGCCATTAGGCGAGCAATGGGATGCAAAAATGACTTCCAACCAAAACTCCAATAATGGTGGCGAAGATTTTGCTTGGAATGCCGTTTGGAAATCTGGCGTGGTGATTCACGAAAAGGGTTGGACTTTCGAGGTTTTTCTGCCTTATTCTGCCATTCGTTTTAGTAAAGATAAAGTGCAAGATTGGGGGCTGAATATTACCCGCCGACGTAGAAAAGTCGAGCAGCAAAATACTTGGTCGGCAATTGACCCTAACAAAAATGGTTTTTTGACTCAAGAAGGCACTTGGAAAGGCATTACTGACATAAAACCACCACTTCGTCTACAATTTTACCCTTATTTTTCGGTCTACCAAAATCATTTTCCTGCAAATGTTGCCGAACAAAAAAACTGGACAAATCAAGTTTCAGGTGGTATGGATGTGAAGTTAGGTTTGAGCCAAGCCTTCACACTTGATGCTACACTCATTCCAGATTTCGGACAAGTGCAAAGCGATAATAAAGTACTTAATTTGACACCTTTTGAAGTAAAATTCAATGAAAATCGCCAGTTTTTTACTGAAGGAACAGAGCTTTTTAGCAAAGGAAATTTGTTTTATTCAAGAAGAATTGGTGGAACACCCATCAATCTGTATGATGCTTATGACGATGTAAAAAGCAACGAAACCATGCTTAAAAATCCCTCAGAATCTAAGTTAATTAATGCTTCAAAGATTTCGGGAAGAACCAGCAAGGGCTTAGGAATTGGCATTTTGAATGCCATTACTAAACCACAATACGCTACCATTCAAAATGTCGAATCAGGCGAAATTAGAAAGTTTGAAACCAACCCAATGACCAATTATAATATTTTTGTGCTTGACCAAAACCTCAAGCATAATTCGTCGGTAAGTTTTATCAATACCAGCGTTTTGAGAGATACTAAAGAGTTTAATTCCAATGTGAGTGCAGCACTTTTTAGCCTCAATGACAAGAAAAACAACTATAATTTTACTGGAAATACTTCTTTAAGCTACCTAAATTTCAAAAATCCTGACAAAAACAATTCGGCAGGATATAGTCATTCGTTTAGCTTCGGCAAAACAAGCGGCAGACTTCAATTTGAGGCTTCGCAAGAACTGACAGATACAAAATACACCTCAAATGATTTGGGCTATTTTACCAACAATAATTTCATCAATCACAGTGCATATATCGGATACCGCTACATCAAACCAAAAGGCTGGTACAATCGTATGGGCTTTAATCTGAATATGAGTACCAGTCATTTATACTCAAAAATTGGTGATATTGATACAAAATATCAAAATTCAAGAATCGGATTTAATTTTAATGCCCAGCACAAAAAGATTTTTTGGTTTGGAGGATTCACCAATTTCCAACCTTCACAAAACGATTTTTATGAACCACGTGTTGCTGGTAGGTATTTTAAAAGAGGCAATAGCATTGGCTATGGTAGCTGGTTTGAGAGCAATAGTGCAAAAAAATATTCAGGTTCTGTCGAACTTTTCAATCGAAGTTATTTCAATTTTTATAAGCTAAATCTTACAGAAATTAGTTTTAGTCAAAATTTTCGATTCAACTCAAAATTTTCGATTCGCCATAGCATGACAATCACCAATCATAATAATGGTTTAGGTTTCACGAAAATTATTGACGATAAATCAATTTTTGCAATCAGAAAAGTAAAATCTATTGATAATACGCTCAATTTGAAATATAATTTTACGAATAAAATGGGGCTTACTTTCCGAGCAAGGCATTATGCAAGCGTAGTAAACAACAAAGAATTTTACGCTTTAAATACTGATGGTTCATTGTCAAAAAGGGCAGATATTATACAAAACCTTGACCGAAACGTCAATTATTTCAATGTCGATATGGTTTATACGTGGCAATTTGCACCAGGAAGTTTCATGAATATTGTTTGGAAAAACGCCACCGTTCATAGTTCCGATAATGCCAAAGTTGCGTATTTAGAAAACCTCCAAAACACTCTCCAATCTGACCAAAATAATAACATTTCGCTCAAAATTATCTATTTTTTAGATTATTTGACTTTGAAAAAGGTTAGGTAAAAAGAAGCAACAAACTTATTTGATGAATTTTTGGCATAGAAAAAGGCTTTCTTCTTCTGATAAATATACTTTTTTATGAAAAATCCTTGAAAATGATTTATTTTTCATTGATTTTCAATACCCTTTTGCAGGAAAAGCTCGCAATATTTTTTCTTTTGAAACTATTAAACCAAAAAAAACACCCAGTCAAAAGACTGAGTGCATCACTGGTTTTAGTTTAGGGTAGGTGTTGTAAAATTATTCGACAGGTTGCGTGCCAGCATACACCAAGGCACCACCTGCAATTGCAAGGTCTTTCAATAAACTCATCATAGACATTTGACCACCATCTCCACCTGCCATTACGCCTGGCAAATGAATAGCCAATACAAATACCAACAATAAAATAGCTAATAATGCCGCAGCCAAACGGGCTTTCTTTTGCATGATGATTGCTACAGCGGCGGTAATTAGAGCTAAACCAGTAACATATACCCAAATAACGCCACCTGGAACAGGTACCATTTTTGCCATGCCTTCAGCACCCATAAAGTGAAAAATACCAAAAACAGCCATCGGAATAGCTAAAAGAAAACGACCAATTTTTGTAAGAGGAGAGATAATTGCTTCCATTGTTTGAATAGTTTAGGGTTAGGGTTGATTTTTTTTTCGATGTAAAATTAAATTTTTTATTGAATAAATACAAATTTTGATAAAAATATTTTATGTAGGTACATATATTTACGAAATTATTATTTTTCATTCCTAAAAAATCAAAACGCCATCTCGAAAAATCCGAGATGGCGTTTTTTAGCTTTAATTTTATCTATGCTAATCTTTAGGCTGAGTGCTGGCATATACCCAACAACCGCCAGCCATAACCAAATCTTTTAGTACCTGAAACATTGCCATTTGGTCGCCTTCGGTTACTTTTGGTAAGTAAACGGTCATAGCAAAAACAATAAGCATTACTCCTAATAAAGTGGCTGCCATTCGTGTATATTTCCCAATAAGGATGGCTACGGCAGCAGAAAGATGAGCAATTCCTGTGAGATATACCCAAAAAACACCACCAGGTAACCAACTCGGAACCATCCCAACCATATTTTTAGCAATCAAAAAATGAAACATACCGAAAACTGCAATCGGTATGGCTATCAAGTAGTGTCCATATTTTACAATAGTGTTCATAATTTTAAGATATTTAGGTGAGTAATTGATTAATTTCTTAGAAAAGGTAATTTCTTTATTGGATAAATGCAAATAAAATTTGAATTATTTTGTAGTAATTATTGAAATAAAGTTTGCAAAAAAACAAATTATCCGATTGCCTGTTTGAATAAATAAAAGACTTTTGTTTTATGCCAAAATCATTACTAAAATACAAAAATTACGACGTTCATTCAATCTCAACCGCACACCAAGGAAAAATGAACGCAAATATTGCTACATGGGTTATGCAAGTGGCTATGGGTGGAAAAATGCTTTGTGTGGCTCTTTATAAAATTGATTATACAGTTGAGTTAGTTAAACAATCTAACTTACTCAATATCAACCTTTTAGCAGAAGAGCAAACAAGTTTGATAGCCAAATTAGGCAGAAAAAGCGGTCGAGAAACTGACAAGTTTAAGAACCTAAAATATGCTTTAGACGAGAGAGGAATTCCATATTTGACAGAAGCCATAGGTTATATTCAATGCAAAGTACTACATTTTACCGATGCGGGCGACCACGAAATTTTTGTTTGTGAAGTTTTGAAGCAAGTAGTTTTACACCCCGAAAAAGAAGTGATGACAAATAATTTTCTGCGAGAAAAAGGTTTGGTAAGAGGGTAAGAAAAGAATCATTTCACACTCATAATCACTCGTTCAAGTGTTTGGGTTTTCATTTCGGTTTCGTTCCATTCTTTTTCTGGATTTGAGTCTGCCGTTATTCCGCAACCAGCGTAGAGTGTTGCTTGGTCATTTTGAAGTTTCATGGTACGAAGGTTGACAAAAACATGCGATTCTTGCTTATTTTCGACTGTTTGCATATTTATTGGACCCAAAAAACCGCTATAAAATTCACGGTCATATCCTTCATTTTCCAAGATAAATTGCGTTGCAGGAACTTTGGGCATTCCACAAACTGCCGAAGTTGGATGCAACAAATCAAGCATTACAGTTGGCAATTGTGGGAAATTTATTTCGACTGTATCAATAATAATATCAGTGCGAAGGTGCATCAGATTGCCAGCAATGACAGTTTTTGGTCCTTCTTCTTCAAATTCACGCACCCTTATTTTCTTCAAACAATTAATAATATAACGCGTTACAAAAGATTGCTCCTCTATTTCCTTTTGTCGCCACAAAGCCTCCGACGGACGAATCAAATTTCCATCAATATCATAAGCCGACTGTGTGCCTGCCAATGCCATCGTGCGAAAAATTCCTTTTGAATTTTGGCTTACCAAGGTTTCAGGCGACGCCCCTACCCAAACTACGCCTAAATGCGGCAACGATACCACCGAAACAAAAGCGGCTGGATAGGCGTCACAAAGCTTATCAAAAACTGTAACTACCTCAAAATCAGGCGATAAGGCTATATTTTTTGTGCGTGAAAGCACTACTTTCTGAAAATTTCCTGCCTCAATGTGAGCAATGCCTTTTGCTACCAAATTCAAAAAATCTTGTTTGTTTGTTGCTTCTTTTTCAGAAAAAAGCCCATTATTTGCTTGTTTTTCATCTAAATCTAAAGTTTTTAGCAAATCAATAAATTGAGGATTTAGTGAAGATGGCACAATAATTTCCTGCAAATTTTCATTCTTATGATGTTCGGATTCCGCAAAAATATAATGCAAATCTGCTTTCAAGAAAAAAGTATCTTTACCTTCTGGATTTACAAAAGGAGAAAAAGCAAAACCAGCACCAAGTTCTTCAAAATCAATTTTTGTTTGTTCTGGAATTTCTGAAAAAGAAGTTAAAAAATGCTTTTCAGTTTGACGTGGCAAACGCCACATTGCCGTTGGAAATGCCAATTGTTTGGCAGTTTTCCAGAGTTGTTGGCGTGTTTTATTTTTTTCGAGTGTTGTAGTTATTGTCATTTCTCTTGCCTAAATATATTCGTAGGCTATCTATTATAAACAAAATTTCAAAAGAAAATATTCCTAAACATAGCAGAAACTTTCGGGAATGTTGATATTCGTATGATTTTTGCTGTAATTTTTGCAAAACTAAATTTTTCAAATGAAAAAACTATTCTTTTTACTCATTTTTCTAACATTTTCGTCGTTTGCTGAAGATGGAAAAGGCATAAAATTTACCGAAGGCTCATGGTCGCAGGTGCGGGTTGAGGCAAAAAAGCAAAATAAACTTATCTTCATAGATATTTATACAACTTGGTGCGGACCTTGCAAAATGATGTCGGCAAATGTTTTTACCGACACTCATGTAGCCGATAAATTCAACCAAGCATTTATCAATTATAAGATTGATGCCGAAAAAGGTGAGGGCGTAGAATTGGCAAAAACCTTTGCAATTACTGCCTATCCGACCTATTTATTTGTCAATGCTGATGGTGAATTGGTCTATCGTGCTTTGGGGGCAATGCCTGCCGAAAAATTTATGATTGAAGCAGATAAAGCACTTTCGGCAGGAAAAAGCTATAAATCTTCGGAAGAATTGGACAAAGATTTTAAATCGGGCAGACGAGATGCTGATTTTTTGTATGAATATATGAAGCGAAAGAGCCTCAATGGTGGTGAAAATTCAGCTTTGTTGGACGAATACCTAAAGGCCGTTCCTGAGTCATCTTATAAAACTGAAAAGATACTTTCAATTATTTCTGAAAATATTGGAACAATTGAAACAAAGGCGTTTAATATTTTGGCAGATGCTTTGAATAAATATATGAATATGACTGTTCAGCAACAAAAATTTGTGCTGAATGGAATATCAAAAGCCAAGCGGAATACATTTAAAAAAGTGCTTGATAATCGTGATAAAGCATTGCTCGAAAAACTCATTGAAGCAGTCAGAAATACGTCATACAGCATGGCGGGTTTTGAAGCAGAAGAGAAGCAATTTCGCTTAGAATATGCCAAAATTACTCGTGATGGAGAGAATTTCAAGAAAATTGCCATCAGAGAAAGTGCCAAATTAATGGCAAAAAACACCGAAGAATTAGCTGCCGAAACGCAACAAAAAATCACAAATTTTATTGAGGGGGCAAAAGCCAAAAATTTAGATGAAAGCACGCCACAATTCAAAATGATTTTGGATAATCTGGCAGACAATGCTCAAAAAACCACGTCGTTTCAGCTAAACGAATATGCTTGGGGATATGTCCAGATGATTTCAAATCCGAAAGATTTGGAAGTTGCTTTGCGGTGGTCGGAGCGAGCAATTGCTTTGGTAGAATCACCTGCAAATTTGGACACTTATGCCATTCTTTTGAGCAAATTAGGTCGAAAAAAAGAGGCAATAAAAGCCGAAAAAAAAGCAATTAAACTCGGCAAAAAAGAAGGTGGTGATACCAAAGATTTACAGCAAACTTTGAAAGAAATAAAGAGAAAGTAGGAATTTTGTTACTAAATTTTCAAAAAAGGCAAGGAATTTGCAATGTAATTATGAAAAAGATAGCATTTGTAATGAAAAAAGTGATTTTGGCAGTGAGTATGATAAGCCTCATTGTGTTGGTATATGCGTGTAGCAGAGAAAGTATTAAACGAATGAATTTTGTCAAAAATACAGACAAAACAATGGAACAGATGTTGAGTGAGGCAAAACTTCAAAGAAAAATTTTGTTTGTTGATGTGTATGCTTCATGGTGTGGGCCATGCAAATGGATGGACGAAAATACATTTAAAGATGCACGAGTTGCCGAAAAATTTAACAAGAAATTTCTTGCTTATAAGGTTGATGGTGAGTCGTTTGAAGGGGTAAATGTAGGTATTATTTACCGTGTGGATTCTTATCCAACTTACTTATTTATTAGTCCAGATGGGCAAGTTTTGCACCGAATCGAAGGCATGATGTCACCCGAAGGTTTGATGCAAGAGGCAGATTCGGCTACGCAACTTAATGCTAAATAAATCTGATAACTTATTGATTATAAGTTACTTATAATTGAATAAAGTTTTTGAAAATAGAAAATCCCCTACCAAACTGGCAGGGGATTTTACTTTTCTGAACCCCAAACTTTCTGATGAAAAAATCACCTATTTTCACTATTCTCTACTTCCATTTCATGTAAAACTACGCCATTGGCATATTTTGTCAAAACAAAGCAATGCTCATATAAAAACGCCAGATTCCATTTTCGAACCATGCCATGATTTGGCAAATTCGGACTTTCAACGTGCTTGATAATATGCCCAGCTCCATAATAATCTTCAACTTCGCTTGGGTTTATGCAAAACGGTGCTGAATTTATCAAAGGAAAATACTCCAAAGTAACCACTAATTGTTTTGTGCCAACATCTGAAAGTCGGTCAATGGCTTTGATATAATCGGTTCGCATTTCGTAAGGCAATGCCACCAACGAAGCTCTGTCTAAAACCCAATCGATTTGACCGATTTCTGCTTTGGTCAATTTCATGAAATCCTTTCTCAAAATCGTGATATTTCCCGAAATATAAGTTTCATCATTGGGCATTTCATAAGAAAGATTATTTTCTTGGAAAAACTGCAAAATTGCTTCCTCAACAATTTCTACACCGATAACCTTATTTGCGTATTGTGATAAATACATCATATCAACTGTTTTTCCGCAAAGCGGAACGAGGATATTGGTATTTTCAATTTCTTCGGGATTCATGTATTCTAAAACATAAGGGTGGATATCACGACGATGAAACGATGTGTAAAATCCACCCAACTCCCAAGATTTTAACCAAAATGATGCTTCCATGACTGTTTTTTGGGTACTGAGTTATTAATATATGTTAAACATTAAGGGTTTCATCATTAGGAGTTCTTCCAATGGATAAATCCTTTTGACAAGCCCTTGTTTCATCGCAGGAGAGACTTTCTTATATTTAGTTTCAAAGCGTTTTGCA
>JANNDY010000134.1:0-35850 GCA_031378345.1 Emticicia sp. | reverse complement strand
CTGATATTAAACTCGTTTTTGCCAAAAAATTACTAAATAAACTCAACTCTGATGATGGTTTGTTAAACGCAATACAAGTTAGACACCTGCAAAGACAAACTGATATTGATAGGTTTTCCAGAGTGCCAAAGTAGAACTAATTAGATACCATTTAGTATATTTGAAACAAAATCGTTTTTATGCCAGTATTCGAGATTTTTGAAGGAATTAAAATCTGCGTTTTTAGTAATGACCATGTTCTGCCTCATATTCATGCAAGCATATGCGAGCATGAGGTTTTAATTTCCATAAAAGAAGCAAATATAATGGTTGGAAATTTGCCTAAATCGCAGCTTCGCAAAGCAATCAAATTTGTTGAAAACAACCAAAATGAGCTTTTGGAAGCATTTTATGGTTTAAATCCAGAAATTAAAAAAATATGAAACAATTAATCAGAATTTCCAAAATAGTTTCTGTTGAACCTTTCAAAGTTACGGTACTTTGGAACAATGGAGAGGTCAGAGTTACAGATTTTGGACCATTTTTTGAGAAATGGAACGCAAGTCAAAACACGCATTTATTAAACCTCACAAATTGGGAAACATTCAAAATGGTTTCTGTTTCTGACGAACCACCACGAACTTTGCAATGGAAAAATTTACTAAATACTTTTTCTTGGAAAGGCAAAACCCAAACTGCACCAACAGATTTAGATCCTGATGTTTTGTTTCAAGAAAGTACATTTTTGCGTAAAATTGAGCAAATACCCGTAGGAAATATACTAAAACAAGCACGAGAACGGTTCGGACTTACACAAACAGATGTGGCGATTAATGCAGGGACAACTCGAAATTATATTTCAAGAATTGAAAACGGAAAATCAGATATTCAGTTGGAAACCCTTCACAAAATTGTAGCATTAGGCATGGGAAAAGAACTTCATTTAGAGGTTATTTGAGAAGTTTTTATTTAAAAAAGCACAAAGAAAACAATCTTTGTACCTTGCAAATCAATATATTTTGTTTAAAATTCGTTAAGTATTTCAAACAAAATATATTTCTAAAATCATGAGAAAACTATTGATTATCAGCATATTAGTACTTTTTTGTATAAACTCTTTTGCACAAAAAACTCCGCAAGAAATGCAAGACATGATGAACGCAATGTCGTCGGGCAAGAGAACACCCATCAAACCTGAGTATAATTTTGCGGGCTCAATGACATTTGAAAATAATTCTGTTCAAAATGGAAAGCCTTTTAAGGGATTGATGAAATATCTTTATCCGACCGAAAATGAAATGATTTTTGGCACAGAAATGACCATGGATGATGGAAAAGGCAAGAAAATGACCAATCGTGGTATCATTGATTACCAAAATAAAGCAATGATTATGCTCATGGACGAGCAAAAAATGGCGATGAGTTTACCTTACGATATGGAAAAAACCATCGAATCGGCTACGAGTGAAAACAAATATTCTGCACCCAAAAAAACAGGTAAAACAAAATCTATCATGGGTTTTACTTGTGAAGAATGGCTTTCCGAAAGTGCCGATTATACCTCATTCATTTGGGTTAGTACAAAAATGCCTATCAATTCGCCTAATTTTCACAAAATAATGCAGCAACAAATGTATAAAAGTAGCAAGATTTTGCTACCGTCGGACATGAACGGAATGATGATGGAAATGCAAGGCACAAATAAGAAAACCAAAGATGTTTTTTCGATGATATGTGTCGATATAAATAAATCTGCTATAAAAGTTAGTACGGCTGGCTACAGAACAATGTGATTTTCTTGTTTTTTACAAAATATCACGGCAATCAGGTATTTTTTTGTGAAAGAATTTTATCGAAGTTTGCATGAAAATACCTAATAAATGTCAATCAAAGTCCTAATCGCCGATGACCACGAGTTATTTCTTGAAAGTCTCGCAATGCTTATTCGAGATTTTGATGATATTGTAGTTGTTGAAAAAGCCCATGATGGAGTAGATGCATTGCGAAAGCTAAAATTCTGTGAAGTTGATGTGCTGATTGCCGACTATAATATGCCTTTGATGGATGGAATTGAACTTACTAAACAAGCAAAAAAACTATTTCCAAACCTTCAAATTTTGATGCTTACGATGGTCGAAACTACCGAAACCATCAAATCTGCTATCAAAGCAGGGGCAATTGGCTATATTTTGAAGAATTCTAAAAGAATTGATTTTGAAAAAGCAATTAGAAATGTAGCAAATGGAAAGCGATTTTTTAACGAAACCGTTTTTCTGAAATTGATAAATAAGGAAGAAATTGAACATCTTACCGAAAGAGAAGTTGAGATAATTAAGCTAATTGCTGACGAAAAATCAAGTCAAGAGATTGCCAAAATTCTTAATATTTCACTCAATACTGTAGAAACACACCGAAAAAATATCTTCCGAAAAACAGGCGTAAAAAACTCATTTGGTTTGCTAAAATACGCCCTGACGCATCATTTGATAGGATTTTGAACCTCTGCTTCGCTCCAACACCAAAAAATATCACGGCAAACCGTGATTTACTTGCTTTACTATTTTGTTGAAATTTGTGTTCAATCATTTCTAAACAAAATACCCATGAAAAAAATATTTATCTTTCTCATCATCAGTACTTCAGCATTTAATGGTTTTGCCCAAAACACAAAAGTAATTGATTCGCCAAGTGGAACTGTCATTAGCAGTATGGGCGGAACTGACATTCCTTATTCTGCTTCGATTTTGGACATCAGAAGTGCCAATAAAGGTATTTTGATTCCTCGAATGCTGACCTCAAGTCGTGATGCAATTGCTTCACCGCAGGCAGGTTTATTGTTGTATAATACTTCGAGCAACCAATTTAATTATCATGACGGAACTGCATGGCAACAGGCTACATTTGGAAATCAATGGAATGTATCGGGCTTAAATTATTATTATAATGGAGGAAATGTAGGAATTGGAGATGCCACACCAGATTATAAGTTAGATGTTGCAGGAACTACATTTACTTCAGATTTGATAGTAAATAACAATACGAATACCAATAGTTTGACTGCCTATACTTTAAATAATAGTTATTTTTACGGTTATGATGGTGCTTTTACATATCGACTTAATCTGAATAACCCAACTCAAAATTCTGTATTATCGATAAAAGGTGATGATATTAATTTCGGCAGCTGGGGACAACATATAATTTTAGAAAATGCAGATAACACCAATTACGGAGGTATTTTACATGATACTGAAGGCATGAAATTTAGAAATTTTGGAGCAAATGATAATTTTTATTTTAGAAATAGCTCCAATGCAACCGTTGCATTTATTGACCCTTCTGGAAACACAACTCTTGATGGTTCATTAACGGTGAACAACGGCAAAGGGGTTGCTTATAATTCTACAAGTAGTACGAATTTGAAAATTTATACATTTACAACCGCAACTTTTGGTGCAGTTTTGCCAGGTTTTGGTTTATCTGTCGAAGGAAATATTAGTTTTAATGGTGGCTTTACTGGTGTTCCAAAGGTTTTCGTAGGTGATATTGATGTAACTGGGGGGGCGTCAGGAGAGTTATATCGAGTACAATTACAGCTATATGGCTGTTCAACAACAACCGGAACTACAACTTGTAAGGCGAGACTATTAAATACGAGTCCTAATCCTGTGAATTATACGATTACTTGGAATTGCATGGCAATTGGGAATTGATTTTTTTTCACAGGCACAAAGAAACGTACTTTGTGCCTGTGGATTTTGTTATTTTAATATTTATAAATTAATGGTATCGAATTTGATGCTTATTTCACCACCTTTATTCTCACAGTATCTGCATTCATGGCTGTGAAAATACCGAAGCCGTTTGTTATATTTGTTGGTGGATTTGTTAGGTTAAGTGAGCTTTGCCCACGGTTATTAAACAAATTAGTATATTCGGCATTGACTTTAAACAAAATCATTTCATAATTACCATAATAGCTAAATTGTCTTTGATTGAAAGTTTGAATATTGGTCTGTGTTGGTTGTGACATTCTTTGTGTAGGAGGAATACCAGCATCTGGGTTTCCGCCACCGAGTCCACCCGGTCCTTGAAAAACTATTTGTTCGGGCGAAGTATCTGTGTTCTTTGTAAGTAGCGTAAAATATTCTTGAATATCATTGTCCCAAGTTACGGCAGAAGAAACTTGGTTTTGAAAACCACCACCACCAAAAGGTCCGCCACCGGTTGGCGTTGTTATCTGAATTTGCGTTTCTGTTACCTTCAAGTTTTTTGGTTTTGTAGGCACAGTTGTTGCCGAAGTAATGGTATTTCCTGCATAAACAATAGTCAGATTGAGGTCTTGACCAGCTTTCAAAATCACCTTATCATTCGTATAAATACCACTTCCTTTTGAAGCAAGGGTGTATTTTATGCCAGCAATTTCCATCACAACTTGGGCATTATTGATGTCGGTTTGCATAGTGGCATCATCGCCATAGCCTATTGGCAAGGCCAAATGTATCTTCGGATTTTGATTGGCATAAACAATCCCATCTACAACTGGTTTGTTTAAATTTGTTTTATCAAAGTCTATTTTTTGACAACTTGTAAATACTAAAGTACTTACTATCAATATTTTATATATATTTTTCATTTTTGTAAAATGAGTTTTATTTTCAAAATTATTTAATAAATCGCCGTCCGAATTGGCATATTGGCACATTAATCTACCTCAACCTCACAGAAAGGGTAAGATTTGGCGTAATTCCAAGATTTGTAACATCAACTTCTACTAATTGATTATCAACGATGCTGAATTGCTTATACCAAACATTTTTTCTGTTATAAACATTGAAAACTGACATCGAAAGTGTTGATGGTAAGTTTTTAAACAACTTAAAATTATAAGTTGCTGCCACATCAAACCTATGATAATCGGGCAAGCGTTTGCCATTTTTTGCACCTATGATATTAAATGAACGAGTAGTTCTGTCGGGCAAAACAACGGTGTAACCACCTTCTGGAGCTGTGTAAGGGCGACCCGTTGCATAAATCCAAGTGGCTGAGAAATCAAATTTTTTCACACGATAATTATGAACCATCTTAAATTCGTTTCGCACATCTTGCGAAGCAGGGAAGTCTTTTGTAGAAAAAGCCTCAAAATTATTAACAGTTTGTGCCAAAGTATAGCTTATCCAGCCATTATATGCACCTGCTTTCTTTTGTGCAAAAAACTCAATGCCTTTTGCCGAACCATTGCCTACAAAGAAATTTTCCAAGACGTTGCTTGTTGTTGTTCCACCGCCAAGTCCTCCCATGCCGCCTGGTCCACCGCCACCATCAGGGCCTCGACTTGGGCGAGCTTGCACACGTAGCGAATATTGGGTGATGTTCGATAAAGTTTTATAATAGCCTTCTACGCTAAAATAGTAGTTTTTTGTTTCGTAATTTAGTCCTATAATAAAATGATTCGACGAACTAATAGGAATGTTGTCGCCATTGGGCAAAAGCCAAAAATTGCTACTTCCGTTCAAAATATCTTCTTGCTCAACACGCTGTGCAAATTGATGATATACACCTGCCGCCGCTACAAATCGAAGCCCTTCATAAATATTGACTATCATATTTATGCGTGGCTCGATATAAACTTTTTTCGTAACCGAAAATTGATTTACTCTCACACCTGGCGTAATTTTCAGAAAACTCCATTTGATATTGTCTTGCAAATAAAACGCCATCAAATTTCCTGCATTATTTCTATTCAAAACTTGCACAGTGTCGTTTTGTGTATAATTATATTTGATGCGATTTTTGGTCAGTTGCAAGCCAAAGTTAATTTCATTTGAAGTATTCATTTTATACTCAAAATCACTTCTGAGCGAGTAATCTTCCAAGTTATTATCTTGCACAAAACCTGTTTTTAGTTCAAGAGCTGCACCATTATTTCGAGTAATATTAATGGTAGAAAGTCGGTTTCGGGTAGAGTAATATTGCGAGAAACTCACCAAAGTATTATTATAAAACTTGTCGTTGTATCGGTGCGACCATTTGAGGCTCGAACCTAAGTTTCCGTAGTTGGTTTTGTCGTTGGTGGTATTATCAAAAATGATTCCTCGAGCTGCCAACTGTGCAGGTGTAGTGATAATTGTCGAATTATCTAAATCATCTGTTCCATTGAAAATACTTAATGAAATGATGTCTTTTTTGGTTGGTTTGTAGGTAAACTTGGCATTTAAGTCATAAAAATAAGATTTTGGAATGGTTTGCGTATTTGCAAATCCAGCATTTCCACCAAACAATCCGCCCGGTCCAGCACCACCAGGGCGATTACGTCCGCCACCTTGTTGTTGCTGTGTTTGAGCATTTGAAGTTGTTGCAGTATTAAATTTATTAAATATTTTTGAATAAATTCCGCCAGTATAAGAGCGTCGGAAAGCCACCAAACTCGTAAATTTTTCACCTAAAGGTAATTCTGCAAAAACATTTAAGCTCAACAAACTTAAATCTCCACCAACATTCAAATGTTTGGCATTTCCTTCTTTACTTGTTAGTTGAACAACGCTTGATAAACGCCCGCCAAAACGAGAATCATACCCACCTTTATACAACTGCACATCTTTGATTGCATTGGCATTGAAAGCACTAAAAAAACCATACAGATGGTCAACGTGGTAGATAGTAAAGCCATCATAAATCACCAAATTTTGGTCAGGTGTACCACCTCTCACATACAAACCCGACGAGGCTTCATTGCTACCACTTACCCCTGGCATGAGTTGAAAACCTCTAAAAATATCTCTTTCACCAATGTTTGGCAATGTAGCCAATTTTGCTGGCGAAAGTCTGATTGTACTTATCTGGTCGTCGGATGAAACTTTCATCAATTCTTCTTTGGTTGCCGTAACTACCACCTCTTCCAATTGCTTGTCGGCAGGCTCAACTTCAAGCACGACATTGTTTCCTGATGTAATTTGAGAAGGTTTGATTTCACGAGTTTTATAGCCTAAGTAATTGACTATCAAGCTTTCAGTGCCTTTTGGAATGTCTTGCAATGTAAAATAACCATCAACATTGGTAGTAGTTCCTTTACCGCCTTTTACCGAAATACTTGCAAAAGGTAATGCTTCACCCGTACGAAAATCTTTTACAATTCCTGAAATTTTTGATGGAAATGTTGTCAAACCATCTTTCACAGCCTGCTCATAAATAACACTTTTATCTTCATTATTGCTATTAAAATAGATAATTCCATCATCACCAACATACCATTTTAGGTGTTTTTTCTTGGCAACTTGATTCAGAAATTCATCAAGAGAAGTATTTAAGGGGCGTTCATTAACTTCAATATTGGAAATCTTTTCATCCAAAATCGAAATTTTTAACTTGTTTTCTTTGGCAATTTGATTCAAAACACTCTGTAAAGTACCTGAATATAGTTGATTGACTATTATTTCTTTCAAAGGTTTTGAACTTTGGGCATGAAGTAACTGAAATGCACAACAAAATAAGAGAATAAAAATCTTTTTTTTCATAAATTGAGATTTGAGTATTCGCCAATGACGAAGCAAAAACGTTTTTTGGTTGCTTTATAAAACAATTCAGTTCGTTTTTAGTTAAAAAATCATATTCAGTCTACAAATAATACTTTTTCGTGTCTAAATGACAATTATTGTTTTGATTTTTAATTATATTTGTTGTTCATTTTATATAGTACAAAATTTCGACGAAAATTAACCCCAACAAATCTTCCAAATATGAAAAAAGTTATTTTATTGGCACTCCTCATAAGTGCTTTCACTTCACAAGCTCAAAAACGAGTTTTGATTTTTTCGCTGACCAAAGGTTTTCACCACAACTCTATTAAAGAAGGAACACAGTTTTTCTTTGATTTAGGCAAAAAACAAGGCTTTGCAGTTGATTCTACTACAAATCCTGCCAATTTTAGTGAAGAAAACCTCAAAAAGTACAACGCTGTTGTGTGGTTAAGTACCACAGGCGATGTGCTGAATCCTGCCCAACAGGCAAATTTTGAGCGATATATTCAGGCAGGTGGAGGCTATGTGGGTATTCATGCTGCTTCCGATACTGAGTATAATTGGCCTTGGTACAACGATCTGATGGGAGGATATTTTGCAAGCCACCCCGGTGGAAAAGTATCAAATGTGCAGAAAGGAAAGATGATTACGCTTGATAAAACTTTCCCTGCTTCAGCTCATTTTCCTGAAACATTTGAGAAAACTGACGAGTTTTATGATTTTAAATCTTTGAAAAAAGACATCTTAAAATTCCTCGTAAGAGTTGATGAAAGTAGCTACCAAATGGGAAAAATGGGCGATTTTCACCCAATGGCTTGGTACCACGAATTTGACGGTGGAAAAGCATTTTATTCTAATTTCGGACATACACCCGAAACCTTTTCAGAACCTTTAATAACTGAACATTTTTGGCAAGGTCTGAAATGGGCAATGGCAGAAAAATTAGATTATTCAAAAGCAAAAACCCAATTAGCTCCCGAAGAAAATCGCTTTGAACGCACAATTTTGGCATCAAACCTCAACGAACCAACCGAATTGACAGTGCTGCCCAACGGAAAAGTGATTTTTGTTGAACGCAGGGGTTTGGTAAAAGTTTGGAATCCTGCAACGAATAAAGTAAAAATCGCTGCTCAAATGCCAGTTTATACTAAGTTTGAATATGGATTGATGGGCGTAAACATTGACCCAAATTTTGAAAAAAACAACTGGATTTACCTCTATTATACACCTGACGAAACTCGTGAAGTAACAAAAGATAATTTCTTGTCAAGATTTGAGTACGACAATCAAAAAGATACCGTAGTTTTTTCTTCCGAAAAAGTTGTGATGCGTGTAGGCGTAAAGCGTGACGAATGTTGCCACACAGGAGGCTCAATTGAGTGGGACGGCAAGGGTAACTTGTTCCTTTCGACAGGTGATGATACCAATCCTTTTGCATCGGACGGCTATGCACCCATAGATTTTCAGAAAGACCGTAGCGGTTGGGATGCTCTTCGTTCGTCAGGAAATACTAATGATTTACGTGGAAAAGTGATGAGAATTACACCTCAAATAGATGGTTCTTATAAAATTCCAGAAGGAAATCTGTTTCCAGTTGGCACAGAAAAAACCCGCCCCGAAATTTATGCAATGGGTATGCGAAATCCTTACAGAATAAGCGTAGATAAGCGTTCTGGCTATTTATATTGGGGCGATGTGGGTCCAGATGCAGGAAAAGGCAACGACAAAAGAGGTCCAGAAGGCATCGTAGAATTTAACCAAGCACGCAAACCTGGCTTTTTTGGTTGGCCAATTTTCACAGGACCAAATTTCTCTTATAACCATTATAATTTTGCTGCAAAAGAATCGGGCGATAAATATGACCCTTTGAAACCAATCAATGATTCGCCAAATAATACTGGTCTGACCGAGCTTCCACCTGCCCAAAAAGCATGGATTTATTATGGCTATGGCGACTCGAAACTTTTTCCAGAATTTGGCAAAGGTGGCTGCAATCCAATGGCTGGACCTGTGTATTATTCGGAAGATTATGATAAAAACCCAAAGAAATTGCCAAACTATTTTGATGGAAAATTCTTCGCTTATGAGTGGATGCGTGACTGGATTTATTTGATTAGCATGGACAAAGAAGGAAATTATGCTGGAATGGAGCGTTTTATGCCAAATACTAAATTTGCTCACCCAATGGACATGGCTTTTTCGAAAGATGGACGCTTGTTTGTGCTTGATTATGGCTTAAATTGGTTCACACAAAATGAAGATGCCACGCTTTCAGTCATTGAATATAATGCAGGAAATCGCAAGCCAGTGGTGATGGCAAAATCAGATGTAAAAGTAGGAGCAGCTCCTCTAAAAGTCAATTTTTCGTCAGAAGGAACGATGGATTATGACAAAGATGCCTTGAAATATTCATGGAATTTTGGTAAAAGCTTGCCTATCAGCACTTTACCAAACCCAAAAATAACTTTTGCAAAAGCAGGTGAATATGAGGTAGTTTTGATAGTAACAGATATTGCAGGAAATAAGGCAATGCAAAACATCAAATTGAAAGTAGGAAATGCCGAGCCAAAAGTAAGTATTGCTATAAAAAGCAACAAAACTTTCTTCTTTGATGATGAAAAAATTGACTACGAAGTACAAGTTTCTGACAAAGAAGACAAAGTAATTGACCAAAATGATGTGGTAGTAAATATCAATTATTTGGAAGGTTTCGACAAAACAATGATTGAGCAAGGACATAAAGAAAACATGAACTTTGCCGCAGGAAAACGCCTTATTGATTTGAGCGATTGTAAGGCTTGCCACAGCATCGACAAAAAATCTATCGGACCAGCCTATATTGATATTGCCAAGAAATATCGCCGTGGACAAACTGCCATTAATCAATTGGCAGAGAAAGTAATTAAAGGTGGTGGCGGTGTTTGGGGCGAGCAAGCAATGGCAGCTCACCCGCAAGTTTCGCCGAGTGATGCCCGTGATATGGTCGATTATATTTTGTCTTTGAATGACACCAAAAAAGCCTCTCAACCAGCCAAAGGAGCTTACGAAACTGCAGCACATAAAGGCAAAAAAGCAGGAGCATACATCATTCAAGCAACTTATACCGACAAAGGTGGTAAAGTAATTGGACCACTAACAAGCACAGAATCAAGGGCTTTGCGTAGCTCAAAAGTAAAAGCAAATACTTATGACGAAACCAAAGGTACTTCGAAATTTAATGTGGAAGCATTGGGTGGAGAAATCGTAATCGCCATGGAAGAAAGTAATATCATGTTTAAAGACATGGACTTAACAGGCATAAAAACTTTAGTATTGAGTGCTTTTTCGCAAAAAGGGCAAACTGTTGGGGGTAAAATAGAAGTGCATACTGGCTCACCAACGGGAACATTATTGGGAGAAGTTGAAGTTCCAGAAGGAAGCATGGCACCTTTGAAAATGCCCGTAAATGTAACTGGAATTCAAAATGTGTATTTAGTTTTCAAAAATCCAAAGTCAGAAGGAAAGCCTCTTTTTGCTTTGAATACCATTGATTTTTTGAATAAATAGTTTTTCCCAATAGAAATTTAAAAAGTCTTGCAGAGTTTCTCAGCAAGACTTTTTTTATTATGAAATAAGTTTAAACAGAATCAACGAAAGTTAAATCATTCACCTAACTACCACCACTTTTCCAACAAAACTTTCAGAGCCATCTTCTGTGATACAAAAGACCAAATAAATGCCAGTATTGGCCCGACTACCTTGTGAATTTTGCAAGTCCCAAGAGGCAGTGCCGCCATTCGATTTTGTTTCAAAAATAAGCCGTGCTGCGGCATCAGTTATTTTAATTATTGTATTTTCTTTCAACCCAGAAATAGTCATAACTCCTTGATAATCAGGACGTACGGGATTTGGAAAGATTTTTATTGCATTAAAATCTTCGCTTGCGTCGGTGGCATCACTTCGATAAGAGAGAAGTCCTTTTTCGGTTAAAATAAAAATTTCTCCTGAGCTTTTGTCAAGTGCCAAATCAAGAATGTTTTTAGAGGGAAGCGGGCTGTTTTCTTCGGTAAAATTCAGCAACTGCTCATCTGCCGAAGGAGAAAAAAGGCTTAGTCCATTTTGTGTGGCAATCCATTTTCGGTTGCCACCATCAACTATTATTTTCGTAACATTTTCTTGCAAAAGCAATCGCCGAGTTTGAAAAAATGGCGTGTAGGCTACCGCACTTGTTGTAAATATATCTTTTGCAGTAGCAATTACAGCAACTCCATTTGCAGTCCCTACCCAAATCAAATTGTCCTTGTCAATCGCAATCGTATTGACAATTGAACTTGGTAAATTTCCAGCACCAACCCAATAAATACGGTTTTGATTTGTTGCTTGATTTTTCACCCACAAACCACCACTATATGTAAACCAGCTATAACCAAATTGGTCAATAATAATATTTGAATGTTGTGGTAAAGTATTGATAGTCAGTACTTTCCATTTATTCTCTTCAAAAACATTTCCTTCACTTCCTACGGCATAAATTTTCTGATTTTGATAAAAAACCTCAAAAATATCTCCCTTCACGCCGTTGGGCGAATAGCTTTTAAAACTTCCTGACTCATTACTTAACAAACCGTTTTCTCCATCAGCAATCCAAACTTTGCCTTGAGTGTCAATTTCTATTTCATTGGGAGAAAAAATCAAAGCATCTTTCGGAAAAACTTGAGGCTTAAATAATTGATTATCAATTACTTGCCTCCAATTTCCATAAAATTGCAAATTGTTGTTTGAACCAAATTTTGCTCCCAAAATTCCGCCCGAAGTATTCACAAAAATACTATCACGGGCAAAAGCCAGTTGTTTTATTTTAACAGACCTTCCTTCTTGTCCAATATTCTGATAAGTTTCTTTGATTTCAGCTTTTTTTACATCTATAACCACCAAACCAAAATCGGCTGCCAAATAAGCAAAATCACCGCGAAATTCTATTTGATTTATGAATTTACTGCCTTGAATCGCAACCGTTTTTTTGATGAAATCAATGTTTTTGATTTCGTCGGGTGTTCCTGCCGAAGAAATATTAACAATATCCAAATTGCCAGTTTCGTAAGCAAGCAACAGCGTTTTTAGTTCGGAGTTATATCGAATTTGTGCAATATTGGCCTCACTAAGACCATCAAGTTTTGAAAACGTAACTATTTGATTATCAGCCTTGTCGAAATAAAAAAAGCCATTGTTAGAAAAGCAATAAATCTTAGTATTATCAATAATTTCTACTCCTTTGGCATTGCTATAATCGGCATGTGTTCGCCAAGAATTCGTAGGAATTTGGGCGAAGGTTTGAAGGCTGAGGAGAAGTAGAAATGCTTTAAACATTTTGAAAACGATGTTTTTTAAAATACTGATAATCAATTATTTATCTCATATCTCGAGTCTAAAATCTCATATCTTAGCATTTACATCAAGAAATAACCCACACCGTGCGTTTTATTTGCCAAAGGGTGCAAGAAACAAAATAAGGCAACTAATAAAAGTAAAACCCTCATTTCTTTGTCAGTAAGTTTTGATTTCACAGCGATTAGCCCAAGAAAAAGCATTGGAAAAACAAACGACCCGCTTCGAGTTGAATCAAAAGTTGTAAAACCCAGTACCAACATTCCGATTGTACCAACAAAAACAATCAAGAGTTTGAAATAAGCCTTTTTGAAATATAAGATCAAAAAAGCCAAGAGCATAATTGCCCAAAAACCCTCAAAAACCCATAAAAATTTGAATCCAAAAGAAGGTAAACTGTCCAAAAGTTGTTGAGTAAACTCTCCTTTTTTGTAGGTATTTTCCATGCCCAGATGTGGAATCAAATAGCCAAATCTTATGGAAATATAGGCAATAATTGCTCCTACAACTGCCAACATTTGCATATTTGGTACAAAACTGATTGGCTTATCTTCTTTTATTTTATCAGAAATCCACCAATAAACAAAAACCAAACTTCCTGCAACCACAGCTCGTTCGTCGCACCAAGTGGCGGTAAACATTGCCAAGAAAATCAACAAAGGATTTCGGAAATAAATGCTTAAAAATAGAAAAAAGAAAGTATAAAAATCGCCATAACCGCCATTTTCAATAAAAAACGAACTTCCAAAATAAATGCAAGCAAAAGCAATTACTGCCAGCATGGTAGCTAATTTATCTTGTAAAATTTGAAACAAAAATCGTGTTAATAAAAGGTAAAGTAAAATGCCCAACAGCAATTGCAAGCCATAAATAAAAATACTGACGTGGCGAATATGAAGCACTTTGACCAAAACTGGAAGTGTCAAACGAAAAACTCGATTATTGGAAGCTGGTTCTTCATAAACTCGATGTTCGGTCAAATTTTGTGAACGGTCTTTTGTAACTTGATACAAAAAATGTTCTCTTTTTTCTACAAAAACAGCCTTATAATAAGGAATAAAGTCTTTTAGTGGCGAAATATTATTAAAAAAAGACAAAAGCATGACCACCACAGCCACAGCCACCACTCGCCATTGCCAATGATTTTTTGCTAAAAAATTAATACTTTTTACTTCAACACGATGGTAAATATTTTCTAAAAAAGACATTCTTTTGAGTTATGAGTTATGAGTTTTCTCAAAAACCAGTATTTACCTTGCTATGTAAGGTTTTGAAAGCCCTTCGGGCTTTAACTTGAATAGCCCCGAATGAAATTCGGGGAATATATTATGTCGAATATTCACAACCACGAAGTGGTTAAACAAGATTTGCAGAGGTTTATGTTCAACCACTTTGTGGTTGTGGACACTATTCGTTTATTTCCTCCCGAATTTCATTCGGGGCTATTCAAGTTAAAGTCTTTTAGACTTTACTTTATAGGAGTTTGTATTTGCAAAGATGCCAATTTTGCATTTAAAAATCAAACATAAAAAAAACCCAAGATTAAATCTTGGGTTGGTAATTTCTTGAGTACGTAAAGATTCGCTCAATCACCCTATCTGGAGGGGAGAGTTGAATTTTGTCCAAGCCCGATTTGAGGTCGGCACAATCAAGATAGAAATTGAGCAATTCTTTATCATAAAGAAGAGCATCTTCTATAAAAGAGTTTTCTTGGTTTGATGTTTCGTTATAAAGATAGCGAATCACATCATCCTGCGTGCTGGTAAAGGTTTGTGTCATAAGCATACGCTGATTTTCCCATCATTTTTCTAAGATTGATGAGAGCATAACGCATTCTCCCTAACGCCGTGTTGATACTCACGCCAGTTGCATCGGCAATTTCTTGGAACGACATGTCATCATAATGACGCATCACCAAAACCTCACGCTGCTGGTCGGGTAATCTTTTGATCAAATCACGCAAGTGTTCGTGCGACTCACGTTTTATTTGCATTGATTCGATAGAATCTTCAGCAAATTCGAGTGAATTAAACACACTGCTTCCGTCTTCAAACACTACGGTCGGGTAGCGTTTCTCTCTACGGAAATAGTCTATCGCAAGGTTATGAGCTATTCGGAGTACCCAGGGCAAAAACTTACCTTCTTCGTTGTATTTTCCTTCACGCAAAACCTCAAGGGCTTTGATGAATGTATCTTGTAGCAAATCTTCTGCTACATATTGGTCTTTTACAACAAGGTAAATCGTGGTATAAACTTTTGATTTGTAACGTTGAACAAGTGTACCAAAAGCTTTTTCGTTGCCGTGGATGTACAATGTAACAAGCTCACTGTCGTTAACTTGGATTTTTCCCATTTCTGTATTTCAATTTAGTTAACGTAGAGCTTTATGCCATATTGTATCTTTTTGGTTAAATTTCTGAAGAATTATTTGTTTGATGTCGAAAGGTATGCAATTAATATGATTCGTGTCAAGTGTTTTGTGCAAAAATTTTAGTTAATGGTTTGTTAATATACCAAAGCATCTTTCGTTTTAGATGTTTTTTGCAGAATAAAGTACAAAAACTGTACCAATGCTTTTGCACAATTCAAAAATGGTAAATAACTGATAATCAGGCTATTATATCTACTTGATGAATCATTGTTTTTTTCGGTATAATTATTGCATAACTTAGATTGTGAAATAAATAAAATCATGGAAAAAAAAACAAACTTTACCTACAATTTTCATTTGAAAACTTCTACAACTCCCTCAATTCGTCTTATTGGAGTGAATCTTACGCTATTTAATAATGGTGGTTTTGCTCAAGAATTTGCCCCTTTAAGTACAAAACTAAACAAAGTAATAATTGTACTATTCTTAGTTTTGGGCTTTTCTATTAAGCAAGCTATTGCTCAACGAGATCAGATTACAACACAAGCTGGCGAGAAGATTCGCTGCCGAATTTTGGACGAAACACCAAGTCGGTTTATCTATGCTTATCTCGCTCCAAATGGAAAAGTTTTGCGAAATGAAATATTCAAAAATTTAGTTTCAGATTTTAAATATAATTTTCATTCAAGCGACATTGTAACCAAAGGAAACAAATTGCCCAATGGTTTGGGCGGAGCGAGAGAAGAAAATACAAAAAGCACTGAAAGAGTTGATACTCGAAAATCTGAATCAAGTAAAGAAAGTGTTAAGTCAGGAAATAGTAAGTCAGGAAGCAGTTCAAAGTCTGAAAGTAAAAAATCAGATGAAAAAATAGTTGATAAAGAAAAGTCAAATCAGTCCGAAAAAGTAGGTAAAACTGATGAAAAAGAGGAGAAAGCTACTGGAACAGTTAAAAAAGAAGACAAAGTAGCCAATAAAAATGGTGGGACTCCAAAGAAAACACCTGCAAAGGAAAGTAAAAAGCCAGTGAAAGAAGAAAAAGTAGCCAAAGTAAAGGAGGAAAAAACTGTTACGCCGATGAGTCCGCAAAATGATAAAAATGAATTTAATAATTACCTAAAATGGCGAGTTGGTGTGCGTGGTGGTTTTGGAAATATGTTGGCAAAAATCGAAACGCAAGATGAATTTAGTCTTTACCAAGAAAAACTCCTTCGTGGCTGGACTTGGGGGGCAGATGCTTCATATTTTTTTGGCGACCATGTTGGCATTGGCTTAATGTTTAATAATTTTCAAAGTCAAAATAAGGCGGAAAATATTGACTATAAAAATATCATCTTAAATGAAAATGTTGTTAAAGGAAGTCTTTCAAATAAGCGTTCTACAAAATTTGTTGGACCAGCTTTCTATTATAGAAAAAATATTGATTTCAAAACAATGGTTGTGTTGGGTTTAGCTCCAGGGGCATATTTTTATAAGGATAAAGGTACTTATAATGCCAGTAGTTATACATTTAAAGGTATGGATTTTGGTGCTGCTGCAACGCTCGGTGTAGATTTTTTGCTTGGAAACGACATCACAGGTCGTGATATTATTTTGAGCTTAGAAGCAGGCTATAATTATGGCAAAATGCGTGCATTGGATTTAGGTGGTGGCAGCGGTGCAGTAAATTTATCTACACCTATTGACATCAGTCGTGTAGATTTGACCGTTGGGCTACGCTTTACTCGTTATCCAAAATATTTCAGATTGACTTCTTATTGATAAAAGTATTTGGGAGTGTTCCATAATGCTCCCAAATTCATTTTGCTTTTTCAGATAAAAATCTTATTTTTGAGAAAAGATACTTCTCAAAAATAAGATTTTTTTTCATTAAAAATAAACTCGAATAGCTCTCAATAATTTGTAGAAAATGACAAATCAAAAACTCCAGCAAGTAATCAACAAAATGTTTGAAAACATTACAGCTCAAATACCAGATTATAACGAAAGTGTAGCGGATTGGGGCATTTCTGATGGAAATGTGGCAATTTGTATCATTGATGATGCAGGAAATATTTACGGAAAAATTTGGGGAAATAACAAACTTAGAGGTCGTGGATTTTATGATGTTGCGTACAGAAAAGCCTCGCAAGTTTGGATAACTGGCTACAAAACAGGTGAATACGAGCGTTTGGTTTTTAGTGATAAACTCAATTATAAAGACTTCGGAATAGAATTACCCGACCTCATGGGTTGGGAAGGTGGGCAACCAATTATGTTAGATTCCGAAACTCGAATCTCTTGTGGATTTAGTGGTTTTAGAGGAATAAACGACTTGGCAATTGTAAAAAAAGCTGCTGAGGAGGCTGTCTTTGGTTCCACTTCGCTCACCAACCAAACATAGCTCAGACACCAATTTGATTTTAAAATTAGAACTTTCAAACTCGAAAAAAGAAAAATACTATCATGTCAAAACAAGAGAAAATACTCATTATTACAGGTGATGCTGGCGAAAGCTATGAATGTTTGTATGCAAAACATCGCTTTGAAGAAGCTGGCTATCAGGCAGTTATCGCGGCACCGAGCAAAAAAAGGCTCAATTTGGTTATCCATGATTTTGAACCGGGTTGGGATACATATATCGAAAAGCCAGGCTATGGTGTAGTTTCAGATATTGCTTTTTCGGATGTAAAAACTGGGGAATATATTGCCGTTTTGCTTTTGGGCGGAAGAGCTCCAGAATTTTTACGCCACAACGATAATGTGATAGAAATCGTGAAAGAATTTGACAAAAATGAAAAATTTATTTTTTCAATTTGTCATGGAATTCAGATTTTGGTAGCGGCAGGTTTGGTCAATGGCAAAAATCTCACTTGTTATGAAAACGTTCGCTTTGAAGTAGAAGCCTGTGGCGGAAAATTTGATGGGAAAAACGAAGCTGTAAAAGACGGCAGGTACGTTTCGGGACAAACTTGGCAATCACACCCTGATTTTTATCGCATGGTTTTTGAGTGTTTGAATGAGAAATAATGGATATTTGTATTTGATTTAAATCTCATCCAGACTACAAAACTGGATGAGATTTTTATCGTAATTTTATTTTTGATTTCAACTTTCCTCGCCCAACAATGTTTCATAAACCAGCATCAAAATTCCATCCTTTAGACCCAAATCAGGCACCATGATTTCGGTAGCACTTGCCCATTTCATCACCGAAATATAAATATCAGAGGCAGGGACAATGACATCGGCACGGTCGGCATTGAGTTGGAGACGATTCATGCGTTCTTCCAAAGTAAACTTTTCGATGTAATTTCGCTTTTTCTCAAGGTCTTTCAAAGTCGCTTTGTTATCAGATTTGTTTTCAATCATATTGAAAAGTTTCGAGATATTTCCGCCTGTGCCTATTGCTGTTACTTCTACATGAGTTGGCACGTTTTCTTTTACCCAAGTTTGCATTTTTTTCCAAACATCAGGAGCTTCTTTATGCTCAAGCAAGCGTACAGAGCCAATTTTGAAAGATTTTGCAGCAATTTTCGTACGTCCTTTATAAATATTGAGTTCGGTACTTCCGCCGCCTACATCAATATGCAGGTAAGTTTTATCATCTTCCAGCACCAGTACAATGACATTATTAATCAATTCGGCTTCTTGTTCACCTTCAATCAAGTGAATTTCCATACCTAATTCATTCTTGATTCGCTCTACGATACTTGCCCCATTTTCGGCTTCTCTCATGGCACTTGTAGCACAAATCATATAGGCATCTACCTCGTGAAGTTCCATCAAAAGTTGATAAGCCTGCAATAATTTCTTGATACGGGCTTCGCTTGCATGCGAAATACTTCCAGAATTGAATACATCCATGCCCAAACGCAAGGCAAAACGCACATATTCTACTTTTTTGAAGTTAATTTTATTTTTATTGGTCAATACCGACGAAATCTGCATCCGAGCAGCATTTGAACCAATGTCTATTGCGGCAATTTTCATAAAAACCCCTAAAGGGACGTATTTTATTTAAATAAGTAGTAATAACTGCAAAAGTAAACATTTAGTTTTAATTGTTTCTTGAAACCTTCATTGCAGTAAAATAACTACTTATTTTCATCAACAAATTTCACAACTTCTCCCCAAACAATAGCTGGCTCGTGGTCCATCAAAATATGTCCGCTATGTTGTAAAATTATTAACCTCTTTTTCTTTGAGCCAATTTTTTGCATCACTTCTTCGGCAAGACCTTTTGGCACAGTAAAATCATATTTGCCTGTCATATTCAGTACAGGGATTTTAATAAGTGAAAGTTTATCAGAGTAATTTGATTTCAAAATGTCTTTTGTCAGACCTGAAAAATAAGTTGCTCCAGAGTTTGATAACATCCAAAAAGTAGAAAACCCTTTCTTTTTCTTGATAAATAAGTTCAAAATGCCACCGCTGCCGCTTGTATTTATGTCGTCAATGTAGGCTTCTACGCTACTTCCGAACGAATTGTATTGGCTAGAAATAGTAAAATCGTAATCTGGCGTATGCGTTTCAGAAAATTCTACGATGGGTTTCCACTCTGCTACATGGATATTTTTTGCGATTTGCTCTTTCCCATAAGAAAGCAAATACGCACGAGTAAGCTCGTCATTGAGTTGATAATTATGAGCCCCTGCCAGATTTATCCAACCACTTACCAAATCTTGGTTATTGCCTTCGGTTAAAAATGCAGGTGCAATTAAGCCTCCCCAACTATGCGAAAGAATAAAAATTTTGTTGTCAGCACCGTATTTTTTTCTCAAAACAAGTATCAACTTTTTCAAATCATCGGCATATTGTTCCAACGTTAATTTTGAAGTAGCACTTCCTTGCGAAATACCAGCCGCTCGTTGGTCATGGTAGGCTACTGCGTATTTTGATTCAACAATTTTTGAAATATTTTCATCATTATTGAAGCCAATAGCTGTTCCGCCAGGACCACCATGAACAAAAATCAGAATCACTTTTGATACTGTATTTCCTTCTACCAAAACGGGCATTTTTGCCCCTTGATTTTCGAGATAAAATAAATCACTTATGCTTGTACTAATGCTTATTTGTTCTTTTTGGCAAGAAATAAACAACATAAAAATTGGCAACAGGAGTATATATTTTTTCATTTTTTGAAGATGATTTTTTTCTTAAAATTTTTTGAAAAAGTGAGTAAATTGGCTGAAACACCTATTTGAAAAGCTGGTCGAAGGGCAATGAATTTGAAGTTTGGGTAATACGTTTGCATCAATAAGCCTGCATGAATATCTCGCAAAAATTTTGATTTTTTTGGCGAAAAATGCCTTCCAAAATCAAGACCAAAACCACAAGTTAGATAAAAGTTTCCTGAGATTTTATTTAATAAAACTTCATTTTTGTCATTGACCGAATAGCTTTCTTCATTCAGAAAAGTTTGAGCAATGCCCAAAAAAGGTCGAAATTGGCGATAAAAACCATGCGAATTTATTCGTTTTAAAGCATAACTACTTGTCAGAAAAAGGCTATTATGTAGCTCTTTTTGAGAATAAAAACCCAAATCGAATGAAAGCCAACGCTCCTTTTCAAACGTCTTTTTATTTCGTTTATGAATTTCTTTTTGACTCAAAAGTTTCGCAATACCGAGTTGCGTACCAAAATGTTTTGGTGAAAACAGTGGCGAAATATTTAATAAAAGAGAATTTTTGGCAATAAAAGAAGAATCATTTTGTGAAAATGCAGGAATTATCAGCAAAAAAGGAAGTAGAAAACATAAGTATTTCATAGTCGAAAGTATTGTTTTTATCTTATACGTAAATTGTAGTGTTTTCGTTGGGCATTGTATAAAATTTCATTATTTGATAAACTAAAAAAAAATCAAATAAAAAAGGCACTACGATTTCTCGCAGTACCTTCTTGAAATTTCGAATGAGGAACGCTGCCCGCTCAAATCTTACCAGAAATAAGTATAAAGACAAATAATAATAATGATTACTATACTTGCTCCAATGGTAAAACCAGTAGTTGGTTTGAACATTGAAGGGTCAATTTCAAGTCCTTTTTTCTCGTCAGGTAGCACCATGCTCAAAATAAACATCACAACAATGCATATTACAAATACCCAACCCATTCTGTCCAAGAAAGGAACTTGAGTCCAATCAGCACCGGGAAGCCAATTATTGTGCATTGCCAAAGCAATTAAAAACCCACCTACAATAGCAAAAAATGCCCCTGCCGAATTGGTTCTTTTCCAGAAAAATCCCATGATGAATGCTGCAAAAATACCCGGTGAAAGCAAACCTGTCATTTCTTGAATGAATTGAAAACCGCCTTTTTTCTCAATTCCCATGAAAGGAGAAATTACAATTGCCAAAATCATGGCAATTACAATAACAATTCGTCCTACTACAACTAACTTTTTCTCGGTCATATCTTTTGCAAAATATGGTTTGAAAACATCCAAAGTAAAAATCGTTGAAATACTATTGGCTTTTCCTGCCAAAGATGCCACCACCGCAGCCGTAAGTGCCGCAAATGAAAGTCCTTTCAGACCCATAGGCAATAAATTTAAAAGCACAGGATAGGCTCTGTCTTGGTTGAAAGTGCCATCGACGCCAAGCATTTCTTGCTGAAACATTCCTTTTTGGTACAAAGCATAAGCTGCAATGCCGGGCAATGTAACAATTACTGGCATCAATAATTTAAGAAAAGCGGCAAACAATAAGCCTTTGCGAGCTGTGTCCAAATCTGCACCCAAAGCACGTTGCGTAATGTATTGGTTGCAGCCCCAATAGTTTAGGTTTACAATCCACATTCCTCCAAAAAGTACAGTCAAGCCTGGCAACGACATATAATTTGGATTTCCTTTTGGATATATCATGTGGAAATGGTCATCGTGGTTTTGAGTCATCATTTTGAAACCATTTACCAAACCTTCCAATTCGTATTTTGAAGAAACCAAAGTAATAGCCAAATAAGTAGCAGCCAAACCTCCAATTACTAAGAAAAATACTTGGATTACGTCGGTATAGCCAATTACTTTCATGCCACCGATGGTAATAATGATAGCAAAAATAGCTAAAAACACCATACAAGTATAGAATTCGATACCTGAAATGCCCGAAACCGCCAATGCTCCCAAATATAAAATCGAAGTAAGGTTTACCATTATATATAGCAGCAACCAAAATATTGCCATGATTAAGCTCACCGTTTTATTGTAACGTTGGCTCAAAAACTGCGGCATGGTCGAAATGTTGTTTTTTAGATAAATAGGCATAAAAAATACCGCAACGATGATAAGTGTAGCAGCAGCCATCCATTCGTAAGTTGAAATCCCCAAACCCATCGAGAAGCCATTGCCCGACATTCCAATCATTTGCTCTGCCGAAATATTTGAAGCGATAAGTGATGCCCCAATTGCCCACCAAGTAAGTGAACCTTCGGCAAGAAAGAAGTCTTTGGTAGAAACCTGTGCAGATTTCTTTTTGTTGTAAATCCAGTAGCCATAACCCGCCACAACAATAAAATAAAAGAGAAATACTAAATAATCAAGGGTTTGTAGTTTTTGCATAGTGCTTAGGGGTATAAAAATTACGAATTATGAATTATGAATTACGAATTACTAGAAATTTGTCGCTACAATTGCGAATGAGTTCTTCGGCGGCGAACTATTTCAAATCAAATTTATTAAGTGTCAAAAATACATTTTTTGTTTCGTATAGGCAAATTAAGGTAGAAAATTTGCTTTTTCAAAGAAAAACAATGGCTTTTCAAAGAAATAATTACGGAATATGATATTCGTAATCGCAACGGCGAACCGTTCGTCATTTGTAATTCGTAAATTTATCACAATACCGTTTAGTAACAAATTCTATATTTCTTGATATTCAACGTTCTTTTTTATAATTTTACAAAAAATACTGTCCCATTTTGAATAGAAATACAATCAGACTCCTGATTTTGCTTGGTACGCTTTCGATTTCGGGAATTATTGCTGTGCAAGCCTACTGGGTAAAACGTGCTTTTGACCTAAAAGAGCAACAATTTCGACAAACCGTAATGATTTCATTGCGGAACGTGGCGAATAGTATTTCTACGCTCTATAAACTCTCCAAATTCGATAATCCTGTCAGCCAACTTTCGTCAGATTATTATGTGGCAAATATTCGTGTGCCTTTAGAAGCAGAGCTTTTGGAGTATTATTTGAAGGAAGAGTTCAAAAAACAAAACCTAAATACTGATTTTGAGTATGGTATTTATGACTGCGACACCGAAAAAATTGTTTATGGTGCATACATCAATTCAAATTTTGAACAAGGTAAAATCACAACTAAACCACTTCTCAAAACAGATAAATATCTCAATTATTTTGGCGTAAGATTTCCAAGTAAAACAAGTTTTTTGGCAAGCCGTTTGGATATTTGGTTGATTTCTTCCTTAATTACGCTTATCGTAACGGTGTTTTTTGGTTATGCGATGTTTGTTATTTTACGGCAAAAAAGGCTAAGTGAAGTGCAACGAGATTTTGTAAATAACATGACACACGAATTTCAAACCCCGATTTCGACGATACGAATTGCAACAGATGTGCTGAGTCAAGCAAAGATAATTGAACAACCCGAACGCTTGAAAAAGTATGTTCAAATTATTCGTCAAGAGAATAATCGCTTGAAAACACAGGTAGAAACGGTGCTGAATACTGCCCGTTTGGAACGTGGAAAAATGGAGATGGATATACAATTGCAAGAACTCCATAGTCTGATAAATGAAGTAATAGAAGGCGTGCAAGCGGAGTTGGAAAATTGTTTAAAAATTGAGTTAAATGCCTCAAAATCAAGCATTTATGCCGACCGAACGCAACTTGTAAGTTTGATTAGAAACCTTCTTGAAAATGCCATTAAGTATTCTAAAAAACCACCAAGTATTGTTATTAAAACTGAAAATATTGGGGAAACAATTGTGTTTTCGGTGAGTGATAAAGGTATTGGTATTCCGAAGGAAAGTATTGATAAAATATTTAATAAATTCTATCGTGTGCCAACAGGAAACTTGCATAATGTGAAAGGTTTTGGCTTAGGTTTGAGTTATGTAAATCAAATCATAAAAGCACATAAATGGCAAATAAAAGTCGAAAGCGAAGTTGGACTGGGGAGTACGTTTAAAGTAATAATACCTCTTTAAATTTACGATTTCAGATTTACGAATTACGATTTTTTTTCTCGAAAAACCAGTCATTCGTACCTCGTCATTCACAATTCGTAATTCGTCCCTCGTAATTCGTAAATTGAAATAATGCCTAAAATACTCTACGTAGAAGATGACCCAAATCTGGGTTTTGTAACGAAAGATAACCTCGAACTTGAAGGTTATGAAATTGTGCATTTTCAAGATGGAAAAGAGGCTTGGAAGAGTTTTAGCAAAGAAAAATACGACCTTTGTTTGCTTGATGTCATGCTGCCCGAATTGGACGGTTTTTCGTTAGCCGAAAAAATCAGGAAGCAAAATTTGCAAGTGCCAATCATCTTTTTGACCGCCAAAACTATGCAAGAAGACCGCATCGCTGGTCTGAAAATTGGTGGAGATGACTACGTAACTAAGCCTTTTAGCATTGAAGAATTGAGTTTGCGAATAAAGATTTTCTTGAAAAGAAAAGAAGTAAGTAAGGTACTTTCAGGAATTGGCAATTGGCAAATTGGACGCTATTCATTTGATTATCAGCAACTTACGCTTCAATCTGAAAAAAAATCTGAGCAATTAACCCACCGTGAAGCAGAGGTTTTGAAGTTTTTTTGTGAACGAAAAAATCAAGTTATCAAGCGTGATGAAATATTGGTTGCTATTTGGGGTCGTGATGATTATTTTCTGGGCAGAAGCCTTGATGTTTTTGTAACCAGATTACGCAAAATGCTTGCCGAAGATACTTCTATCAAAATCGAAAATGTGCATGGCATAGGGTTTCGGTTTGCGTGTTGAAAACAAGTGAGTGAATGAGTGATTTGGTGAATGAGTGAATATTTATCGCTAATTTCCAAAACCTAATTGAATTGGTTAGTTAAGTTGTACTATATTTGACATCCCCCGCCGACGACTTCGTCAGTCAGGCACCGAGCGTCGGTCGCCCCCTTCGGCTTTTCCGCACATGGCTTTGCACAAGGGGGAAGTTATAAATTCGTATAACTGAATAAACCAATTCACCTAATCGATATGCCAAACCATTTCTAACTCCTAAATCGGTAAAACCGTTGTGCTTTTTACTTCTGACATAACAAAAAAGCTGTGTATCAGCGAAACTCCTGACAATATTGATAGTTTTTGTTGGTGAAACTGATGGTAACTTTCCATGTCTGGCACAATTATTTTGAGCATATAATCAAAACTTCCTGATACAAAATTACATTCTACTACTTCGGGCAAATCCAAAATTGATTGATTGAATCCTTCAGAAGTATCATGCGTTTGCTTGATAAGTGTTACCTGACAATAAACAGTCAAATTCTTGCCCAATTTTTTCTTATTCAAAATCGTAACATACTTTTCAATAATGCCTTCTTGCTGCAATCGCTTCACTCTGTCATGCACAGGCGTGAGCGAAAGATTGATTTGTTTGGCAATATCTTTCAAGGTCAAATGTGCATTTTCTTGCAAAAGACGTAGGATTTTTTTGTCAGTTTCGTCGAGAGTCATAATGTAATGAGTGAATGAGTGATTTAATGAATGTGTGAATGAATTTCCGTGCCACGAAATTTCGCAGCAAGTTCATCCGTCTCACACCTTTATTATCGGCGTGCCACGGGATTTAGGTACAGAATTTTTTTCTTTTTGGAAATAAAAAAAACTATTGAAACAGAAATATTTTTTGTAAAAATACAGTTTTCATAGAAATAATTCTTATTTTTTTAGAAATAGCAATAATATTTTCTTAATATACTAATTTTGTGGTGCAATTACACTTCATATAAGATTCGCTTCGTTATGGCTTTTGTCGTAGCGAAGTACAATTACACTTCATCAAACAAACTTTAAAAATGATAATCGGCGTACCAAAAGAAATCAAGAATAACGAAAACCGTGTGGCACTTACCCCAGCGGGCGTTGCTGAAATGAAAAAACATGGGCATCAAGTTTATGTACAAACAAGTGCGGGCGAAAGTAGTGGTTTTAATGATGATGAATATGTGCGTGCAGGAGCAGAATTATTGCCAACGATTGAAGCAGTTTATGGCATTGCCGAAATGATTATCAAAGTAAAAGAGCCAATTGCTTCGGAGTATCCGCTTATCAAAAAAGACCAATTATTATTTACATATTTCCATTTTGCTTCGTCAGAGCCATTAACTTATGCCATGATTGAGCGTGGAGCAGTTTGTTTGGCTTACGAAACTGTAGAAAAAACAGACAGAAGTTTGCCTTTATTAGTGCCAATGTCGGAAGTGGCAGGTCGCATGGCGATTCAGGAAGGTGCAAAATATTTAGAAAAACCATCTGGTGGAAAAGGTATTTTATTAGGAGGGGTTCCGGGAGTTCCGCCAGCAAAAGTATTAGTTTTGGGTGGAGGAATTGTAGGTACGCAAGCAGCAAAAATGGCGGCAGGTTTAGGAGCAAGAGTAGTGATAATGGATGTGAGTTTGCCTCGTTTGCGTTATTTGTCAGACATTATGCCACCGAATGTTACTACAATTATGTCGAACCATTATAACATACGTCAGGCAATTGCTGAGGCAGATTTAGTGATTGGGGCAGTATTGATTCCGGGAGCAAAAGCACCAAATTTGATTACTCGTGATATGCTCAAATTGATGCGTCCAGGCACAGTTGTAGTTGATGTGGCTGTTGACCAAGGTGGTTGTATTGAAACTTGTACTCCAACAACGCACGAAAATCCAACATTTGTCATTGATGGCATTGTGCATTATTGTGTAGCTAATATGCCTGGTGCTGTGCCTTATACTTCTACTCTTGCCTTGACTAACGCAACTTTGCCTTATGCTTTGCAATTGGCAGATAAAGGTTGGAAAAAGGCTTGTAATGAAAACGAAGAATTGAAAAAAGGCTTGAATGTAGCCAATGGAAAAATAGTATATAGAGGCGTTGCAGATGCATGGGGCTTAGAAATGAGCGAAGTTGAGGATATTTTGCAGTAGAAATTTATAGCCATTGATATATAGAGTAACCTGAAAGTAAGTTTACAAAAAAGTCTTTCCTCTTGATTGAAGAAAGACTTTTTTGTAGAAAATTACTTCTTGTTGGCTACAATAGTAATATCTCCGCTACCATCATCGAATACAAAGCGAACAGATTTGTTGGTGTAATTACCAACTTTTACATTGCTCAAATAAAACTCGACACTGCCATCAGTCGCTTTTTTCAAATCGGCATTTTCTTCCCCACTATCTTCAATTTTGCCATTGTTTTTGATAGTAAATTTTACATTTACTTTGTCCTCAGTCATTTTTGCAATTACATACTCCCCAGTGATGCCATTTGCAGGCAAATTGATGGTTTGTCCCCCCTGCCCTATTGAGCTTACATCATAAGTACCAACTACTTGGTCAGCTAAAGTAGGCTCTACTTCATTGTCTTTTTTACAGCTTACAAAAAGCATCGAAGCAATAATAAAATAAGCAAATAATTTGTTGATTGATTGTTTTACAAAAGTTTTCATGGTTTTTTTTGTTTAAATATTTTGTTTTGATGGCTCAAAGTTCAGACAAAATATCACATCAAAAATCAACACTTTATATTCGGCAGGAAAAAACAAATGAGGGGAGTGAAAAAATGAAAATTTGGTGGTGCTATACAAAAATCGCAAAATTTATATTCTCTCCCAAAGCACGTAGAGAACTCTGAGAGCGAGGGTGGTTGAAAAGCAAATAATGAATTGAATCGACTACTTCCCACAAAAAAGGCAAAAATTAGTTCATTTTGCACTTTTTTTCTTCATTTATTTCTAATTTTTTCAAAAAAAACTATCTTTGTCAATCTTTCCTATAAAAATACCTTACGATAATGCTTTACTACTTATTTACCTACCTCGACAAGGCTTTCGATTTTCCGGGAGCTGGTGTTTTTCAGTACATCACTTTCCGTGCAATGGCTGCCATTATTTCTTCGCTAATGATTGCCGCAATCTTTGGAAAACGAATCATTCTTAAACTCCAAAAATTACAAATTGGAGAATCAATTCGTGACCTTGGGCTTGCCGGGCAAATGCAAAAAAAGGGTACGCCAACAATGGGCGGTTTTATCATTTTAGCTTCTTTGATGATTCCTGTGCTGCTTTTTGCTAAATTAGACAATGTTTACATCGTTTTGCTCATCATTGCTACCCTTTGGACTTGCGGTATTGGCTTTGCCGATGATTACATCAAAGTTTTCAAAAAAGACAAAGAAGGTTTGAAAGGTCGCTTCAAAATTATCGGGCAAGTTGGCTTAGGAATTATCGTTGGTTTGACACTTTATTTCAACGAAAATGTAAAAATTAGGGTTTACGAAAAGGCGAAAATAAGCAGTGCAGTGGGCGAAATTCAAAAATTTACAGATACCCATTCTCTGACCACAACCGTGCCTTTTTTCAAGAATAATGAAATAGATTACCATATTTTTGGTAGTTTTTTGCCTGAAAACTTGGCTTGGATTCCTTATGTTTTGATAGTTATTTTTATCATTACGGCTGTGTCGAATGGTGCAAATATCACCGATGGGATTGATGGTTTGGCGGCAGGAACGTCGGCAATTATTGGTATTACTTTAGCCGTTTTTGCTTATTTGTCGGGAAACAAAGTTTTTGCTCAATACCTAAATTTAATGATGATTCCGAATTCGGGCGAAGTCGTGA
This sequence comes from Emticicia sp., assembly GCA_031378345.1. Classification (GTDB taxonomy): domain Bacteria; phylum Bacteroidota; class Bacteroidia; order Cytophagales; family Spirosomataceae; genus Emticicia. Next base: position 6,815 of record JANNDY010000134.1, on the reverse strand, counting down.
TTTTTTGTGCGGCATTTGTGGGGGCTTGTATTGGTTTTCTGTGGTATAATGCCTATCCTGCACAGGTTTTTATGGGAGATACAGGCAGTTTGATGCTCGGAAGCATCATTGCTGTGCTTGCTTTGGCTCTCCGAAAAGAATTGTTGATTCCTGTCATGTGTGGTATTTTCTTGGTAGAATTGCTCTCTGTGATTATGCAAGTGAGCTATTTTAAATACCAACGAAGGCAAAACGGATTGGAATTTGCTCAGAAAAATCGCCTATTTTTAATGTCGCCGCTGCACCATCATTTTCAGAAAAAAGGCTACCATGAATCCAAAATCGTAACCCGTTTTTGGATTATCGGCATCGTGCTTGCAGTTGCCTGTTTGGTAACTTTGAAATTGAGATAAAATCTTCAAAACAAGGAAGGCTTCGCTTTAGGCAAAGCCTTCCTTATTCTATTCCCCAATAAAAATGAACGTGCTTGACTTAATTCTTATCGTCCCGATACTTTATGGGGCTTATCGTGGCTACCAAAAAGGACTTGTTATTGAAATCATTGGCGTCATTGCCTTTATTATTGCCATTGTCGTAGGTTTTAAGTTTTTGGGTTATGGCATGAATCTCATTGCCCCTGCTATTGGCGAAAATATGGCAAATCGTTTTTTGCCTTATTTGAGTTTCACGATTATCTTTTTTCCAACGATATTTTTAATCAATAAATTAGGCTGGATGCTCCGAAAAGCATTGCGGTTTACTATTTTGGGTACAATTGATGGCTTTGCAGGGGCAATTGTTGGTATTTTTACTTGGGTTTTTGGCATCAGCACCCTGTTGTGGCTTTTGACAAGCATCGGAGTTTTGATTCCTGAAAAATTAGTCAAAGAATCTATCACTTATCCAACTGTGGCGAAGGTTGCCCCAACTGTCATTTCAAAAGTGTCCGATTGGATTCCTGCTGGTGGAAATTTGATAAAACAATTAACGGAGGAAGGCAAAAAAGTAATTTAAACAACTTTATGGTGAAGAAAATTAAAGGTTTTTTGATGCGAAGCAATATCATTGACCTCGCAACGGGCGTAGTGATTGGTACGGCTTTTCAGAAAATAATATCTGCTTTGGTAGACAAAATTTTTATGCCAATCATTGGTGTTTTGATTGGTGGCGTGAACTTAAAAGACCGATATTTTGAAGTTTTATCAGTCAAAATCGCTTGGGGAGAAGCCTTTCAAGCATCTTTTGATTTTATAATTGTTGGTACAATTCTATATTTTTTCTTGCGTGCAATCGGTCAAAATACCGAAACAAAACCCCAAGTTGATGAACTACTTATTGATATTCGTGAGGAATTGAGAAAATTGAATGCTAAGAAATAACAAACCTGCTAATTTTTCTTTTCCATCGTCCGTAAGTATTTTACCAAATCTAACACCTCCGATTCTTTTAAATTATCAAACAAACCTATTGGCATCAATGAGCTTGGCATGACCTCTCGTGATTGAATATCAGATTTGTTGATTAGAACAGCATCTTGCCCAACAACTCGCATAGTAAGTTGACGAGTGTTTTCGCTCACCACATTGCCAGAATACGTTCGCCCATCACGAGTCGTAACGACCACCAATTTATAATCTTCTTGAATTTCACCACTTGGATTCAGTACATTGAACAATAAATAATCAATGCTTCCACGGTTTGAGCCTGTCAAATCTGGTCCGATATTGCCACCTTTTCCATTCATTTTATGGCAACTGCCACAAGTATTTTGAAACACTTTTTCACCATTAATTATGTTTCCAGTTTCTACTGTTTTTTCAGTAATCATTCTTTGGTATTTTGAATAGGCTTTTTCGAGCGATGGCTCTTGTTCGATTGGTCCCCAAACTTCAATAAAACCGCTGCCAACTACCCTTAATAATTGCCTGGCTGCATAAGGAGGCACATCTTTCTTCGAAATCGCCTGACTTTTAAGAGCTTGTGTCAATTGCCAGCCATATTTTGGTCTGGAAGAAAGGTCGAGTAGGCAAGGGCATTTCAGCCCAAGCCTCTCACGGAACCGTACTTGATAGTCTCCCATCATACGGCTCTTCTTATCCAATCATTCTTTTATTCCGACTTTCCAATGGTAAAACAAGTTTGGGTTTGCTGCCTGTTCTAATCTATACTTTTGATAAATTGACTTTTGGCTTTGCAGTTTATACTTAATGCCTATCCATTTTCTAATCAATTCATTCAAGTAGTGAAATACATTTAGCGTTTCGTACTTGTAAAACTTGGTGTAGTAATTTATCCAGCCCCTTATCTTTGGATTTAGTTTTTCTGCAAAGCCTTCAAGTGTGCCGTTGCTCATTCTTGGCGGTAGTATCGCTCGAATTCCTTCTCGGATTACTACTTTTGATGCCTTGCTTATTGCTCCTGCGAACACCACAAAGCTATTGGTCCCAAATTTACTCCGCATCGCTCGGGGTTGAAAATCGAAGCCTAAAAATGTAAAACTTTCATTATCGTGGCGGTCTGTCCGCTGATAATTCTTGCAGTAAACTATCTTTGTCTTCTCGGGGTGTAGCGTTAAGTTAAACTCCCCCATTCTCGTTTTCAACTTCTCTAACAATGTTTCTGATGCTTCTTTGCTTTCGCAATGTATCACTATATCATCTGCATAGCGTTCAAACACATTTAATGGAAATTCTAAGGACAACCAGGTGTCAAAGGCATGATGTAAATATAAATTCGCCAAGACAGGACTAATTACTCCGCCTTGCGGTGTGCCTTGCTCTCTACTTATTATACTGCCATCTTTTTGCTCTACTCCTGCTTTCAACCATCTGCCTACATACATAAGTACCCATTTTTCTTGGGTATGTTTGCCTAATAAGTCTATCATAATTGAATGGTTGATGTTATCAAAGAATCCCTTAATGTCAAGGTCTATCACCCAGCCATACTTTCTACAATTCTGATGACATTGCTCTAAGGCATCGTGAGCACTTTTGTTGGGGCGGTAGCCGAACGAACTCTCATAAAAAATTGCTTCCATTGATGGTTCTAAATAAGTTTTTACTACGCCTTGGGCTATGCGGTCGCTTACGGTCGGAATGCCCAATGCTCGTTCTCCGCCGCCCTTTTTAGGAATAAATACCGTTCGTACTGCAGGAGGGAAATAACTGCCTGATGTCATGCGATTCCAGATTTTGTACAAGTTCTTCGATAAGTCTGCATTGAATTCTTCAATACTTTGCTTGTCTATTCCTGCACTTCCTCCTTTTTCGTTTACATTCAAATAGCTATCATAAACCATCTGTTTACTAATGGGTAATGATTTTGTCATTTCTTTGTTCATCATCCTCTATCGGGCGGCGTTCCGCTTTTAGAGTTGTTAAAAATAATTTGACTAGATAAGCTGACCCCTTCGCTCCTTCTGACTTTCACCAGTTATCAACACTACTATGGGTCAGTCCGACGCTTCTTGTTGCTTCTGCCGACTAAGCCAGCATTGAGTTGTAGTTTGAACTGTAAAACACTGTTGAACAGTCGCTCTTAAAAAAAAAACTTCCTACAAAGCTTTTCGCACATCAACAAGGAAACCTCTCCTGTTCCGAGTAAAAGCCTGTGTAAAGGTCTTGCCGTCTTTATGCCGGTTGTTCTGTAGCCAGTAAGCAGTTTAGCCGCCACAGTCTTCCTATTAATCAAACGGTTTAATAGTTTTAACAACATTTTGCTATTTCGACACCTCAATAACGATTCACTTGCGTTCAACTCCTTTACACATACCTGATACTTTTCAGTACCTTTTAACCTAAATGTTCAGCACCGTAGCTTTTGACTAAAGCACCTTTAGGCGGTTTGCAAACTCCTACTGCAAGGAGTTTGCGGAAGACCTACTTCCATCTCTTACTCAACATTGAAAAAGGGCTTCGCCTTTTTCATTCAGGACACACCGTAAGATTAGAGCAGTTTGCAAAGTGTTTACTCTCGATAGCTTCTACGTTTTTTGGGCTACAGTTTGCAAAGTTACCTTCGAAGTGAGATTAGAAAAATAATTCAAAGGCTTTTTTCTCGATAACTTTGCGGTTTATACTACGCTTTTTTATATCTTTGGGTCGCTTATTTGGTTGGGGACATTCGTAAAGCGGAGTATTCAAAATACCTTGCATCCAACTCGAAAGCATTATGTAAAGGCTTGATAATTAACAAATTAACTCTAAATTCACTCCAAAGCCATCACAATGCTGGTCGTTGGAAACGAAACAAAATAAATGAAAGAAAACAGAAAAATAACGAAAGTTGTAACTATCTATCCAGACGATGCGAATTTAGATGTCGTACATTCAGAATGGACTAAACCTGATGAACGAAATAGTTTTATTGAAGAAGTTGCAAACAATATTGGGTGGGTTATTATTGAATTCAATTTACTGGAATACAATTTATTAGAAATATTGAAATATTATTTATGTGAATCCACATATACAAGTTCATTAATGTTTAATCTTGTAAGTGAAAAAACATTTACCCAACGAGTAGATGTTCTAAAGTCTTTTTATAAACAACACTATCAAGATAGAAAAGAGGAATTTGATGAAAGTAATCCAAATTTTGAAAATGAATTTAGTCAATTAATTAATAATCTGAAAGAAGCAGGAGGATTGAGAAACAAATATGCTCACTGTTTTTGGCATACTATTGATGAAGATAGAATTGTAGAATTTAAAACGGAAATTGATAAGGAAGGAACAAAAATAATCTCTGTTAAATTTTCAAAAGAGGATATGCAAACCGATTTTGATTTACTACAAGATACGCAAATTGAGTTAGATAATTTCAATTCTGCCTTTTTAGATGTTTATGACTCGCATTAAAATCAATGCTAAACATAAGTAACTGAAATAGCTTGACAAAAATGGTCAAGCTCATAAGCACTTTCGACACTCAATTAGCGTATTATGAAAAGTGTTTATTCTCAATAGCTTCTACGTTTTTGGGTCTTCTGCACTTATCATTTTCGGTGACACGAGATTAGAGCGGTTTGCATCGTTTTTTTTCGCAAAAACCTCTCTGTTTATTCTACGCTTTTTATATCTTTGTATTTGTTGGTGCTTGGCGACACTTGGAAAGAAGAGCGTTCAAAGGCTCGAAAGTCCAACGAAAGCAAGCAAGTAAAAGATTGATAATCAATTAATTAACTCAATATTCGCTCCAAAATCATCTTGCTTGCGAGCGTTGGAAGTTTTAAAATCCATAATAAAAATGAAAAATCTCATCTTTGCCATTTGCCTTTGTCTTTCTTTGACTTCATTGACATTAGACAAACAAGAATTTTATTTAGTTACACCAGATTTCACTGACCAACAGATTTCAAAAATAGAAGCTGATGTTCTAACCGAATACCAAGTTAAAGTACAAATTCAGGTACTCAAAAGAAATGAAAAGAATCAAATCGAACACCTAGTTTGTAAAAGATATGATAAAAAGGGAGAAATTTATGGTAAATGTGAATCCGATAAATTTGGTCAATTAAAAATAACAAAAACAGGTTGTGGGATTTCTGATTTGTAAACCAGTCTGTCATAATTGACGAATGAAATAATTTAGCAGTCATTTTATGCTAATAGTCACTTACGACGAGCAAAATTCGCTGGCTTTTCAATTAAACGCACAGTTTTCGGTGGACAGGACAGTTCTCTCCTGCTCTATTTCGGGTTTTCTGCTTGCAAAGTCGGCTTGCGACAATTTCTCTGCATGGTAGTTTTTCAACTTTTTCTCCGAAAATCAAAATATTTCGGTAGTCGGTTGCTTTTTTAGATTTTTTCGTGCAAATTTACTTTAAGCAATTTAGGTGGTAGGATGGGTTTATTGGCGTGCTTGGTGTCTGTCGACACCAAATTAGAGCGGTCGCAAAGTTCATCAGTCCCAACACGAAGCATTATGTAAAGGCCTGATAATTAATAAATTAACTCTAAAATCACTCCAAAAACCATCACAATGCTGGTCGTTGGAAGCTAAACTTAAAATACCACTCAACGATATGAAACTTTTGTTTACTTGTTTTCTAATTGTTTTAGTACATAATATCTTCGCTCAAAGCTCACAAGTTTTACCAAATTCTGTTGTCTTTCCATCTGTGTCCGTATTTCCTTCTGCTCCAATAGGAAGTATTGTTTTTAAAACTCCTGAAAATGGGTTGTTTTCTTATAATGGAAGCGAATGGAAACAATTACAAGTAGTTTCTCAAGAAGGATTTTCTTGTCAAATTGGCAATTTTAATAATTGTTGCAATTACCCAAATTACCCCTCAATTGTATATTTAAAATCACCAAATTTCAAATATGGTGATGGAACATTATCTAATAGTTCATACACAGTTGCAAAAAGCGGTGTCTATCAATTTTCGGCTTCTTTTACAACTACAACCTTTGATACAACCCCATCATTATTTTTTCTCACTATATATATCTTTAAAAATGGTAATGTTCTAAAATTCTATCCTTTTAATAATCAATCTTCAAGTACCAATTCTTCTTCAACTATTTCAGATTTTATAAATCTTAATGCTGGAGATATAATTCAAATGAAAATATCAAATAATTATGGCGGCGGTGTAACTCCCCACAGTGATGGTTCTTATTTTAGTCTTTTGAAGATTTATTAGTATTTAAATTATCGTATGCTTCTGAAATAGTTTGACAGTTTTTGTCAAGCTCATAGTTACCGCAGAGTCGAGTAGGCAAGGGCATTTCAGCCCAAGCCTCTCACGGAACCGTACTTGATAGTCTCCCATCATACGGCTCTTCTTATCCAATCATTCTTTTATTCCGACTTTCCAATGGTAAAAC
>JANNDY010000118.1:0-75221 GCA_031378345.1 Emticicia sp. | reverse complement strand
CCTCCAACAATTTAATTTGTTGAGCTTGTGAAACTATAGTAGCTTCAAATTTCGATATGATTTCTATATCTATCAAGATGAAGTAAGATTAATACTTTTTATTCAATTTAACTAATTCAGAGTAGAACCTGAGTCGTAACGAAAATTATATTATTTATTATTTATTAATTTTTATTGCTCATTAATAACATTTCCAAATTTTCAAATCTACAAATTTTCAAATTATTTTTTAAATGTCAAAAAAAATAGAAAACCTTACGCCGCAACAAATAGTTGATGAACTTGATAAATACATTATTGGTCAAAAAGACGCCAAACGAAATGTTGCTATTGCATTAAGAAATCGCTGGCGTAGAATGAATGCTGTTGCTGACATGGTGTCTGAAATTATTCCAAACAATATCTTGATGATTGGTACAACGGGCGTAGGCAAGACCGAAATTGCTCGTCGTTTGGCAAAAATAGCCGATGCACCTTTCATCAAAGTTGAAGCTTCAAAATTCACAGAAGTGGGTTACGTGGGGCGTGATTGCGAAAGTATGGTGCGTGATTTGGTTGAACAATCGGTCAATATGGTGAAATTGGCAAAGAAAGAAGAAGTAAAAACCAAAGCTTTAGAAGCAGTGGAAGATATGCTACTCGATATTCTTATTCCGCCCGTAAAAGACCAAAAAGACACTGGCTTTGTGCCAGAAGAAGGCAAAAAAGAAATTGTAGATTATACCGAAAATTTACTCAACGAAAAAACACGTGAAGCGTTTAGAGTAAAACTCAAAAACGGAGAACTTGACCACAGAAAAGTGGAAATAGACGTGCAAGGAAACGGAATGCCCAATATTGGTGTAATGGGCGGACCGATAGACGATATGTCGATGATGAACATTCAGGAAATGATTGGTGGAATGATGCCAAAACGAGGCAAAAAACGCAAGCTAACTATTGCTGAAGCTCGTAAAATCATGCTCGAAGAAGAAGCCCAAAAACTTATCGACATGGACGAAGTGAAAGAAGAAGCAATTTGGAAAGCTGAAAATTTAGGCATTATTTTTATTGACGAAATAGACAAAATTGCTAATGCAAGCGGCAAGTCGGGTGGAGCAGATGTAAGTCGTGAGGGCGTACAGAGAGATTTATTGCCAATTGTGGAAGGAAGCGTAGTAAATACCAAACACGGAAGTGTGAAAACCGATCATATTTTGTTTGTTGCCGCAGGAGCTTTTCATGTGTCAAAACCCTCAGATTTGATTCCCGAATTGCAAGGACGTTTCCCAATTAGAGTAGAGTTGGAAAGTTTGACGGAAGATAATTTTTATCAGATTCTGAAAGCACCAAAAAACGCTTTGACCAAGCAATATGAAGCTATGCTCGAAGCCGAAGGAGTAATTTTGACTTTTGCTGATGAAGCTCTTCGTGAACTTGCTCGTATAGCTTTTCAAGCAAATAGTGATGTAGAAAATATTGGTGCAAGACGTCTCCAAACTGTGATGAGTCATTTGCTCAATGAAATAATGTTTGATGTTCCCGATAAAATACTAACTGGCTCTAAACTATTGATAACCAAGGAATTAGTAAACGAAAGGCTTTCAGGATTAGTTAAAAACAGAGATTTAAGTCAGTATATTTTGTAGAATTTTGTACGACGGATTTCCTAATCCGTCAAAGCGTAGAACAAGATTTAAAGCAAAAAAGCAAGCCCATAAATTTCTTATAGACTTGCTTTTTTTATTCCCAAACATCAAGCATCAAACATCGAGCATCAAAAAAAATTACTTTGCCACAATCTTAATATCAGCACCATTTCCAGTGCCAGTTGTGCCAATCGCATCAATTCGAGTATCTACAATTCCTTGTGCCATTAATTTTTTCTTGATAGAAAAAGCCCTTTTTGTTGCCATACTTTTATTGTCAGTACCAATTGCATTGCTCGAATGTCCTTGCAACTGAATTTGCATTTTTGGAAACTTCACCATCAATTCAACCAACTCCGTAATAATCAAATCTGATTCTGCATCTAAAGCTTGAGAACCTTTCACAAAAGCAACATTTGCCATCGGAAAAACTTGTCCACTTGGCTTTGTTTTGTCCGAAAGATAAGTGTTCAAACCCTCACCAAACGAGCTAAATTGCTCATTTGAAGTCAATGAAGGTGTAGTCAATGCTTTTTTAGTAGAATCAACCTTCACTACGGAAGAATCTATTTTTATACTATCCGCTTTCAATACACTCGAATCAATGGCTGGCAAAACTGGCTCTTCGGGAGCTATAACTTGAGCAGGCTCATAAAAATTTTGATACCAATAGATGCCTCCAGCAACTGCGGCAACTCCAAAAAGTGAACCTGCAATCCATTTCAAAGGGAAAGCTGGTTTTTCACTAACCTCTTCACTTTCTTCTATAGTTTCTTCACCCGCCGCAATGGCTTTGCCTTTTATATTTGTTAGTTTTCCAGAAACAATCTTTTTTGCTGAAGCAAATTTTGGCGATTGTAATTCTTGAAGCCCTAACTGAGGAATCATTTTTTCTAATAATTCTTCAGGAACAACCTTAAATAATTGCTCATGGTGGTCGCTTAAAAAACTAATCAAACCATCAACATCCAATTTATTTGTGTCAATTTCTTTGCTAACTGCATCAACCAAAATTGGTGCGGCCAAGCTCGAATACATCGTAGAAGAGTTTTTCTTGATGCCAGCATAAGTTCCAATCATACTTACCAATGGGCTTTTGTAGGCAGGAAAAATCTGACTAACCAAACCATCACCAGTTTTTAGTATAGCATCTAATTTCTCTTTTTTGTTCAAATAAGGCATAATATTCCCTATCAATTCTCCCCCCTGATTACCCTTCTGCACTTGATTATAGAGCATACTCACACTCATCATGCTACCTGTGCGGCGAATAAGTCCAGCTATCAATGTATAAAAAATACCATCTAACGCTTTTTTCGTTTTCTCTGGTTCTTCCTCCGAAAGCTTGGCAATTTTTGATACAACTTCTTCATTCAATGCCTCGTTCAACGTATCAAATAAGTTCATAATTTTAATTTTTTTAAGTATTTAGTTATAGTTTCCTGCAAAATCTCTAATTTGGTGCTATGCAATGCAAAATTAAGGATTTTTGATATAAATTCCTTGATTTTTCTAAAAATATAGAAAAAAACGAAATTATGCCTGAAAAAGAAAAAAGTACCCTACGTAGCCAAGATTGGTTCGGAAAAGAAGGAAAAGACGGTTTTATTTACCGCAGTTGGATAAAAAATCAAGGCTATCCTGCACACCAATTCAAAGGAAAACCTGTAATTGGTATCTGCAATACTTGGTCGGAAGTAACGCCTTGCAATGGGCATTTTAGAGAACTGGCACAAGTCGTAAAAAATGGCGTTTATGAAGCAGGTGGCTTCCCATTAGAATTTCCAGTCATGTCTTTGGGCGAAACCATCATTCGTCCAACTGCAATGCTTTATCGAAATCTTGCCTCAATGAGTGTAGAAGAAAGTATTCGTGGAAATCCGTTCGATGCCATTGTACTTTTAACAGGTTGCGACAAAACCACGCCATCACTCGTAATGGGTGCTGCAAGTTGCGATTTGCCAACAATAGTTGTACCGGGCGGACCGATGCTCAATGGTCGTTTTCAAGGAAAAGCCATTGGCTCAGGTACTGATGTTTGGCGTTTTGCCGATGATTTGAAAACTGGTAAAATGACAGCCGAAGAATTTGAAGAAGCTGAGTCGTGCATGAGTCGAAGTATTGGGCATTGTTCTACGATGGGAACTGCTTCAACAATGGCAGTAATGGTAGAGGCTCTGGGGCTAACATTGCCGGGAGCATCGGCAATTCCTGCGGCCGATTCACGCAAAAAAGTTTTGGCTCACATGTCAGGAATGCGTGCTGTCGAAATGGTGAAAGAAAATCTTTCTTTATCGAAAGTTTTGACCCGTGATGCCTTTGAAAATGCCATCATGATGAATGCAGCCGTTGGTGGTTCGACTAACTTGGTTTTGCATTTATTAGCAATTGCAGGAAGAATTGGCGTAGATTTGAACCTCAAAGATTTTGATGATATTGGTAGTAAAATGCCATTTTTGCTTAATTTGATGCCTTCTGGCAAGTATTTGATGGAAGATTTTTATTATGCTGGTGGACTTCCTGCTGTCATAAAAGAGATGTCTGGATTTTTGCACAGAGAAGCAATTACGGTTAATGGTAAAAGTTTGACTGAAAACTCAAAAGGAGCGAAAATATGGAATGATGATGTTATTGCAAGTGCTGAAAAACCAATTTTACGTGAAGGTGGTATTGCTATTGTGAAAGGAAACCTGTGTGAAAATGGTGCAGTGATAAAACCTTCGGCAGCTTCGCCACATTTGATGCAACACAAGGGACGGGCGGTAGTTTTTGAAACAATCGAAGATTATAATGCCCGAATTGATGACCCAAATTTGGATATTGACGAAAACTGTGTGATGGTCATGAAAAATGTTGGTCCAAAAGGCTATCCCGGAATGCCCGAAGTTGGCAATATGCAATTACCAAAAAAACTCCTCGAAAAAGGCGTTACAGACATGGTGCGAATTTCAGACGCACGCATGAGTGGCACTGCCTATGGTACAGTTTTCCTTCATGCTTCGCCCGAATCTGCCGTTGGTGGGAATTTGGGTTTAGTTCAAAATGGAGATATTATTGAAGTTGATGTGCCAAATCGTTCCATACATTTGCACGTTTCGGACGAGGAACTTGCCGAAAGACGCAAAAACTGGAAACCTATTGATTTGGGTTATGACCGTGGTTATACACAATTGTATATCAATACTGTAATGCAGGCAGACAAAGGTGCTGATTTAGACTTTTTAGTTGGAAGTTCAGGACATGAAGTAAAGCGTGAATCGCATTAATATTGCTAATAAAAATACCGTATGAAGAGAAATATAAGTTTTATAATTGTAATTTTTATAGTACTTATTTGTGAAATTTGTTTTCATGAATACAATCACCAAGATTCTTTCTGGACTAATAATTTTAGGATTTTATCTTGGATAATAATGGGATTTTGGTATTATGATAATCAAAAAGAAAACTTTAATCGCATTCAGACGGTATTTTTAATAAGCATGTTATTGCCAATTATTGTTTCACTTTCATCATATTTGATTCCTGAGCGACAGGCAATAATTATTAATATTTATACAAATATAGGGATATTGATGCTCTGGATATATGCTTTTAAGCGTCTGGGAGCAATTATTACCTTAAATGACTCCAATAGAACCTTAACCAAAGTGACTCCTGCTTTTTTTATATTCCCTCTTTTGTTTTATTATTTTTCGTTATATCAAGCATTAACGGGTGTCTATGTTTTTATTGTATTGATTTATATTGTACTATTCTCTTATACAGGAGTATTAGCAGCTTTTTTACCCTTTAATGAAGAAAAAAGGCTTTGGATAACCTTCGGAATTATGTTGTTAGTTTTTGTCAATATCATCAATGGTTATCATACATTTTTACAGAAACTTTCGTGGGCATATCCAGTTTTAAGAACAGTAACCGTAATTTCAAGGTGTATGATGATTTATGGAATGATTCGGTATGTAGAGAAGAGAAGTTTTAGCTTTGCTGAAGATGAGTAAAATACTATCTTTTGTGTTTTTTATAAAATTGAAATGAAAAAAAACACAACATATATTTTTATCATTTTGATATTTTTAATCTGTGAAATCTTCGCTCAATCGGTAGAGGTTAAGATTTACCATGCTTCATGGACTGTCAGTTTTAGAGTTTTATCATTTATAACGATGGGAATATGGTATTTTCAGATGCAAAAAGAGCATTTTGATAGAATGCAAAAAGTCTTTCTAATAAGTATTTTATTGCCTATTTTGCCAGCCCTAATGCTATATTTATTTATTGAAAAAATCGCCGTAGGAGTTAATATTTGTATTCATTTTGCCATTTTTGCCCTTTGGATTGATGTTTTTAAGCGAATGGGAGCAGCAATCAAAGTGTTTAATTCCAGCGATAACAGCAAATTCTTTTTGCCATTTATTTTTATCATTCTTTTCGTTTACTTTATCATTGTCTTATATCCAAATGTATCTTTTGCGTATGCTTTTATCATTTTTATATTTATTATTTTGGCATCTTATGCTGGAATGTTAGTGCTATTTTTACCTTCTAATGACAACAACAAGTATTTGATTATTTTGGGCGTATGTTTATCAATTTTTGCTCATATTATGCACAGTTATTATATATTTTTATTAGAATCCTATCTTATTTACCCCTTTTTTCGTGCCATGATTGTCCTTTCTGCTTGTTCGATGATTTTTGGAATGATTAATTTAAATAATAATCCAAGTGCTTTAAATGATGAAGATTAATCATGTCAAAATTCAATATATATAGTTCGTCGGCTGGGTCGGGAAAAACTTTTACACTCACCAAAGAATACCTAAAATTGGCTCTTGGAAGTGATAAATCGTATTATTACAAGCGTATTTTGGCGATTACCTTCACCAACGATGCCGCTGCCGAAATGAAAGACCGAATTCTTTCAGCCTTGAAAGAAATGGCAGATTTGCAGAGTTTCAACGAAAAATCAAAATTTTGGACAATGTTTCAGATGATTGTTGAAGAAACAAAACTTCCCGAAGACATGATTCAGTTTCGAGCGGCAGAGGTTTTCAAGCATATCATTCAGGAATATTCTGACTTTGCAGTCAAGACAATTGATAGTTTTGTCAATCAATTGGTAAGTGCTTTTACCGAAGATTTGGGCTTGCCGTTCAACTACGAAATTGTACTTGATTCTAACCGAGTAATGACCGAAGCCGTAGAGCGTTTGATTGAAAAAGCAGGTGATGAAGAACACCGTGATATTACCCGAATTTTAGAAAATTTTATTGGCGAAAAAGTAAACGACGGTCAAAGTTGGAATTTTGTAACGGACGAACTCGCAAAGTTTGGGAATCACCTCATCAACGACCAATTTTATGCCTCGCTAATCAAGCTCGACAACCTCGAACCCAAAGATTTTTGGGCGATTTCTAATAATATTTATACTTATCTGAAATGGTTTGAAAACGAAATAGAAAGTTTAGCTGAAAAAGGAATCCAATACATTGAAAATCAAGGACTTAGCATTGAAGATTTCACCCAAAAAGCCAAAGGAATTGGTGGGTATTTTTATAATATGCGAGAAGATTTTGAAGACGAATACTATAAAAAGAAAGAAAAATCGCCAAATTCTTATCATTTTGCAGCCATCAATGATGATAAATGGTACACCGCCAAAACACCGATTCCAACACAAAATGCCATTGATTCAATCAAAGAAGATTTAAGTCAGGTTTTCTTTGAAATGCAGGAGTTTAAGGAGCAAAATTTGAAGAAATATACGCTCTTAAATTTACTAAAACCCAACCTCCGAAAATTGTCTTTATTGAAGAAAATCAAGAAAGAATTTGACGAAGTTTTAGACGAGAAAAACCAAGTTTTCATTGCCGAATTTAACCGAAAAATCCTGCAAATTATTTTGTCTGAACCAGTGCCGTTTATCTACGAACGCATCGGCGAACGCTACAATCATTTGCTGATTGATGAGTTTCAGGATACGTCGGATATGCAGTTTTATAATTTGTTGCCACTTATCGAAAACTCGCTGGCGTATAACCATTTTAATCTCATTGTGGGCGATGCCAAACAAGCCATTTATCGTTGGCGTGGCGGCAAGATGGAACTCATCGTTTATTTGTTCAAAGGTGATATTAAACCATTGATGAACAGCGTTTTAGTGCAAGATTTTCAGGTCGAGCAGTTCATGTCAGTTGCTCAATATATTACTCCAAAATCGCTTACGACTAACTACCGAAGTGCCAAAGAAGTCATTGATTTTAATAATCGTTTTTTTGCTTCAATTCTCGAAAAATACACACCAATTTATAGTTTTTTGCCCGATGTTTACTCTGATTATTTGCAGGAAATTCCACCAAAAGCACTCGTTGGAGGACAAATTCAAGTTGAGTTTTTGGAGTACGTGAAAGGTGAAGATTTGATGCTTTCTCGTACCGTTGAACTCATCGAACAGGCTTTGCAAGAAGGCTACGCACAAGGAGATATTGCTATACTTTGTCGCAAAAATAAAGACTCGTCGGCAATGGCAAATTTCCTGACCGATGCCAATTATAAAATCATTTCTCGTGATTCGCTTTTGCTCAAAAACTCTGCAATTGTGCGTTTGTTGGTGGCCTTCATGCGAGTTGTTAATCAACCCGATAATCGTTTGGCAAAATCGGAGGTTTCGTATTTATTTTATCAAACTATTTTGGGGCAAATTCCTGATAATCAAGCAAACGACTTGATTTCAGCAGCCGTCGATGCTCCACATATTTCGGAGTTTTATTTGCTTTTTTCTAATCATGGTTTTGAATTAAATCCGATAAATTTAAACAAAGCAGGCATTTACGAATTGACCGAAAAAATCATTCATACCTTCGGGCTTTTTGAGCGTACCGACCGAAAATCATATCTTTTCAGATTTTTGGACGTTGTATTGAATTATAGCTTGAAAGAAAGCAATCATTTACAAGATTTCTTGAAGTTTTGGGACGAGAAAAAAGATTCTTCTGTACTTTCGGTCAAATCACCATCGGAGCAAGATGCCGTTACGATTACCACAATTCACCGCTCAAAAGGCTTAGAATATCCTGTCGTAATTATTCCATATTGCCAATGGTCGTATAAGCCAAATAATTATTCAGAAGTTTGGGGAGATTTAGAATCGCTTGATTATCAAGAGTTTACGCATGAAAAAGAAGATGGTGATGTGCGTTTGTTGGCATCACCAATCAAGTTGAATGACAAATTAGGCATGACCGAATTATCGGAACAGTATGATTCAGAAATGCAAGCAACGTTCCTCGAAAACCTCAATATGTTGTATGTAGCTTTCACTCGTGCTGCCGATAAATTGTTTGTACTTTCAGGTAAAAGTTATCACAAGAAACTACAAGGAGTAGGGGAGTTGATGCGAGATTTCTTGGAATCGGAAGGTATATTTAATCCAGAAGAGAATATTTATGAAATCAGTAGAGGAAGTTTTATTAAGAAATTTACGCCAAAAGTTGAAATGCAAGAAGTGATTCTTTTACCAAAAATCATCAGTGAAGACCGCAGCGACCGCTTACGTTTACGCCGAACTTCTGATAAAATATTTGACCCCGAAACGCTCGACAAAAGCAAAGACCGAGGCAATAAAGTACACGAGGCTTTTGCAAAAATCAAAACAAAAAACGATGTACCAAAAGCAATTCAATCCTTAGAATTTGAAGGAATTATCAGTCAAAAAGAAGGCGAAGACATTAGAGAAGCGATAGAAAAAGTAATCAATTTGCCCGAATTACAGCCACTTTTTGAAGAAGGTTTAGAAATTAATAATGAAAGAGAAATTTTGCTACCCAATGGCGAAATTCAACGCCCCGACCGAGTGGTAATAAAAGATGGAATCGTGCATATTATTGATTATAAAACGGGTAAAAGCAACGACCCAAAACTGCACCATAAATATGCTGAACAAGTAAAAAATTACGGTAAATTATACAACCAAATGGGCTACGAAAATGTAGAAATGATACTCGTTTATTTGGAAATGAATGAAGTGGTGCGGGTAGCGTAGTTTTTTAGTGTGAAGCCCGAATGGGCTTTAACTCGAATAGCCCCGAATGAATCGCAACGGCGAACCGTTTCGGGGAATAAAATTGTTAAGGATTCCAGTAACCTCGAAGTGGGTTAAACATACACTGTTCAACCCACTTCGGGGTTGTGGTTATCTGCACTATATTTTTCCCTGAGTTGCACTCAGGGCTATTCGAGTTAAAGCCCATTCGGGCTTACTGTTAATTTTAAAACTAATGGTTTTATCATTACTTTTGTCTAAAACAATCTCTTTTCAATGAAAATATCTTCCTTAATTGCACTTAGTGAATTAGATTTTGTAACAGAACTCGACCAAATCAAAGCAGAAATTGATGCTCACAGACCATTGCTGAAAGCAAAGGAAGAACGAATCATGCAAAAACTTCGCCTTGATTGGAATTATCATTCTAATGCAATTGAGGGAAATCAACTTGATTATGGCGAAACGGTGGCGTTTTTGATGCACGGAATTACGGCGAAAGGCAAAACATTAAAAGACCATTTGGACATAAAAGGGCATAATGAGGCAATTCATTTGTTATTAAGTATTGTTAAGGAGGCAAGAGGTTTTTCGGAAGTTGATATTCGGACTTTGCACAAAATGATTTTAGTTGAGCCTTACGAAACTAATGCCGTAAATACTGAAGGTTTGCCTACAAAAAAGCAAATTTTACTGGGAGAATATAAAAAAATGCCCAATAGTGTCAAAACTCGCACGGGAGAAATGCACTACTATGCTTCGCCCGAAGATACGCCAATTAAAATGGCGGAATTGATGAATTGGTACAATGAAGCAAAAGAAAATTCAGCAATTCATCCTTTGGTTTTAGCGGCAGTTTTTCACCACGAATTTGTAGCAATTCATCCTTTTGATGATGGAAATGGTCGCATGGCTCGAATTCTGATGAATTTGATTTTATTACAAAAAAACTTCCCTGTCGTTGTTGTAAAAAAAGACGATCGCAATAATTATTATAGCGTTCTCTCGCAAGCAGATGAAAACGTGAATATTCCTTTGATTCAGTATATGGCAGGGATTTTGAAACACTCATTAGATATTTATCTGAAAGGTGCAAAAGGTGAAGAAATTGAAGAAAAAGATGATATTGACAAGGAAATTGCTTTGTTTAAGCAAGGATTGAAGGGGGATTTGAATGTGAAAGTATTGAAATCTGATGAAAGTGTAAGAAAGGTTGTTGAAAATTTGATTCAACCACTGCTAAATGTTTTTTTAATAAAAATAGAAAAACTTAGTGATTTATTTTTTGTAAATGAGTATAAATGTGTTTTTTTTCAAATTATTCATGGAATTGAATGTACCACTGGGATAATAAATTTAAGAGTTTTATCAAATAATTCTTATATGGATCAAAAAGCAATTAAAATCCAATTTATTTATACCCAAAGTAATTTTAAAAATCTTCAAACGGTTTTTGCAATATGCTCTAAAATTGAAGTATCTTTTTCAGAGAAAACATTGGAATTTAATAATTTTGCAAGTGAACCAATCACCAAACTCTACCACGAAACTTGGAAACCTAATGAAATGGAAAATTTTGTAAATGAAATTATAAAAAATACCATGCAAGAAATACAAGAAAAGATTAGTGAATCAATTTAATGAAAAATTCCCCCTTTGAAGGGGGAATCTGACTGGCAAAGCCGTCGATGGGGGGATGTTGTAGGGCAAAAATAATACTAAAAATTACTCTTCAACTTTCTCCGTCCACTTACCCCAACGATTTCTCATTTTTGTTCTGAAATGTTCTTTGTCTTCGGGCGACATTTTTTCCATGCGTTCTGCCATTCTTTGTTTCCAGAAATGATGTCCGCCTCCGCCACCAAAACCGCCGCCATGTCCACGACCATGAAAACCTCCGAACAGAATTTTAGACAAAACTAACAAGCCAAGTGCTTGTACCCACGTAATAGTGGCGAGTCCGAAAATGCTTGGAATCAACCAATTCCAAAGACTCATTACGGCAAATCCGCCGATAAAAATAAAGGCTGCCACCATGACAAATCCTTTTAAAAACCAAAATTTCCTCATTTGTTTGTTAATTTGTGATTTAGCGATTGAGTGATTTTTCTCCATAACTCACTTATAATCAATTAGTTAATCTTTTTTTGATTGAGCGACCGTCGCTCGGTGAATTAATGATTGAGTGAATCTTTTTTCTCTACATTCATTTTCCATTCTTTGTGATGTTGAAATCCTTTCATGCCATGATGAAAACCGTAGTGTCCTCCATGCCATCCTCCAAAACCTCCGAAGAGTAGTTTACTTAAAACTAATAAACCCAAAGCGTGCTTAAACTTAATTGTTGGCAATTTGAAAACGATTGGTGCTAACCAATTCCATAAATACATCACTGCCAAACTCATCACGGAGACTGCTACAACTGCGATAGCGATTCCGCCCAAAATCCATAATGCTGTCATTTTTTATTTTTTAAATGTTCGTTTTACTCAAATAAATCTTCGTACAGATACCTTAATTTTTCTCGCAAAAACAAAATCGCTTGGCGTTTTTCCGAAATCAAAACATTGACTTTTACGCCTGTGATTTCTGCAATTTCTTTGAACGATTTATCTTCCAATTCGTGCAATTCAAAAACCAGTCTTTGGTGAGCAGGAAGTTCTTCGAGTGCCTCCGAAAGTGCCTCCAAGATAGTTTCTTGCATCATTGGGTCTTGATTTGAGCCATCGGGTAAAATATCAAACAAAGATAAGTTTTCATTTTCGTCGCTCACATTCGCCTTTATTTCTTCCAGTGCGTCCACTTTCTTTCGGCGGTACAAATCATTGATTTTATTGCGAGCAACCGTAAACATCCAAGCTACCGTTTGGTCAATTGGTTTGGTCAATCTGTACATTTCTACCAACTCATAAAACACTTCTTGCAGCACATCTTCGGCATCTGACAAAGACGGCACTCGCTGTCGGATAAATCCTAAGAGTCGCTGTTTTTCGCCGCTGACGGTTTCTTGAATATGTTTATTTTGTTCGGTAGTATTCATTAATTGTGAAACATTCGCTGTTTGATTTGAAGACGCTTTGCAGAGAATTTTATTGAAATTTAGTGAAGAACGGTAAAAATAAAGGCTGAATGGTTGAAATGTGTTGTGTTTTTAAACAAAAAAGCCATTAGATATAATTTCTAATGGCTTTCAAATATTAGTATGGTGATTTTCAAAATTAATATTCACCCAAACAAATTACTTGATAAATATCTATCGCCACGGTCGCAGCAGATAAAAACAATTACGCCTGAGTCTAATTCTTGTGCCAATCTGATGGCTGCTGAGGCTGCTCCGCCCGAACTCATTCCTGCAAATATTCCTTCGGTTTTTGCCAATTTTTGAGCCATTTCAGTGGCTTCATTTTGGTCAATATCCATCACTCTATCAACACGACTTGCATCAAAAATCTTTGGTAAATATGCTGTTGGCCAGCGTCTAATGCCAGGAATAGACGAACCTTCGGTTGGTTGGCAGCCAACAATCTGAATGTCGGAATTTACCTCTTTCAAGTACATCGAAGTTCCCATGATTGTACCCGTTGTTCCCATTGAACTCACAAAATGCGTAACTTTTTGGTCGGTATCTCGCCAAATTTCTGGTCCAGTTGTTTTATAATGAGCCAAATAATTATCAGGATTAGCAAATTGGTCGAGCATAAAATACTCATTGGTTTTTGCTTGTTCTTCGGCATAATCTCTACACTTTTCGATGTTTTCGAGTAAAATTACCTTTGCTCCGAAGGCTTCCATCGTGAGTGTTCGCTCACGAGTAGAGTTTGAAGGCATTACGAGTTCAATTTCTAAATCGAATAATCGGGCAATCATCGCCAAAGCAATGCCCGTATTTCCGCTCGTTGCTTCGATGAGTTTCATGCCGTGTTTAATATCGCCACGCTCCACTGCACTCCGAATCATATTTAAGGCTGGGCGGTCTTTTACACTTCCCGCAGGATTATTCCCTTCGAGTTTGCCGTAAATTTTTACGTTTGGGTTCGGATTAAGTTTTTGTAACTCAACAAGCGGCGTGTTGCCCACAAGGTCAATGATGGTCATAATATAATGAGTGAATGCTTCAATGAGAGAATGAGCAACCGACGCTCGGTGAATGATAAAATGAACAATAAGAAAAATATTCTATCATTCATTCAGTCTATCATTCAAAATTAATTTATTCCATGACCCTTTCCACAACCTTAATCTCAGGTTTGTGATAAACCGTTGAGTAAGAAGGTACTGATTTCGTCAGCCAAACATTTCCACCAATGATTGAATGTTCGCCGATGATGGTTTTTCCGCCCAAAATCGTTGCTCCTGAGTAAATTACTACATTGTCTTCAACCGTTGGATGACGTTTGGTGTTTGCCAAAGTTTTTTCAACGCTTAATGCACCTAAGGTAACACCTTGATAAAGTTTTACATGTTTGCCAATAATACAAGATTCACCAATGACAATGCCTGTGCCATGGTCAATGAAGAAATATTCGTCGATTTGGGCTCCTGGATGAATGTCAATTCCTGTTTTTGAGTGAGCATATTCGGTCAAGATTCTTGGCAAAAGCGGAATCTCTAATTTATATAATTCGTGAGCAAGCCTATAAAATGTAATGGCAAAAAAACCAGGATAAGCTCTAATGACTTCAAATTCGCTTTTTGCAGCAGGGTCGCCTTCTATAATTGCCTGAATATCAGTCTTTAAAGTGCGATAAACTACTGGAATCTGTTCGATAAATTGGTTTGCTTCACTTTCGGGATTGCAGTTTTTGCATTGATAAGTTGAAATCAGAATATTTCTTAAATCCAATTCAAGGTTTTTAAATTGAATTTCGATTTCTTCCTCTGAGTGAAAATATTCTTTTGTTTGCTCAGGAAACAACAATCGAATGATGCGTAAAGCCCAAGCCGCAATCTCTTTGGTTGGTGGAACAGGCTCGGCTTGTTGGTGTTTATCAAAAATATGTTGGAAAAAATGTTTATTCATACATAATGTCTATTAAATTTTGCGAAACGCCGCTCGTAATACTAACAACTAAAATTATACCACCGTTCAAAAAATTGATGAATGATGAATGATAAATAATAAGCTTTTTTTGTAAAACTCTGATTATAAGTTATTTATGACTTTTGTTTTCTAAAAAAAACCAAAAGCGTGATGAGAAATTCAACACGCTTTTGGTTACACAATCGTTTCGGCTACCCGATTCCCAAATTGTTTTTATATACAATTTTAAAAATTGTGTTACAAAATAATATTCACACTAAAAATGCCTGATGCGGTCATTCTTTTGCTTACACTTCCAACGGCCGAGCCTTCAAAATTGAATTTACCTTCTACGATTTTATTATCAGTAAATTTGGTAATTTCTAAAGAACCTGTATTCGGAACATAATATGTGCCTTCACTCAAAAAAGTAAAAACCCCCGTTGAGCTTTTCAAATCATACGTTTTCCCTGTACTTATATCCGATTTGTTTAATAATAAAGTAAAACCACTTTTATCTTTTAGTGCTTCAACAGTAACAACACCCAAAACGGTAACTGCCGTAGGCGTTCCCAAATTAAATGTTGTGCCGTTTGAAATGATACTTGCAGTTCCCGAAGGCACAATGTTTTCAGTTATTTTTTTCAAACAAGAAGTAGCAACTAAGCTAATCATGAATAAAATAAGAACTTTTGATGTTTTTTTCATTAATTTTTAATTGTTTTGGTGATTGGTTTTTTGTGTATTCATCTTTTATATCCAAATACGTTAAAACGTATTATTTATTATATTCAGACTTGTTTATTACTAAAATGTCATTTTTTTTCTTTAAAATTGCCTGAGTTTTAAGAAAAAACCTTTCAAGAAATCCTTTTATTATGGAAAATGATAATTCCCGCCGAAATGCTATGAAAAAAATTGTTGGAGGTACTGCGGCAGTCGCCACTGCTGGATTGACACTCACAGGTGCAATAGCTTCACGCCTAAATGCTGCCGATAACGAAATGGGGGCAGCTCTCAAAGGCCGCATCAATCACTCGGTTTGTCGTTGGTGTTATAACGGAATCGAACTTGATTCTCTTTGCAAATCTGCTCGAAATATCGGTTTGCAGTCTATCGAACTATTGTCAGTAGAGGAATTTGCGACTGTCAAGAAAAACGACCTTACTTGTGCCATGGTTTCGAGTACAAGTAAAGATTGGGGCATTACGAAAGGTTGGAATAAAAAAGAACACCATGATGGTTTGGAAGAATATTATAAATATTTGATTGATGAAACTTCGAAGGCTGGCTTTACGAACTTGATATGTTTTTCAGGAAATCGTGAGAAAAAAATAGATGATGAAGATGGCTTGAAAACTTGTGCCAAAGGCTTGAAAAAAATCTTGTCTTATGCCGAAAAGAAAAAAGTAACAATTGTAATGGAATTGCTCAATAGCAAAATTGACCACAAAGATTATATGTGCGACCACACCAATTGGGGTGTAGAATTGTGCAAAAAGATTGATTCTGATAGTTTTAAGCTACTTTATGACATTTATCACATGCAAATCATGGAGGGCGACATCATCAGAACCATTCGAGATAATAGCAAATATATTGCACATTACCACACAGGCGGAGTGCCGGGCAGACACGAAATTGACGAAACCCAAGAGATTTATTATCCATCAATTATGAGTGCAATTGCCGAAACGAATTTCAAAGGTTTTGTTGCCCAAGAATTTATCCCTGCTCGTGCCGACAAAATCGCTTCATTGAAACAAGGTGTTGGGATTTGTGATATTTGAAATTAATGAATAATGTAAAAATGATACGGGGTCGCCCGAGCGATTAATAATTTGTTTTCAATTTTACATTATTTTGGGTAAAGTATTCTACATTTTCAATAATACATTATTCATTCTAAAATGAAACTTTGGCTTAAAATATCACTTGTAGTTCTCGCTTTTATTGCCTTTTTCTTAGGAAGAACGCTTATTAATGCAGGATTTTTTACAAAAATCGAACCTCATTTCAATGGCACAGTTTCCGAAATCGAAGGCTTTAATGGGTCGGAAGATATCACCATTGACAAAGCAACTGGTTTGGCTTTGATTTCGTCGAATGATTTTTCTGATTTTACCCAAAAAGGTGCAATTTATTTGCTAAATCTCAACGAAAATTCTCCAAAACCTATCAATTTGACTCAAAAACTGCCTTTTGAAGATTTTCATCCGCATGGCATAAGTTTGTATAAATCAAATAATGGTACAAAACATCTTTTTGTAGTAAATCATAGAAAAATTGGTGATTTTATAGAAATATTTAAATTTACAGATAGCACATTGGTTCATTTAGAAAGTATTTCAGACCCTTTAATTATTGACCCAAATGATGTAGTTGGGGTAGGAGAGAGGTCATTTTATATGACCAACGACCATGACGAGGACAAAACTTATTTGAGAGATAAAAAGGATTTACTACAAATTCCAATGGGAAATGTCTTGTATTTTGATGGAAAAAAAGGGAGTATTTTAGCCGATGGATTTCGCTATGCCAATGGCATCAACACAAGCCTTGATGGTCGTAAATTGTTTGTTGCAGCTACGTCTGGGCAAAAAATCAGGGTTTTTGACCGTGATATTGCAACTGGAAATTTGACTGAATCTGACGAGATTTCCATCAACGGTGCCGACAATATAGAGCTTGATGAAGTCGGAAATTTATGGGTTGGATGCCACCCAAAACTATTGGCATTTTTGGGACATTCAAAAGACCATTCAAAACCGTCACCTTCCGAAATTATCAAAATCGACTATAAATCTAAAGGAAATTTTACATTAGAAAGTATTTATCTCAATGACGGAAAACCAGTTTCTGGTTCAAGCGTTGGGGCGGTTTTTGGTGATAAATTATTAATCGGGACAGTTTTTGAAAATAAAATTTTACTTGGTACGATGAAAAAGTAAATCATTCTCCCAAAACTTCCCAACCATCAGCTTGAGGATCGTATTTGGCAAATTCGCCCGTATCTGCCATTTCTGATGACAAAATACCAATTTCAAAAGCATCCTCATAGCTCGCTCTTAAATACAGGCATGAGGGTGTAAGAATCGCCTTCATGCCTTCAAAAGCCTCGTTTTTGAAGGTAATTCCTTTTTTATCTTCCTTTAATATTTCGTAGTTAGCCTTTAAAAGTTGGTCTTTTAAAGACTGAATTTGCTTTTCAGTAAAAGGAATTAAATTTTTATCATTATCGAAAAAATCTTCTGATTCTACCTCAGTTTCTGCCAACATTGTTTTGGCTGAATATATTTGAATGTTGTAACTCATTATTTTAGATTCGAGATATGAGATAGGAGATTTGAGAGTTTTCCAAACTCCAATATCGTATTTATAAATATTTCCTCAACAAATCTACACTTTTTTGAACGCCAGTTTTTGGGTCTTCTTTACCTTCAAATTCGATAGAAATATAGCCTTGATAATTTACTTTTTTCAGAATATCAACTATGCGTTTGTAGTCCAAATCAAGCGAATACCATTCGCCTCCTCCATAATAAGTTTTGGCTTGAACAAAACTTGTTTGTGGAGCAATCATTTCTAATTTGCTATATGGATTTTCCAAGAAATTGCCCGTATCCATCAAAAGTTCCAACCAAGGAGAATCAACAGCATTTTTGATGCGTAACATTCCTTCGGGCGTGGAGCCAAGTCCCCAATGGTTTTCGAGAGCAAGCAGAATGCCACATTCTTCAGCTTTTTTCATGCACTGTTGAATACTGTCAATGCACCATTTAAAAGCCTCGTCTTCGGTGTAGCCTGCAATGGCTGGTTCTATGCCCCTTTTTGCCATAAAATCATCAAACGATTTGATTGTTCCCCAGCGGCCAGTATTCAAACGCATACACGGAATGCCCATTTTATATGCCAATTCAATACAATGATTGGTGTGGTCGATATGTTCTTTCAAAACTGCCTTGTCGGGCGACACAAAACCTTGATGAATAGACAAACAAGTCATGGCTATTCCATTCACAAAAGCGTGTTTTTTGAGTTTTTGAAGATAGGCATTGTCTTCACTTTCCATTTGTCGGTGAAGTACATCAATGCCATCTAAACCCATTTTTGCTGCTTCTTCAATTACCTTTTCAATCGGAAATTTATCGCCTTTAAAATGCCAATACGAATAACTCGAAACACTAAGTTTAATTCTACTGGCGGTAATTTTGGGTGCTTCGCTAAAAGTCGGTGCAACAAATGCCGCCGAACTTAATGCCGCATTTTTGAGAAAGGAGCGTCGGGTATTGTTCATAGTTTTATAGAGTTGATTTTCACCACAGAGGCACATAGAACACTTAGATGCACTGAGATTTTTCTTGTCGGACCGCCGATGCGGTGAAACTTTATGTTCTTAAATGTACTTAGTGGTAAAAAAATTAATTTACCGTAAAAAGTGCATTACCAAAAATCAATTTTCCAGCATACCAAAAACCTCTGAAAAGAGGGTCATCTGCCATATAAACGATTTTTCCTTTTCCCAAATTTTGCACACCAAAAATCAAGGTGTTTTTCATTTTTTCTTTGGCGTTTTTTCCTGCAAAACCAGTTACGTGATTATTTTCCTTGATATAACCAACATTCCAGCCTTCTTTTAGGTATTCAAAATTATAAGGGTCACGCACGAGGGCATAATAAACGCCATCAGTGCCATAGCCAAGCGGGTGCGTTTTGTCCAATTCAACTTTATAAATCGCTCCCGGAATTTGATTCATAATGTCTTCACGCTCACGAGTGCCATAAACTTTGAGTTCGGCTTTGTCATTTGCTGAAGAATCTTTCTTCTTTTTCAAAGCATAACCATCTTTGTCGGCAAAATAGCTCGTTGCACTTTCCATTGCAATTACTTTTCCACCATTTTGCACCCATTTTTTAAGAGCATCGCCATTGCCCAAAATTTTATCATAACTTCCATCTGCCAAAATAAGCACATCAATTTGGTCGAGAGGCACCCGTGAAAAATTGCTACCATCAATAACCGTAATCGGATAATTGATTTGTTGTTCGAAAAAATGCCAAACTTCGCCAAAGGCTGTTGGCGAAACTCCATCGCCCGAAATGACTGCAATTCGTGAGTTTTTAAGTACATTAACAGTTCCTGAACCAAAATCATTTCCTGACGAAACCATGCCAGAATTTGTAGATAAAAGGTTGATATTCAATGATTTTGCAATAGATTGAACAGTTTTGTCAAAATTATCTCCCATGCGTTCATTATTTGTTCGGGTAATAATTAGTGAACCAGCATCAAATTTCTTTCCATCAATTTCAAAAGCATTTTCATTGAAACGCACCTTAATTCCTTTAGATAATATTTGTGCTAAAAACTTTACATCCTCAAAAGATTTCCAAGAAGCTATGTAAGCGTAAGGTTTTCCAGCAATAATATTTTGTGAATTTAAAGCTGAAGATTGTAAACTTCCAACAGCCAATTTTTCTTTCGTAGCAAAAGCCTTCAAGCCATAGCCATAAGCCAAAGACCAAGTAGTTAGGTCATAAGTAACAGAATCTTCGAGGGCAGTTTTCGGTTCAAAAAGTATTTTTACAAAAGTTCCTTTTGGTTGAAAAGTGCTGATAATCAAGTCATTAGTTTCGATTTTGAAACTTTCATCTTTCAAAGATTGATACCCAAATCCTGTAGAATTAGTTTCTTTTTGGGCAAAACTGTATGAAATTTGGAGCTTGTCCAAAAGCCCTGTCAGAGCTTTTACTTTTGCTTCATCGCCTTTAGATTTCATTACAAAAGATTTATAAATACCATAACCGTTAGCAGTTTTTTCTGTAAAAAACTTGTTAAATTCCACCACAGTTTTATCTGCACGACTCGAAATCGCCTCTAAAGCACTCATACTTGTAGCAAAATGATGAGAAATTCGCTGCGAAAGCGTAAGTGTGTCGCCATCATCTTTGGCAATGCCCAATCCGGCAACACCGCCACCACCTTGCTCATAAGTCATGCCAATTGCCCCATTATAAGATGGATATGTGTCGCCGTAGCTTGGATAAAGCAAATCGTAATTTTCTTTCGAGAAATAAAGCCAATAATTTTTATCAAAATATTTTTTATTGAATTCTCCCAAAGTTTCCTGAAACTCACGTTGCCATTTGGTCAAATCTTCATGATAAGGTTTTGCTGATGGGGCAAAATAATAAGGAGTATTTGGACCCATTTCATGAAAATCGGCGTGCAAATGCGGCATCCACGAATTATATAATTTTACTCTTTGCTGCGTAATTTCTTGCGTTTGCCAAGCCCAGTCTCGATTTGGGTCAAAAATATAATGCGAAAAACGCCCTCCAGGCCACGGCTCACGGTGTTCAGTTGCAAATGGAGTAGAATTACCGCCTTGATTAGCAACACGATTGTACCATTGAGCATAGCGGTCTCTACCATCTGGATTGATACATGGGTCGAGAATAACAACTGTGTTTTTCAAAATCTCTTGCGTAGTTGTATTGTTTTTATTCAATAATTCGTACAAAACCTGCATTACAGCTTCCGAACTAACAGCTTCATTTCCATGAACATTATAACTAAGCCAAGCTATTGCTGGAACTTTTGCTGTAGCTTTTCCCTCTAATAGTCCAATGTTTTTGAGATTATTTGTTCGAATCTCTTCAATTTTTGCCAAGTTTTCAGGCGAAGCAATTACAGCTACCATCAACGGGCGACCTTCAAAAGTGCTCCCATAGTCAATTGTCTTTACTTGTGTAGGATTCTGTGCGGCAACATGTCTCACATAATCAACTATTCGGTGATGAAAGCTAAATTTCGTGCCGAGTTTGTAACCAAGAAACTCTTCTGGGGTTTTGGTCGTTTGGGCTGTTAAGTTTAAACTACTAATAAGCAAAAAGAAAGCAAAAAAAATTCTTTTCATCAGGATAAAGGTTGTTTTGAAGTGTTAAAGAAAATAATAGCCAAATATATGGTTTTTCGCTGTGAAATTATACTCCAAAAAAGATTCTTGAAAATATTTTAGTTTTTTTTGAAGGGTATATTGCGTAATAAAAAAAAAGTCGTACTTTTGCACCACGATTTAGCAAAACAGACGATAAATGGAACCAGCCGGCCCTATCGTCTAGCGGTTAGGACAAGTCCCTTTCACGGATTAAACCGGGGTTCGATTCCCCGTAGGGTCACTAAATACCGTCTGAGTATGAGTCATTTCGTCAGAAAAAGCAGGTCTTAGACCTGCTTTTTTGCGTTTTATGCGGTTTTGAAAATACTTTACCGCCTAATAACTTTCTGCTCACAGTTTCAATTTCTCGCTAACAGTTTGCAAGGTCTTGGTTTCACCAAATCGTTGCAAACGAAATGAAAACACAAAAAAAAATGCTTCATGTACATTTCTTTCTTAGAGATGGGGAAACCAACACAGAGCCAAACAAAAACCTTGTCATTTATTATCAACTCGAAATCGAAGGACATCTGCGAGACTCCCCCAAAAGTACCAAAATCAAAATTCCCCATCGCTTCTGGTGGAATCACCCCAAAAACAAACTTCATTCACCACCAATTTCAAAAGAAGGCAAATATCAGTGGGTACTCAAGCCTTATGAAGATGCAGATGAGCTAAACAAGCGATTGCAAGAAATGAGAGAATCGCTGAAGGAAATCTTTACGAGCTTGCAGACTTTTAATGATGAAATACCAAGTTACCAAAAAATCTACGCCAACTATGACCCAGCAACCAAAAAACCGAAAGTAATTCAAACGCCAACTTTCATGCAAGTGATTGACCAAGCCATCAAAGACCGAGAAGATGAAAAGAAAATCAAGAAAAATACAAAGAAAACCTATCAAACAAGGAAAAATAATATTTTAACCTTTCTGACCATGCACTATTCGGAGCGAATATTGGTTACAGAAATCAAATTTCGACACATAAAAGAACTCCAAAAATGGATGCTCACTGTATCGAATGAAGATGGCACCCCGAAGTTTGGCATTGACCACATCAATAAACACGCAACTTTGATGAAACAAACGCTTGATTTTGCCCTAAATCAAGAATACATTCAACATTTGCCTGTGGCAAAACTCAATCTCAGCTACTCAAAACCCAAACCACCAAATTATCTCAATGCACTTTGGCGAGAAAAGATAGAATCATGTAATGCTTTTTCAATCGAGCGAATCAGAGATGTTGCCATATTTTTGATGTACACAGGTTTTAGCCACACCGATTATATAAGCCTTCGGAATGAAAACTTGCATGGAGCTTGCTTCAAAAAACAGCGAAACAAATCAAGTATTTTTTCTTTACCGCCATTGCTCCCACAGGCAAAAGCCATTATTGACAAATATGGTAGCATCGAAAACATTCCACGCTTTGACCTTTCGGACCTGAATAAAGAGCTAAAACATTTGGGCGATTATTGCGGAATAAACGCAGCGACCATTGGCTTCAATTTGAGCAGCTCCGATTTTCGAGAAACTTTTGGCAGCATGATGGAAAATGAATTCATGCTCCCTCGTAGCATTATAAAATTCATGATGGGACACACCAACGAAAAGCAACTGACAAACTATTCGTCAGTGATGCCCAGCAGAATTTTATACGAACTCGAAAAACATTGGAAAGACATCGACAATGAAGCCTTGAAAGAATACTCAATGTTTATTGAAGATTTCAGAAAAGCAGGTTAATAATTCCAAGTCAAGCACTCCGTTTTGGTTCTATTTTGACTACGCTTTCCACTAACGGCTATTGTTTTTACAATGTCGTTAGTTTTCCAACCATACTTCTCACGATACTCCAGCAAAATTTCTTCAGGATAGCTGCTCAACAAAAACTTTCCTTTCAAACCAACGCAAGCATCAAGCAAAGTTCTGAAATCTTCCATCGTATAACCAGCATAATGCCCTTGATTGGCACTCACATAAGGCGGGTCAAGATAGAAAAAAGCATCTTCATGGTCATAAGCCTTCATTATTTTCAGCACATCATAATTCTCAATCGTTACCTTTTTCATTCGCTCCTGGTACTCTTCAGTTAGAGCCTTCTTTTTGTTGTGAATTTTCAAAGCACACTTTCCGAGAAGGTCATAACCAAAGCCGCCCTCAATTTTATTGGTGAAGCTCATATTTGTCTGCACCCAAACCGCCCAAGCCATTCGCAGCATATCATTGATTTCTTCTTTGCCACTTTTATACTCTTCTTTAGCATCTTTATGTTGCTCTCTTGAGTGAAAAGTTTCATCAACTTGGTTACGTAGTTTTTCAAAATCATACTTCAAAACTTTGTAGAAGGTAATCAGACGGCTATTTGTGTCATTCACCACTTCATATTCCGAAGGAGGTTTTTGCCAAAACACAGCTCCGCCACCGAAGAAAGGTTCAACATAAGTACGATGAGCAGGAATCAAAGGCAGAATATGGGGCAGCATCATTTGCTTGCCACCGTAATAACTGATGGGAGTTCTCATAATTTTCTTTTTAATGGTTTTGTTATACAGGTCGCAAAAGTCTTTGTGAATCCACCATTTGGAAAGGACAAATAAATGACGTATTTTCGTCAAATAATTACAACCAACTGCTGTTCGAGCAGTATAAAAACTGTCAAAAAAATGGAAGTAAAATTTGAAACTGGCATCATGCTCGGTAGAAAGCACTATGCCGAATTGAAGAAAAAAGGTAGCCGTTGGCAATCAAGGAATATTCCAAAATGGATACTTGATTGTCTTTTCGTGCCGTATTATACAACAGAGCTTGATGGAGTAGAGCATCTATATATTATACAGATGCCTATTATCCAAAATGAGAAGGCTCATTATATTCTCTTTGCATCTCGTGAAAGAAGTTCCACTATTTCTGATAGCACATAACAGCCTTGCCAAGTCAAATGGCAACTTCATAGTATGCACCAAACAACCTGCATTTTTATCTAAATTGATACAATTTGAAAGCCAAGAGGAGTTAAATATTTACATAGAATCTACCTCAAAAGAATTCCAAATTGTACCAAATCGCATTGAAGTCTTAGAAATAGTTTCTTACTTTGACAATGCCAAAATTGACATTTCAAAGATTGAAAAAACCTTCAAAAGAATGGCACATTGGTATGCACATCATGGAGAAAATGAGGCATGAAATTGCCATTTTCAAAAAGTTGCACCCAAATTTCTACTTTTCCCTCCCTAACTATTTGATAGTCAGTAATTTAATAAAAAATATTGGCAAAAACACCCTCCCTTATCCCTCAGTGTAGCCCGCCCTTTGACATTTTGGCAATTGCCAAAACTCAAATGCCGAATATATGAAAGCCACTTTGTTATTAGAAGAACTCCATATCAAAACCACCATCACGATAGACATAAGCATCATGCTTGATGTAGAGTGTATAGTAATCAACAGTATCACCTAAGTGTGTGGCGTTCTCTTGTTCGACTGACTTTCGTCTTTCACTCTTCTTGTCTTTGTTGTAGTCATCTTTGATGGGAGTGAACGTCATTGAGATGAGTGTCTGCTTTGCATGCACGGGGTGGAAGCGTAAATGGAACTCCTCTCTATCATTCTCAAGTAGTATATCTTGAATGAATGTATGTACGTCATTCTTTGGTGGATTGTAGTTCAATGGTGCGAGGATAACGTTCCAACCTAAACACTCCAAAGTATCTACGAGTTGGTCGAATTGTGTTTCGTACTGACCATTGGCTTTTTTCTTGCTACCAGCACTTGTATTTGAGCCATTGCGGTCGCCTGTTATTATGATAGTCTTTTTAATGTGGCTTTTGTATTTGGCATCTATTTCAAAGCCCAATGATTCAGCCATTGAGTACCCTTCTTTTGCCTCTTTTACAAATGGGTTGCCGATGCAAGTATGCTCACGACCACTTGCTTGCCATATCGTTGAGCAGGTGAACAGTACGTTCAGGTCCACCGATGCAGTCAGCTCTTGGGTAGGGTTGTAGTAGTCATCTAAATCCACATCGGAGTGATGACTCCAGTTAAGTGATGAGTAGTAGGAGTTCTTGATTCTTGTTACTCGCTCGCCTAAGACTTCTACACGATACTCTAAATCGTGCATAGTTTTCTTTTTGTCCTCAATATAACCTTTCGGTAAAAAGGCTACATTATCAAGCGTACAAGTATGCACAAAGGCATATCTATCAGGTTGTGCAAGAGCCAACTGCTCTAAATCCCACATCCAATCTCCATCCGAATCATAATTTGGATTAGAAAAATATAAGCATAAATGATGTAAGGAACTATCAAACTTTCCAAGATTGGCACGAACACGCCCTTCTGCTATTTTGAGCCACTCTTTTTTAAATCTACTTGCTTCGTCAATCAGTAAAATATCATCATTTCTGCCTCGATGTGCATCTTGGTCCTGGCTATATCCACAAAACTCAACGACAAAACCAGTATCCCAAGACAGACAATTATCCCAATCGTCAGGTTCTTCATAAGGCGTTTTCCATTCTTTTGGAGGTTTTTTCCATAAAACAAATTCTCCTTCACCTGTGGCTGGGTCGTATTCTGTGGCATTCCAAAACTCTCGCCATGTGGCTTTCAGACCCGGTGTTAATGCTCGTTTTGCTTGCTTTACCGCATTGCAAGCAAATTGAGCCTTACCACGAGGTAAATCTTGAGAAATAATTTTGATTGCATTACCCAAAATAACCGACTTTCCAGAGCCAATACCACCAATCATTATCGCTTTTTTTACACCTTGATAAGTCAATGTGTACATAATCGCTTCAAGGAAATCTGCCTGTTTATCGTTGATTTCAACTTCCTTTATTTCTTCTTCGTCATCATTCTGCAATTTCATAATGAGCTTCTTCTACGGTGTTATCAGAAATAATTCTTTGAATTCCATCATTGTTTTGAATGACAGTTTTCCGCTTAAAGATAATTTTTGTTGGTTTTTTATTACCACTTCCACCTTTTGGTGTTGGAAGGTACGCTCCATCAATGACGGCAGCTTCTTTTTTGAGTGCCTTCCATTGATTTGTGAGTTCGGTAATATCTTTTTTTGAAGCACTATCTTCAATGGCAGATATTAACTCATCTTTGATTGTTTTTGCTAAGTCATTGAATTCATCGGCATATTTTTGTTTGACACCATCAGGATTTCTTATGATTCTGATGTCTGCAAATATTTCGTAAGCAAGTGCCAAAACTTCCCTTGCTCGGCGAGCTTGCAATCGAGTTTGCTTGTCATTTTTTAAAAGCTGAATGACTTCCGTGTCAGAATACCCATCTCGTACCCAAGCACGAGCGATTTCGATTTTTTCAAACGCTTCAGCAAATCTTGGCTCAAGTTCTTCTCCAGTGCGTAGATGATGCAAATAGATATTTGTTTCATCATTTACTTTTTCAATGTATTTTTCATGCCCCCTCATAGTTGCGTATTTGTTTTATCATGTCATTTTTAATGGCTGTGAGTTGCCCCAACTCTTCCACCCAACCTTGCAGTCGCTTCGAAGTAGTTTGTTCTGCAATTTTCTTTTTCAGCTTTGAAATATTAGGATTAATTTGAGCCACTGAAAGTTTCAATTCTGCCACCGCTGCGGTATTAAATTTTTTAGGCTTTTCAATCACAGCTTCGATGTAAGTACCTTTTTCAACTTGAATAATCTTTGTTTGAACACTTTTCCATTCTTCTTTTTTGGAAAGAATTTGTGCTACAATCACCTTGCGACCATCTACGTCATTGTCTGTAAAGTCGTGCAGTTTGTTCGACAAAAAAGCAGCTTCTCCATCAAGCTGTTGGGCTTGAAGAGAAAGCTGCTGGACGGCATCCCGTTTTTTAAAGTCAGATTGGTCGAAACCTATTTTTTTTTATCTGCTTCTGCAATAGCATCAGCATCCTCTTTTGCTTCTGCTTCCGCTTTCGGCTTTGCTTCTGCTTTCGGCTTTGCTTCTGCTTTCGGTGTTGCTTCTGCTTTCGGCTTTACTTCTGCTTCTAAAGCAGGAATTTCAGCTTCGCCAGCTTCTTGAGTCTTATCATACTCAGCTTTTGCCGTTGTAAAGGCTTCTGATAGCTGCTCATTTTCTGGGTCAGCTTTGTGCTGCATTTCAGCTAATTGCATCGCAGCATATTTTCTTATTGAATCGTCCATGATTGATTGATAGAAAAAAGGTTTTGAAAATTATTTAGCTTTGGTCGCAGCTGGTAAAGCTACAGTTTCACCTCCCGAAGTTTCCTCAGTTTTTTTTACGAACCAATTACGATGCCCATTGTCCATAAGCAACTTAATATCTTCCTGAGTACAATCTCTTAAGAATTTGGTATTGCCACCAACGAATAAATATTCGTTTTGATGATTTTCTTTGACTTTAAACATCTTGAATGAAAATTATAAATAGAGCTAATGAAAGCTCCATTTGGTTTTGAATGATTAAACTAATGGCTCAACAGCAAAAGTAACTGCCGATGATAATGGGAAGACTGGAGTTGTAAATCCATCTTGTTTTGCCATAAATGTTACTTCTTTACGAGCTGTTCCTTTTTCAGGAATTACCAGTTTAGCATCAAACATCAACGGCACATATTTTTGACCAAGATAGTATAACGCACCATCGTTACCTTGAGCAATTACATTGACAGGCGTTTCGTAAAGTAAGGTTTGAAGTTTAACGATGTCTTTATCATAACCCAAAACTTTAAATTCAATGCCCTGAGTAAAGCCCGACCCAGCTTTCATTTCACCATCAATTTTTGATGTATCATACCACGCTTCTACTTCAATAAATTTTTTGCCAACTACTAATGGAATCGCTCCTGTAAATTCGCCTGTTGTCATTGCAAGATTGAATGTCAAAAAGTCATTTAATAAGTCTTCAGTCAAAACAATATACAATCGTTTTATTCCACCCATGGTAATAGTATTACATTTTCGCTTGAGTCCAATCATAACGGTACAGTAAGCAATTGAATCTGAAAATAAATTCAAACTCGTGGCATATTGCAAGAGATATGACGTACCCATACATACAACGAGAAACTTCAAACTTGCCGAACCGACATCAGGATTGTTTGAAAGCGAGAGAAGAGCCGAACCAAGTCCAGCCAATATGCTAAATAGCACGATGCCGATAATTAAGAGTTTATTTTTCATTTTTTTTATAAAGAAATAGCTTTTCAAAATTTTGATTAAAAACATAAGATTCCCTCTCGATTAGGAGCGACCATCGCACGGAGGGAATTTGATTCGTATTTTTAGCTACGAGTATTGGTAAAAACTAATTTACCAAAGTTGTAACCTACCCAAGCCGAAGTAAAGAGATTGGTTTTGAAAACCTTTGTGTCAGGAATCATTGTGATAACTGGACTTGCAATCAAACCTTCAGGCATCGCAAAGAATTGATTCTCTTTTCTGTTGATGTACTGCTTATTTGAATTATTCAAACCCGGACACAACACAAATGAAATATTGTCAAAATCATCGACGGTGGTCGGCTTCTCATCTGTCGAAACAGTGGTAGGGTTTGCTAAACGGCGACCTTTTTTGTAAAGTCGGTAGTTGTTTGGCGACAAATAATAATTCATCGGACTACCATCAAGTGCCTCATTTGATGCAGTTTTTTGGCAAACTTCCAAAACTTCACTGTATTGTGCAGCAGCATCTAATGCTCCGCCAGGAGAAGTATAAACATTGGCTGCTGGAATATCTCCTGAAGCGACTCCTTGAGTGATTCTCAAATTCATACCATTCAGCGATAAGTTTGTCCCTTGAGCTCCAACAGCACCGCTTCTTACACCTTTGAACAAACCTTTTTGCTCCAACAAACTGCCAGCTCTACTACCAATCAATTCAATGAAGCTGTACGCAAATGGATTCATTCCAAGTACATCTTTGATACTACCAGCACCAGCAATGTGCTTCACATGGCTTCTTGCCATTGCCAAAATTTGGTCACGTGGAATTTCCAAATCACCGTCAATGTCTTCAAATACAGGTACTTTTGCACCTAATTTCAAGGCTTGAACAGGCAGCCAATCTTGCCCTGCTGGACGCAAGAAGTCCAAGACTTCAATGTTCCAGAGTGCGGTACGACCATCGCTTTCAATAATCGTGAAGTTATCTTTGATCCAAGGCATTCCCTGAGTCATCGAATCTACTAATAC
The DNA here is from genome assembly GCA_031378345.1 of Emticicia sp. Taxonomy (GTDB): domain Bacteria; phylum Bacteroidota; class Bacteroidia; order Cytophagales; family Spirosomataceae; genus Emticicia. The sequence goes on along the minus strand of JANNDY010000118.1, from coordinate 45,404 downwards.
TTGTGAATTATCATTCAAAAGTGTTTGAACCTCAGTAGGCAAGGTGTTAATGTTGTGAATTAAATTCGGCATAACTTTATTTCATAATTTTGAGTAAGACTAAATAATTTTACTTGAGAAGAAAATCGAATGATTATTTCTTGTTCTTTGCTTGAGCATCTAAAAATGCCTCATAAGCCACTCGGTCCGGGTGTCCAGTTTCCAAAGACTCTATTCGGCTTTGTAAACTATTGCTCAATTCATCTCTGCTCGAAGCATCAGCGATTGGCAAACCTTTTCCTTTGTTGGCATCATCTTCATACAATGCTTTGTACCTCACAAGCTCACTATTGGCTGTGTCAAGTTGCTTTTGCAAGTCCATATTTTCTGTGCCTTTGTCGGCTAATTGCTTGGTTAGCAAGTTGTTAGCTGTCGCAAATTGTTCTTTTTCTTGAGTTACAGTAGCCAATCCAGCCAACTGCTGCTGAATTTCTGCACCTGTTTTCTCGAAAGAATTATACTCTTCAGCAGTCAGACCTTCTGATGCTACTTTGGTGATATTATTACCGAATTTTTCGGCAAACCACTCTCCGATGGATTTAAGATTTTGATTCATATTATTGTCTGCTTAAAGTAATGACTCTATTAATGGCATCTTTCATTGTGCCTGTACGGTCGGCAAGTCCTAACTTTAAAGCCTCTTGAGCGGAGTAGGTTTTGCCTGTGAAAACTTCGTCTGATGTGATTTTTCCTGCACGTCCACGCTTCACGTAGCCGTGAAATTCTTTGCAAGCTGCTGTTGTTTTTTGTTGCATTTCAGCTTCCAACTCAGGCGTGAGTTCTTCATAAGGATTGATGCGAGCTTTGTCTGGAGTTTGTTCGGCTCTTATCATTTTTATGGTGATTCCCTCTTTTTCGAGGTAGCCCATGTAGTTTTGATAGAACCAAATTGAGCCAAGCGAACCAATCTGAGTGGCTGCTTGTGGCTCAACTATAATTTCATCGCACTGAGATGCTATGAAGTAGCCTGCCGAACAGCAAAAATTGGTTTGAGCAACAATCGGTTTGGGGAAATTGGCAACGCAATCGGCAAAAATATTACAGGAGTCTGCCGTTCCACCGCCTGTATCAACTTTCAAAAAAACACCTTTGTATTGCTCACTTTCAGCAATTTTATCAAGGCATTGCATCAAAAACTCGTTGCCATAAGACCAATAAGAGTAGCGGCTCATTTCGCCAATGATAGGAATAACAGCTACATCAGGGCGTGAACTGAATTTTTCAGTAAAATATTCGACATAAGCCAATGCAAGGTCAAACGAGCCATTTGAAATATTTTTCACTTGCTTTATGAAAGCAACTTCATTGATAGTCGCAGGAAGTCTGTTGCCAATTTTGAGGGCAAGAGTTGGTGCATACTCCTTTTGAAGGTGAAAAATGTTTTCGGAAAACAGTTTGTTCGTCATCTGATTGTATCAATTTGCAATACTTTACGATACAAACTTGTAGCTGAATCTACAATCAAAAAAGGACGGCTTTAAAAACAAAAAATCCTCATTTCTGAGGATTCCTGTAAAAAATGTTAGTTAGGAGAACTGTCCAGTTGTTCCAAAACATCTTCCAAAAATGCTTCTGCATCAGCTTCGCTCTTCATGGCTGCCAAGACTAATTGTGCGGTAATTGATACCAAAAGCGGTCGAGCGATTTTGGTGAGAATTCTCAAAAATGATTTGATAATGATGCGATTGCCAAAACTGACACTCTTTTCGTTGGCGATAATAACCTTACCGTCTTCGATGATTAATCCTCTTTCCATAATTTCAATGATTTGTTATAAATTTTTCTGTTACAAAACTGAACCAATCTCAAGCCATTAGAAAGGACGGTCAAAACAAAAAAATCTCCAAAAGTAATGCCTTTGGAGATTCTACTTACGAACATTCAACCTTAACTATTGAGTGAAACCAAAACTTGCTTTTTGCGTCTGCGAGAAATATTGTGTAGCTGACCATTAGATAAGCTCACTGTTTTCTCATCAAACTGCACAATATGGTTTTTATTGACCAATACGGTTCGACTTATCCGAATAAATCTTGCATCTAAATAATTACTCAAGTTCGCAATCGAACCACCAAAGACAACACAACGTTCTGATAATACAGCTTCGCAATAACCAACGCATTGAATACCTTGTAAAGCAATAATGTCATTGAGTGAATCTAAGGACAACAGTAATCTTTTCATTGTTTTGGAGATACATAACCATACTGGACACCAATAGGAGAGCTTCGGCAATTCTTACAGATGCCTACTCGAAAATGGACATTCCTTCCAAGCGATGCCTTATCAAAGAATAAAAATGGATGGGAAACAACCCGACCAAAACCATCTCGAATGCTCAAGAAAACGTCAGTTGTTTGAGGTCTCAATACATTGAGTTCGCCATTTTCGTAGTAAAAAACATTGACATTATCTTCATTTGTTACCATTACATAATCTATGCGATTATCTTTCTGTAACTTCTGAAAAATATCTATGGAGGTAAGCATCACCACTGGCTCTGCCGTTTCTCGTGTCAAAATTGCGGTTTGTTCTTCAACGCTTTGCCCAAATCCAATTTGAGCGATAAGCAAAAGAAATAATATTTTTTTCATAACAATATTATTCCCCTCTCTTTTGGAGAGGGTTGGGGTGAGGTTTTTTTACTGGTCAAATCTGTCTTTCCTAAATCTCAATTTCGAGTCTTGTTCGGGAATTTTCGCATCGGTTTCTTGCTTCATTGCCATTTTATATAATTTTTCTTCAACATCTAACTGTTGCAACTGCCTTTGTAATTCTTTACGATTGTGATACCAACCATTTGAAAAGACTCTATCAACTTTTTCGGCAGGAACGTTTACATCGATTGTTTTTTTTGAGGTAGTAAAGTCTTTATTTTCAATGATAAATTTTCGCAAAGCATCTGCCGTTGCCAAATCTTCTTTTGTTGCACTTTCATCATCTCGCACCCCACGATATGCGTTGAATATCATTCTTGCTTGAGCCACATCTAAGCCTGTGAAGGCATAAGTTGTTATTTTTCCTTCAACAGGTTTAATAACTGGAGCGACAACCGGCTTTGGTTTTGATGCTGCAATACCTCTCGTTACGATAGGAGTTGGAGTAGAGCGAGTTACGCCTTCAGGCGTGAGTGTAACAGAGCCACCATTTGTGGCAGCGATACTGACAGAACCTTGAGCCGTTGCAATAGTGGCAGCGACAAAAACAATGGAGATAAATAAGAGTAACTTTTTCATAAAATGTTGATTAAAAATTAAAAAATATAAATTAAGATTGTAGGTCCTGCAACAAAAGTCTTGACATTAAATATTCCTACAGGAAAAGTAAAACTTGTCGAGCTATCAATTACCCAACTCACAGACTCAAACGCTGCACCGACTGTACGAGAGCTTGGCTTTCTTAAAACTGCTCCTGAAGGAATGGTCAAACTTGCACCGTACTGATGATTGTTAATCAAAGTAAATTCAAAACCCATTGATGTAAGCGTAGGAAAAGAAAAAGTAGTCCCAGCCGAATTTGCTAAGTAAGTTGTATGGTTTTTCAAAACCATTGCACTCAAATTAGTAAATACCACATCGCCAATATCACTTGCACCCCTTACATCAACTGCCAAAGCTGCACTTGAAACAATGCCACCAAGTCCAATAAACTGATTTACGATACTTGGCTTTGTGCCAACGCCACCCACCCAGTCTATGATTTTTAAAACATACCTTGCACCGTCGGCAACCATTGCCAACTGTGGCGACCAGCCCGGGTATCCTTGCGAACCGGGTTTACTTGTATTGGATATTTCTATTTTGGCTGTCATGTTGTTATTTGAGATTCTACGATGAATTTACCTTTCATTTGAGTTTCAATTACACTATCAGGATATGTACGCTGCAAATCATATACATACTCACCGTTTGGAATCAAATCAGTTTTATACATAAGCAATTCATTGTTGCTATTTTGTAGCGTAAAACCATCGCCCATTGTAAAAGAAGTAACGATGCTGCCATCAAGTCTGCGTACTTGCAATTTGAAGCTGCTTCCTGTAAGATTTTCGATAGCTGTATTGCCATCACGAAAAACAAATACTTCTTGAATCGTGTCGCCTTCATAGGCACGTATATCAAAAGAAGCGTAGCGGCGTAAATCAATTGTTTGAGTATTAAGTGCCATGAGATTGATATTTTCGACAAACCATGCAGGATGCCAACTTTGTGAAGTTAATTGTATTTTGATGGCATTTTGAGCATCAATGGCTTGAGCAAATACCAGCTTCATTGGCAACTCCAATGAGCCAGCTACATAGCTACGTCCGTTTTGGTCTGTGAAAAAGGCAACCCATTGTTTGTGTTGGTTTCTATATAAGAAATCCATCAACTCGCCACTATTGCCAATCCATGTCCAAATGATGCTTGTGTCGTAAGAAATGCCGTTGGCATCTTGGCTGCTTTTACTTGAGAAAAAACATTCACGTTTATAGAAGCCCGACACAAATATTTTCGCAGATTCGGAAAACTGGAGTCCATCGAAAGAAAATTGATGAATGTCGTTTTGATTGAAAACCAAAGGCTCATCAAACCGTACAATGTCTGTCGTTGCTACGAGCTTTAGTTCACGCACGTAGCCAACATTTATGCCATTGCACCATTTGCCGATTTTAAGCTCTTCCATAAGGGCAAAATTCCACACATATAGGCACAAAAAAAAGGACGGAATTTTGAGCAAATCCCGTCCTTAAATATTTTATAATATACTGATTATCAGTTACTTATGTGCTTTTTGACAATGGACAAATCGCTGAAAATACGGACAAATCGCTGAATTTACGGACGAATCGCTGAATTTACGGACAAATCGCTGAAAAGTTTTTGGTTAAATTTCTGTATTTTTTCCAAATAATCACGATAAATCTTCCGTGCGGTTTCACTTTCGATGTCTTCGTCTCTTACGATGCCGTACCGGTCTAAAAATCGCCACACATATTTTGTGTAATCTTCTCCATCTGCTTCATGCGAACCAGCCACAAACGCCAGTAATTCTTCTCGAAATTGTCGGTCAATAAACTCAATGATTGACTCGTCAGAATCATTCGGCAAAAACTTTGAGAGCGATGGGTCAAAGTATTTTATTTTGATGAATGGTTTTAGCTTATCTACCTCCTTTTTTTGAGGGTAGGTGATGGTTCGCAAACCAAAGAAAATAAAAGTGCCGAATGTGCTGCACTTAACTAATTTGACATTTCCATTTTTATCAATGCCAAACTTTGTTTCCACATATTTTTTCAGATGTGTTGGCATATTCAAAGCGTAGTATTTTGTCTTCATTTGAAAAATAATCGAATAGTTTTTCAAAGATACAGTAAATAATTAAAAAGCCACTCTCCATTTTCGGAGAGGGGTTGGGACGACCGTCGCTCGGTGAGGTTATGCAGCCTTACTTCCAAACTGCGAAATCGCTCCTATCAAAGTATCAAACTTACCATTGGTATTGCTATCTCTCACGGCTTGAGTTACTTCGTTTGTTGCTCCAACATTTGCTCCAGTATTCGCTTTGATTTCATCTAAAACTTCACCAATTCTTTTTAATTCTATCAGTTGATTTTTTTGATTATCAAGCTGCTCTTCGGCTTGCTTTTTTGCCATATCTCTGTCGGCATTGGCACTCTCGCCACCTTCAGCAGCCGAAGCTGCTGCACTTCGACTTGACACCGACTCAGGCGATGGAATATCGCCTCCATCTTCATACATTCTTACTACTCGCCCACCGTAGCGATACATCTTTCTATTCCAATCAACATCAACACTTCCACCATCACGGAAGCCCACAGGCATTGCCACAGGGCTACGGTCGCCACGCTGCGTTTTTGCTTTCATAGCCTTCAATAATGGCATATTGGCTTTGGTTTGATGTTTATCTACAATCCATTCTTGCCCTTCCATTTCGCCTTCTTCACGCCCAGTTCTGCGGTCAATTATTGCCAAACCACCTTTGCCATAGCTGCTACCATGAGCAGAGCCATCAATCAAACCACCAACTGCAAACGTTGGCATCGCTGGTGGAGCTTGGTTCTTTATTTTGGCAACTTGAATTCCCGTCATTACAGCTGTAACGGCAGCCATAACCAAACCCAAAGGAAAACCTGCTGCAAGTGCTTTGATAATAGCCAAAGCACCGCCAATCAAAGCAGAAGCAATGTCTGCTTTTTGCTGTGCTTTCCATGCTTTCATTTTTAGGTCATATTCCTTCTGCTTTGCTTTTTTGTCTTCTTCGTGCATCTTATCTTCCAAATCCTTCTTCTCCTGCACACGTTTTGCTTTTTCCTGCTCTACTATTCGCAGCTTATCATTTTTCTCTTTTTCGGCAGCAGCTACCTTCTCTTTAGCTTCGAGTTTGGCATTATCTATCAGCTCTTTTGCCTTCTCTTTATCGGCAGTTTGTAGCTGCTTCATTAACTTTACTTTGTCTTCCTTTTCTTTGGTAGCATCCTTTATTTTTGCTTCCGTTTCTTCCTTCGATAGCTTTACTTTGCTATCATATTCCTGCTTTGCTATGCTTATTTCCTGCTCTGCTTTTGCTTTTGCTCGTGCTATTAGCTCTTCCTTTGCTGCTTTATCAATATTGTTGCGTTGCTTAATAGATGCTATTTCAGCATCACGAGCCGCTTCTGCTGCTATAATCTTTTCATCACGAGCTTCACGAGCATTCGATGTTGCTTCTTCTTTTGCTTTTTTTGCAGCTTCTATTTTTGCTTCTGCTTCTTGGTTTGTCAAGTCAATCTGCTCTTGCAAATCCATCTTAGCATCAGCACTTGACATAGAGCGATAAAAATCTTCAAGGCTTTTTACCTTTGCTTCTTCCTGCTCTTTGATGCTTTTTATTTTCTCCGAAGCTGCTTCTTTGATAGCCTTCTTTTCGTCTTCAGCTTTACTGATGGCATCTTTGTTTTCGGCAAGCTGCTTGTCAATAGTTGCCTTTTGAAACTCGTATTCTCGTTGCACTTCGGCAATGGCTCGTTCAGCTTTTTTCTGTGCCAAATCATTCAAGAAACTCACCGCAGCTTGAGCCATTTGAGCGACCGCAGCGACTTTTTCCATGTTGCCTGAAAGCTCCTTTTGCCAGCTCTTTTGTTGGGCAGTATTGACACTACTGAGGTGTTCGACAAACGAATTTAAGTCGCCCTTGAGCAATGATGAAAACGCACTGCTGGTTGCTTTCCAAACCTTCTCTTTTTCCTCTTTTACTTTTTTCTCCAGTTCGATTTTTTCCAAAGCAACTTTTCTGCTTTCAGCCAACTCAAGCGAGTTATATTTCGATTGAATATCTACAAGAGCCTTTTCCAAAACAGCCTTGTCCTTGATTTTCTCTTTGGCATCAGCTTCTTCAGTTTGTTGCTCAAGTCTCAGTTTTTCTTTTTGAAGCCTCAATTCTTCGTCTAATCGCTCCTTCTGGACCTTCAAAAGTTTCTTGGCATTACCTTTGGCATCAAGTTCTTTCCAATCAAAAAACGCCTTTGTTGCCTCTGTTTCTTGCTGAAGGATAAACTTCTCGGCATCAAGTCTTTTCTTTGAAATTTCCCCTTCTTTCTTGGCAGTTTCTTCGGCTTTTTTTATTGTTTCTGCTTCTTGGTCTGCTTTGATGGCAGCAATATCATTCTTTAGGCTTTCATTTATTTTAGTTTCAATTTTAGCCAGTAACTCAACATCTTTGATATGCTTTCGGGCATTGGCAAGTTCGGAGTTGGCAAAGTCTTGAGCTTTCTTTATCTTCTTTACAAACTCTTCTTCCGTCCATCTCTCAACAATATCAGCAGTTGCCTTTTGGTTTTGCTCTTCCAATTTTTCTAAATCACTATCCAGCTTTGCCTCCATGAGCCTAATTTGCACAGCTTTATTTTCTTTGCTCAAAAGACTTGCTTGAATAGCCTTTTTTTCTTCTTCAAACTTCTGATTCAGCTTTGCTTTTTCATACGCCACTTCGCCCTCCATTCTTCTGATATGCTCCAGCTTTGCGTCCTGCTCCAACTCATCTATTTTCTTGAGAGCTTCTTCGTTGGCTGTTTTTCTATCTTCTTGAGCCTTCTTTTGTTTGTCGCTCAATTCATCAATTCCTTTGGCTAATTTCGTATTTTTAGCTGCATCATTTTTTACTGTGTCTTCACCATCTTTTTTAACTGAGGCAACAACTTTTGTGCTTTCTTCTTTAACTTTATCGGCATATCCTTTTTGAAAAGATTTCGCCATATTGGTAGTAGCATTTGTCAACTCGCTTGCCACAGCCTTAAAATCAAGGTTTTTCATGGCTGTCCAAATCCTTGAAATAATTGCAGCACCTTCTTTCATCAATGACCATAAGCCAGCCAAGCCCGCCCTAAAAGTTTGGCTACGTTGATAGGTTTCATAAATAATAGTTCCTAAACCGATGAGTAAACCAATAACAAACCCAATAGGATTGGCTTTCATCGCTGTATTTAATCCTGTGGTAGCAACTGTCATTAGAGTAGTAGCCACTGCACTTGCTTTGTCCCAAATAACTTTACCTTTTGTCAATCCTGCATTGTAGAGCAATAGGGCATTGGAGGTAATAAGTGGGGCATTGAAGGCAATTAAAGCAACTGCCAAGCCTCCAATGGCTGTGCGATTGTCATAAATAAATTTCGGTATGGCAGCAATGGTACTGATGAAAGCCAAAGCGAATTTTATCACACCACTAATGGCTGGAGCTAATTTTTCACCAAAACTCACAGCATAATTTAAGACAATTGCTTTTGCCTGAGTGATTTGAAATTTCAGCGTATTGGTTTTATCTGCATACATTGATGCAGCTCCACCACCTTTTTCAATTTCGGCAGTCCATTCTTTCAATTTTCCTGCGTTGTCTCGCATGGCAATAGCTGCCGAAACGTTTGTCTTGCCAACCAAATCTGACATTTGTGCAGCAGTATAGTTCTTCTTCGATAAGTTTTCAATCGCAGTTTGCAAGCCAACTATTGTCGGATTAATTGTTTTGTCGGTACTTTTGGCAAGTTCAAGCAAAGTTCCTCGAAGCGATGTACCTGCCATTTCTCCTTTGATACCACTTTGAGCCAGCACTTGCAAAGCTGCGTTTGTCTGCCCAAAACTTACTCCTGCAACTTTGGCAACAGGTCCCACATATTTCAAAGATTCAGAAATCTCATTGATTTTTGCAGCACCGACCTTTGTTCCAGTAGCCAATATGTCCACAAACTTGGCTGCATCATTGGCAGACTTGCCATATTGGTTTAAAGATTCTACCATCACATTGGCAGAATCTTTCATGTCCATTCCTGCAACCGTCGATAAACGAATGGCTTGGTCAGTAACCTTTTTTAATCCACCTTCTGTCTTTATCAACTCCGACTTTCCAGAACCGATGGCGTTATAAGCCTCCATCATTTCTTTGGCAGTTTTTCCAAACTCAGGTCCTGTCTTTTTGGCTTCTTCTCTTAGTTCTGCAATTTGTTTTTGTGTCAATCCAAGCTCTCCTTTTGTGTCCGCAGCGGCTTGGTCAAAATCCACAAAACTATCTACAATATAGCTAAATGCTTGCTTCACAGCCATGCCAACGGCAGCCATTGAAGCAACGCCAACCACGCCAAAATCTTGAAAGCCTTTGATAACTTTATCTTTCCATGTCATAGAAAGTGCAGCCCCTTCTTGCTTTAAGAGATTTGCTTGTTTTTTTGCTTTTCCTAATTCACTTTCAACTTCTCCCAAGCGTTTAGCATTATCAGCATAAGCCTTTGTGTTGCGGTCAGCACCGAGCATTTCTTTTGCCAAGTTTTTAGCTTCAAGATTTAGCTCTTTCATAGACATTTTTGAAACGTCCATTGTACGGAGTTGTTTCACCAAAGCGGCAGCCGCTTTTTCAGCATCTTTCAATTCCTGTTTGGCTTTGGCATACTCCTCCGACTTGATGCCTTTGCTTTGCTCAATGTCTTTCAGCGTAGCTTTTAGTAGCTTCGATTTATTATTGAGTTCGTCTAATTGTTTATTAAATTCGGTCGTTTGAGCCTTTATTCGCAGGCTCAGTAAGTCATCTTGCATAGTAGTATCAATTAATCATTGAACATGATTCGTAATTGTGTCAAAGCAAAAGCCTGAGTGCTTTTGCTCATATCATCATAAAATTTAGGAAGAATATAGTTTTTTAACTCATCGTTGTAGATACCACGATAACCACGCTTTACGTTGGGAATGTTTTTGCGAGCAGTTTTTAATCCCCATGCCACTCGCTCAATTGCTTCAGTTTCTGTCGGTGGTCTATCTCCATTTTTATATCCAGGAATAAACGAAAAGTTTTCGATGCCAACCTTTTCAACATAGTCTCGCATGGCTGCAAGTGGTGGCGTTCTTTGGTAGTTTAATTGCTTAACATCTTTCAATCGAAACACCTCTGAATAATAGACATGACAGCCAATAAAGCCCTGACCTTCTTCAACGGCACCTGCTCTAATAGAGTTAATCATCTCGGCAGAAAGCACCAAGCCTTCACGATGAATGGCTTCTCGAAACCTCTTTTCCGCAAGGTTTATGAAGTCATTTAAAACCTTTTTGAGTACCTCAGAATTTTCAAAATCTTCCATTTAGATTGCTTATTTGCTTGCACGATACAAATTTTAATGCTTAGTTTTGCAGAAAAAAGGACGTAAAGAAATGAAAAACAAGAAGTCTTTGTTCAAAAGGAATTTCGGCATTTATTGGCATGAGTTTCTAAAAATTATTTTGCCTTACCCCGAGAAATTTGATAGGCAAGAATGGGAAGAAAAATCAAAGTCCACCAATTAGCAGCACATCAGCAGCTTGCGTAATTGGCAAAGAAATATCAACTTGAGCAATCAAGTAATCCATGCCATTGATATGTACTTTTTTCGAGAAGTCTAAATTTGCCAAGTCAATTTCGTTGAGCCATAATTGTTTCTTCAGATAAAATTGTTGGCTACGTAGAGCTTCGGTGGCAACCCAATGTTTTGCCTTCAAACCATCGCTGCTATTCCAATAAAGTGAGAAACCTCCGAGCGTTGGCAGAGCCACAGGTTTACCAGCGATGATGCCATTCCAAAACAACAATCTTGGGCTACATTTTTGAGTCAATTGATTATTAGTAGCTGTGATTCCAACTTGCTTTATGCTTGCCAAACCAGTACCAGCATCAACCAAAAGCGTAGAAAACTTCGAGGAGATTTTGGCAATACCAGTATATGTTTGGTTAGAAAATTGAGGCGTAACATAATCAGTCGTTACGCTCGGTTTATCTTTCATCAAAGCATCACCACCGTCCAATTCATAGCTTAATTGTATGCGAGTGTTTTGCTCAACTACCTTAGTTTCACCCCTTATTGCTTTCGCTCCCCAGTCCATCGCAGTCGGAGCGAGTAGTTTTTCTTCCCAAAAATCAATTATTAAGGTTTTTTCGACGGTGTTGAACTTAAAAGCCAAGTTGGGCAATTTCCGCAATTCCAAAAATAAATCCACCACTTTCATCTCAGGCAAATGCTGATTAATGGCAAAAGTAGAAGCCCCATCTAAGGCACGGGTATGAATCAAAAGCAAGTTTTGCCAAGTGGCATGAGTCAAGAATGTACCAGTAATTGTTGTGCCTGTGAGAGCTGCGATTTTGGCAAAAATATACTTGGCAAAAAACATCGGTACAAGTGGCGAATTTGCCACAAAGTTTGTGCCGTTATGGTCATTCATTTTGCCAGTATAACTGCCCGGTGAAGTGCCATAATAATCAGGATTCAAAATTATAGGAAAGCAGTAAGCGGACATACCAAGGTCAGCCACGGGAGCAGCCGTTAAAGTTGGCAATGTCAAGTTTCCAAAAGGGATATTGCTCAATAATTTATTTTGATATTCCCCAAAAAACTCATCGAGTTTTTCAGTAAACGTGCCATTATATTTGCTGTCTTTTTCGCTTGCCTCAGTCAATCGAAAATACCCTTCACGCAATAATTCGCCATTATAACCTAAAGCCCAAGCATACTCAGGCATCAAAACATCAGATGTAGGTTCGTGAAAAAACTGAAAAATCTTTTGATTTGTTGGCGAAAATGGCAGGGTAGGAGGCTTAATATTTGAACTCGGAATGCTGTCATATAACAAATATGGGGACACCAAACTCATTTGAACAGATGTGTTTGGTGCAATATCTACCACTTGGTTATTTATCTTCAGTTCAATCATTATACTATTTCCCAAAAAGTTGTGTCGCCATTGTTTGGAGGATAACCCTCAGTTCCACTTGGAGAGAACGCATCTCCTTGCCAAGCTCCAGTATTATCAAGAACAATACTTTTCGTAAACTTCAAAGTACCGTTTCGATAAAACTTTAAATTCTTTGTGGCATTGGCAGTATAATTTTTCAGCACAATATCCCAACCAAGATAGTTTGGAGGTCCTGAGATTGGAAAATCTAAGTCATTGCTACCAACAGGATAAATATAAGGTCCAGAAAGTCCTTGCATAGAAACATCATTCCCAGCAGGATACTCACCAAAGCCACCAATATTCTGATAGAGGATAGACATTTTTGCAGGCTCTTTCACCCTATAATGCCAATGATTGGCTGGTACGTCCCAAGTATAAACTGGACCTATTGGCGTACACGCTCCATAAGTATTGGCATAAGCCTGTGTATTGAGCGAGTCCGCAGCGGCAATTGCCAAAACGTTGGCATCGCCTGTTTTTTCTCCTCCATAAGTACCAGCTGCAATCGAAATAGTGGCAGCCAGTCCATCATAGCCACTGGCACAATCGTTTTTCACAAAACTTGTTACTCTTGTATAAAGTGTATTAGGAAATGGCGTAGAGCCAATTGTTACCGCAGCATCAAAATACTTATCAATATAGCCTTCCGTGCCTTCAGTATTGGCTTTCACCGTGATGGGTTTCACAGCGGTTGAATTATCAACGTATATTTTGAGCAGCGATTCTGGTTTCTTGAAACCAGACCGTTTGCCAAAACTATTCAAAATGTGCTGTTGATTCCCAAAAGAACTCCATGCCATCGCTCGTGCTTGTGCAGCAACTGCCACTGGCAAATTGCTGAAATTCTTTACACTTTCAACATACTGAAATTGCAGCAGTCGAGCCACTTTGCCAAACTCATCTTCTTTCAAAACTATTTGATTAGTCAATCGCTTCAGCTGGCGATGCCCTTTTTCGGTTTCTAAATAAATATCTTCCGACAAAAATATCTCTTCAAACCAAGCCAAAGTTTCTTTGATGTTTCGCTCGATATAACCAGTCGAAACAATAATCTCTCGGTCGCCATCGGTGCTGGTGATTTGCAACAATGGCAGAGCTGCAACATCAAATGGAATTTTGTCCTTTACGAGTGCATTTTGATTAACTTTCACATACTCGTTTGCTTCGCCAGTCAAACGGAGGGTGTCCCATCCACTCTGTGAATTAGAGAAAATAACATAGCGTTCTTGTTTTCGCTCGATTGGGTCAATGTAATAAGTTCGAACCTCCGAAAGCCTTTCGTTACTTTCATTTGAAAGCCAAACTTTGAATGAAGTGCAATTTTCATCTAAGCAAAGATTCGTGAAATTGACAGGAAACAAAACTACCGACATAAACGGAGGATTGACAACCGTCAAAAATGTCGAAGTTGTTAATCCATCCATTTCTATTCTCAAGCGTACTTGAGATGGCATAGGATTGGTATTGAGAAGAAAAGAAAGATACTCGGTTTGATTTTTGCCAATCACCTTTCGAGTCGGTTGATTGGTCAAAAACTTGCGATTTTCGCTTTGGTAGGTAGAGAAAAAATTATCTCCATAATTTTGATAATCAATTTCAGAAAGCCCAGCTTTTACTACCCATTGAGAAGTTTTGCTAACATCAGTATTAACAGCTGGCGTTCCACCTGTTACAAGTTCTCGCAAAATATATTCTTTGCTCTGAGTTGTAACAACCAAAGGCTCAAGAATACCATAATTTGGTTTTTTTATCTTGAGCAAACTGTCGAGCTTGCCATTACGCTCATTATAAATAACACTCGCACCCTCATAGATTGTCGAAACTCCAGCACTATATGGAGGGTTTTCTCGTAATTGACTTCTACACAATGCCAAAAAATTACTACTTCCCTCATACTCAGGTACTTTGATTTCAAGAAAATACTTCAATCCAACCCGACTTGTCATGGCTGGATTGGCTGCATCAATCACATGGCTCAACGAGTTTCGTGATAATTTTGCAGGAATAAACAACGTATTTGTTGATAAAGCATCAATCATAATCTTAACAAAAAATGTCATTCACTATTAAACCAATTTTCATTCGCACTTCATATCCCCAAGCTGAGTCAATCACTTGATACGCAACAGGCTCAGGCTTAAAGGTGTTGAAATCAAAAAAACACTCACCTTCGTGAGCTTTGTGACCTACCTCCTTGCCGATGTACTGCACAATCAGTTCGGCTGTTTGATAAGCATCATCTTGCAAATCGTAGTCATCTAAGTCTCCACGCACAAAAACATAAAAAACCACATCAAAATAAGCCGTCATCACAGCATCAGTGCTGCCAGTATATTTCGGTCGTAACACAAAAACACCGGGATAAGTATCTTCGCTGCGACTGTCAGCAATCCATCTATCTACTCTATCGGCATCACTCATTTGTGAGTAGATTACGCCAGGAGCCGCATCAGCGATTGGCTTGAAAAATGTCCAAAATTTATCCGTTGCTGTCATTGGCTGCTTTTTGTCGTTTGATTTGTTCCTCAATGTCTTTTTTGTTTTCTTCTAAAAACAAAAACACGTCATGTAAGTTAGCTGCTTTGGTTTGCACCATGTTGCCAAAAATACCCTTTTCGGCAAGCAAATGTTGATTTTTTATGTAACTCTGACCGGGATACTCTTCTTCTTGTGAAGGTCCGGCATTATTATCAAAAGTATCGTAAAAAGTCAAAAACTCTTTAAGCGAGCCTAAGAAATAAACCAAGACTAAGATTCTTTTCTCAATGGCAACCGCATTAAACAAATCCGCTTTGCCTTCGGAAACAAACGCATTATAAGTTTCTCTTTTATCGCCATTCCAGTCTGTCTTTTTAGCTCCAAAAGTAAACCGTTTCGGGCGACACACAATAGCAAGTAATTGATTCAAGCGACCTTCACCTTCTTCAAGCTGCTGAATAAACGCATGAGCATTGATATACGCATCAGTCATTTCACCAAAGCTCATTGTCTTGAATTTCTCTTCAAAAAGATAGTATTCTTTGCCATCAACTTCCAAAAACTCAAAAGGCTGTTTGGTCATGTTCTCACGCCACATCCAACTTATCAAGTGCAGCAGCTCTTGCAATACTTCAGCATTTTTTTCACGAGTATCGTGTACCACTTTATTATTGAAAAACTGCTGCAACATTTTGTTCCATGATTTTTCGGGAATATTCAAAACATTTCTCAATAATTCGTGGTAGGTTTTACCGCTTTCGGAGCTGGCAAATACAATCTCCAGTACCCTTTGCATATTCGCCACAGGAACTTCTTCCCATGTTTCGGGTAGCGGATAATCTTTGCCGTTGAATGTTATTTCAATCATTTCAAACCTTTCTGAATAGCCAATTCTTTATAATCAACAGTTGTGCTGCACACAGCTGCGATTACAGAGCCAGCAGTTATCAAATAACCAGCAATATTATTGAAAGTAGGGTGCAAAACTACACCCGAAGCCAACAATGCCGTGCCGATGGCGGTGAGCGTGATGCCAATTGCACGAATTTTCTTGAAAAACTTCGGTGTCGGAGCTTCCAATCTTTCGGTAATAGTCAAGTTATCTTGGGCATTATATGCTTTATACATAGCTTTAGATTTTAGAAGGTAAAATATTTGTTTGATACCAGGGACCCACATGATTATATACCGAATATACTAAACTCCAAGGTCGAAAAATATAAGAATAACAGCCTTGAATTCGCTTTCCACCCCCTTTCGTGTTGCATCCTGTTGTCCAAATCCCTTTGTCAGTATAAAAAACAACTCCTTTTGGGTCAGTGGACACAAACTCTACATGGCTAAATGTCATAATCACAGCGTCCATGAGTTTTATATCAGGCTTTCTTCGCTTATTCCCTCGAAGCATTGCAGGATAAAAAACCAATTTGGCAGGTTGCCTCCAGCTATAAGCCATTGCATTGACCTTTGGAAATTTCATGCCAGCCAAAAACGCTGTATAAATACCCGAAGTGCTGCAATAAGAAGACTTATGATAAATGTTCAAATGTCTATTAAACTTATAAACACTTGGGTGGTCATTGCACAAATCACAGCTCTCCCGAATCTTTGTATAAAGTGAAAGCGAATCAAACCAAGCCTTACGAAAGTGATACTCACTAAACATAATCTTTTTGGCTCCCCCATCGGGGCGGTTCGACGTTTCGACGGGGGGGACTACCTCCCGCTGCCCGCAACATGGTACAATGCCGATGCCAAAAATATTGAAGTAGAAAAGGCATATAATAACCACAGCCTTGTAGCTGGAGAAACTTGCTGCCAATCGGTCCAGGGGCTTACTTTCGTTTTTACGAATGGCAAGCAATAAAAGAAAATTGGCGGAATGAGAATTAGTAGGAATAGCCATAATTTTGGAATGTCTGTAAATTGAACTAAATTGTCATAAATGATTCCTTGAATGCTGCTGTCGTCATAAGGATTACCAATCTTCGCAGTTGGGTCTATGATATTTGCATTTTTCAAATCAATATCTGTCTTGTATTGCATCACAAAATGATAACAAGTGCAGATTGATAGAATGGCAAAGCTGAGTGAAACTAACCAAGCCCATACATGATTTTCTGCCCAAAATGAGGTTGCTGATTCAGGTGCAGCATCAACAATTGCTGACGGAGCGATGCCTAACTCTATGCGTAAAGCGGTTGCCTCTTTTTCGGCTTCACGAGATAAGTGAAGAAAATTTTCAATCTTATCTTTGTCAGGCTTTGCCAGCAAACTTTCATCTTTTGCCCAGCCTTCATATTGCTTCGCATTTTTTACACACTCATCAAGCAAAACCAGTTTGGCTTTACGAGCCGACTCGTTGGCTTCTTTTTTCAAAGACTCAAGCTGGAGTTTTTTGGCTGCCATTGCAGCTTCTTCCGCAGCCAACTCTTGAGCTAATTTGTCAAAATTTGGCAAATCTTTTTTTTGCTTCGGAACTGGAGCAGGACTTATGCTCATGGGTTTGGTGTAATTTACTTTATCAGTTCCATTCAATACACCATTATTTTTGAATGTTGAAGTTGCTTGCTTTTCCATAATAATTATAAAATAACATGAGATTTATTAGTAAAATCATTATAATCTTCCGTTTCTTCAGCTACCAAATTGGCAGCATAATAAGTCGGGAAAACTGTTACTGATGCCGTAGCGTCCATAAACTTGCGTAGCCGAGCCAAATACAAAGCTCCGATACCATCCAAAGCAATAATGAGTTTGTTGCGATAGCCTTTGTCCGCAATTTCTTCTTCTCGAATACCATCTTTCTTGCGAATCTCTCGCATTCCGTCTTCGTCAATCTTCAACTGCAAATACGGAGTCGCTTCTTGAATCGCCAATGGTGCAAGAGCTTTGCGAATCAACTCAAGGAGTTTCTTCTCAACCACACTAAGAGCTGTGCCGTCTATAATCTTCGTTTTCAATTCTGTAAAAACGCCTTCGGTGATAAGCTCAGAGATATATAACTCTTCTGTAGATTTGATATAAACGGCAATTTTGTTGAATAACCGAATGTTTTTTCCAGCCAAAACCACATAATTGCCAAGCATTTGAGGCGAATTGATAAACAATTCATTGCGTAATTTACAAGCATCAGAGCTGCTCCATTCGTCAGGATTTAACTCTTCGAGCATATCAAAAAAATACTCTTTTGCCAAGTCCACCAAAAACATATTACTCTCACGAGTGTCCACGTACTCCCACTTTGTTATCGAAACCGAATTGGCAGGTGATGTTTTCATCATACCCAAATCGCCAACTCTGATTTTTAAATGTGGCACCGCCATATCATAAGCCGCCCAAGAAATACACGACAAAGCCCAATACTTCAAATCTTCTTGAAGTTCCTGCGTTTCGGCATCGTCAGCAGAGATAGGATAATCAGGCAATTTTTTAAACAATTCTTTGCCAATTTCTTTCCTAAAACCAAATTCCGCAATCTTCACAAATGGCAATACTGTTGCCATGTTCAGCTTCGTTTGGATTCCACCAATATGTTCTTTCAAAACAGCTTCTGTAACTAACATTTTATCCGTGATTTAAAACCGCTTGTTTGCCAGTTGGATTGGCATCAAGTGTGGTGATTTGAATTCCTTTGAACGTTGGCACAATATCTTTGTAACCCATTTCTCGGAGCGAATAAAGTACAGGTTTCAATAATTTATCTCTGACAACCTGAGTACGGAAATTTGATTGATAATCTGCCATTACTCTAACCTGACTACCTGAGTCATTACCATTGCCAGGACTCACACCACCCAAGGTAGGAGTCAAACCAATGGCATTAGATATTGATTTGTCAGTCATTTCCCAAACCTTTGAATAAGCATCATCTGCCATTTCGTTTTTGATTGGCACAACATCAACATTGTCTTGAGCCTTGCCATCGCCAGCACGGAGAAACTTCACGAGCAATGTCTTATTGACATTCTTCTCGCCAGCCAACCAGTTAGATAAATTATTTGAAAACTCTGCCCATTTGCGAACAATTGCTTTTTCATCAAGCATTTTATTGCCTTCTTTGTCAAAGTAATCCTTTGGCATTTTGATAAGATACTTAATGTTGTATCCGTTTTTGATGCCATTTTTATGAAAGACAGGAATCAGGTTTGATACTTCAATCCATTCTTTGGCACACCACCACGAAGGATAAGAGTAGAAAGGATTGCCCGGTATATTATCTTTGCAATGAAGGATAGAAACAATATTTTTCTTGTTTTTCAGAGGATTTGAGAAGTCAAAAGCGGCAATTTCATCATTAGATTTTTGATTATCGTACCACAAATAATCTCCAAAATAAGGATTCACCACATATTTTTCAACCTTGCCATTGACAGGCTGTTTGATACGAGTTGCAAAAGCATCTGAAACGCCCAGCTTAAACCAGTCTTTGATTGGGTCGTAGGTCATACGTGCAAAGCAATTTCCCATTTCCACATACTGATTAAGCCCAGTGCTTAAATACTCATCAAGTTCTGTTTCGTAAGACCAATCTTCTAATTTATTGTCGAGATAGGGAATTAATTGTAGCTTGTTATCTACGATTTCTCTTTTGAAAAATCCAAGCCCTTGAGCATAAGTCAAATCACGAATGGCTGTGAGTAGCGATGGAACTAAGTGATTGGTAGCGATGAGTTTTTTCATCGTATTTGGCATATTGTCGGCAGCTCCCCATCTGACATGACCGATGGAGTCATTTTCGGCAGAAAGTGCATTTGGTAGCCCAAAAGCATGGTCGTAGTTGCCACTTCGTTGAATCAAAACCGAATTGCGAGGTGTACTTATTACTATATGTGAGCCGAAATCTTGCGTCATTTTGTATGGTCAATTTTTTGTCCGTTATACTCCAACCAAAAGTCTAAGCCGATTTTGAAAGTATCGCCATTTTCGTAATTATGAAAGCAAACTGTCCTATTAAACAGGGCATTTTCTTCGCCCACAAAAACTTTACAAACCCTTGCTTTAAAACCAACTGTGGAATCTTGCCGAGTATATTTTATTGAAAAAGCAAATCGTTTGTTCACTCTGCTTTCTTGCTTTATTTCGACAAAAACTTCACTTAATGGTTTCATAGTTCAAAAATCAGTTGATTACAGCTTTCTAAAAAGGACTGATTTAGTTCCTCCAAAATACGACTTCGCCAAGCCTTCTTTCACAAGTAGCTCATTGACATTCACGCCATCAACAATCAACTCAGCCAAATAACGACCATATTTTTCCTTTTCTTTGTAAGAAATTATTTTGATAACCTTGCCTTCAACCAAGCCAATCAGTCTGATTTTGGCAAGTTTTGCATTGGCTCTTTCTTCAGGCACTTTACTTGTGAGCTCAAGCGTATCAATGCCAAATAAACGCAGCGTTTGGTCAATGCGAATATCAAACAAACAATCGACGGTGGCTTCCACAGTATCGCCATCAATCACACGAGAAACGAATGCCGTTAGCTCATAGGTTTTGTCTCCGAGTTTCATAATTAGATTTTTTTAGCTCTTGTCCGCACAGGCTTGGCATTCAAGAAAGTTTTCTTGCGAAGCATCTTAGTGCATTGAAGCTGTGGTGTTTGAGCAAACTTACATCGAGTTTGCAAATCAAAAACCAAAGCCTCAAATGTTTGCGTTGGATTTGCCTTTAGGCTTTTGAGTAGGGCATCAGTAAACCTGCCATTTTGGATTCCTGCACCGCCATCTTGTGCGGTTTCTTTCGAGGCACAGGCAGAAACCACCACGACATTTGGCAGCGTATAATTATACGCCTTCATAGTTGAAGATTTTGGAGCATTGCTAAAGAAGTTTTGTAGCCACTCAGGTAGTTTCAAAAACTTAGAATTACCAGCAACCTTTTTAATATTCCTGCCAATATCGCCACTATGGCACGAGTCGGGTGTAAAAACAATCATGGCATTGGCTTCTTTTTGCGAGAAAATTTCAAACAATTCATTATCTGAAATGAAGGCATTTGGATTGTACTCAACAAAATACGGACAAATCACTTCGTCCATCCCATCAGCTTCCCAAGCATCATTTGTGTTTGGAATCTGTGTGCCGTGTCCAGAAAAATGAAAGTACAGCACATCGCCCGCCTTCAGTTGGGCAATCTTATTGCGAAGTGCATCCAAAAGATTTTCTTTAGTTGCTTGGCTATCTTTCAGCACAATGGTATTGCTGGCAAGCAAGCCATTGGTTTGAAGATAAGCCAAAACGTCATCAATATCTTTGATGCAGAAATTTAGGGGAGCATCGGGATAAATATTTATCCCAGCGAGAACTGCGTGTATCATTTGTCGTTTTTTTTAACAAAGTTGTTTCAAACGAATACTTCAAAAAAGGACGTTTTATGCTGTGCAATGTTCAGCGTCGTCTGACCGTAGTTTCAAACAAAATATATCAATGCCTTCTTCGGGTACGGCATTATATGCCACACCCTGACCAGTCAAAGCCTCAATGTCTTTGATGTATTGTTCAATCTCATCGGCAGGAACAAAAACCCGATGCTTGCCTTCGTCTAATAATTTATTCAACACATTGATGGCTCTTTCAGAAGAAATCATATTATTTTCTATTTATGTGGTACAAAAATAGAAACAGTGGATAATAGCCAAAAGGACAAAAAAAATCCTGACCACTATCAGTAGTCAGGATTCTAAAATAAACAAACGCTATAAAAGTATTAAACTCCTTTCAAAAAACCAGTCTTAATCAAATCATCAATAAAATGATATGCCGTATCAAATCTCACGACACCACCCGAATATTCTTTCCATCGCTCGGCGAAGCCTTTCATATATTCGTCATCGGTTTGGTCGGCACAAAACCGACCACCATCACGCAAAGCTCTCACTATTTCGATGGGGGAGTTGCCTTCTACAATCTCCCCTTCTTCTGTTTTGAATTTCATTATTATGCTGCCAATTGGTTTTGGCGTGTTATGATATAATTAATAATTTCAGTTTGGTTGATTTTTTTCAAGCCTTCAAAATTAGCTTCGTTTGATGCTACTCTTTTTGTTTTTGAGTATTCTGTCAAATTATGCAAAAACAAAATCCAGTTTGATATTTTCTTGAATTCTACTGTTCCGCTGTGCTGTCTAAATTCGATAGTGTTGTGGCGTGAGTAGCTTTGCAAATTTACTTTAAAATATCGGCTTGAAAAAACGCCAGCTAATTGTTGCATGGTGTTGGCTCTCTCGATGCGAGTTTCAAATCCAATTACGCTTTTGCAATAAGTATTATTATTTTCTCTTCGGCTCGTTGGCATGAAGCTGTCAATCTCGTTTTCAAAGGCAGCATAATTGAAAAGCATATTTTTAACTTGAGCTAATCCGAAGTTGCTGGCATCAAAATGTATGTGCAATCCGCAGCTTTTGTTTATTTTTACTCTCGAAGTTTCCAATACTTCGCATACTTTTTGTAATTCTTCAATTCCTTCTAAGCCTTCCAATATTGGACTTACTATTTCAAAAGCATTCTCGCCATCTAAACTTCCGTCTGATACAATTTTCCAATGGCGACGTGTGCTGTGGTTATATCCTTCTACGTGGCATTCTACGCCAGCGTTTCTTATCAATTCTGCTAATCTGCTTTTGTCTATTCCGAAGGCTTCAATTTCAACTCCAAATTGGCGATTAAAAGTTGTTGGTTGAAAATTCAATTCGGCAGTTAAATTCAATCTACCTTGAGCTTTCATTTTAGCGTAAACGTTCTGTACAAATCCGTAGTTTCCGTTTGTTACCAATCCTGCTATTTCGGTGCGAGTCAAACCAGCCAATATTAGTTGTTCAATTTTCCAAGTTTTTGTTTTTTGCTGGTTTAAAATTTCTTGCGTATTCATTTGATTGTCAGTGTTTTAATGCGTTTTTGATACATCTAAGAACGCACTATCCTTAACGACAAGCAAGTGAGTTGGCAACTCTTTTACACTATTTTTGGAGATAGTTATCCACTTTCTGAAAGATAGGAAAACTACTGATTTTTGACCGCCAAAGGCGGTGGGTTGCCGAACTTTAAGGCTCTTCAAGCAGCCAAATTTGTGGGAGTTTTTGATTTGGAGGGCTTCCAACTTTCGTATGGTCGTAAATCATACTTGAGCGGTTCGCTATCGCTCACACGCTACCCAAGTATGATTTCGCCATACTTGGGGTTGGAAATTTTCTATGCCGCTTTTGCTTGCGACAACTCAGCAACCAAAGCACTTATAATTACTTTTGGTCTCCATTCGGCAGATTTTGGCTTAAAAACATGATGATACCAGCAGAGCATAAGCATTACGCCCTTTCCACCTTGCTGAGCGACATTCCAACCCCTCCCACCTTTTGCCCATTTTTGATATGAAAAAAACCTTTGTTCCTTACTAAAACTTTGATGCGTAGAAACTTCTACCCATTCCTCAATTTTGCTTATTTGTTCAGTTGTTAAAGTCATTATTATATAATTTTAGTAAAATATTTTGTTTTTTTTTGCAGTTGAAAAGCTATCTAATCGCAATAAATGGTAAGTAGATAGTTTTCAAATCGCAAAGTCTTTGTTTGATTTTTGAAAATACTAATTAGAACAAGGTATCCGAATAAATCCCAAACGTCGTGAAAAAACCAACTTGATATTTTTTTCAACGCTACTTCTTTGAATTTGTCTTCAAAATCATTTGTGTTTTCAAACTCAAAATGTTCTTCTCCAAATGTTGCTTTCATATTCTCGTTCGACACTTGATTAGAAAAATTTTAACTACCCATGTCTCCAACTTTACAAGGGTGAAAAAGCAAGCAATTTTTGCCTGCAAAAATACTATGTCATCAACCCTTGTTCGGGTTGGAAGTTAATACTCGGTTTCCAATTCGTCTTCTCCGTGAACTAAAATATGAAAAGCTGGTGCGGTTATTCTTTCATCTATTGGTTTGCACATATCCTGCCCATTCATTAAATCCCCCAATTTTTCAAGAGTATTTGTCAAATCATCAACAATACTTTTTAAAACTTCTTCTCTTTCAGATATTCCTGCCGACAAAATTCCGTCTTGATTTGGAAGCCATTTTATTTCATTATTAACCCCATCCACAATTGAAGCCATGTAATTTATTTGCCCAGTAGCGAGCAAAATTTTACTAAAATAATCTAATTTTTCAGACATTGTTTTTGAGTTTATTTGTTTGCTAAGTTACTCATTATCAACCACTTATCAAAGCGTTAATTCTACAATCTGCACTTGGCGACATCTGCCCAGCGAAGCGTTTAAAATCTTCACCATCCAACGAAATGAAAGACGAAGATGTGTGCCAAAAAGACCACAACCCGCCTTTCAAGCCGTTGGAGTTTTTTAAACAACCTCGTTTACTTCGTAGTCAATATCTTCATTTTCACTAATAATATTGATATTTAAGCCTTTTGCACAGGGGTTTTCGTCTATAAATGAAGGGTTTTTTCCATCTACTTTGATAACTCCATACCCTTCTTGGAAAATATCATTATTTAGTCCCTTGTGCCGTGCCAAGTCTTTTGCAACATCTTTTAAACCATCAGGCAAATCCCAAAAAGCATTTTCAAATCCTGTTTTCCAGTCCTCATTATAAAGAGTTTCATCAATTTCAATCTCGTATTCTTGAATTATTGTAACAACTACATTGAATTTTCTCATTTTTAGTAAATTTTAAAATAAATAATTACCCCTTCAAAATCTTTATCAAACCATTCGAGAAACTCATCAATGGAATCGAAACCATCCTCAAAAGCTAATTTGCACAATTGGTCAAAACTCAATAATTGCCCTTCGACAAAAACAGCAACAGCTCCAAAAAGAAGTGGCGAATTATGCACAATATTTATAGATTTTGTTTGATAGCATTCGCCCAAATGAAATTGTTTATAATTTGTGGTTCGTACTCCTGTTGCAAAATGAATGACCATTCCAGCTTTCCATCGCTTATGCTTGTCTTCCCTAATCGTAAGAATCTTTGAGCGTCTTAATATTTTTTGCTCAAATTGAGGCTTAAATCCAATGACCATAATGAGTTTTATTAAAGGTTTTTTTTTGATTTCAATCACATAAATTAACTTCTGACATCCTTTCTTGAATGATTCGATTTAAGTCAGAAGTTTTGATTTTCTTTGCCACTTCCGCATAAAATTCATCAGTTACTCTAATTGCTTTTGATGTCGCAATCGGATTTCTCTTAAATGCTCCATTTTCTTCAATTTTTTCAATAAAAGCATGATGAATTAAAAGTAACTCCATTGCAGAATCTGTATCTAATTCGATAAATATTTTCATCTTGGTTGAGATTAAAAGTTTTCTAAAAGTACACTATCATCATTCATCATCTTCGTCATCTTCCCAATTTAGAGTTTTGAGATACCCCACATCTTTGCCTTCAAATATGCTTTTTTGAGTTTCGGGGTCAATAACTCCTCCCAAATAGACAAGGTTATTGTGAAGACTCCGAAGTAAATAATCCATCTTTGATGAATCTATCTGCACAAAACCATTCTCATTAGGCTTGTTTTTATTGAGATACTCAACCAAATCATTGTATGCTTCGATTGTATTTTCTTGTAATCCGTTCAATGATAAATTCATAGTTTTTCAAGTTCAAGTTTTAGTGTAAAAATCTTATTATCCAAAAAATCCATGATGTCGAGAAGCTCATTAATACTGGCTCGTCTCAAGCCTTGCGAGGAAGCCACTTCGTGTTTTCTTTCTTCGAGTGCCGCTATTTCGGATTCTATTTTGGCTTTACTTCTCATTTCTCAATCAAAGTATAAGTAATTCTGCCAAAATGCCCACTTTGCTGGTTAGACCAAATCCTTACAATTTTTATATAAGGCTTGCGTATCGGCAGAGTAATTATCCAAAAATCTGAATTTTTGTAGATAGAATCTCTCGAAATGAAATAATAATCAATTTCGTGTGAAATTATTCTGTATTGAAAACGCCTACTATTTGGGTATTTTACGGTAATATACTTCGCATCAAACTTCAACTCAGCAATGCCCAACTCGACACGAGAATTAGGAAAGGTTTCAATCACAGCTTTGTATTTTTGTGCCATCACAAAGCTGGAGCATAGCAATAGTAAGATTATAGTTTTCATGCAGCTTTCTTTTGAGGTTCGATTTTAGCCAAATCAATAGAAGTAGATAAATCGCTGCCAGTATTGAGGAAATTAACGACTCTGAAAGTATATGCTCTGTTATCTTCTGAGGTTATCCATTGATTTACCATTAAAATCTTTTTGCCGATATTTTTCTCTAAATGCTTCAAAAAGAAATCTTTTACCTCTTGCGTAAATCCCGATTGCATGGCTGTCATAGAATTTACTTTTTCTATTAGCTCAAGAGTTACGACCATTACAGTGTCCATTTCTTCACCATCTTTGATAAACAAGGAAAGAAAGTCTTGCATTGCGAAGATGCCCAGTTCGACATAAGCATCATTAAAAAAAATATTTAGTTTCATTTGATTTAGGTTTATGCCCATGCCATCGCTGACATGAGCATCGTGAAAGATTATTCTACAACTTGCCAATCAGTAGCCAAAACATCGGTCTGCGATGCCAACCAACCAACGACAATCGAACCGTCGGCAGCCAACATATCCAAATGGTCAGAGATTTTGACAAACTCAGTTTGGTGAGTGCCGAGCTTCGTTGCCAGTTCGATGGCAGCCGAGTTGCCGTTTTTAAACTTCATAAACTCACCTTTGATTATCTCACGACCTTCGGTTTTGAAAATGAACATTCCTTTGCCGTTCCAGCCTGAGCGTTGTACTTGTTTGCCATCGTTTAAGGCTTCGATGGCTTGCCCAAAATTTAGAGTTTTCATAGAAATATGTTTTAGAATTAATAATTATTTTTGTTCGACTCTCTAAATCGAATCATATCCATTACCGTAGAGCCTTGCTGTATTTGTACTTTAGATATATTTATCAATCGGTCTACTATTTCACATTGTGCTTTAGCGACTGGTATTTCCTGTGCAGGATTACTTTTAACTTTCGCCATCTGTTCCATGAGCATAGCTATTGGCGTGGTCAAATCCACGAATCCTTTTGGTAGTACAAGAGCTAAATCGTTGGGTTGGTATTTGCTAATTTCTGACATTGTCTTTTAAGTTTAAATTGCGTTCTTTTTAATTCTACCAATTGTTTATGCTGTAATATTTGCGTTCTCAAGTTAATATCTAACTTTCGACTGCCACCCGACATCATTGTGGCAACATACACATCAGGCAAATTTGCTGAAGCTGAGTTCTTACCAATGGTCGCAGCTTTGCCTGTTGTTGAATTATTGTGCCTTATCGTGTGCGTTTCATTTTCTTTTCGCTTAAGATTCAAGTAAAGCCTCTTTTTTTGAATCATTTTTTTTGTCCAAGAGTAGCTTTTGGGCATATTTTCATTGAAATATTCGGCAATAGCTACATCTCCGAGCGTTTGATAATTCTCGATTAGAAATTGCACCTGCTCGGCTGTCCACTTCTCATATTCCACTCGTTTTAGATTAAGCTCCGAAAGTTTATTTCGTAAAACCGTCAGCGTAACGCCCATTTTGTCTGCCAATTCTCTATTAGAAAAAACCTCATAATTGTCAGTAATAAAACGCAGCATATCGTTTGTCCAAACAGTCTTGACACCGTAGCCTTTGTTAATTTTCACGCCAAGCAAAAATCTTTTTTTTGAAATTGCCTTTTCAGTACGCCCCAAGACTTTCGAGATTTCTTTTGAAGATATTTCGTTGGATTGGCTAATCAAAAAATCAATTTCCTCATTGCTCCAGTTCGTTGGGCGACTCATAACGCTCTAAGTTTTTCAATCAAAAAATAACCATGCTTATCAAACGCATCTTCTATTGCTTTCGCAAGTGATTCATCTTTCAAGCCCAAACCGTAATGTACCTTCACACCAAAATTCATATTATCTTTTTTAATTTTGTTGTCAGTCTTACTAAGCCACCCATTTTTCTCGCAAGTCCAATCATTTTTACGTAGATGCCTTGCAAATTCTTCGTCATCGAAATGGTCGAGTACATCTATTTCAATAGTCATTCCCATCACTCACCTCCTTTTTAATTTGCTCAATATTGAAGTCATGCTCTTTTTGTAGCATCATGCTATCAAAAACCGATAGTCCCAAATCTCTCACGTTATAGAGTGCAGCTGTAAACACCCCAAATGACATTGGTGTATGTATATCTAAAATACCAGCCATTTGGATATTTGTTCCTTTGCTTTTACATGGCGAAAAAGTAATGATATGCTCAATATTTATAGCCACATCTTGCCACTGTTTGTTTTTAATCATTAAAAGTTTCATACATTTGCGTCTGTTTATTTTTGTCAAAGTTTGATTTTTTCTAAGAGCATTATGTCGAGTAATGCTCTTTGTTTTTATACACTCTTCTGAAATCAACCAATTTTAAGGTGGCTGCTCCAGCTTCAAATTATCAAGCAAAGTCCCATCAAAATCTACCAATGCTTTGTGCAGTTTACTCAGCACTTCTTGGAGCTCCATTACTGGACACATCTGCATCAATGCCAGTCCCAAAGTTTTAGCATCAGAATAGTCAAGTCGCAGCATATATGGTTTTGAATCATTTTTGAAGTGCTGCCACTTCCAAGAGTTTCTGTCCAATACTTCAAACAATTCACTCATCAAAACATCGCCGATGTGCCGATGCTCAGGAGATAATTGCTGCACATGACGGGTGGTTTGGCGTGTGTACTGCAACAAAGCAAAATATTCCACTGGTAATATTCTTATAATTATTTTCATCAGAATTCAAGTTCGGGTTGTAAATTAATCTCCACTTCAGTTGGCTTCGGAGCTACGTGTTCGTAGCTAATCTCCTCAAAATGATTGGCAACAAATACTTTGCCCACGCTTTGCCAGTTCCACACGCTCCATTTGCCTCGCAAAACCACGATTCGCCCTTTCATTACAATCTTACTCAAGCCAGTAGAGCCTTTCGATTTTACAAATACCTTTGTCCATTTGGGTTCGGGTGGCGTTCCTTCAGCGGAAACGCTGCCTTCCACATAATTTGGGTTCAATATCGAAAACCAACGATGATAACAGCCATGCACTTCGGCATGAATCGGGTTGCAACCAACCCTCACCTGAATTGTTACTTCTTCGTTTGATGCTGCCATGATTATTGATTTTGAAAATTAGAAATTAAACTACCGATCGAAACCGCCCCATTGATGGGTGTAATATTTGGTTTTTGGAGTGGAGCTGGTTCTTGATACTCAAGCGAGTAATCGCCCCAAGAATATTTTTTGCAAAGAGCCTTATAAAACCTGACCACTCGCTCACGGTCAAGAAACGAAGTTGATATTTGGCATTGCTCCACCAGCTCTTCATGTGTGCTGCCTTTGAAAATAAGGTTTTGATAGTTGTTAAATACAGCGATGGCATGGGTTTTATCTTTGGTTTCTAAGAGCCTTGTCAAGAAAGTCTTCATGGCATAATCTTCTCGCCACACGCCATGAAAAGTAAAACCATCTTCATAAACCTCCAGTATCAGGTTTTCAGTATAGGTCAGAGGGTTTGGAAAACTTCGCATAAATACCCGAATCTCAAATGCTCCTTTTTCAAAAGCTGGTAAAGCAAGGTTGTTGAGTGTATTGGCAAGCAAGCGTCTTTTGTCGCTGTTTTCGTTGGTATTCACTTTCTTTGAGTAGCCAATGATGTTTCGTTCACCGTAGTTAATTACGTGCCTGAATGTACTGTTTTTAGGGTCGGCAGCTAATTGATTGTAAGACATGGTTTTTAAGGTTTTTTATGGAAAAAATGGCAAAATTTTGAAATTTCAGTTCTTTTAAGTTCTAAAAAAAAGTTCTAAAAAAACGTTCTAAAGTTCGAACGTTCTAAGGTACTTTATTGTACTTTATTGTACTTTATTGTACTGCGAGTTTCGACAAAAAAGGCAAGGCGTTGCAACTCTCACAAAAACCACATTTTTTGCGAAAAACTACCAAAAAAGCCTTGTACGACCGCTTTTTTAGCTAACGTTACTCATAAACGTTCGTGCCTATTTTAAACAATAAGACACGAACCAATATATAATTCCACCGAAAAACACTCCAAGAAATAGAAAAATCCACCAACAGCCACTTGGGTCATAAGGCTGTGGGTCATCTTCTAAATATTCCGAAAATTCTGATTCTATCGCTTTAAAATTTAGTACAAAAAAACCCTTACCCAGCGTGGGTCGCCCAGCCGAATAGTCGAGTTTTAAAAAATGGTGGCAGTAACGTCGCCACCTTCACGGATACGGTTCAATAGACCAATTCTGTTAGAAACTAACAATTTGGTGAATCGCCATCGGGTGCAGCTTAACGTTTCTGACGACCGAGCGTATCAACCTCAATCGAAATACGAGCAATATCCCTGCACTCATTGCCTCCAAAACCTCACGATGCGATTCTTCTTACTTCCTGTCGTTTTTGGTATGCGAGAGTCTTGGACTCGAACCAAGATGCAAAAACTCGTCAGTTTTGCCCATTCTCTCTCATCATAGACGCTGGCAGCATCTACGGCACGTCTTTCCGTTTGTCATCAGTCGTTTACTTGTAGGGCAGTACCTCTCTTGTCCACTGAGCGACTAAGTGCGTTGCGGGGGAGGGACTCGAACCCCCGATTTCAAGGTTATGAGCCTTGCGAATTACCATCTTTTCCACCCCGCTATGTAGGCTTCGTTTCACTTAAATTTGCAGTAAAAAGCTACTCCGAAGCCTCATGCCACTATAAAGTCAGTAGCCAACTCACTGTTCACTTCTACTAAACCCTACTCATTAGTCCCCAATGAGGATTTATGAGCCTTTTTCTTTGCCATGAAAACTAATTAGTAGGGTCCTTAATATCTTTTGATTTAATTTTTCTGCTGTCCCAAATTATATACAAAGGCATCGAAGCCAGTACCAAAACCACCATACCAAACAAAACATAAAGTGTCATGCCATTACCAACCTTTTTGATGCACACCGAGTAGGTCCATGACCACTAAAAGCCTTTTGTGTTTCAAAATCAACTTTGCAGTTCGGGCAAACATATTGCCCATCAAGCATCTGCCCATCAGCCGATTGGCTAACTACAGCTCTTGCTTTTTTCGGCAATTCCTGTGCGAGTGGCTCATACTTTTCCTTCAAAGCATCAAAAAGCAATTTCATTCCATCAACTCCACGAATAGTTGCCAATCGCAAACATTCACTGATATTTTCACGTTGGGTGCGAACATCTTCACAGTTAATAGCCATTGTGAACGAAAAACGCAAACCCTCTTTTTTTAGCTCATTGTTCAGAAATACACTTCGATTGCTCATTGATTTGATTGGTAAAGTTTTCAATTAATTTCTTACAGATATTAATGATTTCTTCTTCATTGCCAAGTGGTCGGGTCGCTTTTCTTTCATTAGCACCCTTCAAATGCAAATGAGCAATTCGCAAGCGGTTTTCTAACTCAGTCATACTTTTAGGTATTCAGTCTCATTAATCTTTGTGAGAAATTACGATACGGCTCATCAAAAATCGTTTCCGAACCGTCCACAAACCGCAACAGTATTTTGGAAGCATCATTTTGCACTTGATGAAACGACATAATAAGGTCTAAACGGTAGGTATTAAAATACCCATCTTTTTTAAGTTCAATAAAAAATAATTTAGAATTCGTCGTTAATTGAAATCATTAAGTGAAAAAGCAATTCCAACACAAATCCCTTGTGCCGAACCAAACACCGAAAACTGAAATCCATGTGCATTTGGATATTCTTTCGATACCGATTTCAGTATTTGCTCAAAGTGATAATTCCAAAATTCAGAATGGTAAAATGTTGCCCGATAAAGGTCATCACCAATATGATTGAAGGTCAAAGTAATGCCATCAAGCGTTCTGATATTTTCAATTTTTATTATTTTCATGCTTTTTGTAATTTATTGTTTGTCATCAATGGTTGGTGCGGTATAAAACTCAAAAACTATCCATGCAAAGAAAACAATATAAGCCACCACAAAAATGGACAGTATTGGGTTTTGCTCTATTAAGTCGCCGATGGTTTTCATGTTTCTAAATTGGTTATTGATTCTCTTTTCAAAGCCTTCTGAAAATCATGCTGTGCTTGCACCAATTCATTAAATCGGCTGGACCTGTCAAGCGTCCACTCGGTAGAGCCATCTAAAAAGTTCTCCAAATACCTCTCCCCCTTTTCAAAGGATTCACCAAACTTTAGCTTTACCTCGCCTCTCGCAAGAGTCGAAAGCTCTGCGTATTTATCCGTATCGGGTAGCGTAATTATACTCATTCTCTTAAAAAGTGGTTAAAAATGTTGTAAAATATTTTGATATGTTTTAAATATGTTCAATATTTGTTTTAATTATGACACAATATTAAAATTAATCTATAACATATACAAGTAAAATCTATAAGAATTTTCTATAATAATATTTATTAGTCAAAATAGTATTAAAAAACATCATAATAATATTAATAAAATATCATGCTAAAGAAAATATTTAAAATTTTAGGGATTTTAGTTGGCACAATTTTGATTTTGGGCAGTTTAGGGGGATTTGCAAATAAGGATTTTGTTTCATCTGTTATCACAATTATACTTGGTGCATTTATATTATATAGATGTCTGCCAAAAAAACTTAAAAAAGGTGTCTATGAGAAATTAACTTCAAAAAAAACTTTCATCGAAACTGCGAAGGAGGCAATTAAAAACAATAAAGACATTGACTGGAGTGGCTCAATAACTGAAAAAGAAATTGAGGAAGTTAAAAAGTTATATCCTCAAATTTCCATTAGCCAAAAAAGCCGTTCAACAAATTTTACTTATACTGAAGAAGAAGTTAAAGAAAAAAAAATCGAAGGATTAAACTTTATAGCGATTGATTTTGAAACAGCAAATTCTAAAAGGAATAGTGCTTGTGCAATAGGAATAGTGATTGTTAAGGATGGCTTAGAAATTGAGAGATATTACCGTTTAATACGTCCCATAGAATTATATTTTAATCCAATAAATATTAAAATTCATGGCATAAAAGCCAGTGATGTCAGTGATGCTCCAACATTTGATAAGGTTTGGAATGAATTTAAAGAAAAAATCACCCCAAATTTATTGATAGCACATAATGCAGCAAGTTTTGACATGAGTGTACTAAGGTCATGCCTTGAATCTTATAATATAGATGTGCCGAACTTAAAATATTCTTGCACAATGGAAGCTGCCAAGTCTATTGGTTGGAGTCCGAAACTTAAAGATTTGAGTCAAGAGTTAAATATCCCATTAGAACATCATAATGCACTTTCTGATGCAATTTGTTGTGCAAAAATTGTGATTGAAATTCATAAAAATAATTTTTCAGACAAATTGGTAGAAAGAAATTTAATTAAACCAACTCTGCCCACATTTTACCAAGAGAAAAAAGAAATATTGATTAAAGACATAGAACAGAAAAGTTTTAAGCATATCGAAATTGCTAATGAAGATTCGTTAGCTGAGATGAAATTAAAGTTGATTACTGTGCGTACTCAAATTTCAAAATGTAAAAAAAAGATAGAATTAGACAGTGTTAACTCAAAATATTCCGCTTTTAATGCAAAGTATGAATACTTATTAAGTGTCAAAGATGCTTATTTAGAAGCCATTTCCAAAAAAGAAAATAATATAAAAATAGATAAATAAAACTTAGAACCAAATAATAAAAATCATGGAAACGTTTAAAGAACGGTTAGAAAAAGTGATGGAAGCTAAAGAGTTGAATCCCAACAAATTGGCAACATTATTAGGCACAAATGCCGTAAATATTTATGGCTACTTAAATGGTAGAGCCGAACTCCCATCAGCAACAATGCTCAATAAATTTGAAAAAATTGGCGTGAGTAGAAACTGGTTGCTTGATGGCAAAGGCGAAATGTTTATAGGAGAGGAAAGTAATGTTTCAAAATCATCAACGCCTGAGTGGTGGATTGAGATAAGGCAAGAATATGACAAACGGCTTGAGGAGTTATCAATGGCACTTCAAGATGCACGTTATACCATCAAACTTCAAAAGAAGATGTTGGGAGAGAATGTAAATTTTCTTAATCTTAGCAAGGTGCCACCTGTTAAACGATTCAGAATGTCAGGTATGAGAGTAAATGCTCAAAATACCCAAATTCGTGCCTAATCGCTAACAGCCTTGCTAACAGTTAGATAGCCTGTACTATTTAAGTGGCTCATAATCAGTAAGTTACATAGTGTTACCCTTGCCCCCCGTAGGGTCACAACACAAAGTCTTTTGTTATTTCTAAATGCCTGATAATCAAGCGATTATCAGGCATTTTTGTTTTTGACATAGTCTTGGCTTGCCATGAAAATCACTTTTTATAAATTTTAAGCTAAAAAACCACTTCATTTTTGGAGTGGTTTTTCTTTTTCTGTGAGGCAATTTCTTGAAAAAGTACAATTAATTTTTATATTATATTTTCTCGTTCATTTTTCTGCTTTTGGGGTATCGAAATTTAAGCCATTTGATTCGGAAAAGGCTTTTAACAAGATTTTGAATACTTAGGCGGCTATTTTCTTTGATTTACGAACTTTTGTAGTCGTTTGGCTATCAGAAAAGCATTTGCTGTATGAAACTACGGCAGGTTTTATGGCTCATTTGCTCATTTCGTCGAACACCAAACCGTACTTGATTGTACTCAGTATTGGTGCAGGAAGCATGACTTTTTCGCACATAAATGACTCAGGTTTTTGGCTTTTTAAAGAATATTATAATATGACATTGATTGATACTTTCAAAACTTGTACGGTCATGGAAACCCTCGTTTCGCTTGCTGGTTTGGCAGGGGTATTGGCTTTGAATTGAGTGATTGGCTAACCACAACTTCTGTACCGCAGGTCTGACATTTTGAGAATTAATTAGCCTAAAAATATCAAATAAATCTATTTTTATTTACATAAAATATTCATTGAGTAAATGTATTTTTAACAAATATTTATCATTTTTACAAGGAAATATAATTATATTTCAAAAATACTTTATTCATAACTACCTGATTATAAGATAGTTGTGAATTATTTCAAAAATAACAAGAAAAATATTTGGAAAGTGTGAAATCTTTTATTGTACCTTTGTACCACAAAAACAAAAGAAATAAAAATGCAAAATCATCTAAAAAATATATCTTTCAGTTGCGGCGATACACGACCGTTTGAGGGAGTTTTGCATAAAAGGCGAGGATATAATTTGTAGGTAAAAACTACTGAGAATTATCTGAGCCTGACCCAAAAAGTCGGGTTTTTTTATTGCCAAATTTTTAAATATTTAATCAAATATTAACACTCCTTGTGAGTACCAAAAATAATGTTCAAAACAAATTTCATACAAAGTCAAGTAATTGCAAGAAACCCGAAAGGTTTACTGTTGGCAGAATTTTGCCCGATGGGGAATTATCGCCATGAAGTAGATTTTAGTTCGGATTTTGAGAAGCACAAGCGACTGAGGTACGAGTATTTATGCACATAGATTCATTCTGATTTGGAATGTTTGCATGAAGCCCGATCTCACCAAAACGAGGTCGGGCTTTTTGTTTGCCCGATTGATTTTTAAATTAATAATTTCAAAGAAAATGGGCATTACAATAACTCAAATTGAGCAAGAATATCTTGGAAGAATTAGAACTAAACGAAGCCGAAAAAGAGCAGCAATCAAAGACAAAGATAAACGATTGATTGGCATGTACAAAGAAGAAAAAAAACTTAGTAAACAAAAATACGAACTACCGATGATTGACCTAATTCCGCCAGTTCAGAAAGGTTGGAAACGCTATTTTATCTTGCGAGATGATGTCAGACGTAGCAAAGATGCTGTTTTTTACGAAAATCTATTGCAGAAAATTAATACTTATCAATACAGTGCCGAGAAGGTTTTTAAGAAAAAAAAGCGTAAAGCGGGCAAAAGAATTTATGTCGAAATCAAGCAAGAATTGAAAATGATTTACCCTTACGAACTTTCAAAATTAAAGTTAAGTGATGATGAATTAGCCTGCTTTGAGTATCAAAATATTCCAGAAATTAGAGGGCGTAAAATTTATGATAAATACGCTTATGTTTTCAAAGAACCTTGGCGGTTTGTACTAAGAATCAGACCAAATATTGTCTATAAAATACAGGCAATTGATGAAGAATTGGAGCAAAGAATTGATGAATTGAACGATATTTTATTTGAAAATCACACCAATTTTGGACGACTTTCCCAATTGAAAAGTTGGAAAAATAATAGAGATTGGAACGATAGCGAAATGTTGAAATACAAAAATCCAATTAAAAATATTCCATTGTATCAATTAGTGGAAAAGGAAAGTTACTAAATCAATACAAAAAAGTAGCATGGATGCCCGAGTGGTGAAAGGAATTGTTAAGTAAACCTTAACAGTTTGTCGAGAAATCGGCTCGTAGGTTCGAATCCAACTCCATGCTCAAAAAGGAGAAATAGCCAAGTTGGTCAAGGCGTTGGTCTGAAAAACCAAAGATATAGGTTCAAATCCTATTTTCTCCACTAAAAAATGCCAAGTCGTCCAATTGGTTAGGATATTAGATTATGATTCTAATGATAGCTGCGGCGGTCGCTACCGTTCGAGTCAGCTCTTGGTAACAGAAAATATGTTGCGATTAGTGTAGTGGTAGCACAACAGTCTGTGATTCTGTTAGCATGAGTTCGAAACTCATATTGCAACCAAATAGCCCCTTAGCCCAACGGCAGAGGCACTTGTTTTAGAAACAAGGTAGTGCGAGTTCGATCGCGGAGGCGGACCGCTCTCGCAGGGGTTACAGAAATAGAGAGTAAAGCTATCTGGGATAGCGACTTCCTGCTAAGAAGTTCGTACTGTAAAAGGTATTTAGTTCGATTCTAATGCTCTCTGCAATTGATTGATTATCAGTGTTTTATAAAAAACTGGGTGTTCCGCAGATGGTTATACGGGCTTGCTTTGGGAGCAAGATTTCATTGGTTCGAAACCAATCACTCAGACAGTATTACCTCATAGCTCAAATGGAAGAGCAATTGCCTACGAAGCAATAGGTTGTCAGTTCGAATCTTACTGAGGTAACAAAATATTTTTAAATTGCAAACGCTCGGTTGGACAAGCTGGCTAAGTCATCACATTTTCAATGTGAAAATCACGGGTTCGAGTCCCGTACCGAGTACAAATATTACCTCGTAACTCAGTTGGTTAGAGTACCATCTTTTTAAGATGGGAGTCGTCAGTTCGAATCTGACTGGGGTAACATAAATAAACAAAAAAATGAACATAACAATAAACGAAATAAAAACGCTCGGAAATATCCCTGAAGATTTACACGAACAATTTATTAGAGTAGCCAATGGCATGACAACCCACGCCGAATTTTCCAACGAAAAAATCATGGGGCTTTTTGCTCTGATGCTCGAAAATCCTAAGAAATATGCTTATTCAAGAAATAAAGTAACCAATTTGGCTCAAAAAATCTATGAATTGCAAGTAAAGACAGGGCATGCCCTGTCTCTATCGGAAGAAGGGCGAACGTATATTCCAAAAGAAGAATTCATGCAATTGGAGGAGAAACCAAAGTCAAATTCAAGCGAATTTGACTTACGAGAAACAAGCGTTGCCTACAAAATTTTTGGCGAAGAATTCATCGAAGTTGGTGCTTTACGCCAAATGAATACTGCCGTAAGTTTGCCGATTTCGGTTGCAGGTGCTTTGATGCCCGATGCTCATCAGGGTTATGGTTTGCCTATTGGGGGCGTGTTGGCGACCGAAGCCGACAAGATTATTCCTTATGCTGTTGGCGTAGATATTGCTTGCCGAATGTGCCTTTCGGTGTTTGATATGCCTGCCGATATTTTCAAACGTGAGCCTCATTTATTGAAGCGTAGTTTAGTAGAAAATACCAAATTTGGCATCGGTGGCGAAGTTAGAGAAAAATCTGACGAATCGGTGATGGACAAAATCGAATGGACGGCAACAAAAGTCATTCGAGAATTGAAAGACAAAGCCTTTCGCCAACTCGGAACTTCGGGAACAGGCAACCACTTTGTAGAATGGGGGATTTTGGAAGTAAACGAACTCGATTCCTTGCTGAAACTACCTTCAGGAACATATTTGGCTTTGCTTTCGCACTCAGGTTCACGTGGTTTTGGTGGAATGGTGGCTGGGCATTATTCAAAAATTGCCATGCAAAAGACAAAATTGCCCAAAGAAGCATCTCATTTGGCATGGCTCGATTTGAACACCGAAGAAGGGCAAGAATATTGGATAGCCATGAATTTGGCTGGAGATTATGCTTCGGCAAATCACCATGAAATTCATGCAAAAATTGCCAAAGCCATTTCTGAAAAACCTCTTTTGATGGTCGAAAATCATCATAATTTTGCTTGGAAAGAGCAATATAATGGCAAAGATGTGTTGGTTCACCGAAAAGGAGCAACCCCAGCGAGTGTCAATGATTTAGGAATTATTCCAGGTTCGATGACTGCACCGGGTTTTGTGGTGCGAGGTTTGGGCAATGAATCTGCTATCAATTCGGCATCGCATGGAGCAGGGCGTTTGATGAGTCGAACTGCCGCTTTGAACTCGATTACGAAAAGTGCCATGAATAAAATTTTGGCAGAAAATGGCATTGAACTCATCGGTGGCGACTTAGACGAAGCTCCGATGGTTTATAAAGACATCAATTCGGTCATGTCGGCACAAACAGATTTGGTAAAAGTTTTGGCAAAATTCACCCCCAAAATTGTCAGAATGGCAGATGCAAATCGAAAAGAAGGTAGGGAGGATTGAGAAAAGAGCGAAGTATTGAAAGGTGCTTTGCTCTTTTTGTTAGTCAATTCTAAATTTTTCATCATCAATTGGTTCATTGATTTTGATGGAATAGTATAGATTTTTTAAACGTGGTGACAGTTTCTTTACATCATCTTTATTATAATTCGGGAATGGAAACTTAATTCCATCAATTTCTTTATATTTCGAAAAATCTGTATTTATCGGCAAATCACCATTCCAAAATTGAGATTCTCTTATTTTTAGATTATTTCTTACACTATAATAATTATACCACTTTATTCCTTTTAACTTACAAACAATTTTATATACCTTTTTATTACCTATTTTTTCAATTCCTGCAAAGGAAGATTTTACGCCCGAATCTCCATAATATAATTCAGGTATTATTCTATGTTCAATGAAATTTCCATAAATATAATTAGTTACACTATCTTGTGATGTTTTATTCCCAAGACTATCAAAGAAATATCCTTTTGAATTATTGTAAATAATGAGCTGCAATTGTGGGATTGTGGGAGTTGATATTTCACACCGATTCTTATTTGGTCTTTTATAATAATTAATGGTTGTTGCAGTATCAATAATTTCAACATCTTTATCATTAAAGCCAATTCTTGAAATATCTTTTGAAATAGTCGTCAAGGTATTAATCTCCAATAATCTTTCTTTGCCACCAAGTGCAACATAATATTTCTCATAAATTTGCTCAGGAGTTATTTGAGCAAAAACATTGAAACTTACAAAAATCAAGAGTAGGTTTAGTTTAAATTTTGTCATTTTTGAATATTGTTTAAGATAACACCATCTCCGCACCCTTCTCCGCAATCATATAAGTAGGAGCATTTGTATTTCCTGAAACTATCGTGGGCATAATTGAGGCATCAATTACTCGTAAACCTTCAATGTTTTTTACTTGTAATTTGTCATTTACCACCGCCATTTCGTCATTTCCCATCTTGCAAGTGCCTACGGGGTGATACACAGTTTCCAATTGTCGCTTGATATGTAGCATAATTGCATCGTCCGAACTGGTGTCGGGAGGCGTAATGATTGCTTTTCTATATTTGTCAAATGCAGGAGCTTGTATGACTTCCATTGCTTTTCGAGTAGCTTTTAGTAACGTAATTTGATCTTGCTCATTTTCCAAAAAATTAGGCTGAATAATTGGAGCATCAAAGGCATTTTGACTTCCCAAAGTTACATACCCCCTACTTTCGGGGCGTAGAAGTGTTGGCAAAATAGTAAAACCGTCGGTATGTGGAAAAGTATTTACATCATAAAAATCAGGTTTATAGTCGTTCCCAATCTGTAGTGAAGCAAAATGAAATTGATAATTTACTCGGTCGGGGCTATCATCGGTCATTCCAAATACAAAAGATTCAAGCGGACTTATGGTAAATACTCCTTTTTTTGTCAAAAAATATTGTATCAAACCCTTCAATTGGTTCAATGGTTTGAGGTGATGATTTTGCCCCAATTGTTGATTCGACAAAGCACTAACACCCGCAAACAAATGGTCTTGCAGGTTTTTTCCTACACCCACGATATTTTGTTTACATATAATGTTATGTTTTTTCAATTCATCGGCATCGCCAATGCCCGAAAGCATCAATATTTGTGGAGAAGCAAACGCCCCTGCCGACAAAATGACTTCTTTGTTAGCAAAAACCTTTTCGGTGGTAGTTTTTCCTGAATAATATTCTACGCCTACTGCTTTATCATTTTCATTCAAAATTTGCTTGGCAGTAGCATTTGTAATGACTTTCAAATTTGCACGTTTTATGGCAGGTTTCAAAAAAGCATCAACTGCACTAAATCGTTTGACGTTTTTTTGTGTAAACTGAAAACGCCCGGCACCTTCTTGTTTATCGCCATTATAATCTTTATTTTCAGGAATTCCGCTTTGTACACAAGCCTGCACAAATGCATCTGAGAATGGCGTGTCAAAACCTTTGGCAAAAGTTACATTCAGTGCTCCGTTTTTTCCATGAAAACTATTTTCTATCTGTTCATTATGCTCCGATTTCTTGAAATAAGGCAAAACATCATCATATCCCCAGCCTTGATTACCCAATTTTGCCCAATCATTATAGTCTTCTTTATTGCCACGCACATACGCCATAGCATTGGTAGAGCTACTTCCGCCCAAAGTTTTTCCTCTTGGCAAATAAATTCGTCTATCCAAAACGTGCTTTTGAGGTTCGGTGCTAAAGCCCCAATCAACTTCGCTACGGTGGAGTTTGGCATAGCCTGCAGGAATATGAATTTCCATTTTTTTGTCTGGTCCGCCAGCTTCCAGTAATAAAACTTTGTTATTTGGATTTTCAGAAAGGCGATTTGCCAAAACACAGCCAGCCGAGCCAGCTCCGATGATAATGTAGTCGTAGGTCATGGTTTTTTATTTTTATAGGGTTGATAAGGAATCTAATTTTGAATGATAGAATGAGTGAATGATAGAATGAAAAAATATTTAACAATAGATTCCAATATTCTATCATTCACGCATTCTATCATTGAGGCATTGTCCTACGGGCTTAGTCGCTCAATTTTCCAGTCATTATTTACTTTAGAATACAAGATTCTGTCATGTAAACGATTGGGGCGACCTTGCCAAAATTCGATGCTATTGGGTATTACTCGATAACCTCCCCAATGTGCTGGACGAGGAATATACTCGGTGTTCTCAAAACGTTTTTCAAAAGCTAAAAGACTGTCTTCCAATGGTTTACGTCCATCAATGACCCTACTTTGATTTGAAACCCAAGCTCCAATTTGACTTCCACGGGGGCGAGTTTGATAGTATTCGTCAGATTCTTGACTACTAACTTTTTCTATAGTTCCTTCAATGCGAACTTGCCTTTCCAAATCGCCCCAAAAAAAAGTGAGTGAAATATAGGTATTTTCTTCAATTTCTTTGCCTTTATTACTTTCATAATTAGTAAAAAAAGTAAATCCTTTTTCATCAAAACCTTTTAATAATACAATTCTTCCGTGAGGTTTTCCATTAGAAATAGTTGCAATGTGCATCGCATTTGGCTCTAAAATTTTGGCATCCAATGCTTCATTAAACCACTTTTCAAACTGTTTAAAAGGTTTTTCTGAAACATTTTCTTCTATCAGTTCGTTTTGAAAATACGACAATCGTAAGGAAGCTATGTCTGTTTTATTCATTTTTGTGCAACGTTTTTACCTTTTTTTTCGTATATAATATTGAAACTCAACATACAGTAAAGAATTAAACTGTAAATGTATTACATTTGTCGTTTAATGAGAACTTTTCAAAACAAATAATTAAAAAATTGAATTTGATTGACAACGCTACCGATGCTACTAAAATAGAAGATTTACCTTCGAAAATAGTAGAAAATTTTGCAGAAATAACATCCAAAGATAATATGAACGAGCCAAACGACATGATTGACATTTCAACTGATACTGAAGTTGAAGAAATGGTAAACATAGCAGAAATCCCACCAATTGAAACATCTATTGCAGAAAATTCGATTGATGAAAACCTTGCTGAAATAGCACCTGAAGTAGAAATAACTTCTGATTATGTAGAGAATGCAACTGTAGAGGTTTTGGTGGAAAATATTGTTGAAGATAAAATTGAAGAAATTCAGGAAGTAACAAACGAACCAATTCTCGAATCGATTGCAGAAGTAGAAGTTTCAGCAGAAAATATTGTTGAAAATAAAGTTGAAGAAATTTCAGTAGAAATAAATGAGCCAATTCTCGATTCGATTGATGATGTAATTGTTGAAGAACCAATTGCCGAAAAACCAATTGAAGTTGCTCATAGTGAAGAGATTTTAGCCGAAATCGAACCATCACTTGAAGTAGAAATTCCGCAATTAGCACTTGAACCAATAGAAGAGGTTCATACGCACGTTGAGGTTGATTATAGTAATTTCACCAAAAATGACTTTGTTGATTTAGGCGAAAAATTGTTGGCATCAATCAAGGCAGAAAAAGTAAGTATGTCGGATGTGAAAAATGCTGATGTGGTGATGAAAGAAATCAAACCAATGTTTGACGACATGAAAGCCCGTGAAAAATCAGAAGCATTGACTGCTTATATTGCTGAAAATGGCAATAATGAGGGTTTTGAGTATAAAAATGATAATTTTGTTATTCGTTTTGAGTCATTAAATGCTCAAATCAGAGATACAAAAAATGCTTTCTTCCAAAAATTAGAGCGTTTGAAAGAAGATTATTTTGAAAGAAAAACACAACTTTTACAAAGACTTCGTGTAGTTGTAGAAACAGAGGAAACGAACGGTTCAAAAAATAATTGGGCAGAATTTA
This sequence comes from Emticicia sp., assembly GCA_031378345.1. Lineage (GTDB taxonomy): Bacteria > Bacteroidota > Bacteroidia > Cytophagales > Spirosomataceae > Emticicia. The sequence continues at coordinate 2,529 of JANNDY010000118.1, read as the reverse complement.
AGAAAATCCAAGAAGAGTGGAAAACGGCAGGTAATGTAAATTCTCCTCATAATACTACTTTATGGTCGGCATATAATGCTTTGGTGGACAGGTATTTTAGTATTCGTAACATTCAGAACGAACTAAAAGATCTTGATCGTAAGAAAAATTTTACTGCTAAAGCTGAAGTTGTTACCAAAATTGAAACAATTGCCAACAATATTGGTGAAGGTGGATTGAGTAATACGACACTTCGCCAAGCCAATGATTTATTGGAAGAATACAAGCATATTGGTCCAGCCGCACGAGATGCACAAGATGAACTTTGGAAGCGTTTGAAGGTAGCTTTTGATTTGATTCACAACAAACGCCGTGAGCAATCTTCACAAACAAATCAATTGCAGGAAGAGATATATGGAGCAAAAATGCGTTTGATTGAAAACCTTAAACCTTATATAGAATTTAACACCGATAGCATCAACGAATGGAATGCAAAGACCAAAGAAGTGATGGCGATTCAGGACCAATGGAATGGCATAAAAGGTGCAATGCCAAAGGAAAAAGGCAAAGACATTAGCCGTGATTTTTGGGCAATGTTAAAAACTTTTTTCCGTAATAAAGGAGATTTCTTTGGCAAATTAGAAGCGATTCGTGAAGAAAATCTAAAAGCAAAAACTTCTCTCTGCGAGCAAGTTGAAACACTTTTAGCATCTGATGATTTTTCAGCATCATATACCGACAAAGTTGTAGAATTGCAAAAAACTTGGAAAACCATTGGACACGTTCCCGAAAAAATGAAAGATAAAATCTATGAGCGATTCAAGAAAGCTTGTGATGCATTTTTTAATGGTAAAAGAGAAAAAGGTAATGTTGTCGAGAAAGAATATGAGGAAAATTTGAAGAAAAAAATAGCCATTTGCGAAGAAGTTGAAGCTGCAGCAAAATCTGGTGAAGCTCAAATGAGTAATCTTTCAGCTTTCAAAACCCAATATAATAGCATTGGTTTTGTGCCACGAAAAGATATGCAAACCATGCAACGCCGCTTCGTGGATGCCATAAATGCATACGTGAAAGGCAGTACAGGTTTGAGTGGAGCAGAGAAAGAGAAAATGGTGCTTCAAAATGAAGTTGAGGCTGTATCTAAAGGTGGTGAAAAAGGCAACTCGAAAGAATTAGACAAAAAAGAAAATGATATTCGTCGCAAGATGAAAACTTTAGAAGACGACATTCATTTGTGGGAAAACAATATTGAATTCTTTGCTCGTTCTAAAAATGCAGCTGCTGTTCGTGCCGAATATGAAGGAAAAATCAGCGGAGCAGAAAAAGAATTAGCTGAAATGAAACAAAAACTAAAAATTATTGTAGCAGCAAATTAAGTTTTTTTTTCTTAACTCGTTGGTTTTCAGCGAGTTAAGAAAAAATTATAAAATTATTGTTAAAATGTTTGCAAAAAAACTCATTTGGCAGTAATTTTGCATCACAATAAGGGAAGACAGAAGGAAATTTCACTTCAATTATTAAAATAAGTTGCCTCCATAGCTCAGCTGATAGAGCAACTGACTTGTAATCAGTAGGTCGTTGGTTTGATCCCGACTGGAGGCTCGATTTAAAAGCCTGATAATCAACAGATTATCGGGCTTTTTTGTTTTTACCCTTTCCTTAATTTGAAATATATGCAATACAATATGCAATACACAAATGAAGATGCAATACAAAATTACCATATAAAGCATATCTTCCTGATATTGAGTTTTGTTTCTACTCATTTACTTTTGCAAATCTTATACTTCACATTCTCATTCGTTTTTTAACAAATAATTTATAGCACCTTTCAAAGATAAAACCTTGGTCATTAAATATTTACTCAATTTGGAAATCAATAATATTATGAATGAAGGGTTGAAAAAATATTTCCCGAAACAAATTAGATTGTTTTTTTGAATTTTGGGTACTTTATTAAAACTCTTTTTTATCCAAATTGTTTTTCTCAATACTTTTGAAGAAATACCATCTATGCGTATTTTCTACCAATTATTATTTATTTTTTGCAGATACTATATTTTGGTTTTATATTTCCTAAAAAAAACAAGTATTTTGAAACTTCTGCAATACATTTTTCTATTTTTTATTTCATTCAGTGGTTTTGCACAGAACTGTCCCACTTATTGGGAAAAATAGATAGAGTTTCTTTTGAATATTTCGCACTGCCTTTACTCACCCTTGCGTGAGGATTTCGCCAATTTTATCAAGTAACTGATTGTAATGAGTGTCTTTTTCTAAGGTCATTGCTCAATATTGTTTTAGAAAAGTTTTTGTTTGCTTTTACTGACTTTATTACCAAAAAATATTTCTTGTATTTAATACTGAAAATTGATAGTTTTGACATCTTTTGTTGATTCAACCTATTACTGTATAATCCTATGAAAGTGTACCACCGAGTGGCGTGAAAGTGTACCAGTAAAAATTGGGAATAGAGAGCGTTGAATGATAGCTTTAAATGATTGATAAATCAACAATCAAAGAAGCTATGCCAAATCAACGAATCACTAT
>JANNDY010000112.1:0-59694 GCA_031378345.1 Emticicia sp. | reverse complement strand
CCTCCAACAATTTAATTTGTTGAGCTTGTGAAACTATAGTAGCTTCAAATTTCGATATGATTTCTATATCTATCAAGATGAAGTAAGATTAATACTTTTTATTCAATTTAACTAATTCAGAGTAGAACCTGAGTCGTAACGTTTTCTTTAACGTATTTCTGCACTAAAGCATATCTATACCCGCCACTTACGGCCAATCCTACCCAGCGAGTTGCTTTCCAGCCTACATAAAGTCCAGCCTGTACGGGCATAAAATAATCTTTTCGTTTCCAAATTTGAATCTCATTAAGCAAACTCACTTCTTGGTTTTTTGTTGCACCAATGCCAATTTCAATAGGTAGGCTTATTCGCCAACGTTTGTTGTTTACGAAATTTTTCCAATACATAAGGCTGAAAAAGTACAAGTCGGTTTTGGTATAATAATCAAGATTGACTCGTTTAGCTGCTTTTTTTCGTAAATCAAGCAACTGTAAGTATGAATTAAAATTCATCCAATAATAACCCACTGTGATTTGGTTTCGCTTTCTGCCTATAATAATGCCAGTATTTACACCCCAAACATTTACTTGTTTGTTGGCTATAATAGAACTTCGGGCATCCCAATTAATGGCATAGCTTAATTTTGGTCGGAGGCTATCAGGATAGCTAACTATCACAGTATCAGCTACTTGTGCGAAGGTTTTTGAGACAAAAAATATAAAAAACAAGCAGTGGATAACTGTTTTTGGCTTTTGACAAATTGTATGGAGATATAATTTTATCACTGGAGCGAATAAAATTAATAAACGATTTTCCATGAAAAATATTTTAACCGAGCATTTTTGCTACAAAAAATGCTGCTGCTGCTGCCACAGCTCCAATGGCTGTAACTTTTAATGCTCCCCAAATTGGGGGTTGGTCGGTAACTTTACTCTTGAAAAAACCGAAGACAAATAAGCAAACTAAAGTAGCAATACAAGAATATTTTAAGCCCTCGGCAGGAGTATCTGTAAAAAAATAAGGCGATAGCGGAATCAGCCCTCCTACGATATACGAAAGCCCAATTGTTGCAGCACTTTTTGATGCACGATTTGGGTCTGGTTTTTCGAGTCCTAACTCAAATTTCATCATAAAATGCACCCATTTGTCTTTATTTTTTGCTAATTCTTCCACGATTTCATCTTGCAGATGTGGACTAAGCCCATATTCAGCAAAAACCTCTTTTACTTCTTCTTTTTCACGTTCAGGCACTCTCTCTACTTCGTCGTATTCACGTTTTAGTTCGGCATCATAATGCTCAATTTCTGTACGTCCAGCCAAATATCCACCCAAACCCATAGCGATTGAACCCGCTACGATTTCGGCGACTCCAGCAGTAATCACAATTGCATTTGATGAAACTGCACCACTTAAACCAGCCGCCAAAGCAAATGGAACGGTCAAGCCATCAGCCATTCCGATAACTATATCCGATATAAAATCCGAGCTTTTGAGATGATGTTCGTAGTGGTCGTCGTGCATAAAAAAAGGCTTATTTTTTCTACAAAAATAAGCCTTTTACTATAAATTGCTACATTTTTTTGAAAAAAAACTATTTTTGCAATTCAAATACATAAGTATTTTTGACAGAAATTACTTCGGCTATTTTTGCAAAAACTAATTTAGGAACATCAATTTTATGGTCAACTAATTTTACTTCAAAATTTGAAATTAAAGTTAGAGTCGTGCCTTTTATAGTAAGTTTTCCTGTAAAAGTTCGGTCTTGTTTTACACCATGAACAGTGAAAATTCCTTTGGTAGATATATCATAAACACCATCTTTTGTAAAATCAATTTTTTCTTGAATTTTTCCTGTGAAAGTACCTATCGGAAACTTGGTAGATTCCATGTAGTTTTCATTGAAATGCTCTTGCATCAATTTGTTTGGAAACTGAAATTGATTCATTTGCATTTTTACTGCCATATCACCTGTTTCTACTTTTATAGCTGCCGTAACTTGTTTGTTTACCGCAGCAATGTTTTCAAGCGGAGTGTCAGAATAAAAGCCAGTCTCGCCTGTTTTTGCAATATAAAGTTGCGAAAAACTCGAAAATGAAATACAAATAAGAGAAATACTAAGGATTTTTTTCATGGAAAAATTTGATTTAATGGTTGATTTTATGTTTTCTTTTTTTGGTTACCACCTCCATTTTGCTTTAAAATTTTGGCTTTCATATCCATATACGTTTTAAATTGACTTTCGCTCAGAATCTTTTCTAATTCTTTTTCTTTCCTTGTTTCTAATGCCTCCATTTTTGCCTTTGCTATATCAATTTGCTCGGGCGTAGGACGCGTAATGCCAAAATCTTTTTTGATTAGTTCATATAAATCTTTGCGTTGGTAAGCATAGTCTTCATTGAGCGAAGAAATTACGATTTCTTGCTCGTCAGTCAATTTTAGCTTTTTTACCATCACTTTTGTTTCTTCTTTGGCTACTTCGTCGGGGTCTGGTGGTGGTTTGGGTTTGCCGTTATCAAAATCTTGACCACCAAATTGGTTTCCGTAACCACCGCCATAGCCACCTCGTCCGTAGCCACCACCATATCCACCACCACCATAACCTCCCCCATATTGGGCATAAGATTCTGAGATTGATGAAGCCCAACAACACAAAAGCATCAATGTTGCTCGAATGAAATATTGATTTTGTTTCATAATGTTAATTTTGAAATAGGTTTTGAGAGTAAAACGTTCAAAATTAACATTTTGTAATGATTTATCTGAATTATTTGTTCAAAAACTGCTTACTCCTTCTTCAAAATTCTCTTAGATTTTTTGTCAAGATTAAACATTCTTGAAATATTAAAACCATAGAAAATATCACCTTTTTGCCATTCTCCAGTTGTTTGTCCTATAAATTGCTTGTCAATCATGCCACGAGTATTGGTTAAGTGCAACTGAAAAACGTGCCCGCCAGTTTCAATATCAAAACCAATCGAAAGATTATTGGTATATTGTGAATCACGACTTTTGCCCGCAATTGTCTTTGGCACATAGAAATATTCAGCATTGAGCGACAAGCGTTTTTTTAACTTTATTCGTCCGCCCATTCCCAAAGCATAAAGTGTATTTGGGTCAATGCTCGACTCTACTTTATTTCGATGCAAAACCGTGGGCATTAATTGGAGCGAAAGGTTATCGCTAAATTTGTGGGCAATCAATAATTGACCAACATAACTTTGGCGTTGGGTATTGTTATAAAATCTTAATGAAGGGGAAGTATCGGTCGTATTAGTCGAAGCACTTGCCAAAACTGTTACCGAAACTGGCATCGAATTGCCTGTTTTTTGTCTTAAAAGGCGGTATTTTGCATAATAATCATATTCTTTCAGGTATGAACTTCGCCCAACGCCTACAGTCAGGTTATCGCTTACGCCAAATTCAAAACTAATTCGGACACGAGATTCGTCTAAGCCAAAGACATTTTTATAGCCCGAATTCAAAGTTCCAAAACGGTGCATTATCAAGAAATCCATGTGTTTTCTTTTGACAGTTTCTACCGAATGACCATTAATAATACGAGTACCTTTGAAAGTAGCTGATACGATTTGAGGTTTGGTTGGAGCTGCTTTCTCAAGTTCACCGAGAAGGTCATTGTCCTGTGCAAATGTTAAAAAAGGAGCAATAAGGAGTAAAAAGGCAAGTTTTTTCATGTTTTTGGTTGATTTTTGTTACTTTATTAATTTCCATTCCTTACAAAGTTACTGTTAAAATATTGCCACTCACACTTGTTGAGTAAACTTTTATGCCTTTTGCACCATTGGCGTTTAAGCCTTTGCCGGCATTGTCGAATCTTGCTCCATGAACTGTGCAGATAAATTCGCTTGTTTGATAAGTAATGTTTTTATTGCCTTCGTGGGTACATATTAAAGTTACTGCCACATAAGTTCCTAAATTGGTTTTTGCAATAACCACATCATTTTTTATAATATAACCACCATTTTTTGCTAAAGCTGCATTGGCTGTTGCAGCCAAATCAATGGTAAGGGTATTGTTGTTTGTAGTTGTGGTTGGTGTTGCAGCTTCGTTTTCGCAAGAAGTGAGTGTAGCACCACAATAAACTGCTAATAAAGCCGAGCCTCCTAAGCCCATTTTACGTAGAAATTGATGACGAGAAATTTTTTCGTTTTGCATTTTTATAATAATTAATATTTAAAGTCTGATTCGGTTTTTATACTTACGCATAATTTTAATATTAAGTTGCAAAAGGGGACAAGTTTTTTTATTTTATCAGTAGTTTTGTTCAAAAAAGATAAAAAAAAGTTCTGCATTTTTATTAAATGCAGAACTTGTAATTCTTTGATTATCAATTGATTATCTACTAATTCGATAAAAACCATTGAGTTTCAAACCAAAAGAATAATTTTCGTTTCTATATGAAACTTGTTTGATTTGGGTAGAAAAATAAGGGCTTAATTGTACCGAATAATGTTTCCAACGCTTTTCGATTCCTGCCGAAAATAGCAAATTATTGAATGGAATAACTGACATTTTCTCAATAATATCTCGAGAATGATCGTCTTTATAAAAATCTCGGTGATTATATGAAGTGAATTGTCGGAGACTTAAATCGAAATCAGTTCCTGTCGAAAATAATAGCGTAAAATCCTTCCGTAAAGGCAGGCGATAATTCAAATAAAGTGGGACTCTTAATAAAACTTGGTGTACATCAATGTCTTCAATCGGGTTGATTATCGGAGCATTTGTTGGGTATTTATCTCTAAAATCTTTGTTAGTTTTTCGCTTAAAATCATCTTCATCTCTAAAATGTTTGGGGCTTAAAAAAGCCATATTTATGCCCGAAGTAATGCTCCAACGTTTAGCAAAAAGAATATCGGTTAATAGACTTGCTCCTTTTTGCCCAAAGCCTTTATCTGTACCTAAACCTATGCGATATTTCAGATTTGGCATTGCAATACTCGGAAATTTTGCCTTTGTAATTATTGGTAAATGAGGCAAATTTAACTTTCTATTCAATAAATCATCAAAGTTTTTTGAAGTAGAAAAATCCATTGATTTAGCTTTTAACTCATTGATAATCAATGAGTTGTTTGTATTTTCTGATTGAATATTTTCATTTTTAACTAAAGGTTTTTCAGCAAAAGCATTTTGGGTATTGCCCCCAGCAATATTTTCATTTTTTTCAGTTGAAGTAATATTTCGAACTGAATTGTACGACGGGTTTTCAACCCGTCCAGCGGTCGAAGAATTTATTGAACGATTCTCTTTCTCATTACTTATAGTACTTGTTTTGTTGAAAACTGGCGAAACAAATGCATCATTTAGATTTTCTTTTTTATTAGTTATTGCACTTGTTTCGCTAATATCGGACGGGTTGAAAACCCGTCGTACAGAATTCTTATTTTCGGCATAAACTGGTACTTCTTTTGTAACATATTTCACCACAAAAACAGTATCTGTTTTTATCAAAACAGTACTTTTTGGAGCAATTTTAGCGACATTCGCTTGTTTTTGCTCCAATTGTGTATTCAGGTCTGATATCTTATTTAGTAAAGTTTTATTTTCATTCGCTTGAAATAAAGTATAAGTTATGAGAGTAACAATAGCAAGTGTGCCTGCCGAATAGGTAAGCGTTTGCCCGAACCGTTGCCAAAAACTCAACGGAATATGTTGATGAACATAGCCTTGAATTCGGTCAATTTCATCATCTCGGAACGGTGGGTGGAAGCTCTCGACTTTGCGTCTGAATGCTTCATCAAAATTGTCAGTTTTCATTAATTTTATTTTTTCGAACTGCGTAAATATCAAATAAATGGGGGTAATTTATGCGTATCATTTCTTGTAATTTTATTCGGGCATCTTGTAAATTCGACTTGGAAGTGCCTTCCTGAATGCCCAAACGCTCGGCAATTTCTCGGTGTTTGTAGCCTTCTACCACATAAAGCATGAAAACCATGCGATAAGTTGGCGAAAGTTTATGTACAAGTCCCATGATTTCGTCGGCAGATAATCGGCTTATAATATCATCATCAAAATCAGGGATTTCTATATCGTCAAGGGCGATTTGGAGGTGATGTTTTTTGTTACTTCTATAATAATCAATGGCTGTATTGACCATAATTGTACGCAACCATGCCTTAAATGGCTGTGTTGTGTCATATTTTGCGAGGTGCGTAAAGATTTTCAAAAAGCCATCATTAATGATTTCTTCGAGTTCTTGTTCATTGCTCGTATAGCGTGAACAGATACTTTTGGAATAACCCAAAAACAGTTTGATAAGCGTCCGTTGGGCTTGACTATTATGGTCAATACAAGCCGCTATTACGCTTTCAAGGTTATCTTCTGTGAATGTTTTTTTCTTAAAAAACAAGGTTATTTGTTTAGTTTCGTAGGTCTTTTTTATAATTACGTAACAAATATGAAAAGGGTGGGGTTGCTTTCTTCCAATGACAAATTGATTGACTTTCGAACCGATTTAAATCGGTTGCTAAAATAATCAAAGGACTGCTATTTATAGTATCCGAATAAATTCGGTATTTCTTGAAAAAATGACATTTTTAATCCGTGAATTGGTCTAACTCAGAATCGCTACGGCGAACCGTTCATAATTCAGCACTCAGAACTCTTTCACTTTCTCCCAATGCCAAATTGGTCGCCTTTTTTTATAGCTTTATTTTCTTGAAAATGTATTTCTACGACCTTTTCACTCATTACTGGATTCCCTTTTTCGTCTTTCAACGTTGCTACGATTTTCTTTGTTTTTAGGTCAATAATCTCTCCAGTCGAAGGAATGGCATATTTCCCGTCCAGACTAAAAGTTATCCAGCCTGGTTGGTCACGCAATTCTACACTTCCCATTTGCACAGGCGGCATTTTTGTTGCATCAAAATAATGGAAGCGTTGGTTGAAAGCATCGGCTACCCAAAGTTCCTTTTCATTGGGCGTAAGTCCGATGCCATGACTTGGGCAACCGTGTCTTTTTACAGCTCCTTTTTCATAACCAATGACTTTGACAGAATGAAGCATTTTGCCAGTTTTCAAATCGCCCACTTCAAAACCCAATAAATCATTGACATTAACAAAACATAATTTCTGACTATGATTTATAGTAAAAGGTCGAATACTTGCCGAAAATGGCCCAACTGTGCGAATTTCTTTTGGATTTTGGGCATTAACGACTGTCAAAAGAGGTGATTTTAGACCTTCTAAATAAACTTCTTTTCCGTCAGGACCAAAAAGTGTGTTGTGAGCCCCTGATTTTGGAACTACTTTGTCAATAATTTCGCCAGTTTTGGCATCAAGAATATTCCAATGTTCTTTTTCAAATGAAGGCTGATAAATCGTTAGTCCGTCGGGCGAAATTGCCATTCTATCACAGCCACCTTCATACGCTATTTCCCATTTTAGCTTTTCGGTTTGCAGGTCAATGCACTGCAAATTATGAACAGTACTCACATAAACCGACTGCGTAGCAAGGCTCACGCAAATTCCTTTGACATTTGAAGGTGTTTTGTCGGGAGCTAAACCTGCCGTTGCGATGCGTTTTACCAAGCTAAAATTATTATCAATATCATAAACCAAAAGTCCATGACCTCCATATTCCAAGTAATTTCTGATGCCCGGTGCGGCTACATAAAGGAAGCGATGAGGCTTTGTTTTTTGTGGTGCAGGAAAAACCGAAAGCATGAATGCCATACAAGACAAAGCAAGCGTCTTGAAGAGGAGAATAGAGATTTTTAGCATTTTGATATATTTGTTTTGGTTGAATAACGGCTCTTACTTTTTTGTTTTCAGAATTAAGTGGTTTATAAATACTTGATTATTAGCAATTTACTTGTTTTTAATTAGTGCCTCGTCATTCGTAACTCGTAAATTTCTAAGTGCTTCCCCACCATTTTTGAAAGCAAAACGTAATGGTATTTGAAATCAATTTATAAACAAATATACATAATATGAGAGTTTTCGGTAAAGTAATTATTTTAATTACAATTGTAGGGCTGATTAATTCGGCTGGCGTGATGGGGCAAGATTCTACAAAATCTTCGATGCGAACTATTTTTGGTGGAAAAAATGCGAAGCATAAAATTAAGTATTTGGGCATTTATTTTGCTCCCGAAGTTCAATATGGGCAGCTTGATGGTAGTTTTACGGCAATGGGAGGTTCGTCAGTGATGTTGCAGGTAAACAAAAAATGGGGCATTGGTATGACGGGCTTTGCAGGAAGAGGCAGCCGAACTGACACTACAAAAAATGGTGGCTATTTTGGTGGCTTGAAGTTGGAATATACGCCCAAACCTGACGCACCTTTTCATGTAAGTTTTCCATTTATGATTGGCATGGGCGAAACTGGCAACGGTTTTAATCGTTTTGGAGAAGGAATGGGAAGAGGAAAAGGAGGCAAAAATGGTCGTAATGATAGAGAATATTTTATGGATAATGGCGTTGAGCATGATTCTTATGCGGTCATTCAACCGGGTATTTCTTTGGAGGCAAATTTGTTTCGTTATGCCAAGGTTTTTGCAGGAGCAAATTATCGTTTTGCCTTCAATTCGGCAGGAAGTAACAGTGCTTTGCAAGGGTTTTCGACAAATGCAGGTCTAAAAATTGGCATTTTTGATTATTCTTTAGCAAAAAAAGCGAAGAAAGAAAAAAAGGATAAAGGCGAAAGGAGAGGTAGAGAGAGAAGAATGTGGAGATAGAAATTTGAAAAATTTCCTTGAAAAGTCCAAAGTCATTTTTATGATTTTGGACTTTTTTTGTTAGTTTTGTAAAAGGAGATTTATTTAAAAAAATAAACAAACAAAAACCATGCTGCCCATAGCCTTAAAATCATTTCATATAAAAAATTTTCGAGGAATAAAAGATACAAAAGTTGAAAATATTCCACTTAATACTCGTTGGATTTTTTTGACTGGCGAAAATGGTTTTGGCAAAACATCGATTTTGCAAGCAATTGCACGGGTAACAGCATGGGAAATTGAAGCAAATTTTCAAGCAATTTTGAGAGTTGAAATTTGTATAGATGGCAAATTAATTATTAGTCAAATGGAGCAAAGTGGTGGAATATTTGGAGGCTATAACGATGGTTTAATCTGTGCCTACGGCTCATCAAGATTAAGAGTTTCGGCAGGCAATTCATTGGAAATGGTTCAAGCCCAAAGTGCTATTAATTCATTGTTTTCAAATGATTCATTATTGATTGATACTGAAGAAAGATTAAAAGATTGGTCAATAAATTTTAAAGAAGGATTTAAAGACCTTGAAAAATTATTTAAAAGCCTTCTGCCCCGATTAGGTAAAATAAAAGTTGAATTTAACAAAAACACCAAAAGTAGCGAAGTAAAATATTATGAAATTGATGATGATGGAAAAATATATAAAGAAGGTGTAACATTCAATCAATTGGCTGCTGGCTACAAAAATATTATTGCTATGATTGGTGATATGGTGTACAGGCTTTCGCAATGGCAAGGTGATAAAAAACTTAGAAATTTAGAAGGAATCGTTATTATAGATGAAATTGAGCTACATCTTCACCCAAAATATCAAAGAATATTTGTTGAAAAACTGACTGAATTATTTCCAAAAATTCAATTTATTGCTTCAACCCATAGCCCAATTCCATTGCTTGGAGCTCCCAAAGAAATGATTATTATTAATGTCAATCGTACTGAAGAGGAGGGAATTACTGCCAAGATTTTAGATGTTGATTTTCAGAATTTAACACCCGAAGATATTTTAAGCTCACCAATTTTTGGATTTGATGATTTTATTCCAGCTTCTAATGAAAATTTGGAAGCAATAAATACCGTAGAAAATCCAGTTGAAGCAAGGAATATTTCTGGTTTAAAAGACAAACTCAGGCTTCTCAAAGCCAACCAAAACATCAATTAGATATGAGGAAAGTAACCAAAGATTTCGGTACTATTCCTGCGGAATTATTGACCACGAAATGTGCCAATTTAATCAAATTATCTCTTACCCAACTTGGGTCGCACGAATTCGACACAAACGTTTATGGGCATGACGACGTGCGGCTTGCTTTAGACCAAATCTATAAAAGCAAATGTGCTTTTTGCGAAACTGACCCATCGGCTGGCGTAACGATGCAAGTTGAGCATTATCGCCCAAAAGCGAAGGTTACAGGTGCAAATACGCACCCTGGCTACTATTGGGTGGCATATAAATGGAGCAATTTGCTATTGGCTTGCCCCGCTTGCAACAACAAAAAACGCAATCGGTTTCCTGTAAATGCTGCTCGATTACCCACGCATCCATTTGATGCAAGTGGAAATTTGGACGATGCTCGGTGCTTAGTAACTTCTGCCGAATTTACAAACGAACAACCGCAGCTTATTAACCCCGAAACTGACCCAAATCCGATGCAACATTTTCGTTTTCAAGCAACAGGGCTTATTGAGCATAAAACAGAGGCTGGGCGAATTACCATCGAAACTTGTAGTTTGAATAGAGGGCGTTTGCTTTTAAAAAGAAAGAAAGTTTATGATACTTTTTTGAACAAAATGATTAAATATTTTGACAAAAATACAAACGGGCAATTGAGTAATACTAAGCTAAAAACGGCTTTAAAGTTAGTAATTGAAGATTTAATTGACTATATTCTTGATGAAAATAACGAATATACTGAATTTGCAAAAACCTGTTGGAACGAATTTGAAGGCTTTTATATAGCACGTTTTCAAGCTACACAACGCCAAACTTTGCAAGTTGCTTACCAAGAAATCAGAGATATTTTTGATAATAGTTGAAAGTTTTTTAAGAAATCTTTTGCCCAACCTTATATCCTGATAAAAAAGCACCTTCTACGTTTCCGATGCCAAAACCATCACCTGCCAAATATATTTTCTGATTTTCGAGTTGATAAAAAGGCTCTTCATACCGCTTACTTGCATTGCTATATCGCCAACGATGAACTTGTGAAGAAACAATATTTTCGGACTTAATCCATTGACTAACTGATGCCAACATTAGCCTCGAAACCTCCTGGATATCATCTTCCAAGTGCTTTTTGCTAAATGCCGCCGAAGCATGAAGTGTAGCTGTTGGAATGGTAGAAATACCTTTCTGGAAATTATCGGCTATCCAAGAAACTGCTTGGTTTTCTATGATAATTCCGCCAGTTGGAATCGTAGTTTTTTCTTTCAAAATCGCCATAACAGCTATACATGGCTCATATTCGATGTGAGTAATTGCGGACATATCTTTCTCAGAAAAAGATTTTTTTGAATTATTAAAAAGCTCAACTACTTGCGGAATCGGAATCGTAACTATCAGATTATCAAATGAATAGCTATTTCCTGACTCAGTTTTTACTTCATTTTCTGAAATCAAAATTACTTTTTCATTAAGTCGAATATCCAAGTTTTCAGCCATTTTCTTAGGAATCGTATTCATGCCTTTTGTACCGATGTAACGCAAATTTTCACGCTGGGCAAGTTGCCATGCTGAGCTAATGTTTTCGGACTGTAATTCGGCAATAAATGTTTGAAATTCGAGCGTTTTTATAGAAAAATATTGAGCTCCGTGGTCGGCTTTTCCTTGCTCAATTGTGCGAGTGGACATTCGTCCGCCAACGCCACGACCCTTGTCCAAAACAGTAACTTCGTGTCCTTTTTTGGTTAAAACTTTGGCAGTCGATAGTCCTGCCATTCCTGCACCGATAATGATTGTTTTCAAAATAAAGATTGGTTTTTCTAAAATTATAACTTGATTTTAGGCGGAGATGTTTCAAATAATTACTTCAATTTTACTAAAAAATACCTTTATTGCAACTAAAAATTACCTTTATTCGTCTAAACGTTACAACCAATATGTAATCAAAAACCGTAAAATCTATGAAAAAATACTCCTTTCTTAGTATAATTTTACTTTTTGTAGCACAATCTTTTGTTTTTGGGCAAAATCTTCCTTCCGAAATGAGTTTTAGTTCTGACGGACGAATGTTGCTTTCTGGCACGAAACGGACTACAGGATTTTATGATACCTCTGCTATAAAAGACCTTAAATTGTATTTTGCCCAAACCGATTATGCAACTCAATTGACCAATAATTATAATACCGTAAATATGGTTGTTGCCAAAGTGGTTTTTGATGGCAAAACCTACGAAAATGTAGGTGTAGAATATAAAGGAAACACTTCGTATCAGGGAGTTCGAAATCAAGACAAAAAGTCGTTTGGAATAAAAGCTGATTTCAAAATTGATGGACAAAATATTGATGGCTACGAAACCCTCAACCTCAACAATGCCTATCAGGATGAATCGTATGTGCGTGAGGTGGTTTATGGGCAATTAGCTCGAAAACATTCGCCTGCCGTCAAAACTAACTTCGTGCATTTGTATATCAATGACAAAGATTGGGGTATTTACCCAAATATTCAGCAAGTGAGTGGCGAGTTTACCAAAGAATGGTGGTTTAGCAATGATGGTGCAAGGTGGCGAGCTGATACTCCCAATAGCGGTGTTGGCGGAACTCCTCCTACTGGTGGTGGCATGGGCGGTGGAATGATGGGTGGCGGTTTTGGTGGTGGCACGGCTGGTTTAAATTTTTTGGGAACTGATACAACACTTTTTCAAAAATATTATACGCTTAAAAACTCAAAATTGCCAAAACCATGGGAATATTTGGTAAATACGACTGAAAAACTCAATAAAACAGAGCTGAAAGACCTCGAAGCTGTCATGCCAACTGTGATGGATATTGATAGAACGCTTTGGTTTTTGGCTACCGAAATCATGTTTGGTGATGATGATAGCTACGTAAATAAAGGGGCGATGGACTACTATATTTATGTTGATGCCGAAACTAAACGCATGACTCCTATCGAAACTGACGGCAATAGTGCCATCGAAACGAGCCGTGCAACTTGGAGTCCGTTTTTTAATGAAACTAAAGTCAATTTTCCTCTTTTGAATCGCCTTTTGGCTGTTCCTGCTTACAGACAGCGATATTTGGCACATTTGCGAACCATCAACGAAGAAGCAATAAATCCAAAAATAAGCAATGTTTTGATTGATGCTTTGGCAAAAAAAATTGATGCAAAGGTAAAAGCCGACCCAAAAGCACTTTATACTTACACGCAATTCCAGTCTGAAATTACGACAATTAAAAGTTTTTTTACGAACCGTTATAATTACATAAAAACCCAAACCGAAGTCAATAAAATTTCGCCAAGTATTAGCAAAACGACTTTTGCTACCAACGGGAAAGATTTTGAATTACCTACCGAAAAAAATACCGTTTCGGTGCGAACAACGGCAACTTCTACCGAAGGAATTTCAAAAGTATATCTTTATTTTTCTGATAATTTGACAGGCAATTTTACCAAAAAAGAAATGCTTGACGATGGGAAAAACAATGACGGTACTGCAAAAGATGGCGTTTTTGGTGCAGAAATCTCAGCTTTTGCTATCGGAAAATATGTGCGGTATTATATTGAGGCGATTTCGGCAAATGCTGAAAAAACAGCAAGTTACGACCCAGTAGGGGCGGAGCATAATGTGTTTGTTTATCAAATAAAATCTTCTTCTCCAATTGTCAAAAATGTAGCAATTAATGAGGTTTTGGCATCAAATACTAAGGATTTGGACGAAAACAAGCAAACTGACGATTGGATTGAACTTTATAATTTGACTACGAATGCTGTAAATTTGAGTGGATTTTATTTGTCGGATAATCCAACTAATTTGAAAAAATGGCAATTTCCTGCCAATACTTCTATCGCTGCCAATAGCTTTTTGATAGTTTGGGCAGATGAAGATATTGCTCAGGGAAAACTTCATGCAAATTTCAAATTGTCGAAATCGGGCGAGTCAATTTATTTGGCAAATCCTGACGGTGCGATTATAGATGAAGTAAGTTTTGGCGAGCAAAAAGATGATTTTGGCTACGCCCGAAATCCAAATGGTACAGGAAATTTTGTAAGTCAAACTTCCACTTATAATGCCGATAATACAACTGGAAAAACTGGCCCAACTGAGCCAGTAATTCCGCCGGTGGTTGTGCCGCCAGTAGTTACGGTTACGGCTATCGAACCAGAGGCAAATTTGTTTAAAATTTACCCAAATCCAGCTTCCGAAACGTTCAGGTTTTCAGTAGAAAATAAATATAATGGACAAGAAATAGAGGTTTATAATTTAAGAGGACAGTTGATTTTGAAACAACAAATTTCCAACGAAAACAGCATAAATACTTCCGAATGGACTTCAGGAATATACTTTTTAAAATTGGCAAATACTTCTCGTAAAGTGCTGATAGTTAGGTGATTGTGTAAAAATGGCACATGCAAATTTTTAGCACGAGCCAATAAAACTAAATGCTTTTTTTTATTGCTTGATACCAATACATTAAAGGTAACTCCGACTGGGTATAAAAACTTATGCACTATTACTCTTTATAAGTTATCAAAACTTTTACAGGTTTTCCGCAGATATAAGGGCATGTGGGACCAGGTGTATTGTTCTGAACAATAATTTCCGTAGGCGAAATGAAATAATTATACCTTAAATTAACATCGGATGAATACTCAACAGGAACAAAATAGCCTGCCGTCCATTCCAAGAGTACACTTACACTTATAATTTTAGAAGCTGTAAGACCATGAGCTTGAGGGCTTTGACCATTATAGGTTGCAGCCGAATTAAATATTGCTAATTCCTTCATTTTTATCTTTGGTGCTGTGGCATCATCACCTAATTTTGTGTAGCCTGCTACATCTAATTTTGCAGTAGGTGTGTTAGTACCAATTCCTACATTGCCAGTGCCTGTAATGAGTGCATAGCCAGATGTTGATGAAAAACTACCACCAATGCCTCCTTGAGAAGACCCAGATACACCCGTACCTGTTCCAGAAGATAACCCAATAACACCAGATGCACTATTTATACCTATACCCAAAATACCACTTGAGCTCACACTATTAACATTAGATCCTGTACCCGAAAAAACACCGAATATTCCCGAACCTTGAAGATTTCCCATAACTCCGCTGTATGTACCCTTTATTGCCGAATTCGCATTTAAATTATTTGCAATATATGATCCAGGACCATTATGAATGATTTCAAATTGACTATTGGATACACTAAAAGTGTTGTTAGTTTGACTATAAGGCAATATTAAATTTGGGTTTTGCCAAGTAGCATTTCCAAGAGCATCAGTAGCCGTAAGCACTTTTCCAGCGGCTGGTGTGCCTACACCTGAGCCACCAAATTTTATAGTTCCGTTAGTTTCAAGGGCATTTGTACCTTGAAAGTAGGCTGCTTTACCTGTGCCAGTTGTTGTTGAAGAAAGAGCATTTGCAGCATTTGAGGCATTAGTGATTTGAAAATCACCAGCAAATCCACTTGCACCAGTAGCAATTGATTGTAAAGTTGTTGCGGGAGAAGTTAAATTTAAAGGTGCAGTAACTGCAGGAATTGCTTGCCATGTTGCATTTCCAAGCCCATCAGTAGCTGTAAGTACCTTTCCTGCGGCAATTGTACCTACGCCCGAGCCACCAAATTTAATTGTTCCGTCAGTTTCAAGGGCATTGATTCCGTGAAAATAGGCGGCTTTACCTGGTCCGTTGGTTGAACTTTCTAAAGCGGCATTTGTATTTGTGCCATTTTGAATTTGAAAAACACCAGCTTGTCCATTGTTACCTTCTGAAATTCCATAAATTGACTTATAACCATTAGAATTGCTGTGGCCAATTAAAGCGGAATTGCCTCCGATAACATTGTAATTAGAATTACTAAAAAGACCAGCAACACCATTATAAGAAATTCCACGTACTCCATTACTTGGTCCAAAAGTTACCCCTTCTAAAGCAGGATTAGGGTTTGAGGTATGAGTATTTTGAAAACTACCTGCATATCCACTTGCACCAGTAGCTGTGGAAGAAAAAGTTGTTGCGGTAGAAGTTAAATTCAAAGGTGCAGCGACAGCTGGAATTGCTTGCCAAGTAGCATTACCTAAGGCATCAGTAGCTGTCAGAACTCTTCCCACAGATGGAGTCCCTACGCCTGAGCCACCAAAACTAATCGCTCCAAAGGTTTCGAGTGCTTTTGAACCGTAAAAAGAAGCGGCACTACCTGTGCCATTTGTAGTTGCATATATTGCATTCGATGAATTAGAGGCATCAAAAATAGTAAAACTTGCAGCTTTGCCTATGCCATTTGTATTTACCTCCAAAGCTGTTGCAGCACTTGCAATATTATCAATATTTATAAATCCAGCATTTCCAGTGCCAAGATTAGTAGCCCATAATGCTTTACCCGAACCATAGGTATTTGTGGTCAATGTAGGGTAAGTATTTGAAGCATTAGAAATTCCAAAACTTGCTGCTGTCCCTGTTCCATTTGTGAAAGCCGTTAATGCAGTATTAGAATTTGAAATATTGTTAATTGAGAAACTTGCAGCCCTTCCTGTACCCATTGTTGAAGTTTCCAAAGCACTATTAGAATTTGAGGAATTAAAGATTAGGAAAAGACCTGCCCTCCCTGTACCATTTGTTGAAACTTGAATAGCTGATTCTGAATTAAAAGCATTATTTATTGAAAAATTTCCTGCTCTGCCTAAACCGTTGGTAACACTATGTAAGGCAATATTTGCATTTGAACTATTATTAATTTCAAATACTCCTGCCCTGCCCAAACCACCTGTATAGCTATAAAATGAATCTCCGTCACCGTTAGTAAAAGCATGAAGTGCAATATTAGTATTTAAACTATTATTAATTTCAAAAACTCCCGCTTTGCCTGTGCCAAAATTAGTCCCATAAACTCCTTGACCTAAGCCATAATTTTCACCTATCAAAGAAGCAGCATTATTTAATGGATTAGTTGACTGAAACCATCCGCTTCTTCCTAAACCATTTGTATTGACAAGCAATGTATGCCCACTACTATTTGTATTATTAATTTCAAATCTTCCAGCATTTCCATTATCATAATTTGTGCTTTTTAATGTAGATAAGCTATTTACAGATTCAAAAGTAGCGGCATAGCCAGATGTTCCAGTTGCAGAGCCATAAATGGCACTTCCTGAACCAAAAGTAGTTGCTTCGAGTGCGTTATTTGAATTGAGAGAATAATTAATTCTAAAATACCCTGCACCTCCAGTCCCCAAATTAGTTAAACTAAATAATGTGCTTGCATTTGTTTGCGTTTGCGAATATGGCAAAGTCAGGGAACCGCTAACCGCCATATTCGTCCAAGAAGTACCATTATAATACCAATTAGAAGCAGTACCAATATTATACACCATCATGCCTTGTGTGGGTGTGAGGATTGCTGCATTTATAGCCGTCAAGTCTGCATATCTCGGCAATTTTACAAATTTGGGGTCTATTTCGGAGGATTGTTGGGCGAAAGTTGAAATTGATAATAGGCTGATGATGAGTGTTTTGATGAATGTTTTCATATTGTTTTAAATATTATATTTATTTTAAAAAGTCCTTTTGAATATTATCTCCAATTTAAAGACAATCCAGCTTTTCCACAATAGCAAAGCCACCATGACTTCGTGAATCACAGGTTTGGTTTCGTGAATAACAGATTTTTTTACTAAACGGAATGTAGTCTTTTCATAACTTCCTCTTTTCGGCTACGAGAAACAGGAATTTCTGAACCGTCTTGTAGGGTAAGCGTACCGCCATCGCCTTTGGTATATTTTACTACATATTGCAGATTGACTACGTGCGACTTATGCACTCGTATAAATTTTGAAGGATTAAGTTTTGGCTCAAATTCGGCAAGTGTATATGACGCCAATGTTTGTTTATGGTTATGAATCGAAAAAATAGTATAATTGCCCGATGCTTCTAAACGTACAATATCTGCTTGCTGAAAAACCAAAACCCCTCTGTTGGTTGCTAATGAGAATGAATCATAGTCAAGCGGTTCTTGCTGAAATGTTGTTTCTTTAGTTGCTAATTGTTGAGCCAAAAGTTTATTTTGACTTTGCTCAAACTGAATACTTTTTAGCAATATTTTCTGACGACTGACGAGTGCAATTGTAAAGAATACAATCTCGACCAAATAGGCACACAGCCAAGCAATGGCTAAATAGCTTGCGTACATTTCTGGGTTTTGGTTTTCGTCGAATCTTTGTTTGATGATTTCTTGACCTAAAATTCCAACGGCATAAAGCGATGCTGCTCCAATAAGTATAAACTTATTGAAAGCATCATAGACTTTGAAAAGCAATACCAAATTTAATAATCCGAAAACAACACCGATTGTTTCTAATATTCTGAAAATAGAATTGATTTGGAAATTGGTGTATTTTACGTTTGGAAAAAATAAATCAAAAACCACGAATACGGCCAAATAAGCAAGATGGATTTTGAAGAAAAAATCGAGATGTGGCTTTTTTGAAGGAAAATCGGTAAATGCACGAACAAACAGTACATAAAAAATGAATGACAAATAGACAAAGACCTGTGAATTCAGGCTACTATAATGAATCTGATTAAGTAAAGGGATAAAATTTTCTAAAACTATGGTTTCACTATTTGCTGCTGAACGAAGAAATGAGAAAAATATATAAAAAAAATAGTAGATAAATACACGCTCAGGCAATACAAAATATTGAACAATCGTAAGTAAAAGTACCATTATCAGAATTGATAAATAACCCGAACTTAGGTATCCTTGATAAGGATTATTGTTTTTTGCTTTTATTACTTTTTGATAGTCAATTTCGTCCAAAAAACGAGTTTTGACGAGTTTTTTTCCAGTCAAAAAATTCTCAATTGAGAGTGTCAGCTTCTTGGTTTCGTGTGCTTTTAGTACTATCTCAATTGCCCTTAAATCTTTTTTTACCGACCTTTCAGGAATAGGCAGCCTTGTCCCTGCCTGACCAACTATTATTATTTGCTTGTTTTTGTGTTCGTATAAAATGCCCAAGTCTTCAATGCCAATATCAATAAATTGCCTTATTTCGTTGTCCGCATTATTTTTTAACTCAAAATTAAGGAAAAGTGTAGTTTGTGGTGGAACACTGTAAGATTGATTAATGGCTTCCAAAGAATCAATATTAAATATCATTTTTTTAACAGATTGGCTCGGTTGTGCCAAACAAACTATTGAAAGCAAGAAATAAAACAAGCAAAAGTTGATAATCCGTTGATACATGAAAAATCTTGATATAGAAATAATGGGTAAAAATAGTAAATTTTACCAATTTGAGATTAAAATTATTACCATCATTTCAAAGAACAATATTTTGGGTTTGAAAATTAATTCAAACCCTTTCTTTCCAAGCCTTTCCTTTTCTTCTCGAAAATACCAAAATTCGTTTATCAGGAAGCAAAAAACCAACATCTTCGTGGTTTTCTACAAAATCAAGATTCACTATTGCAGATTTATTAACCCTCACAAAATTCTTGAAAGGCACAAGCCGACTTTCTATCTTTTTGAGGGTAGTCGAACTCAATATTTTCTGCCCATTTGTGAGCGAAATCAAGGTATAATTCAGGTCAGATTCAAGGTGTTGCACTTCTTCGGGCGGTATGTATTTTCTACTTCCGAGATGAATGTGCAAACGATTTTCGATGTATTTTATAGTTTCCATGGTGTTTTTTTGAATGAAAATATTAAGGCTTATAGGCAACAAATGAAAATTTGCCATCATGAGTATAATTAACTAAACATGGGTAAGGTGGTGTTGGAAATGACCCACAAACAGCTACGTCCATGTGTTGTTGAGATATTCCAATAGAAATTCCCGCAGAAACATCGGTAGTAATAGAGCTAAAATTAGGTGCAGATTCATAATTAGCTGTGCTGACAACATCCAAATAGTTGGAAACTCCATTAACCGTAATTTTATAAACCCCAGTTGCTGGATGTGTTACTGTAAAATTGCCTGTTCCACTTAATATTGCCCCACTTGTATCAATTATACTATAAGCAATAGGCACTATGTTTGCCGCACCAGATGCTTCTCGTTGGATTTCCCCATTAGCCACCACAGCATCTTCTGCATAAAAATACACTCTTCTATCACCAAAAGCTGTTCCTGCACCAATAATTGTTAAAGCATTTTGACCAAAAGCATTATAGCCAATTTTTCCTGCATTTACTTCTTTTCCTGCAACTCCAACGCCAAACTCAAAAAGATTTGCCCCCAATGTGCCAGATGTACCATCGGCTTTTATGACAAAACGATTTGTATTATTTGTACCAAAGTAAATATCAGAATTCTCTCTATTCATGATTATAGGAGTTGTAGATGCTGGAATACCGAATGATGGTATTGCAAAATAATATTCTAACCCAATATCAAAGCCGTCGGTGATTGCACCACCTGTCAATGTATTTGTAAATTTTAGTTTAGATGCGGTGGTAGTATTAACATGGATTTTACTTTGCGGTGAGCTTAAACCAACCCCTACATTGCCTGTATTTGTATTATTGATATTAGTACCAGATGCCGCCCAGCCAACACCTACGCCACCCGAGCCACCAACTGGTGTAGCAGCAGTACCATTCCAATATAAAAATGAATGGCTTGGTGTGTCATACCACATTTTTCCTTCGGTATTTGTACCAGCACTTGTGGGTGTAAGGGTTACACTTTGCCCAAAAGCAAAAATTGAAATGAATAAAAACGACGAGAGTAAAATGATTTTTTTCATGGTTTTGAATGTTTAGATTGTTTTTGATTTTTAAATTGTTTGCAATGATACATACTTAAATTTCTCCTTTACTAAATAAACCGCTATGGCTTTGTGAATCACAGTATCTACTTCGTGAATCACAGAAAATTTATTAAGAGGTAGCATCATTTATTGATATAAAGATTTTTGTTGCGGGCGAAATTCAGCTTTAGCAAATCGGATTGTCGCCCAACAACCATTAAATCATTCCCTAAAAATTATGCTCCCAAACCTGATTGGCATTTTTTTGGAAAGTCCAAACAGGATTTCCAGCACGACTGACTACTTCACCAACCTCGTTTGTGGTTGAAATATAATTTATCTTTATTTCGTCCATGTGCCAATTATCTGCTGCGAAGTCAGGACCGGCAGCTTGGTGTCTGATGCCAATTGAACGGATATTTGAAAGGCGAGTGCCTGCGGGTAATGCAATTGTTTTTTCATGGAAAGTAAAAGAGTTCCAGAGTTGCCCTTCATTTAGGCTTATTTCAATGGCTCGTCCATCTCTAAATTTTATAAAGCCCCAAGCAGTACTTCTATCATTTCTCCAAGGTCCTGCGGTATCAGCCAATGGGTCGCCACCAACTTTTATTGTCATCGAAAATGCACTAATTTCTACTTCTGGGTTTATAATCCAAGCATTTCCTAAGTTTGCCCAATTCCAATTTGTTCGTGTGTTATCACGCCATGTTTGTAAAATTTGATTTGATTCTCCAAAACCAAAAATATCTAATCTTTCGCCTCCCCAACCAACAACAACCAATGGACCTACAAACTTATCGGCAGTGTTATTTTTAAGGCTATAATTATAGGTGTTTTTCAATTCGGGTCTTTCGCCAAACTCATGAGGCATACCCAACTTTTTGATTTGATTAGTGAAGCCGCTTATCAAAACTTCCGACTGCCAAGCTCCGTCCCAAAAGACTCTTAGGATATTATTTTGGCGGTTTTTGCAGAAAATATCTATGCTGTTTTCAGCGATTGACTCAGCACTTAGTGGACCTGCAATTTCTATGTTTTGAGGAGGAAAAACTGCAGAAAGGTCAGACCAATTCCAAGTAGCACCCTCACCTCCATCTCTCCAAAGCTGAAGGATTTGACCACGTTTGCCTACGCCAAAAATATCTATTCGGCTATCAGACCAAGAAACTGTAGTAATATGTCCAACGAATCTTTCGCCGCTTAAAAAACTATTCCCAAGGTTTTGAGAATGCCAACCCGTAGTATTGTAGAAATAACGCATGATTTGACCACCTTCTTTTAGAGCAAAAAGCTCGATTCTGCCATTAGAAGGACTGCATGAAGCTAAATATCCAGTCAAAATTCCGCCACCAGTATTAAAGATTGAAGGAAAACTGGCAGATAGATTTGTCCAAGTCCAACCCCAATTATACCATAATTGTAAAATTTCTCCATTTGCTCCTATTCCGAAAGCATCTAATCGGTCAATTCCCCAAGAAGTTGCTGTGAGTGGACTTATAAATCTTTCGCCATTTGTAAAGCCATTTCCTAAATTTGCCCAATTCCATGCTCCATTCCAAGCCAATTGCTGTACTTCACCTTTTTCATTGAAACACAATAAATCATAACGATTTTCTCCCCATGAGCAGCCAGCTAAGTTTTCAAAGTAAGGTTCTAAGCCTGTTCTTTTTGAAAACCAATTACTAAAAGTATGTTGATTTCCGTTAAACAAAAATTTTGTAAGTGAGCGTTTCCAACGAGCCAAACCATCGCCATAGCCAGATTCTACTACTTTTCTATTAAGTTGATTGAGTTGTCCCCAGTGCATTCTTGCCCCAAACTCGAGGATTGTATTTTCAAAACTCTTTGTCCAACTTTCCGAATCACTTTCCAAATTATGATGCCCGTCATGTACTCTTGGTGGGTCCCAAAAGAAAGGATTTACGGCAAGTTCTTTCAAAACAATGATTTCGATATGACAGAATCTTTCTGCCCCCGAAGCAGTACCTGCTTGCATTCCTATAAAAGCTGAGGTTGGAGCAGTGTATCTTAAATTTAGTCCCCCTGCAAATTTTATTTGATTTCCTCTTGCCCAATTATCACGAATGAAAGTGTCAAAAATTTCTAACATTCTATCAATAAACCTTACGTGGTTATTATTTGTTGTGCTTACTGCTATTTCAAAACTCAAAATAGGTGGTCTATCAGTAGGATTATTTGTGTCTAAGATAGAATGGGCAACGGGGTAGCCAGTCGTTCCTGCTGAGTTTCTTAAACCTGCGATCACTTGATTGACTAAACCATGCACAACATTTAAGCCCCGTGCAGCTTCAAAAGAAGTAACTAATAAATTAAAATCGAGGTTGCTGATTCCGCCAGTAGCTCGAGGTCTTGGTACATCAAAAGCATTTTGTGCTTCTACTTGTGTTACAAGCATCACATTTCGGTCTGGTGAAGCATCATCATAATTTGAATTGATTCGATATGGATTTATAAATACGCCTACCCCTTTGGCTATTTTTGTAGCCACAACGCCATTAGCAAGCGTGTTGGGGTGTGTTGAAAGCCAATCTAATCCTCTTGTTCCTGTAAAAATATCACCTGAAAGTAGTAATGGTCTTATGGTATTCCATGTTTGATTATTTACTACTCTTTCTGACAAACCAAACTGACTACGAACTTCAATTATAAAGCTATAAATGACTCCAAATCGCCCATTTGACACTAAAATTGACCTAAAAAGATTGTCATCATAAATTACATTTTGTGAGGTTACGCCAGTAAAAGCACCAACAAAGGCATTGATAGATGCTACTTTTGCAGGGTCGGTTATGCTTCTACTTCCTGTTCGTTCTACCCAATAAATTTTACCATCAGCCCCCACAACATGAATGGCTCTTACCATATCTGCAATAGGACTCAAATTAAAATCACCCCCATGTGTAGCTGTCGAAATTGCTCCTGCAAGTGTTTGACCACTCGCCCCGCCCATTGTTGGCAATGCCCATCTATCAGCATCATCTCGACCGTCCAAATTGGGCGTGTCTAAAGCATCTATGAGTTTTCTGATGGTAATTCCTGCCTCAATATGAGCAAAACGACGATTTGGATTATTAAGAATATCTTCCTTTAAAAGGTCAATCAGGACAGCAGAAGTTTCAGCTTCAGTCGAATTTTCGCCATGCTTATGATGCCAAGCATTTCTGCCTCTCGAAAAGGCATGGATTCTATCAAGAAGACTTGTATCAACCAATATGTCGTCAGACACCCAGTTGTCAGTAAACGACCAGCCACTACCAACAGCCTTAATTTTGCGATTCGTTTGTTGTGCTTGACGAACCAGGTTAAAAATGTCAATAAAATTTCTTGGTCTTTTTACATCTCGTGGCGAAATGTCAATTGTTTGTGCCCAGTTTTTCATGCTAAAAAATATTAAATAAGTGGAATGACGAATTAAGAATGACGATTTACGAATATATAAAATACTGACTATCAATAAGTTACCCTGATTTTTAATTTATTTTGTCCAAGCACTAATGTTTTGATAATGAGCTGTTTAATAGAAATAGTTTTTATTGAAACTCGTAGTTTTTTTGTAGTGATTCGAGAGATACAAAGGTCAGTATGAAAGTATAGCGAAGTAAATCCTTAGATTTAAGGATATTGTATCCCCTAATTTGGGGATATTTGGAGTTTTGAAGCAAAATCACTAATTTTCAGAAAAATTAAACGCTTGCTATTGATGAAAAAGATACTATTTCTACTAATTTTGATATCATCTTTTGCTAATGCTCAAAGACAGAAAATAGATAGTTTATTGACTGTTTTGCATAAATTAGAAGCAATGTCGCCCTCAATAGCCAAAGACACGCTTCGAGTTTTACCCCTCAAAAAACTGATGTATTATTATACGTATGTCAATCCTGACTCATCTTTGTTTTATACGCAGCAGCTTTTGGCTATTTCGCAAAAAACAAATAATAACAAAAGCATTGTTTATTGCTACAATTATTTTGGGTATCTCTACAACCTCGAAGGAAATTATTTTTTGGCAGCAAATAGCTATTTTCAAGCCCTAACTTTGGCTGAAAAAATCAATGACCCTAAACAGATTTTGCAGAGTAAACGCCAACTGACAGAAGCGTATTTTAATTTGGAAGATTATCCAAAAGCCTTAAAATATGCACATGAATCTCTTGATTTGGCACGAAAACTAAATGATAAGCAGAATGAAGAACTCGGCAGTATGGTTATTATAGGTAATATTTATATCAAACAAGGCTACTTGGAGGAAGCCAAAAAGATTTTTGAAGAAACCTATCAGAAAGCTATCCTAAAAAACGACATAGATTTTATTCCTTTGAGTTTCAATTCGCTTGGTTTGGTGGCATACCAACTCAAAAGCTATGACGAAGCCATAAGTTTTTTCAAGAAAGAAATCAATTATTACGAACCAACTACCATTCGTTATGCCAATGCCCAAATCGAAATAGCAAGGTCTTTGATGGCAAAACAGCAATACCAAGAAGCGATTTCAATATTGATTCCTGCCCAAAAAATTGCCCAACAAGATGGAAATGATAGTTTGTTGCCCAATTGCTACCAACTTCTTTATGAATCTTATAAAGCACAAGGAAACACCACCCAAGCCTTGCAATATAATGAAAAATTCATGGTTTTGAAAGATAGTTTGTCGAAAGAAAGTACCCAAAAACGCATCAATTCTTTGCAGTTAGAATATGATAATACGCAGAAAGAAAGCCAATTACAGAAAAAAAACATTGAATTATTAGAAGAAAAAAACCAAAGCCAGCAAATCACACAAACTCGAAATCTTTTTCTTGGTGGTGGGCTTTTGGCTGTACTTATTGCAGGGATTTTGTTTTGGAATAATAAAAAATTGAACCTCAAAAATCAGCAAATCGAATCGCAGAAAACCCAAATTTTATTGGCACAAGAGCAGTTAGAAAATGCCAATCAGACCTTAGAATTTAGAGTAAATGAACGAACCAATGCTTTGGCAGTTGCCAACGAAGAAATAAAAACGGCAGTTTTTACAGGACAAAGCATCGAGCGAAAACGTGTTGCCTCTGAGCTTCACGACAACCTAAGTAGCTTATTATCAGCACTTAAGATGAGTTTGCAGGCAATAAAAACAGATAATCTGACAGATTCGGAAAAGAAAATTTATGGCAATATCAAAGAAATGATGGGCAATGCCTACTCCGAAGTACGCAATATTTCGCACAATATTATGCCCGAAGGTTTGGAGCGAGATGGGCTATACAAAATCGTTGAAAAGTTAGTAGAAAAACTCAACCAAAACCAGCAATTATCGTTCAAACTCATTGGTAATAATATGGCTGAACGCCCCCCAATGGCTATCGAATTGAATCTTTATAGCATCATTTTGGAGTTGATAAACAATATTATCAAGCATGCCGAAGCGAGTCAAGCAAACATCGAAATGACAAAAGAACTCAATATGCTTATTGTAAAAGTAACGGATAATGGCAAAGGCTTGGATACTACCAAGTCGAGTGATGGCACAGGACTTGGCAATATCAAAGCAAGGCTCGATGCAATGAATGGCACAATTTCGGTCATGTCAGATGCAAAGAAAATGACTGTTTTTGAAATAAAAATACCTATTACCGGTTGATTGCATTTGCTGAATTTTCAAACTGAAAGGCAGGATTTAAAGCTGCGGGACTTGGGTCTAAAGCTAAATGAGTCAAAAATATTCCTCCTCTACATTGTGCTCCTCCTTGCCAACATGGAGGCGGGAGAATACCATTGATGCTAAAGCCGCCACTTAAGTGAGGGCAATTATCACCATCACACAATGGTAGGAAAGCACCGTTATCATTTAAAATCATTGAAACTTGGTAAGTTCCCGTCAAAGTATCAAGAGAGAGAACCGTACTGCTTCGCACAGAATCTACAGGTATTATCAAATCTTTTCCTTTGAAACTTGTTGTTAAAGTTGATTTTTCTTTGTCATACTTAAAACTGCCTTGAACTAAAACGACTTTTTGGCTTTTGGGAGTTTCTTTGCAGGAAACAAACAAAAATGCTCCAAAAATGAGCGATAAATAAATTGATTTTTTCATAAGAAATAAAGGTTTAGAATAAAATGAGAATATTGCAAAGGTAAGGTATTCTAAAAAGTGAAGTCAATCCTTAAATTTAGGGATATTTCATAAAATATTATATTTCAAAGCATATTTTACTAAGCCAACGCTTGTATTTACACCAATTTTATGAAATAAATTCTTACGATGTGTTTCTACGGTCGTTGGGCTGATAAATAATTTTTCGGCAATGGCTATTCCCGAAAATTCCTGCACAATTAGCCTCAAAACCTCTATTTCTCTTGGCGTTAGTTCAACTTTTGGTATTTCTCCTGCCAATTCTTCTGACTGCATATCAGCCAATTTCATCAAAGCTTCTTCGTTATAATATTTTTTTCCTGAAACAATTACCTGCAAAGCCTTTTCTAACTCTTCTCTTTCAGCACTTTTAAAAACATAGCCCATTGCTCCTGCACGTATCGCTTCTTTGATTGTTTCGCCATCCTCTGAAATCGTCAGAATCAAAATTTTTATTTTTGGAAAAGCAATTCTTACCTTCAAAGTAAGCTCGATTCCGTTCATAATTGGCATGCCAATATCTGTCATTATTACATCAACTGCCTGACCATCAAGTAGTTGTAGTGCTTCTTTTCCATTGGACGCCCGTCCGACAACTTCAACGTTATCAATCGTACTCAAAAGCAGACTAAGGCTATCCAACAAAATTTTATGGTCTTCAACAACAAGTATCCGAATAATGGGCATTGGTCAATTGTTTGGAAAATCAAAAATAACCTTTATTTCTGGAAAAAGAAATCAATAAAGTAATGATTCTCTCTGTGGTAATGGAAATTAAATTATTCCAATCAACCTTTTTTAACTAAATTTCGTCTTTAATAAAAAAATAGTAGCCTCGTTCCCCACTATTTTTGCATAAATTACGTAATAGAGAGTATTAACCATTATTTAAAGAAATGACACGTTACGAATTTTTGAAATCTGCTGGTTTTAGTGGTGCTGCACTCATGGCAATTCTTACTTCATGTATAGCAGAAGATGATAAATATATTGATGCCATTTCGATTGCTCCAGAAGTGCCAGCAACTACTGGTACAACAGGAACTACTGGCACAACTACAACAGGCACGACAGGAACTACTGGTACAACAGGAACAACAACATCAACCAATATTGTAGGAGTTGTAACTACCGAAGAATTGAATAAAATCACGAATACAAAACTCAAACTTGACCTTACCTCTGCAACCTATGCAAAGCTCAAAACTACAAGTGGCTATGTAGTTGTAAGCGGTATTGTGGTGGCACTCTCTAAGTCAAATACTTATATTGCTGCAACTAATACTTGTTCGCACGAACCCAAAAAACAAGTTATTTATAGCAATGGAGAATGGTACTGCACAGCACACGGAGCAAGGTTTTCTTTGACGGGTTCAGGTCTAAATAGTGTTGGTAATAAAGGATTGGCAGTTTATAAAGTAGCCACCGATGGCAAAACTTTGGTGGTTTATTAATACTTATATTTTTATAAAGCATTGATAATGAGCAGTTTGCCTTCTCAATCATTCGCTCATTCTATCATTCAAAATTAGATTTTTCAATGAAATTTTTAAGCATATTTTTAATAATTCTCTTCTTTGAGGGTTCGCCTCAATGGACTTCTGACTTTGATAAAGCAAAAACAGAAGCTGTTCAAAATAATAAATTTATTGTCATTAATTTTTCTGGTTCAGATTGGTGCGGACCTTGTATAAAACTCAAAAGAGATATTCTTGACTCGCCCGAATTTCTTGCTTATGCTTCCAAAAATCTGCTTTTAGTACGTGCCGATTTTCCCAGGTTAAAGAAAAATCAATTAGACAAAAAACAAACTGCAATCAACGAAACTCTTGCCGAAAAATATAACCAAGAAGGCAAATTTCCACTCACAGTTTTGATTGATTCCAAAGGCAAAGTGCTAAAAGAATGGGACGGCTATCCTGCGGGAATCACTATCGAATCTTTTGTGCAGGAAATCGAGAATATCAGGGATGTTTCCAAATAAAATTCATCAAAAAACACTTCGGTTAATGGGTAATCGCTTCACTATCAGCGTAGTAAGTGATGATGTGGCTTGGGCAGAAACTCAAATCGAATGTGCAATTGCTGAAATTTCTCGCATCGAAAAGCTACTCACAACCTTTAGTGATGATAGCCAAACCAACCAAATCAATGCCAATGCAGGCATAAAACCTGTGAAAGTTGATAAAGAAGTTTTTGAATTAATTAGGCGTTCAATCAAAATATCTGACCTTACAGATGGAGCTTTTGACATAACTTATGGCTCGATAGACAAGCGTTTTTGGAATTTTGACAAAGAAATGACTTCTCTTCCCGATGCCGAAACTGCCAAAGAAACTGTCAAATTAATTGATTATAAAAATGTAATATTAGATGCCGAAAATCTGACAGTTTTCCTGAGAAAAGAAGGCATGAGAATTGGTTTTGGAGGAATTGGAAAAGGCTATGCCGCCGAACAAGCCAAAAATGTTTTGATACACAATGGGGTAAAAAGTGGCATCGTAAATGCCGCAGGAGATTTAATTACGTGGGGAAATCAACCCAATGGCAAGCCTTGGACGATAAGTATTGCAGACCCAAATGCCGAAAATGAGGCTTTTTCGTACTTAGAAATTAGCGGAATGGCAGTAGCAACTTCGGGCAATTATGAGAAGTTTGTAATCATTGACGGTAAGAAATATTCTCACACGATTGACCCAAAAACTGGCTTCCCAATATCTGGAATCAAGAGCGTAACAATTATTTGCCCGAATGCCGAAATTGCCGATGCAATGGCAACGCCCATAACGGTCATGGGTGTGGCGGCAGGTCTAAATCTTATCAATCAAATGCAGCAAATAGCTTGTATTATTATTGATGACGACAACAATATATTTACATCGAATAACATCAAAATAGAATGAAATCAATCAAAATTATAGCAATTTGTGCCTTTTCAGCAAGTTCAATGGCATCATGCGTAACTGTAAAAGAGTACCAAAAAAACCGTATCAATGATTCGGAAATGGAATTGGCTGCTCGAAAAGCTGAGAAGTTTGAAACAAGTTTTTATCTCTATCGTGAAGGTGCCTCAGGAGCAAATGGTGGCAAAAGTGGCGGCGGGTGTGGGTGTAATTAAGTTAAATTCAAAAACATTTCATGAAAAAAACAATCATAACAATAGGTTTATATGCAAGTTTTTTGAGCTGTGCTTTTGCTCAAAATACTACAAAATATTTGTTCAAGAAAAATACAAGTTCGGCACTAAAATTAGCTCCAAAAGAAGCAAAAAGTAGCGAAGAAAATGTGGGAATTTTGAAAACATTAAAACTTGAAGAAGTAAATTTAGTGTCGAGTTATTATCAACAAGATGGGAACAATTCGGCAGTAACTGGTGGTATCGGTACTGAAAAACTATTTGACATTGCAAATTCTTTAGATATAAAACTCTCATTTACAGACAAAAAAGCTCGTAAACATTCATTAAATACTGATTTTTCGGTAGATTATTATTCTTCGGCTTCGTCGGATATGATTGACCCTCGCAGTATTTCTTCTGCATCAAAGCAAGATACTCATTTTTATCCTTCGATTTCGTGGAGTATGAAAAATGACAAAAAACATCAAACCGTTGGAGCAAATTTCTCTTATTCTACTGAATGGGATTATCAATCTTTTGGTGGGAATCTTAATTTTTCAAAATCATCGAAAGACAATAATACCGAAGTTAGTCTAAAAGTAGGTGCATTTTTTGATACTTGGGAACTCATTTTACCAGTTGAGTTTCGCACCAATTCAGGCGATAGAAATGGCAGTTTTAAACCCCGAAATTCGTATAATGTAAGTTTGGGAGTTTCGCAAATAATCAATAAACGTTTGCAGTTGATGGCTGTCATTGAGCCAGCTTATCAAGAAGGACTTTTGAGTACGCCTTATCACCGAGTTTATTTCAAAGATGGTACTGCAAAAGTAGAAAAATTGCCCGGCACTCGTTTCAAACTGCCTGTGGGTTTGCGTGGAAGTTATTTCTTGGGCGACCGCTTTATTATTCGAGGTTTTTATCGTTATTACCAAGACGATTGGAACATGAAAGCTCATACGGTTAGTGTTGAAGTTCCTATCAAAATCACGTCATTTGTATCTGTAACACCACATTATAGATTTAATAGCCAAAGTGCTGTCAAGTATTTTTCACCCTATAAAACCCACTTAACAAGCGAAAGTTATTATAGTTCGGACTACGATATTTCAGGTTTTAAAAGTGCATTTTGGGGAGCAGGTGTAAGAATTGCCCCACCAGATGGCGTACTTGGCATCAAACATTGGAACACCGCCGAACTTCGTTATGGACACTATAACAGAAGCAATGGCATGGTCGCAAATATTATTACTTTAAGTGCTAAATTCAAATAAAAACCTTGTTTTTGAAGTACTTTTCGTAGATGATTAGACCTAAAAAATATTTATTAGCCATCGCTTTTCGCCTTTTTCGAGGTAAAACCTTTTCTCAAACAGTAAGCCTAAGCCCTGTTCGGAATGTGATTTACCTTGAAACATTGGGTATTGGAGGCCATTCACCTATTATTTCATCAAATAAGGTTCTTGGTCATTTTTAATATTTACTCTCAACTTTTCATTTTTTTCAAAAGTCTAAAAAGTATTTCTTCGCTTCTTCTATCCATTTCTTTGTCACTGTCTAAATCTTCAGCATATTTTTTTAGGACACTTTCTGAAATATCAATAGCCTCCTTTATTTGAGGGTAACGCTCTGCGACGAGCACTACTGCTTGCATTTCAAAAGGATTCAAAACACCCAAGCAATAATCTTCAATTATTCCACTATTGATATATTCCATTAAATTCATTTATAAATCGGGTTATCATATAAATCCCGTAAAATTTTTAAGGCAGTGCGGCATCGTGTTTTTACTGTACCAATCGGAATTTTCAGTGTTTTTGAAACCTCCTCTTGGGTATATCCGTAAATATACACGTGGTCAATTATTTCTTTATACTTCTCTTCAAGAGTTTGAGTCAATTGATACAATTCCTTATTTTCATCTTGATAGGTTATCAGATTTGGGTTATTTACGTAGTCTATCCACTCTAAACCGTTGCCGGAAGACATCATTTGGTTATGATAATGTTTGCTACGCAAGTAATCTTTACAAGTATTTCTTGCGATATTCAGCATCCATGTAAACAAAGTACCTTTAATAGGGTTATATGAATCAAGGTACATCCATATTTTTATAAAAGTATCTTGTAAAAGTTCTTCGGCAACATCTTTATCCCGAACCATTTTGTAAGTTACTCCATACAATGCGGCGGAATAATTATAATATAAATCGGTGAAAGCGGCTTTACTTTTAGTCTTTAACCGCATCACAAATTCGCTTGTTTCCGTTTCGTTTAGGTACGTCATTGTATCTGAGTTTTAATTAACCTTAATAAAAATTTGATATTACAAAAGTAGAGTAAGCTATTAGGGCCGACAATAGTGAAAATCCCTATTTTTTCAGTTAGGGATGAATTAATTTCATTTTATTAAATTAACTTGCATATAAAAGTGCCTTGCAGATATAATGGAAGCGTTAAATTCATCTTTTAAACTATTTTTTTCAAATGATACAAGATATTTTAACCCAAGATCTAATAGGTTTACGCAAAGCTGAAGCCATTTATGACCGTGTTGTTCATTTGTCAGAATATATTTTTAGTGAGGATAATCTTGCAAACAAAGATATCTATTTAAAAGAATTGGAGTTTCTTTTACAAGGAATCAGAGGGACGGACACGCAACTTGCAATTTTCAATCACAAAACTTATGCTTCTGAGCTGGAGGTAGGTAATATTGAGTTTTGGGGGCCACTTCCAGAAGGAAATATGGAAAAACCGATGATTTCAATACTTGGCTTACTCAACAAGGAGTATGTAAAATTCCCATATGAATCGGTGGAATGGTTTACTAAAATTTTGATGCAGATTCCATTTGAAGAACGAGTGAATATGAAGATTCACCATAGCGGTATGCGATTTACTCGCTTGGATAAAAAAACAATTTGTATTTTTTCTCAAGGCATGCCCATTCAGGTAGATGAGCTTCGCAACTTCAAATACACCCTTAATTACGTACAAAATATTAATCACCTAATTAAGAAAGATTTTCCTTATTATTGGATAAGATTTGTTTATGGTCAGCAGAAACAATTTGTGCAAACCTTCCATTCGGATGTTAAAGAATATAGCAAACATGATTTGTTGTCTGTTCGAGAAAAAGAAGTTTTGCAACTCATCTCTGAAGGTTTTGATACAAAAGAAATTGCCGAAAAATTGTTTATTAGTACAAACACAGTAGGCAACCACAGAAGTAATATGATAGAAAAACTTGGGGCAAGAGATACCACAGCAATGGTTCAATTGGCTAAAATGTCAGGAATGATTTGATGGTAATGAGCAAGATTTTTGCAAACCCTATTAAATGGTTTTGACGGATTTGACATTACACAGTTCAGCCAAATGTGCCAATTGCCGACAAACAAAAATATAAACTCGATTAGGCAGCCCATAAAACTGACTCAACAAATAAAGTTGAGCGAGTGATTAAAATGCCTGTTTCATCGAAATAAATCTTTGAAAAGTTTTAACTATTTCTTTCATGGTTTCCATTTCCCTTCAAATGCCCAATCAATTGTAATGGTTTTTGGGTCGATTTTCAGGTTATCAGCGTGCCAAGCATAGTCGCCTCCTTTGCGATGACTGTTAAAATAATTAACTCTTTTGCCCCATTTCAACTGAGTAGTTGTTGCTTGATAAATATCAGCATCGGCCATATTTTCATCAAACTTACAGCCAATCAAAAAGAACTGAGCTTCTCGGTGGAATCTACCCAATTTATAGCCTTTATCACCTTCAAAAGTGCAGTTTTTCAATACCATTTTCGACGATTCAAAATTTGAGCCATCGTGCCAAATAGCTGCATTCATATTATGGCATATAAAGCGACAGTTTTCTGCCCAAGCCGACCCTCTCGGACAATAAAAATCTACATGGCCTTCCATTGTGCAATTCTTGAAATAATACAATCCACCCTCTACGTCCCATGGACTAACGGTATCGCCACCTCCTGCACGAAAAGTACAATTAATAAAACTCAAACGAGTGCCTCCTGGCATAGAGCGAAAGGCAAATTGATGTCCGTCTTTTCGCACGATTTTACTTCCCGCAACATCGTTTTTTTCTCTTGGAAGTGCATATCTATCTTTTGATGCTGCCCCAGTTTGACCAGATTCATTGGCACAAATAATGCTCGAGTCGCCTTTGGCAAGATAGCCATAATCGTTGATAACTGTAATGTTTTCAAAAGCTAAATCATGTCCTTTTACATTGATAGTTGCCGCTCCAAAATCGTCAGGGTTTTCGCAACGCCACACATCTCGTGGCAAAGTTATGCTAATAATTACACCTTTTTCTGACTCACCTTTTAGCTTCAAAAATGATTTTGTTATCATCAATTTTTCATGATAAATGCCATTTTTGATAAAAACAGTTCGAAATTTACTTGAAGTAGAATCCAAACTATTGATTGCTTCTTGAATCGTTTTGAAATTTCCCGAACCATTTTGTGCGACTGTAATCTTTTGTGCAAAAAGGTAATTGCTTAGTAGAAAGAAGAGGAAAAATATGTTTTTTTTCATGGAATTTTTCTTAAAAAGTAGGACAGATAATGTTCTGAATTTGTTTCTCTTATTCTCGACTGGACGGGCGGTCCGCCGCAGCGGTTGAAAACCCGTCATACATTAATTTCCCCATTTTTTTACCCACGCAGGATAATTTGTTGAAAGAAATTTTGCAGCCCAAGTGCCATAATATGCATAGCCAATTCGTCTTTCATTTTCAATATCTGCAAGATTTGCTCTTGGCACGCTATCTCTTCCTGTGAAAAAAGGTTTGTTGGTTTCGAGGTCATAAAATCTTGCCCACATTGTAGAATTTGGATCAGCAACCACAACTCTGTCTTTACCCGAAGGTTGAGTTGAATCTGCAATATCTTGAACTTTTATTCCGACAATTTTTGATACCTCAAAATAAGTAGCCGAGGCATTGATAGCTCTCTTGATGTCGGCAGAAGGGTTGTCAATACCCATCAAAAACTCAGTAATACCGATACTTTCATTGCCACTAATCGAAGCTAATTCAAAAGCACGAGCTTTGGCGGGTTTGAGTGTATTTCTATCGTGTTGGGCACACCACGCCGTCAAGATTCCTTTCTGAATGATTTGAGTTTTTAAGATACAGCTAATGCCTTTTTCTAAAGCAATTTTTGCTTGTAGAATCATGGTTTTGTCTATATTTTCAAAGTCATTTGTGCCTTCCGAAGCATATTTCAAAACCGTCATTGCGTCAATCATGGCATTGTCATTATACGTAATATGCTTGCGATAAGAACTCGAATCAGGGTAAAACTGTCCCCAACCACCAGCGTTATTTTGGGCAGAAAGAAGGTATTTTACCCCATTTTCGGCAGCTTTCAAATACTCAGGATTATTGGTTTTTTTGTATGTAGAAAATAGTGTTTTTATCTCCAAAGTGGTAGATTTATCATCAATTGTAGCATCTAATTTGACTTTATCGGCCTTCAAAGTTACTTTCGTAGCCTCCGAGAGTGTCAAACTATAATTTGTTGCATTGCCGCCATATTGAGCCCAACCACCATTGTTTCTTTGATAAAGCAAAATTCTTTCAGCAACCGAATCTTTCGAAATGACTACAGAAATAACAGTCATTGTTGCATTTGGCGAAACAGGCTTTGTCGCTTGACAACTTTTTGCTGAAAGTGCTAAAATTGGCAAAAATAAGAGTATTTTGAAGTGCATTGTCGTAGTTTTTTTTACAAAAGTTCCTTCGTTTGAAGGAACTTTTGTAACATGAGGTATTAATAGAAAAATTCACTCATTCTATCATTCACACATTCACTCATTGATTTAATACCCCGGATTTTGTTTCAATTTTCCTTGATACGCATCAACTGTTGCTTGGTCGAAAGGGAAAAGTTCACTTTTATTTGGTGCAAACAACCTTGCCATTCCCAAATGTATTTGTACGCCGTCAATTATGTTGGTTGTGAGGTGTTGTGTCCAGTCTAATCTTGTCCAACCAGCTGGTGCGGTTGTTAAGGTTGTAGTCTTATAGAATGAGTTTAAAAACTGAATTTCTTCCCCATTATTTCTCCAAAATATATACCTTGGTACATTGGCAAAAGCACCTTTGGCATCTCTCATCAATAGAATTTTTGCTCGTGCTTCTTCAATTTTTGTACCTAACAAATTCCAACGAAGCAAATCAAATTTACGAATACCCTCACTACCAAATTCTAAGTAACGTTCATTGACAATAGCATTGAAAAATGCATCTTTTGTTGTTGGAGTTTTACCAATGGCGGGTGAGTTTTTATTAGTAAATGCTCTTTTACGTACTTCTTCAAAAGCTGAAATTGCTGCTGGTGTTGGG
This sequence comes from Emticicia sp., assembly GCA_031378345.1. GTDB lineage: Bacteria > Bacteroidota > Bacteroidia > Cytophagales > Spirosomataceae > Emticicia. The sequence continues at coordinate 23,448 of JANNDY010000112.1, read as the reverse complement.
TTTCCACTGAGTTCGTTTTCTGCTTCAGCAAACATCAAAAGTACATCGGCAAAGCGAATCATTGGCCAGTTATAACCTGGGTTTAAGGCAGTTCCTGGCAACAGAGGAACTCTCCAATCTTTTCTGAATTTACCATCAGTCAATTCTCCCAAACGTCTTGGAGATTTGATATTTGTTGCAGCAATTGCATAGTTTGTTACAGTTACATCACGGCGAGTATCGGTTGAGTCGAAGGCATAAAAATAGTTGGGTAAAGCTACCAACCCACCTCCACCAGTGCCATATCGAGATGAAACATTAACAGAAGGTCCATTATAATTTCCCATACGACTATCAGAACTTGCATTTGAGCCGCCCGCACCGACTTCAAAAATAATTTCGCCACTTGGGTCATAAATAAATGAAGTTACTTTTCTCCAAATATCTTCAAAACTTGGGTTTAGTGTATGCTCTGTTCTTTTTGCCATTAGGTCGGCACATTCATCACGGGCTATTTTTATGTAGGTCAAATAGTCGGCATTTCGTTCCATTTTTCCTGAGCTACGCAAAGCATAACCACCTCTAAACATTGCTAATTTTGCTCGTAGAGCCTTTACAGCACCTTTTGTGATGCGTTCGTTACGAATTCCAGCTTCTGTTCTCCAAGGTACAAGGTCGGTAGCAGCTTTCAAATCGTCAATTAATTTTACGTAAGTTTCATCACGATTTGCTTGCGGAATAAACAAATCTGTTTGCTTGTAGGCAGGTGTAAATGGTGCAGGAACATCGCCCCAATTTCGCATTAATTCAAACAAAAACTGGGCTCTCAAAGTCAAAGCCTCGCCATGAAGACGGCGTAATTCCTTTTGTTCGGCAGCCGTTCCGCTGGTGTAGAGTGCCATTGTTGGAATTTGTTCAATGCATAAATTGGCTTTTTCGATGCCACGATACATTTGCAAAAATGGGTTACGAAGTTCGGCATTTGTCAATAATAATTGGTAGCGACCAATGCCACGGCGACCATTATCAAGGTTTCCCGAAACAATAATTTCGTCCGAATCATAAGGATAATACATATTTATACGAATGCCGTAGCCATTATCGCCCATGAGTTCGTCATAAACACCAATGACGGAGTTTGTTGCATTGGCAACATTTGAGAAAGCATCTGCAATGCTTATTTGAGATTTTGGTTGCACTTCCAAGAAGTCTTTGCAACCACTCATCGCCAACAACGAAAGTGTCAGTGAGATGCTCAGTAGAGATATTTTACTAAATATGTTTTTCATTTTTTACTTGAATTTGTTTTTGAAAAAGGACTTTTAAAACGACAGATTAATTCCCATCACCCAAGTTTTTGCACGAGGATAACCAGCGAAATCTACACCTTGTGTAAGTGGGTCGGAGCGACGAGTGCTTACTTCGGGGTCGTAACCTGAATACTTTGTAAATGTCGCCAAATTATTGACCGTTGCATAAGCTCTGAGTTTTGAAATTTTAGCTTTTTTCGATAAGGAATTAGGCAAAGTATAGCCAAAAGTTAGGTTATTGACTCTCAAAAACGAACCATCTTCTATTGCCCAAGAGTGCAACCAATAGCGTTGCACACGCACTGGCGACCAAATTGTGGCATTTGCGTTGAGTGCTGCCAAAGCCGCTGGGTCAGTAACAACTTGCCCTGCATCATTGACATTTGTCCAGCGAGTTTCCATGAACTTGAGCATATTCAAACTTGGCAAAGAGCCATCTGTCATTTCGATTTTATTGGCATTATAGATGTCGTTTCCTACAACCCAGTTCAGAAAAATACTCAAATCGAAGTCTTTATAAGCAATTTGGTTGTTTAAGCCACCCATAAACTTAGGATTTGCATTGCCAATTACGGTGCGGTCTTTGTCGGCAGTTACGAGTCCGTCGCCGTCGATATCTTTCCATTTCAACATTCCTGGCTGAGGGATTCCATAAACCGAATTGACAGGGATTCCTGCCTTCAAAGTATAAAATCCTGTGGGAGTTGTTGAAGCTGCATTATAAGTAAAGTCTTCGATTTTGTAGAAACCATCAGTTACAAAGCCATACATTAAGCCAACGGGCTGCCCAACTTTTACTAAAAAATCATCAGTTCCGTCAGAACCTTGCCAGCCTGAATTTCGAGTGAGTTGTGTTACACTTCCAAGGCTTGTTACGAGGTTGTTGTTTCTTGAAATATTAAAATTTGCATTCCAAGTAAGGTCTTTTTTCTTGAAAATAAAGGCATTTAGCTGTAATTCGATGCCTTTATTGGTAGTTGAACCTAAGTTTTTGATTTGTGAAGAATAACCCGAAGTAGGAGGAATCGCTACTGCCAAAAGGAGATTTTTACCGCTGTTTTTATAAGCATCAATTGTTAGTTGAAAACGATTTTGGAGGAAAGATAAATCTAAACCGATATTTTGCGAAACGTTAGATTCCCACTTTAAATCTTCATTTGCCAAAGCCACAGGAGCGTAGCCAGGAAGCACATTATGATTGAGTGCATATTCGCCCGTAACGCCATACAGCTGTTGGTAAAGCAAATCTCCGATGCGGTTATTTCCTGCCACGCCATAGCCAAATCTTAGTTTTCCTTCAGAAATAAATGAATTTCCTTTCAAGAATTTTTCTTCTGAAAAACGCCACGCAACAGAGGCAGAAGGGAAAACCAATGCTCCGTTTTCATACTTAAATTTTGAAGAACGGTCAGAACGCAAAGAAACTGAGCCTAAATATTTGTCCGAATAATTATAAGTTGCTCGTCCAAATAATGAAAACAAACGATTTGCTGGCGATTCGTTTGAACTTGGTCGTGCTTGTGTTGCTCCGCTTGGCGGAGAACCAAGTCCCATATTTGCCAATGCTTGTTCGGGACTAATATCAGAAGGGAAATACCGTGTTTCGATGGTTGTGCTTTTTGAAGAATTTTGATAAATTTCTTGCCCAACTAAAACACTAAAATCATGTATTTTGTTAAATTTCTTTGAATATTGCAGCGTGTTCGAGTTATTGAGCGTTACGGCATTTTGTTGAAAAATTGACGCCACAGGAAGCGAAGCAAAGTTTCGAGCTGTATTAGTTATTTTGCTTGAAAACTGATTGGTTTTTCCATCATTATTATCAATACCAATGGTGGTTTTGAAAGTCAGATTTTTCAAGATATTATAAGTAAAATACCCACTCATATTGATGGCTTTTGTATAAGCCTTGCGGTATTCAGCTTCCGTAATCGCAATTGGATTTGACAAAGCCTGACCACCACCCGACACATAAAGAGCTTCGTCGAAGAAGTCAATTTCTTCATTGGCACTTGTTAAAAAAGGACGATACTGCACCGAATGACGCAAACGATTAGTTGATTTTGTGCCACTTGCCGTAGTTCCCGAACCACTAATAGCTTGGTCGGAATAACGAACATTAAAGCCAATTTTCAATTTATCACTTGCTTTATGGTCTATTCTGAAAGTTGCCAAATAGCGTTCAAAGCCCGATTCGAGCAAAATACCTTCTTCTTTATTGGCAGTAAGGCTCAAATTATAACTTGTGCTGGCGTTTCCACCATTAACATTGATATTATGGTTTTGGTATTTTGCCTGACGACCAAAAACTTCTTCTTGCCAATCAACTGGCGAAGTGGTTTTAAATTGATTGATGTTTTCAAAAGTGCCATATTGTGTAGCAAAACTCGCTTCATCAGCTACGCTGCCACGGCTCCGTTCATATTGCCAACGAACAAAATTATATGGATTCATGACATCTAATTTTTTGAAAATTTCACGGACGCCAACCGAGCCATTATAACTTACGATTGTCTTGCCACTTTTGCCCGATTTTGTGGTAATAATCACCACCCCATTTGCTCCTCTTGCTCCATAAATGGCTGTTGAAGAAGCATCTTTCAGTACATCAATTGTTTCAATATCTTGCGGAGAAATGAAATTGAGGGCATTTTCGACCTGAATTCCGTCCACCACATAAATAGGGGAATTATCTTGTGTGATAGAACCGCCTCCACGCACACGAATCTGAATCTCGGCACCAGGAGCTCCCTCAGAAGTTGTTACACGCACACCTGCCAAACGCCCAGTGAGAGCTTCTGCGGCATTTGTTAGCGGAATGTCTTTGAGTTGTTTTGCTCCAACCGACGACACCGAACTTGTCAAATCTCGACGACTAATGCCATCACCATAGCCAATCGCTACTACTTCTACTTCGTTGAGCACCTGCGAATCTTCGTCTAATTGAATATCAAGATTGCTTTGATTGCCAATAGCTACTTCTTTTAAATCATAACCTATAAGTGTTAGAATAAGTGAAGCATTTTTCTTTTCGGAAACAGTAATCGAGAATTCTCCTTTTGCATTGGTTGTAGTACCTGTTTTAGTACCTTTGAGCATGACAGACACACTCGGCAAGCCTTCTCCAGTTTTGGCATCAGATACTTTTCCCGTAATTTTTTGGGACTGTGCCATTGCCAACTGAACAGTAATTAAAAAAAATAATGTTAAGATTTGTTTCATTGAAGGTTAAGTTTTGTTTTTTTATTTTAAATAATTTATTGCCACAAAATCCATGTCGGCAAAAGATTGATTTTCGCCTGCCATTCCCCAAATAAATGAGTAATTGGCTGTGCCACAACCTGAGTGAACCGACCAAGGTGGCGAAATAATTGCTTGATGATTACTCACCCACAAATGTCGGGTTTCTTGCGGTTGCCCCATGAGGTGCATCACGCCTTGGTTTTCTTGAATATCAAAATAACAATAAACTTCCATGCGGCGGTCATGCGTGTGGGCAGGCATGGTGTTCCAAACGCTTCCATTTTGCAGCACGGTAAGTCCCATTACTAATTGGCAACTTTTGATGCCGTCGAGATGGATATATTTATAAATCGTCCGTTGATTGGCTGTTTCTACTGCCCCCATAATTGCAGGTGTAGAAGCATCTTTTGTCATCACTGTTGTTGGATATTCTTTGTGTGCAGGAGCAGAAAGTACAAAGAATTTTGCAGGATTTTCGGCAGAAATACTTTCAAAACTGACGTTTTTTGTGCCTTTTCCTATATAAATACAATCTAATTTATTGACATTATAAGAAACTCCATCAGCATTGACTTTGCCATCGCCACCAACATTGATGATGCCTATTTCTCGCCTTTCCAGAAAAAAATCTGACTTCAATTCCTCATAAGTTTCTAAACTAACGGTTTCGCTTGTTGGCATTATTCCACCCAAAACCATTCGGTCGTAATGAGAATAAGTCAAGCGAATTTGATTGGCTGTAAACAAAGTTTCCACCAAAAAGTTATTACGTAATTCAGCGGTATTCATACCTGCCGTTTCTTTTGGACTACTCTCGTATCTTGTTTGCATTTAAAAATTTGGATTAATATTTTAACTAAGTAGTGATTCAATTTAAAAGTGTCGGGTAAAAAATACTTTGTCAATACCGAACTGATTAAAATCAGTTGCTATAATAATCAAAGGAATTTATCTTTAAGTACCCGAATAAATTCGGCGACCGACGCTTCGGCATTTTGGACTTTTTTTGACTATCAATTACTTAATTCTTGTTGCACTATGTTTGTCGAAAACAAAACTCATAACTCAGCACTCATAACTATCATCGCCCCATCCAACCGCCATCAACGGTTAAAATTGTACCATGTACATAATCTGATGCCGATGATGCCAAAAATATTGCTGGACCTTTGAAATCTTGTGTTTCGCCCCAACGACCTGCTGGAATTCTACTCATAATTGAAGCACTTCGCTCTGGGTCGTTTCTGAGAGCTTCGGTATTATCGGTTGCGATATAACCTGGTGCAATGGCATTAACATTGACACCTTTTCCTGCCCATTCGTTGGCGAGAGCTTTTACCAAACTACCAATTGCACCTTTGCTCGCTGCATAACTTGGCACGTTGATTCCACCTTGGAAAGTTAATAATGATGCCGTAAAGATGATTTTTCCTGAACCTCGTGCAATCATATCTCGACCAATTTCTCGAGCCAAAATAAATTGAGAATCAAGGTTAATCGCCATTACTCTGTCCCAATATTCGTCGGGATGCTCGGCGGCGGGCATTCGCATGATAGTTCCTGCATTATTTATCAGAATATCAATGACAGGATAATCATTTTTGACATTTAGGATAAATTTGTTCAAACTATTTCTATCGCTAAAATCAGCTTGATATGCCTTGAAATTCCGTTTGAGGCTTTTTACTTCTTGCTCCACTTCACTTCCTTTGAGTTCGATGCTTGCCGAAACTCCAATAATATCAGCACCAGCTTCTGCCAAACCAATGGCAATTGCTTTTCCGATTCCCTTGTTGCAACCTGTTACGAGTGCTGTTTTTCCTTTTAGATTGAACATATAAAAATGTAAAATTCCTTGAAATGGTTTTGATTGTATATTCTCTTGTTTATTTTTGACTTTTCTAAGATGCAACAAGAAAATTTTCTGACCAAGTGTTTTGATTATAATCTTTATGCAATCGTTGTCGGGAACGTTGCCGAAAAATATTTTTTCTATAATTTGAAATACAAAATTTGATTTTCTTAATAAAAAATGTACTTTTATAGATAAATCATAAGCTCAGTTTTAAATTAAAAATTGTATTTTAACAAGATTGTGTTTTGGAAACTGTTACCATAAAAGATATTGCAAAGGCATTAAATCTCTCTACTTCGACGGTTTCGAGGGCGTTGCGGGGAAGCTATGAAATCAATGCCGAAACAAAGCGATTGGTAACAGAATATGCGGAAAAAGTGCATTATTCGCCAAATCCAATTGCCTTGAGTTTGAAAGAAAATAGGAGCAGAGCAATTGGCGTAATTGTTCCTGAAATTGCCAATCATTTTTTTTCTCAGGCAATCAATGGTATCGAAGCAATTGCTTATACTCGAGGTTATCATGTCATGATTTTTCAAAGTAATGAGTCTTATGAGCGTGAAGTGATTAACGTTCAACACATCATTGCTCGGAAGGTTGATGGCTTATTGATTTCATTGTCGGGGCAAACAAGTAATGTATCGCATTTGCAGGAAATTCAAGCAAAAGGTCTTCCTTTGGTGCTTTTCGATAGGATTTCTGACAAAATTGATACCCATAAAGTAGTAGCCGATAATTTTGATGGAGCATTTAAAGCAACCGAACATTTGATTCTTTCGGGGCGAAAACGCATCGCCCACATTACAAGTCCAACCGTACTTTCAATTACGCACGAACGCCTTGCTGGATATAAAGCTGCCTTGGGAAAATACCAAATACCGTTCGATGAATCTTTGATAAAATACTGCGGTTTTGGTGCAGAAGAAGCTAAAAAGATAGTTTATGAAATGATTGAGAATCAAAAACCTGATGCCATTTTTACGACAAGCGATAGGTTGGCATTAGATTGTTTTTCGGCAATAAAAGAAAAAGGTATTTCGATGCCTGATGAAGTTGCTTTTATTGGCTTTACGAATTTGAAAGTTGCTCATTTATTTCACCCTTCGCTAAGTACGGTGGTGCAACCGGCCTTTGAAATCGGGCAAACTGCAGCTCAATTGCTCTTGGATTCGATAGAAAAAAAGCAAAATAATGAGCCATTTCAAACTATCAAAATTCCTACGGAGATGGTGGTGAGGAGAAGTTCGGAGCTTTCCTATTGAACATGCCTAAAACTGAGAAAAACTATACCTCTCCCGCCCAATATATTGGAATAAACTGGATTTTACCTTCCATTCCTTGCTTGGCTTGTGAAAAAACAATTGCTTTTTCGATGTTATCGTAGCGGTTTAACAAATAATGTAAACTTTTGAGCGAGCCACTTTTGCCTGATTTTACTTCAATAGCCACTATTTTACTATCATTTACTATCACAAAATCAATTTCAGAACTTGCTCCTGCTTCGGTTCTTGCCCAATAATAGATTTTCTGAATGGTCTGTGCCATGAGTTGTTGAGCAACAAACTGTTCCGTTAACATTCCTTGAAATGCCGCACTTAGTTCTCTTTTGATATACAAATTTTGATAATCGAGATTACTTTTTCGGAGCAATAAACCCACATCTAAAAAAAACAATTTGAATTGTTTTCCCGAAGCAACCAAAGGCAAACCACTCACCGAAACATTGGGAACTGCATATAACAAACGTGCCATTCGGAGCAAGTCCACGCCCTTTTTTACGGTCGGACTTGTGAAGCGTTCGGATAATTTTGTATAAATGATTTGATTACCAATAAATTTTGTGCCGTTTTCCAAAATATCCAACAAACAGTCAGGGTTTATGCTTGGTTGGTATTTTTTAAAATCTTGTTCGTAAGTATAAAGCAAGTCATTTTGAATGTCTTTAACTCCTTGAAAATCATTATTTTCTGTGAAAAACTTAACACATTCGGGCATTCCGCCTACAATCAGATAAAGGTTAAAGTCTTCTTCAAAAAAACGCTCAACTTTTTCGGGCAAATTGTCAATTGGTGTTTTTAATAATTGAGCTAAGTTTTCTTTGCCCCGTGCTTTCAGAAACTCATAAAAAGTCATGGGATAAAGATTCAGCGTTTCGACACGCCCCACAGGAAACGGTTGATTCCGAAATTCAAAATCAAGTAATGAACCCGCCGCAATGAGGTGCAAATCTGGCATATCTTCATAAAAATATCGCAGACTTCCCATCGCTTCTGGGCAGGCTTGAATTTCATCAAAAAACAGCAAATCTTTTGTTGCTTCAATGCTTATATTCAAAGCCAAATTTAATTCAAAAATGATTCTTTTGACATCAAGATTTTGTTTGAATATATTGTGCAAATCCCTACTTCTTTCAAAGTTAATGACAATCACTTTGCCGTCAAAATGCTCTTCACCAAAATGCTTAATCAACCAAGATTTCCCTACCTGCCTTGCTCCATTGACAATCAAGGGTTTTCGGTTTTTCTTGTCTTTCCAAAGTAATAATTCTTTTATTTTTTCTCTAAACATTGAGTAATTATTTTTTATTATATTTTTTACAAATTTAAAATAAATACTATAATATTAAAATTATATTTTAAAATAAATAGCAAAGTTGTTATTTTTAGAGATTTTGCTATTTTAGAAGGTTACATTGAATCGGGGGAAGGACATAAGAACAACTTAATTACAACCCCCAACCTCAGCCAAAAAAACCGTTCCACTATCAGCTTTGAAACCAGCATTGAGTTCAATGATTTTTGCTTTGTAAGTAACTTTTGCAGTGCCCGTTATTTTGTTAATTGCGATAATCTTTCCTGCCGAGCTTGAAGCAAGTTTTTGATATGTTCCTGTTGAATAATCATCATTTGTACTTATAAGATTTAATAACACAGAACAAGGCGAATATTCATAAGCTCCTAAATCAAAGGGCAGGGTTCGAGTAAAACCAGTTACATCTGTTGCTGGAGAATTGATAGATGGGTCGCCAATATTGATTACAGGAGAGGCACTTTGCAATGCTAAACCATCATCAGAAGTTCCAAAAATGTTATCATTCCCATCAGGGTCAGTATCATTTGTAAATAATGGGTCAGTTGCATAAATATTACCCACACCATCACCTTGAAAACCAACTATTTGACCATTTACAGGGTAATTAGTAGTATTATTTGGCAATTGCATAGAGGTATAAGTAACCCAAGAACGCCCTTGTGCATCATTCACAATATCAACCCCAATAGCATTTGTATTTGAGTTTACCTCATTTTTCCAAAAAATACTGTTTTTTACAATAATATTAGAATTGACAATATTATAAATTCCACCACCAGTATTTACAGCGGTATTACCAAAAAAAGTACAGTTAGTAATTGTTGAAGAAGAGAGATAATTAAAGATTCCACCACCAACATAGTTAGCAGCGTTGGCAAAAAACAAACAGTTAGTAAAAAATGGATTAGAAGATAAAACATTATAAATTGCCCCCCCCGCTAATGAGATATTAGAAGAAAAAATAGTATTATTAACTATTGGGGAGGAATTTGTATTGTACATTCCTCCACCAGAATCTGATGTATTATTCAAAAAAGAACAATTAATAATAATAGGAGAGGCATTTTCATTGTATATACCACCGCCACTACTTCTTGAAAAATTAGTATAGAAAGTACAATTTTGAATTGTTGGAGAAGAAAGATTATTACACAATCCACCTCCATAATGATTATAAATTGTCTGGTTTTCTAAGACAATTTGATATTCTCCATAGCCATTTGCATTTCCATTTGTAATTGTAAACCCATCTAATAGAGTGGTATTATCATCATTAACCGAGGTTAATACATGAAAGACATTATCAGCATTATTACCAAACACCCCAATATCGCCACTTAAAATGCTTGGATTGGCTATAATCACTGACTTTGTACGTTGGCTTAATGAAGTTTCATTTCCAGCAAATCCCCCATAAAGGTTTATTCCGTTTTGTAAATAAAAAGTTTTCCACCTTTCGTTTTCAGGAAAAGCATTGCCTAATGGGTCTTTACTTGGTTTGTAAATGCCCCCTGCTACCCATATTTCATCAAAACTACAAGGATAATCTAATGCGGCTTGCAAATCTGTAAGGGCATCGCCCCAACTTTTACCATTATTAGCTCCTGTAGCATTATCATTTACATAAATTCTGCCAGTTGCCCTTACTAAAATTGCAACGCTTATTGATGCTGAACAACCATTTGTTCCAATGGATGTTATAGTGTAAATTCCTGATAATGAACTGGTTGCATTTCTAAAAGTCAAGTTTTGGCTTGTAGAAGAATATCCATTTGGCCCAGCCCAACTGTATGTATTTCCTCCTGAACTTATCAAGTTTAATATACTACCTGCACAAATTGGAGAGTTACTTTCTGCAATAAGATTTGGTTTTGCCTTAATTTCTAAACCAGAAATGGTTGAACTTTGCTCAGAAATACAGCTATTTACAGTACAATTTGCCGAAATTGCATAAGTTCCGACTGCTGAAATAGTCAAACTTTTACCAGTGGCATTATTCGACCAAGTTACAATTCCTGCACAACCAGTTGCGGTTAAAGTCAAAGTATTTGGTGAACAAACGACAAGCGAATTTGGCGAAATAAGTGTCGGTGGACTTGGCTTTGCCTTAATTTCTAAGCCAGAAACCACCGAACTTTGCTCAGAAATACAGCCGTTTTGAATACAATTTGCTAAAATTGAGTAAGTTCCGACTTCTGAAATTGTCAAAATCGTACCAGTTGCATTATTCGACCAAGTCACAATTCCTGCACAACCAGTTGCGGTTAAAGTCAAAGTATTTGGCGAGCAAACTGAAAGGTTTTCAGGAGAAATTATTGTCGGTGGATTTGGTTTTGCATTAATTTCTAATCCAGAAACGGTTGAACTTTGCTCAGAAATGCAACTGTTTTGAGTGCAATTTGCTGAAATCGAATAAGTACCAACTTCTGAAATTGTCAAAATCGTACCAGTGGCATTATTCGGCCAAGTTACGATCCCAGCACATCCCGTGGCAGTTAAAGTCAAGGTATTTGGCGAGCAAACTACAAGCAAATTTGGCGAAATAATAGTCGGCGGACTTGGTTTTACTTTGATTTCTAAGCCAGAAACTTCTGAACTTTGCTCAGAAATGCAGCCATTTGTGGAACAATTTGCCGAAATTGTGTAAGTTCCGATGCTCGAAATTGTCAAACTCGTACCAGTTGAATTATTCGACCAAGTTACAATTCCAGCACAACCAGTGGCGGTTAAAGTCAAAGTATTTGGCGAGCAAACTGAAAGAATTTCAGGCAAAATTATTGTTGGCGAATTTGGTTTTGCCTTAATTTCTAAACCTGAAACGGTTGAACTTTGCTCAGAAATGCAGCCGTCGGCAGGCGTTCCTGTTTCAGTACAATTTGCCGAAATTGAATAAGTTCCGATACTCGAAATTGTCAAAATCGTACCAGTTGAATTATTCGACCAAGTTACAATTCCTGCACAACCAGTTGCGGTTAAAGTCAAAGTATTTGGCGAGCAAACTGAAAGAATTTCAGGAGAAATTATTGTCGGTGGATTTGGTTTTGCATTAATTTCTAAGCCAGAAACGGTTGAACTTTGCTCAGAAATGCAACTGTTTTGAGTGCAATTTGCTGAAATCGAATAAGTACCAACTTCTGAAATTGTCAAAATCGTACCAGTGGCATTATTCGACCAAGCTACAATTCCTGCACAACCAGTGGCGGTTAAAGTCAAAGTAGTTGGCGAGCAAACGGAAAGATTTTCAGGCGGAATGATTGTTGGCGGACTTGGTTTTGCCTTAATTTCTAAGCCAGAAATGGTTGAACTTTGCTCAGAAATGCAGCCGTTTTGCGTACAATTTGCTGAAATCGAATAAGTATCGACTGCTGAAATTGTCAAACTTGTACCAGTGGCATTGTTCAACCAAGTTACAATTCCTGCACAACCAGTTGCGGTTAAAGTCAAAGTATTTGGCGAGCAAATAATTGAATTAGCGGGTGGGGTGATAGTTGGAATAGAGGGGAGAGAATTAACTGTTACAACTACTGTCGATGTTTCTATGCAGCCAAGATTATTTGTTACCGAAACCGTATAAATACCTGATAGTGAGGTGATTGAATTGGGTATACTTGGGTTTTGGTCAATAGAAGAAAAACTATTTGGCCCAATCCAATCATATGAAATGCCATTTGAAGCTGATAAGTTTAAAGTATTACCTTCGCAAATTGGAGAATTGCTACCCGCTATTGCCAATGGATTAACGGTTACATTTGTGGTTGCTGTTGCTACACATCCATTGGCATTTGCTACAATTACAAAATAAATTCCTGACGATGAAGCCCCAACATTTGAAATACTTGGATTTTGAAGCGTTGAAGAAAAATTACTTGGTCCACTCCAAATATATGAGGTGCCGCCCGAAGCAGATAAATTTAAGCTATTGCCAGTACATATTGGCGAATTGCTTGAAGCCAAAGGAGTAGGCAAAGCATTGACTGTTACGTTAGTTGTTGCTGTTGTGGTTACAGTTGAACATGAACCATTTGTTATACTAACAGTATAAATACCATTTGCAGCTGAGGAGGTATTACCCAGACTTGGGTTTTGTAAAGTTGAAGTAAATCCATTTGGTCCATACCATGAATAAGAAGTACCGCCCGAAGAAAACAAATTTATTGTTTTCCCCGAACAAATTGGAGAATTGCTGTTTGCTCCATTCTCATAAGCACCGATATCAATAATTCCATTTTGAACACGAGTAGCTCCATTAATATCTGTAATAATGGTTGTTGTTACATTAGTGTTCGCATTTGTAGCAGTATTTCCCGAACCTGCATTGATAGCTGGGCTACATATTTGTAATGCTAAGTTATTATTTGCGGCATCTACAAACTTAGGGTCTTGTGCAAAAAGATTATTTCCCGTAGCTATATTTGGAAATCCCGAAGTGTAGCTTGACAGACTTCTTTGCAATAAAGTATTTGTTACTGACGTAGTGCTTAGAGCCCAATAGTTGTTAATATCAACATCCGAAAGCCGTGAAATATTTCCCCAAAAAATGCAGTTTTTGAGTATTGTAGTTCCTGAAGTTGAATGATTACGTATTGCCCCACCCCTGTCAGCTAAATTATTATAAAAAGAGCAATTATAAAAATTTGAAAATCCACTACTAATCTCAACTCCCCCACCTCCTCCATTGCTGTAAGCTGTATTATTGGCTATGCTACAGTTAATTAATGTGCAATAAGAAACATTTAAAGCCCCTCCCATGCCGCAATATTATTAAAAAATTTGCAATTAATTAATGTAGCATATGAGCAGTATATTGCTCCTCCATTCCCAAAAGTGTTATAATTATTTGAGAAAGTGCAATTATTTATTACTGAACCTTCTGAAAAAGAATCAATATAGTATATTCCTCCACCTCCATTACTTGCTCCATTATTTGAAAAGGTACAGTTTAGTATAGTGGGTTTTGAGTAATAGTTAATCATACCTCCACCAAAAGCTTCATCATAAGCACCATTTGCACTTGCATTTCCATCTGAAATTTTAAAGCCGTCAAGTATTGCTGTTTCATTTAACACAGTGCTGACAGTAAATATATTGTTAATTACATGATAAGTATTATCATAATTTATGGAAGGGTTTCCAATTTCTCCACTTAACGTACTTATATTAGTAAGCCAATTTCTATCACTTATCGTAGGATTTCCAGTATTTGGAAATCCCCCTTTAATTGTAACACCATTTTTCATTCGAAATGAAATCCCGCGATTAGTACCAGTAGTAGGCTTATAAGTACCAGCAGCAACCCAAACTTCATCATTTGCAGCAGAAGCATTAATCATTGTTTGTAAATTCCCAGAGGCATTTGCCCAGCTAAGCCCATCACCTGTGCCTGTGGCAGTAGGTTTTACATAGCGTATGGTTTGGGCATTTACGACCAACGCACTCAAACATAACGAGATAATTATGATAGAAAGATGGTGTAAAGTTCTCAGCATTCTTTTATTGTTGTATTGGAAATATAGTTTTAGTTTTTACAAATATTAACTCTTTTTTCATATTTTCAAACTCAAAAGCTACAAATTAATACCCATACCACTCCGCCCACCAAGTTTGTAGTTGTTTTCTGATTTCATTTTCACGGGCATTATTGCTTGGTTCGTAGATTTTTGTGCCTTTCAGTTCATCGGGCAAGAAGTTTTGTTTCGCAAAACTCCCTTCATAATTATGCGAATATTGGTAGTTTTTACCATACCCAATTTGTTTCATTAGTTTAGTTGGAGCATTTCGGAGAGCCAGTGGAACGGGTAAATGCGAAGTTTTTTCTGCCAAAGCCATTGCCGCTTCGATGGCAACATAAGAGGCATTTGATTTGGGTGAAGTTGCCAAATAAATGACCGTTTGCGACAAAATAATTCGACATTCGGGGTAGCCAATTACCTTCACCGCTTGCATACAATTATTTGCCATAATTACAGCAGTTGGATTGGCATTGCCAATATCTTCCGAAGCTAAAATCAACATTCTTCTGGCAATAAATTCGGGGTCTTCGCCTGCAACAATCATTCGAGCCATCCAATAAAGTGCGGCATTTGGGTCGGAGCCACGGATAGATTTGATAAATGCCGAAATAATATCATAATGTTGTTCGCCCGATTTATCGTAGCGAGCAATGTTTCGTTGAGCAACACTTTCTACCAAATCATCATCAATAATAATTTCGGCGTCTGGTGGAAAAGAAAACGTAATCAACTCCAATAAATTCAATAGTTTTCGCCCATCTCCGCCAGAAACTCTCATCAGAGCATCGTAGGAAGCTATTTTGATGTTTTTTGCTTTCAAAATAATATCTTCTCGCAAAGCTCTATCTGCCAATTCTCGGAGTTCTTTTTCGCCAAAACCTTCCAAAATATAAACCTGACAGCGAGAAAGTACCGCACTGTTCAGCTCAAAAGATGGGTTTTCGGTTGTTGCTCCGATAAGAGTAATATGTCCTTTTTCGACAGCCGTTAAAAGCGAATCTTGCTGAGATTTATTGTAGCGATGAATTTCATCAATAAACACAATAGGAGGGAAGAGTCCCGAAGCCTTGCTGATAACTTCACGCAATTCTTTCACGCCCGAACTCACAGCATTGAGTTGGTGAAATTGCCGTTTGGTAGCTTCGGCAATGAGCAAAGCAAGCGTAGTTTTGCCAGTGCCAGGCGGTCCCCACAAAATCATCGAAGGCACAAGATTGGCTTCAATGGCATTGCGGAGAGGCTTGTTTTTGCCCAAAATATGTTCTTGCCCGATATAATCTTCAAGTTTTTTTGGGCGTAATCTTTCGGCTAATGGGGCGGACATAGGTTATTGGTGAATAAGTGAGTTGTTATTTTAACAATATTATTAACATCATGTATCAGTTGCAACATCATCCCATTCAATTATTCTATTTTCTTTTGAGTGTCCATAATTTCTTATCCAATTTAATGTTTTATGTCTTTCAAATGAAACATAAGCATCACATTTAGGAATTGGCTTTTTTAAACCAAAACTAATATCTCTTAATGTTGAAGTTATTAATTCATTAAATATGTTTTCTAAGAAGATTTTTTGTTTATCAATTTCAATAAATTCTAATTTTGCTAAAAAATCTTTTAAAGATTCGCCAATTTTAGGGATTTTTTCATGAATCTCATCAAATTCAATAGGTTCATTAGGGTCTAAATCATTATCGTAAAATCCTAAAACCCAAGCAAGGATGCTCGCTCTTTCAATTGCCCAATAACATTCTCCTATTTTCTCTTCACTTAAAGAAACATCACCAAAAATATATTTTTCTGATTCTGCTAATTCATCCCAAATTGTTTCTCTTTTTAACCAACTAATAAGTTTTTCTTTATCCTCTGGATTTTCAATCAAATAAACTATTGAATAGAAAGCATAAAGTCTTTTTCCAATTTTATTTGGTTTTTGAAAATTCCATTTTGACTCATCTAAATAGGGTATGAAATTAAAATGGCAATCATTAATGTTTATCTCGGAAAGTTTGCTTTGTAAATATTGCTTTTTTTCTAAATGAGTCATTTTAATTAAAATTGGATTTATTTGTAGGGTTAAAAATATTGTTTGTTTCTTCCCCTCAAATATAAACCATTTTTTGCTTTTCAATTTTAAAAAACTATTTTTACATTCAAATACTTAAACCTTCATAAAATATCTTTCCAATGGCAAAGAAAGCAGCCTCCTCTAAAAAGGAAGAAATAGTTAAAACTGAAAATATCACTCCAACTTTCAATAATGTGGAAGCCTTTAGTCTATTGACGGACTATGATATCAACCTTTTTCGTGCGGGAAAGCATTTTCGTCTTTACGAAAAATTAGGCTCGCATGTAGTTGATAATCAAGGAGTTACGGGGACTTTGTTTGCTGTTTGGGCTCCAAATGCCAAGTATGTTTCGGTCATTGGTGAGTTCAATGGTTGGAATCGTGGGGAACACCCTCTGAATCCTCGTTGGGACGGTTCGGGTATTTGGGAAGGTTGGATTCCAAATATCGGAAACGGTGAAGTTTATAAATATTTCATTGCCTCAAATACTGGTGCTGACATCGAAAAAGGCGACCCTTACGCCCTTCGTTGGGAGCATCCTCCAAAAACTGCCTCAATAGTTTGGGACACTTGGTACGAATGGAAAGACCAAGATTGGATGGCAACTCGAAAAGCAAAAAACAACTTAAATGCCCCCACGAGTGTCTATGAGCTACATTTTGGCTCTTGGAAACGAGATCCATCAAATCCTGAAAGATGTTTGAGCTACGGTGAAGTTGCCGATACGCTTGTGCCATATATCAAAGGAATGGGTTTTACTCATGTGGAGTTTATGCCCATTATGGAGCATCCTTATGAGCCATCTTGGGGCTATCAAATCACAGGATATTTTGCAGCGAGTAGCCGTTTTGGTACGCCACAAGAATTCATGTATTTGATTGAACAATTACACATCAACGGTATCGGAGTTATTCTTGATTGGGTTCCATCACATTATCCAGGAGATGCTCACGGAATTTATAGATTTGATGGAACTGCTCTTTATGAACACGAAGACCCACGTGAAGGCTATCATCCCGACTGGAAAAGTTATATTTTCAACTATGGTCGCTTCGAAGTTCGCTCGTTTTTGATAAGTAATGCCTTATTTTGGTTAGATAGATTCCATGCAGATGGTTTGAGAGTTGATGCCGTAGCTTCGATGCTTTACCGAGATTATTCTCGTAATGCAGGCGAATGGATTCCGAATGTTTTTGGTGGAAGAGAAAATCTCGAAGTGATTTCATTATTCAAAGAATTGAACGAAGAAATTTATCGTTCTTTCCCTGATACTCAGACTATTGCCGAAGAATCAACGGCTTTCCCGGGGGTTTCTCGACCAGTTTATACTGGGGGACTTGGCTTTGGCATGAAGTGGATGATGGGTTGGATGAACGACACCCTTCGCTATTTCTCGAAAGACCCAATGTACCGCAAATGGCACCAAAACGACATCACATTTAGTTTGGTTTATGCTTTTTCTGAAAACTTTATGTTGCCATTTTCGCACGATGAAGTTGTTTATGGAAAAGGCTCAATGATTGAAAAAATGCCGGGCGACGAATGGCGTAAATTTGCCAATTTGCGTTTGATGTACACTTATATGTTTACGCACCCAGGAACGAAATTACTCTTTATGGGTGGTGAGTTTGCCCAATTTGCCGAGTGGAATTTCGAGAAAAGCCTTGATTGGCATTTATTAGAAAACCAACCAAACAAAGGCATGAATGAGTGTGTGAAAAGCTTAAATAGCCTTTATCGCTCAGAAGCAGCTCTTTTCGACAAGCAATTTAGTCCAGAAGGTTTTGAATGGATAGACACCAGCGACCGTGAAAATGCCGTAATTGTTTATGCAAGAAAAGGTTTCAACGAAAAAGAAAATATACTCGTGATTTTGAATTTTACACCAGTTCCTCATTCAAATTACCGAGTTGGCGTGCCAGCCGCAGGAACTTATGTAGAAGTTTTCAATAGCGATAATCAAAATTATTGGGGAAGCGGCTCGCTCAACGGTGAAACAAAATCAGAAGTCAAACCAGCTCACGGAAAAGACAATTCGATTTCATTGACCTTGCCACCTTTGAGTGGAATTGTTTTGAGATTGAAGTGATTTTGTAAAAATATAGCACGCTGATTGTTATGATTCTTATGATAAAGTATGATTTTACAGTTTCTATCATAACAAACCATAAGAATCATAATAATCAGCGTTCCATTTTATTGATTCCGAATCACTATCAAGCATTCTCAACCTGACTTTCCAAAACTTCTTTTACTCGCAACAAAGCTTCTTTTGTTTCTGCAAAATAGCTAAAAATATATAAAAATCGTTGCGTCGAACAAGGCATTAATAGAAATGTTATCACCAAAAAAATTATAACATAAAATGATATTTTTGGGAATAATACATAACTTTGCTTGTAGATAATTTGCTAAAATGATAAAAGAATTTGACCGAATTGTACTAACCGAAGACCTACCTTCATTAGGTTTGGTGAGCGGAGATATTGGCGTAGTAGTAATGATTCATCAAGGAGGAGAAGCCTTTGAAGTAGAGTTTTTAGCCTTAGATGGTGAAAGCATTGGTGTTGAAACGCTCCATAAAACACAAGTCAGAACTATTCATAGTAAAGAAATTTCTCATGTGAGAAATTTGATGGAAGCGGCTTAGTTGGAACGCCGCCCGTACGGGTGGCGTTCCGCATCACTCATTAATAACGTATCGCCCAATAAGGATTTCGTTGCATTTTGATACTATCATTAATGTATTTTGAAACTACGGCATCAAAATCTTTGTTATTTACCTTTTTTCCTTTCAATTTGGGCAAAATTAGCTCTTTTTCTAATTTTTTAAATTCGACCGAAGTAGCAACAACCGTTACAGTTTCGTCATCGGCTTCTAATTCGAGAATCATGCCTGGCAAGCCAAAAGTTTGTTCAGGACCACCCGCCACAGGAATATCGCCAGTAAACCAAACTGTTATTTTTTGCCCTTTTATTTTATCTTCTGTTACAGCTTTCATACAAATATAGCCCGCTACTTCTTTGATTTGGTTCATTACTTTCCAAACAGGTGCTTTCAGTGAATCTTGCAATAGATAAGTTTTTCCTAAAATTTCAATCATGTCTGTGCGTTTTTCAGTTTCAAAGTTTTTATGAAAAACCAATTCTTTATTTCTACTTTTCCAGTTTTCATCTTCGTATTCCTGTTGGTCTTGTCCCCAAGTATAAATACTCTCTTTTTCAGTAAAATACAAGTTCATTTTTTGCTTAGGGTCAGGGTCATTTTTCCAAGTATTTTCCATTCTATCTTTCTCTTCTTGTGTCAAAAAAGGTAGTTTTTTCATCATTTTTATCCAATTGACTTGGCGTTCAAAATGCACAACTCCTTCGGTTTTTTGGGCGAAAGCTCCCATGATAGGGAATAATAAAACTATTAAAAATATTTTTTTCATTGTTGTAATTGATTGATAATGAATGACTTATGAGTATTTTAAATCGGTTACATCACCGAATATTCGTAATCGCTACGGCGAACCGTTCGTACCTCGTAATTCGAAATTCACCTTAGAACCCACCACCACTTCTACGCATTTGGTTTTTTACGCCACGCATATTGTAGGTAAAACTAAGCATAAAATAGCGTGCAAGGGTTTCTGTTCTTGATTCTGAATAATAATTTTGACTCGCAAACTGGCTAATACCTAAGTTTCTATTAAAAATATCATTGGCTGTCAAGCGAATTTCTGCCTTTTTCGATTTGCCCAATTGCTTATAAACCGAAGCATTCCAAATCGGTTGTTTTTGATTAAAACCAAAACGTTCGTTCAAGAAAATATTATAATTAAAACGACTATTAAAATAAAAATCTTTCGGGAATTTTACATTCATTTCTGCACCAAATCTATGGTTATAAATCGTTTGATTTTGAGCAGTGTTTATAGAATATTTCGTGTTTGTAATGCCCAGATTTGCATTTCCGAAAAAAGTAAATTTATCCGAAGGAGTCAAATCCAATCTCAAACCAGCATAATAACTCACATTATTAGTTTCATTCAGAATATTGTTGATATAAGTCAGGTTATTTCCACCATTAATATTTCCGTTCAAATTCATTGTTGCTTTTGTTTTTTTCAAAGGAAAACCAAAACCAAAATAAGTGCTTGCATTTGTTCCTCCCGAAATATTCGTTGGTTTTGTAGTAGTTTTGAAGGTTTTACTATCAATATTCTGGTTATAAACAATTTGATTGATGCGATAATCGTAATTTATACCAAAATAAAGATTCATAAAACTGCCAGGATTATAATAATTTCCGCCGACATTGAACGAATGAAATATCTCAGGCAAAAGGTCTGGATTTCCCTCTTTTATATACAACGGATTGCTATTATCAACCACTGGCTGAAGGTCCTTGATAGAAGGCTCTCGCACATTTGGTTCGTAGCCAAACCACATATATTTGTTGTTTTTGAGATCGAGGCTACCTTGAATATTGCCGAGCCAAGCAAAAAACGTCTTATCAACAAGCACTTGCCCTTTTTTTGGTTGTTGAAAATCTCCTTTCAACAAAAATTGCTGTCCAGCTATTCCAGCCGAAATATTTATTCCTTTAAAATTATACCTAATACTCGTTCCGATTCTATTGAAAGAAATGACATTTTTGAAAAAACGAGTAAGCGAATCAATTTGAAGATTTGACTCTCGATTGCGTACATTTCTATCAACAATGCTATTTCGAGTGCTGAAATTATAGAAGGTTTCAGACGAAAACTTTTTGCCAATTGGCTCAACATATAACAAACTTGCCTTCCATTGATTTCGGTCGCTTATCGTTGCATTAAATTGATTGATGTTTCGCAATAAATCATTTGTGCTTGTTATTTTGAAAAACTCGTTCAACGATATTTGTGTAGCATCACCGTCCGAATTTGTGTAATTATAACCACCACTTGCAGCAAAAGTCCTTCCTTTTTTCTTGAATTTATGTCGAAAAATACCTGTCAATGCCGCTGCATTTGAATTAAAACCAGTTTGATTCTCAATCGTCGTTTGATTCGATAATTCGCTATTTCCTACATAAAACTGCTGAAAACCACCATAATTTGTATTTCCTTTAGATAATTTTCCATTGCCTACGAGCGTAAAAGTATTAAGCGAATCAATGGTTTTTTCTAATCGAAATGAAAGGCGGTGATTATAGCTTTGATTTTTCGTATAATCGTCATTGGTAGTTTTGAAAGAAGCACTATTTTGCAAGAAATTCTGACGGCTCGAAAGCACATCCATTATCTGATTTTTGCCATTGAAATAGTAGCTCGAACTCAATTTATTCTTTTTTGTATCATAATTATAGTTGATGCCCGTAGCATAAGAGTTCGTCAAACCTTGACCACGACCACCACCAATAGGAATCGCCAAATCTTCATCACCTTCATCTCCATTAAAAGAAAAATAGCGACCACTATTACCAAAACCAAAATCGGCATTGTCATTCCAATTGAAAGATTGGCTTCCTCTAAAATCCTGAAAATCATCAAAACCCATGCCTACTTGGTTGGTATTATTTCCCAAACCAATGAGTGAAAACTGGTTTTTCTGGTCAAATTTATTATAATTTCCCTTGATTTCGACTCTTTCTTTGTCGCCAACGCCAGCCGTAACTTTTCCAAAACCTCCTTTTTTGAATTCATCTTTCAGTTCCAAATTCATCGTTTTTTCTTTCTTGCCATCATCAACTCCAGTAGCTTTTGCTTGCTCGGTTTTGTCATTGAAAACCTGTACTTTTTTGATAGCTTCGGCAGCCAAATTTTTAGTTGCCATTTTGGTATCTCCACCAAAAAACTGCTTGCCATCAACCGTAACTTTTTTCACATCTTGCCCTTGTGCCTTGATGTTTCCATCTTGGTCAATCGACATTCCTGGAAGTTTTCGCAATAAATCTTCAACAGTAGAGCCGGGCGGCACTTTAAACGACGAAGCATTATACTCCACAGTATCGCCTCTGATGCTCAGTGGAGCTTTGGCAGTACGAATTACTACCTCATAAAGTTCCTTCATAATTGGCTTCAACTGAATTTTTCCTAAGTCAGTTACGGCATCATCGGAAGGTGTAAACATCTGCTGATAAGGCAGATAGCCCACATAAGAGATTTTCAAAAGGTAGCTTCCACGCTTCACACCTTTGATTTCAAAGTGTCCATCATTTTCGGTTCGACCATAGCTCACCAAAGCCGAATCTTTGGGCGTGAGCAGCATAATAGTTGCAGAAGGTAAAGTCGTACTCGACGAGTCGATGACAATGCCTTTGACAGAAATACGGAGAGAGTTTTGGGCGAAAGTTCCTAAATATAGGAACAATCCCATAAGTAAAGTAATAGCTTTTTTCATAAAATTGATAAATATTGTAGTGGGAAAAGATAATTATATGGTCGTAATTTTTATAATAAAGTTGCAAGGTGTGGAGATTTCTTTAAATACTTCAAAACATTCAAAAGGTTACACTAATTTTTCTGTAAAATTAATGTTACAGGCAAAGTAGAAAAGAAAAATGTTTTGGAACGATGAAAAAATGTTACGAAAAGAGGTTTTGAGTACTAAAAATGGGCAAGAATAGAAGACAGCAAGTTCCATTCATTGAATAAATGTAAAGGCTTTTTCATAAAAGTGTTTAAAGATTTGTAGGTACAGCGGGAAAGAACTAATTACTTAGTTGATAACGAGAGCGAAGTTACAATATTTTATATACGAATGTATTTATTTAAGAAAATTTGTTACGACTCAGGTTCTACTCTGAATTAGTTAAATTGAATAAAAAGTATTAATCTTACTTCATCTTGATAGATATAGAAATCATATCGAAATTTGAAGCTACTATAGTTTCACAAGCTCAACAAATTAAATTGTTGGAG
>JANNDY010000082.1:0-2781 GCA_031378345.1 Emticicia sp. | reverse complement strand
TAGCTGATACTGAACAGTTATTTAGGCTAATCCAATCCATACCTTCACCAAAAGCTGAACCATTAAAACTTTGGCTTGCCCAGGTAGCTACAGAACGATTAGATGAAATGCAAGATCCAGAACTCAGTATTGATCGAGCATTAGAGCAATACATGAAGTTGGGATATTCTGAAAACTGGATAAACCAACGACTTAAAAGTATTGAAATTCGCAAGGAACTGACTGATGAATGGAAAAAACGTGGACTAAAAGAAGGTGTGCAATTCGCCACATTAACAGACATCATCACTAAAGCTTGGAGCGATAAAACCACCAAGGAATATAAGATTCTGAAAGGTTTGAAAAAAGAAAATCTAAGGGATAATATGACCAATACTGAACTCATTTTAAATATGTTAGCAGAGGCATCAACAAAGGATATTTCAGAGGCAACGAATCCTGAAAATTTTGAGGAAAGTAAAATAGTAGCTAGCCAAGGAGGTAACGTTGCCAAAGTCGCGAAGTTGGAGCTCGAAGCTAAAACAGGAAAGAAAGTTGTTACCTCGCTTAATGCAAAGGGTGTATTGAAAACACTAGCTGGGAAAGCATCAATGAAGACAGAGAAAAAGAAAAAATAGAAAATTCTATATTTTTCTAGACTAATAGATATATAGATAATAGTCGGGAGTGATTTAAAAAGTGTGTCATTTGATTTTTAATTGATAAAAATTTGGCCTGAACTTTTTCTTGCCTATGTTTGCATCACTCATTGAAACGGAAGTATGTTTTGTTCTGGGGGGATCAAGGCATACCAGGGATAAATCGAGTCGGTACGGAATGTATCTTTTTTAGCAGTAATTTTGCCTCGTCAAAGTTACTGCTTTTTTTTTAAAAATAAAAAATAAAAAAAATGATATATTCTATCCGTTATGCCTTTACAAATCCCCCCTTCTAATTTGAAGTGTGTTTAGTGAACCTTTCACCAAATACTTCGGCCAACTCTCTCGCGATTTTTACCCAGTTAAATACTTTTTTGCGCCAGCCACCCTTGCCATGCATTAATATTAAAAATATTTGCGTAGTCAGCGACTTATCATTTGGCCATTGCCCTTTTGTTTTTGTGACTTTTCTAATCTGGCGATGTAAAGCTTCAACTGGATTGGTTGTATATATCAATCTTCTTATACTTTCCCCATATTCCAAGAAATTTGTCACTTCTGCCCAATCCTTCTCCCAAATTTTTGAGATTTCTGGATGCGTTGCATCCCATTTATTCTTGAATGCAGCTAATGCAATTTCTGCATGTGTAATATCGCTTGAGTTGTATATGGTTTTAAGGTCTTGGCATACAGGCTTGCGTTCTTTATCGTTTACATACTTTACACTGTTTCTAATTTTATGTACTATACATCTTTGTACAATAGCTTGAGGAAACTCTGAGGTTATAGAATCGCTCAGCCCTCTTAGCCCATCTATACATATAAATAAAACATCTTCAACTCCTCGTTTTTTTAAATCTGACATTACTTTTGTCCATTCCATGGCAGACTCACTTCCTTTTATATATAGGCCTAGCACATCTCTATTGCCATCTGCATCTACTGCATATACCGAATAAACCACTCGTTTTTGCGATTTTCCGCCTTCTCTTGAGTTGAAATATATTCCATCAAAAAACAATACTGCATATAAGGATTGTAGTTGACGTTCTTGCCACTCAGTAATCTGAGAATATACACTTGCTGTAACTTCTGCTATCACATTACTACTTAGCTCTACTCCATAAAATTGCTTGATCTGTTGCTGTATATCAGAATAGCTGTTACCGTAGGCATAAAGCATCAAAATTTGTTCATTAAGTCCAGTTCCAATACTCCGATCCCACTTTTTAACAACTTGGGGTTCAAAATTGCCTTCTCGATCTCTTGGGGGGCTTACTTCTATCGGGCCATATTCACTTCTTAATGTCTTTTGGGTGTAACCATTTCTACGATTTGGAATTCCTTTGACCTTATCTTCTTGGACCTGAATGGTAACTTCTCCTTCTAATGCTGCATTGACAAAGCGCTGCATTAAATCACTAAAAATTCCATTCACTCCACCTAAATTACCACCCTTTTGAAGTTTTTCGATTACTTCTTCTTTGAAGATGTCAAAATTAAAATCCTCAAATGCCTTCTGTTTTTTTGTCGTTTGTTGTTTCATTTGTCAAAATTAGTTTTTTTGTTAATAATTTTGACACACTTTTTAACTCAGTCTCTCAGATATTCCAGAGTAAGAATCTCTAATACTTATAAATTCTAATGAAATCTCTTTTGCAAGTTTTATCCAAAATTCTTCTATGTTCTCATCAAATATTACCATGTAACATCTGAAATTTCCTCATTTGCAACCATGTCGGTTGCATAAGCCAAACAAGCTAAAATCTGTTCTTCTTTTAAATGAGGATAACTTTCTATGATTTGAATAATCGTATATCCATAGGATAATTTTCTTAATATGGTTTCAACAGTAATTCTTGTACCTTTTATGATTGGTTTACCTAATAGAATTTTTGGATCTCTAGTAATAAAAATTTCTTTATTGACCATAATAATCATTTTACTTTACAAATATATAATTTTCCCTTTTGCTTGCAACAAGTTCTTTCATTTTAAAGTTTTGTAAGTTCAACTGATAAGTGCAACAGGCTGTTGTCCCCATCTGGGCGAAGTTGAGCAATGGCGTAGCCGAGCGAAACGGAGCCCAGATGGGGACAAGCTGAAAATACTATCTTTGTTTTACAATGTCAAAAAAATATAA
>JANNDY010000079.1:0-6007 GCA_031378345.1 Emticicia sp. | reverse complement strand
GCACGATTTACAAGAGTATTTTGCCGTAGCTCATCAACATTCTTTTTTTGTCATGGTAATATTTAATTTTAAATTTCTAAATTGCCTTAAAATTATGAATTTTACTCAGGAAAAGCTACCGAAGGTTTAGTTCAACATGGGGTTTTGCAATATTGGGGCGGACGTAATAACAATGAGCATTTGTAATTCTATATGGCATTTGTTCGGGCAGACGAGTTTCAATTTGACTTTTTGTTGTTATCTTCATCATCAGTTTTTCAATTTGGCTTCGGTTCCGGGCGGAAGATTTTCAAATCCCCCAACATCGCAAAGCCCTGTTCGTAAGCTGCTATTTTTATGAAACTCTCAATTCTAATAACATTTTTGACAAGCATACTTTTCTTTGGTTGTTCTAACGGACAGACAAAGAACAATTCAACCTCGGCGACACAACAAAATAAAGCGATGGACAATTTTCAATACACTCTAAAATCGGCACATCCGAATGCACAAGCATTAATGACAGACGAATTTTATTTTAGCCCTATTGAAGAAACTGGCCCCTTCGGTAGTGACGATGGCTGGGAAGCTGCTTATGGATTTAGAGAGTGGCGACTTTCAAACAAAACTACAAGCCCTGTAACCTACCTAAAAGATTTAATTGCAAGATGGCAATATCCGTACTTTGACTACAACGAAATGGATACAGCCAAAATCAAAGAATACATTAATCAAAAAAAAGAACTTACTGAAGCGGACATACAGCAGCAAATAGCTACTCTTAAGGAAATAAGTAAAAATTCGCCTGACTCTTCAAGTATGAAATTAGACGACAAGCAACTGAGAAACGTCATTCTTTCTTCATCGCAAGGAATGAACGGTATTTATTTATTGGGGCAGGACAATGCAATTATCGGGATTGGGTTTGCACAATTTGTATTAGAAGGACGTATTGACAACGACATCAAAGGTTTGACTATTACAGCTCTTAAAAGGCAACTGCTTCCTTTGTTCATCAATCGCTATGACGACACTTACCAAGACAAAAGAAAACAACAGTTGACAAAAATGCTTGAGGTTGTTAACAAAGCGGCTTCATAGTTCATCACGACTAAAACAGCAGCTTACATTGGGTTTTATGCAAGTTGGGCTCGACATTGTAACATCAGCTAATTGCAAATCCCAGCTTCAGTTCGGTCAGACGAATAACAATCAACTTTTGTACTTAACTTCATCAACATATTTTCAATCAGCAGTGGTTATCGGCAGACGGAATACTAATTCCCAACCTGCATAAAGCCCTGTTCGTTGGCGGTAAGCATAAGACGACACAAATCGAAAGTCCAATGACAAAACTTAGACCTATTTATTTCGTTGGACTCATCGGACTTACAAGTTGTGACCCAATTCATAACTTATATTTTGAAAACCAGATGACAAGTAAAATCTTTATTCAAACAGAACGAAATGGAAATTTTGACACTCTTTCAACAGGTTCGACTTTTAAAATTGGAAATTGCGTGGCACGTTACACACCAAAAGTTGAGGACATTGAAATAGACTATTTGAAAATTATTGCAAACTCTGATACCTTAACCATGACAGGAAAGCCTGCAATTTTTTCAATGCTTCAAAAGGTCGAAAACCTTAATTGGAGAATTATTTACAGAGACAAATGAAACTACAACCTACAATATTTACATTCATTTTAATTTTCACAATTTCTTGTGGACAAACGAAATCAAGTAACCAAATTAAATTAGGTATCGAATATTCTAAAGGCGAACTCAAAAAAGCACTTTCTAACAAAAAGGAAAAACTTATTTTAGTTGACACTTTGATTACTGACAAAGAAACTGCAATAATAATTTCCGAAGCAATCCTTTTCAAAATTTATGGAAAAGAAAATACTATTAGGCAAAGACCATATGAAATCAATAAAATAAACGAATATTGGGTAATAAATGGCACGTTACCCGACAACATAAATGGTGGGACTTTTCTAATAATCTTAAATTCAACTGACGGACAAGTAATTAGACTGACACATGGGAAATAAACTATCGGACAAGAAAAATGCCTACCGCCAACATGGGTTTGTGGCAAGTGGAGGCTGACGGAAGTTATTGAACTTTGGTAACTTTATTGTACTTTTGTTTCGGCAGACGGAAACCTATTGAACATTTGTAAGTAACTCAACATCAGTAATTTATATCGGCGGACGTTCGGGCGGAAGAGTTTCAAATCCCCCACCTGACCACAAGCCCCCGACGTTGTAAACAATACACACTCGAAATTTACCAAAATTTAAACTAACATTTATGCAAAAAATACTTCAAGTAAAAAACTTAAAACAATTACTGTTTCTAACATTCTTGACAACTACCATTTTATGGGGCTGCAAAAAATTTGACACTTCACAAACCAATGAAGTAAATATTACTAAAACATCAAAAGACTTTTTTATTGCTCCAGCTAACATTAGTTTACTTACAAAAAGAGTTCTTGAAAATATTAAAGAAAGAAATGATAAACATGAATTTGTAACGGATTTTACATCAAGTTACGGACTACCAGTTTGGGATAAAGTTTTAGAAATGAAAGCAAAACATAAAAATGGTAATCAATTAAATTTTGGAAGTAATAGCTCTTCTAGTAACGAAAATGATACTATAATATTTATTCCACTAGTGCTAAGCAATGATACAAGGGTAAATGGTTTTGTTAAAGCAATTATAAACGATAGCATAAATTTATCTTTCTCTTTAGCTCAAGACTACAAAAATTACCCGTTTACGAATTCAAGTACAGGAATTACTGCAAATAAATATTCTTCGGCAATAATGTATCTCGACAAATTAGTATTTGGAAGAAATGAATTTACTATAACTGACAAAAGACTTTTTAATAATAGTAGCAATTCAGATACCGCTAATATTAAAAGAACGGTTACAATTTCTGAAGGAACAACAACAACAAATTTATTAGCCTTAATTTGCTATACAACTTCAGTTTTAAATATCAATGTTAATATGCATTGTACCCATACAGGAGATTGTTCCTCAGGAACGTGTGACATGTGTGAGCTATGTGTTGATTTGACTTGGAGTACAGGAAGTGAAATTAACTGTGCTTTTGAGGAAATTGGGGGCTCAGGCGGAAGTTCAGGAGGCTCAAGCGGAGGAAGTGGCCCATCTATACCACATTATTATCCATGTATCCCTGTTAGTGTACCAGTAGATTTTGGACCAAGCAATGTTGTTCCAGGAGACCCTTTACCCCCATGTCCAACCCCGAGTGGCGGAACAGGATATATACCAGAAGGTGTTAATTCAAATGGATATTATTATTCAAGAATAGAACAATTAAGATTATTAATGAGTAATCCATATGCTGCAATCCCTTGTGATTCTCTTGCTATTTTAAATACTTTCGGAAATATGTTTCAAAGTGTTGGAAATTATAAAGTCCCAATTTCGATTCAAAATAGATTAGATTCAATAAAAAATGCTACTCCAAATTTTGATACAAGTTCATTATTCGTTCAGTCCTTAAATAATGCTCCAGGCAGCGTTGTAAACTGTGATTTTTTTCCTGTAAAAATCAACCAACTTCCAATAAATAGTATGACAGGTATTAGATATACTCCAAGTCAATTTTTAGAGTTTTTTAGAAAAAAAATTGATTCCTTTTCAACACCAGATGCAATATTTGAGCCATATAATTCAGGTGGGTTTAATGACACTGCTCGAAATAATAAAGATTCTATAAATAGTTTAGGAGCAGTTGTACACATTGATATGACCCAAGATGGTAGCGTTATACTTTCAGGTTATCAAAATTCTTATTTAACCCCAAATTATCAAAGTCATAGTTTTATATTTTCAACATTAGTAACTCCACTTGACGGGTACCATCCAGTAAGTGGGAATCGTAAATTTGGGATTTATACAGACATCGCAGGAGGCTTTACATTCTATACGATGGGGGTTGATAGAATATCGAAAAATATATTTGTAGTAGGTTCAAATTTCTTTGACTTTTTTGGTAATTCAGGATTTGAAGATGCAGATGAATTGTGGAGTGGTATGCAGGCGAATATGATTAACTATATTAATAGTAATGGAGGCTCAGCACAAAATTATTCAAGAACAAATTATATAGTAAGACCAAAATATGTAGATATTGAGAAATTTCTTAAAGGAGAAATTACATATCAACAATTGAAAGATATTCTTTGTCCATAAATCTAATATCATGAAAAGAAAAATTTTTATTATGTTTTTGTCAATTTTAGCCCTTAGTTTAATGGCATCCTTAATCCTAACATCTTGGGGTAAGTATTCTAATGAAGCTCGTTTCTATCATAAACCATTTTTTCAATATTTTTTTTATTACATAATCCTAGTTTTTTTTATTCAAATAGTAGCTTGCTTTTGGGTAGTTTACATTTTGGATGAATACTTACTAAGTAACAAAGTGAACTTTTTGTTAATAAGTATAATCTCAGGATTATCTACTTTTTTAATTATGGAATTATTAGCATATTTAAAATTTGAGGCTTACTACTTTGAACCATTTAAACATAACTACCAAATTATATCATTCTTTTTTGTAGGTTTTTTCTATCCATTTATTTCAAGATATTTGAAACAAATAATTTATAAAGATTAAACCTCATACCAAATTATACAGATTGGAAGCCTTCTTATAAAAATTCAATGAGGCTTCCAATTTATGTACTGTTTACAACAGGGGGTTTGGCAAAATTTGGGCAGAAGCAATACCCATCAGCATTGGTTCGCTATTGGGCTTTGGCTCGGGCAGAAGTTTTTCAATTTGGCTTTTTGTTCTTATCTTCATTTTCAGTAACAATATTGGGCAGCGGTTCCGGGCAGACGTTTTTCAAATGCCCAAACTTCGCCAAGCCCTATCCGTTGTGTGCAATATTATCGACCACCATTATGACAAATAGAGAAGGACTAAATAAGCTGAAAGAATTATCAACTCAACTTGACAAAGTTGAATATGACGACATAGTTGATATTTTAAAAAACTCAATCAAAAGAATTCCAATCCCATTATCCAAACTTCAAGCAAATTCAAATATTGACAGAGTTAGGAAAAATATTGGCGAAACGCTTTTTCAGAATGTTGACCAACTTTCTTACATAAAAGACCAAAAAATTATAGACGACTATCTGACAGAGTTTGGACGAGCAAATCAACCTCATCAAGTAATTTTTTATGGTGCTGTTGAAACAACAAATTTGCAACATCAAAGAATTACAGCTATTGCAGAAACATCTGAACTCTTCCAAAACCCAGATGGAGTAAATCTAAATGGAGAATTTTATACAGTAAGCAGGTGGACGAATAAAGCTGAACTTTCACTTGCTGAAGTTGTGTTTTCCAGCGAAGCAATTCAAATAAACCCTGACATAAAAAGAGCTTTTGAAAAACAAACCGAATTTGCTAAACAAGCAGGACAGGACGATTTAGAGTTTTACACAGACTTTTTAGTTTTTATAAGCGACCAATTTGCAAGACCAAAGCAAACACATAACGACTATAAAATTTCAACTGCATACACTAATTTAGTTTTGACACATCCTCAGGTACAAGGCATTGCATTTCCAAGTGTTCAGACAAAATATGTTGGCGTTAATGTTGCTTTTGAACCAAAGATTATAGATGAATATTTTTCAGTAAAAGTCTTATCAACGCAAAGACTTTATAAAAACAAAATGAAAACGTATTTAGCCAATCACAAAAACTGTTTAAACCCTATTGATTGTTACGACAATATAGTTTGGACAGACCTTGACCCTAAATATTTGTCGTCAAATGAATACATACAACATTATTTGACGACTCCATAAATACTGCACACAATAACTAAGGTTTCGTGGTGGCTGAAAGCCAAGCCATGAAACCGATGTTGAAAGGAACGGGGACGCCCAGTCCTTCGGTAGCGGTGCGTTCCAACCAACCCCCTTTTTTCTTTTATGGAGTTATCGTAGAGTGG
>JANNDY010000078.1:0-2484 GCA_031378345.1 Emticicia sp. | reverse complement strand
AGCGAAGCGTCGCCCGGCGTATTTTGCCGTAGCTGATCAACATTCTTTTTTTGTCATGGTAATATTTAATTTTAAATTTATAAATTGCCATAAAATTATGAATTTTACTCGGGAAAAGCTACCGAAGGTTTAGTTCAACATGGGTTTGTGGCAAGTGGGGGCTGACGGAAGTAATTGAACATTGGGAACTTTATTGTACTTTTGTTTCGGCGGACGGAAACCTTTTGAACATTTGTAAGTAACTCAACATCAGTAATTTATATCGGCGGACGTTCGGGCGGACGAGTTTCAAATCCCCCACCTGCCACAAGCCCTGTACGTTGTGTGCCATTTTAGAAAAATACTACCGAACGACAAAAAATCACTAAATTTGACAATTCAATAAGACAAAAAAATATGTTTGGAATAAATTTTATCAAGTTCGACTCAATGACTTATGTCATTAAATTTAAAAATGGACAAGTTGTAAATGAAGGGCGTGGACTTTCATTTTTCTATTATTCACCGACAACTTCAATTTCTGCCGTTCCTATTGGTAGCAACAATTTACCTTTCATTTTCAGCGAAACAACAAAGGACTATCAAACTTTAACAATTCAAGGACAAATCACTTACAAAATTGGAAATCCAAAGCAGTTGGCGGACGTTTTAGATTTTACTGTAAATGGAAATGGCGTTTACAAGAAAGATGACACGGAAAAGCTAAACCAAACTATTGTAAACGAGGCACAAACTGCAACTTCTTCATTTATTCATCAACTTGGACTTAAAGAAGCAATTCGTTCTGCAAAATCCGTTGAAAAAAATATCATTGATGGACTTTCGAACTCAACAGCTATTAAATTGCTTGGTATTGAAATTTTGAGTGTAAATATTTTAGCAATTAAGGCGACCCCCGAAATGGAAAGAGCTTTGGAAACCGAAACAAGAGAAAGTTTGCAACAAGAAGCCGACCAAGCTATTTATGCAAGGAGAAATTTTGCGGTTGAACAAGAAAGAAAAATCAAAGAAAGTGAGTTGAATACTGAAATTGCAATAGAAGAGAAAAACAAACAAATTGCTGAAAAACAGGCAGAAACAGAGGTTCAAAAAGCTGAAAATGAATTAAAATTGCGTGAAATGAA
The DNA here is from genome assembly GCA_031378345.1 of Emticicia sp. Taxonomy (GTDB): domain Bacteria; phylum Bacteroidota; class Bacteroidia; order Cytophagales; family Spirosomataceae; genus Emticicia. The sequence goes on along the minus strand of JANNDY010000078.1, from coordinate 1,360 downwards.
AGTTCAGGCGGACATTGCAATTGAAAATCAAAGAAAAGTTTTGTTGGAACAAAAAACTGCAAACGAAAGAAAAGAAGCCGATGCAAAAGGCTATGTTTTAGAAACAACATTGAAACCTTACAAAGAATTGGACTGGAAAATCCTAACAGCTTTGAACAATAATACTGACCCTAAATTTAATATTTCACTTGCTTTTCGTGAATTAGCCGAAAATGCTGGCAAAATTGGAAACTTAAATATTAGTCCAGAACTACTTGACAACTTATTGAACGACAAGAAAAAATGAGTGTTGAATACGCAATCATAATCAAGAATAAAACTCGACTTGAAACTTTGATAGAGCGATTCAATACTAAGGCACAAGCAAAATTTTATATTGAGCGTTCGGGTGGAGATTTTGGCGACTATGAAAGAGAACATGAAGTTTTTCATAATTCTCTTTCAAACGTACAAAGAAATTTATCAACGGTTTTGAAGAACAAAATTGTTGAACGCAGTTTTTTACCGTCATACATTTTCAACGAAAAACAGGTTATAATAACTGTTGGACAAGACGGATTAGTGGCAAATACTGCAAAATATGTTGGGCGAATTCCTATTGTAGCAGTTAATCCTGACCATGAAAGATTTGACGGTGTTTTATTGCCTTTTAATTCTGCAAACTTTATCTCAGCAATAGAAAAAGTGGTTTCGCAAAATTATAATTCAAAATTGACATCATTTGCAGAAGCACAATTGAATGACGGACAACGACTTTTAGCATTTAATGACTTGTTTATTGGGGCAAGTTCTCATGTTTCAGCACGTTATCAACTGACTTACAATAACACAACGGAAGAACATTCTTCTTCTGGTATTATTGTTTCGACACAAGCGGGTTCGACAGGTTGGCTAAGTTCAATTTTCAATATGAGTTTTGGTATTCATAAATTCATTGAAAAAGACAATTCAAAGAAAAAATATGCAAAACTTAAAGACAATCAATTAATGTTTGCAGTCAGAGAACCTTTTGCAAGTAGGCGGACACAGGTTGAAACGACAGCAGGAATCATAACAGGACAATCAAAATTAATTGTTCAATCATTTATGCCCAACAACGGACTTATTTTTTCAGATGGAATTGAAACAGATTTTTTAAAATTCAACTCTGGTGCTATTGCGACAATTGGAATAGCAGACGAAAAAGCAAATCTCGTACAAGCGTGACGAAATAAAAACGGCACACAATAACTAAGGTTTCGTGGTGGCTGAAAGCCAAGCCATGAAACCGATGTTGAAAGGAACGGGGACGCCCAGTCCTTCGGTAGCGGTGCGTTCCAACCAACCCCCTTTTTTCTTTTATGGAGTTATCGTAGAGTGG
>JANNDY010000023.1:0-72398 GCA_031378345.1 Emticicia sp. | reverse complement strand
AAAGAAATTTTGTCAGAAATTAGTATTATTTTCGCTGACAGAATCGCTGATGAGGATTTCGAGTTATAAGTTTTGGTTGAAAAAACCAAAACTTATAACTCGCTCAAGTTAGGCTTGACACAGTTTAAAAAACACTCCCGGCACGGCAGCAAACTGCATAAATTCTTCTTTAAGCGACTCAAATATTGGGTCGAAAATTTGAACTTTATCACGAAGTTCCACATTATCATCTAATTTTCGATGCGTGTATGCTACTGTATTTTCTTTTACATTGGCTGTTAATGCCTCTTCTTCTTTGTTAATTGAGTGTTTTAAATAGTCGATTTCATTTTTTTGAATAATAAATCGGTTCTGAAATTGCTCAACTTTCGCTTTGATAGTTGTGTCAGTATTTTTAGCACTTACTTCCGACAAGCGATTGGTCATAATCTTCAGTTCATCTTCATAAAATGCTAATTTCTTTTTCCACTCTTGATGCTCTTGATGCAAGTCGGTGATATACTTTTGATTATCCATAGTTAAATTATTGTTTTTTTGTTTCTTCAAAAGTCTTTATTTTTTGTGGATCTAAATATGAGATATGTCAGTTTTGAAACTGCTTAAAATCAACATAAAAAAAGAGACAAGCTTCCAAAGCAAATTGTCTCTTTCAAAATAAATATGTCTGTATTAAACTGTCGTCTTAATCTTCAATTCGTCCATTTGTTTAGCATCTATTGTTGATGGCGAGTCAATCATTGTATCTCGTCCTGAATTATTTTTTGGAAAAGCAATAAAATCACGAATGGAATCGGCACCTCCAAAAATTGAACATAAACGGTCGAAACCGAAGGCAATTCCTGCGTGTGGCGGAGCTCCAAATTCAAAAGCGTCCATCAAAAATCCAAATTGTTTTTTAGCCTCTTCGTCCGAAAACCCTAAAATTTCAAACATTCTTTGTTGCAATGGTCTTTGAAAAATTCGCACCGAACCACCGCCAACTTCTGTCCCGTTGATAACCATATCATAAGCATTTGCTCTAACACTTCCCAAATCAGTTTCCAACAAAGCAATATCTTCTGGCTTCGGACTTGTGAATGGGTGGTGCATCGCAAACCATCTATCTTCCTCCTCACCGTACTCTAATAATGGAAAATCTAATACCCAAAGAGCTTTAAACTCTTGTGGATTTCTTAAACCTAAACGAGTTCCCATTTCCAAACGTAGTTCGCTCATTTGCTTGCGAGCCTTATTTGCTTCACCCGAAATCACTAAAATTAAGTCTCCTTTTTCAGCACCACAACGCTCTGCCCAAGCCTTTAAATCTTCTTCCGAATAGAATTTATCAACCGAAGATTTCAAAGTGCCATCAGCATTATAACGTACATAAATCAAGCCTTTTGCTCCAATTTGAGGGCGTTTTAGCCATTCTGTCAATTCGTCGATTTGCTTACGAGTATAATCTGCACAACCTTTGGCGTTGATTGCTACCACTAATTCGGCTGCATCGAAAACTGGGAAATCTTTTCCTTTAGCAAGGTCGGTCAATTCCACAAATTCCATTCCGAAACGAATATCTGGCTTGTCGTTTCCGTACAAACGCATGGCATCGGCGTAAGTCGTGCGAGGCACTTCTGGCATATCAATATTCTTCACCGTTTTGAATAAATGACGGATAAGTCCTTCAAACATATTCAAAATATCTTCTTGTTCAACAAACGACATTTCGCAGTCTATTTGTGTAAACTCTGGCTGGCGGTCGGCACGTAAATCTTCATCACGGAAACATTTCACGATTTGATAATATCTGTCAAAACCTCCCACCATCAAAAGTTGCTTAAATGTTTGTGGAGATTGCGGCAAAGCATAAAATTCACCTGGATTCATGCGACTTGGCACTACAAAATCTCTCGCACCTTCGGGTGTAGATTTTATCAAAACTGGTGTTTCTACCTCAATAAAATCTTGTCCGTCCATAAAAATACGAGTTTGTTGAGCCATTTTATGACGCAATTGCAAACTTTGGCGAACAATATTTCGGCGTAAATCAAGGTAGCGGTATTTCATACGAATATCATCGCCACCATCGGTTTCGTCTTGAATCAAAAATGGTGGTAATTTGGCAGGATTCAATACTTCGAGAGCAGTTACTTTTATTTCAACATCACCCGTTCCTATCTTATCATTTTTGGCAATTCGCTCAATTACTTCGCCTTTTGCTTGAATCACAAACTCACGGCTGAGTGTTCGAGCCAAAGCAATAGAGTCTGTATCTGTAACATTTTCATTCAAAATCAATTGTGTGATGCCATAACGGTCACGGAGGTCAATATATATGATGCCACCTTTATCACGTACAACTTGTACCCAACCGCTGAGAGTAACGGTTTTATTCACATCAGAGATTCTTAGCTCTCCGCACGTATGAGTTCTTAACATTTATCTTTATTTGTAAACTTTATTATTATTTTTGCAAAAATAGGGATTTTTACATAAAAAAGGAGAATTTATTAGAAAATGCGTTCTTTTTTAGTTTCAATTTGTGGAAATAGTTGAAATAAAAACGGAATTATAAAGATAATGTCGCAAACAAAAAAATGGCACGCAGATAACGCTGATAAATAAATTTAACGCTGATTTTCACGGATTATTTAATAAAATCAGCACGGTACGCCGTTGCGGTTGGAACATCCGTTTTATCAGCGTTCCATTTTTGCGGCAATAAGTTAATAGTTCCGAATAAAAAAGACTGTTAAGCAAGCTAAATTGCTACATCTTCATAAAAACATCCGCCAAAATTTCGCCAGAAATCAAATCAGGATTGATAAAATAACGGTAACTTTCATCTTCAAAATCGTCTAAGTTTTTACCGAAAACAGCTTTGGTTTTAAGGGTTTCACGAAGTACCAAATCATGCCCAAGCACAAGCCTAAGTTTCTCCCAATCATTATAAAAATATTCTTGTAGCAAAGGAATGATTTTGTTTAAAAACACCTTACACAAATCGCTAATCATCTGACAGTCAATAAAATATGCATGTCCTATGGAATGATTTCGGTCGAGTAAAAACTCGATTCTTTGGTTAATTTTGGTCAAAAGTTTTTCTAAATCAATGCCTTCAACTTCACCCAAAATATGGGGCTTTGGCATCATTTCTATGAACTCAAATCTTCGGCGAAGAGCCAAATCAAGCAGAGCAATCGAACGGTCGGCGGTATTCATCGTTCCTACGATATGGAGGTTTGCAGGAACACCAAAACTTTCTTGTGAGTAAGGTAATGTTAGCCAAAGTTCATTTTTTGCACCCAATCTTTTATTATCTTCCACGAGCGTAATTAGCTCACCAAAAACTTTCGAAATATTTGCTCTGTTTATCTCATCAACAATCAATAACTGACCTGGTGCTTGCTTAAATTTTTGTTCTCTATTTCCCTTAGAATCTTCAATACAATCCATAAAAGTCTTATAGCCAGCCTTTTTTAATGCTGCTAAACAAGATTTATAAAAAACACCTTTTAGAATATCATAATGCACTTGTCCACTCTTCGATATTGGACGAATTCCTTCTATAAAATCTTCATAACTATACGATTGATGAAAGGTAATAAACTGATAGTGCGAAGCGTCCGCTGCGGCGTACCGACCCGCAACAGTTTGTAGTAATTTTTGTGCTTCATAAGTTTTTCCAGTTCCCGGCGGTCCGTAATAGATTAAATTTAGTGGAATTTTTAATTTTGTGGCATAAATAGCTTCATTTTCATGTACTTTATTGTTAATATTTTCTGAAACATAAACTTTGTCAGGATTTGCTATCTCCCAAAACAATTCGTTACGCAAACTCTCGCTTTCGGCAACTTGGTACATATAATGGTTGTGGTGTTCCTTCTTCATACTCGAAATCGCCGTAGCTTTCAATTCTTCCAAACAATGTTGCCACGCACTCATCACTTTTGTATCATCAAGGATACGTTTTTGCTCAAAAGGAATTTTGATATACATAAAATCAGAGCTATCGGCAAGGCTCAAAATCTTAGTTTCTTTGTATTTTGTAAACAAAGCCTCATCCCTTTTAAAAAACATCAATTCGAGCCAAATACCATTTTGACGATGCAGTTTTAGTGCCGCATAAAAGTTGATATTTGCCGTAATTCCTTTATCTTTCCTTACCGAAAAAGCAATTCTTGGGTCATCAATATCGAAGTTTGTAACATCTATGAGTTCTTGTAATAGTACAAAAAACTCTAAACAGGCATCACGAATATCAATTTCTTGAAGTTTTTTAATGAGAGCTTCTTTTTGTTCGAGCAATAAATTCAATGTTTTGTCTAATCATTTTTTCATAATATACACACAATTAACCGTTTAGTCCTAAAAATAGTCGTCTTGCATACTAAATTTCCCAAGTTAAAGATTGTATTTTTTCAAGAACTTTCAAAATTCATTTCATTAAATAAAAATGACTAAATTACTCATTCTGTAATAGATTAAAATTCTGTATAATTACTAATTAACAATATTATATTTTGTTTTAAAAGAATTATACAGTATAAATTATAATAAATAAACGCCATTATTACAATAAATAAGTATTTGAACAAAATCCCTAAATTTATCAATTTTATTTTGTGTTTAAAATGAAATATTATATGTTTAATCCAAGAATGTGCAAAATAAATGTTTTATTATTTGTTTAAAATGAGTATTTTTGTACCAAGTTTCTTTATTAATAACCTAAACTAAAATGTACATGAAGAAGAATCTACTTCTTAGTTTGCTTGGAGTCATTATGTCTTTCGCTGTTATGGCACAAGGCAAGAAGATTACTGGTAAAGTTTCGTCATCAGATGATGGCTCAGGAATACCGGGTGTGTCGGTGCAAGTAAAAGGTACGTCGAAAGGTTCGCAAACAGACGTAGAGGGTAACTACTCTATCGAAGCAGCCTCTGGCAATACCTTAGTATTCAGTTTTGTGGGAATGAATACCCAAGAAGTAAAATTAGGCAGCCAATCGGTTGTAAATGTGTCGCTTGGTGCAGATACAAAACAACTATCAGAAGTTGTGGTAACTGCTATTGGTATCCAACGTGAGAAAAAAGCTTTAGCTTATGCAGTTTCTACTGTGAAAGCTGAAGATTTGCAACAACGCTCAGAGCCAGATGCATTGCGTGCGATGAATGGTAAAGTACCAGGTGTAAACATCATCTCAGGTGGTGGTGCTCCAGGACAAGCAACTCGTATCACGATTCGTGGTGCAAACTCTTTTTCGGGCAACAACCAGCCTTTGTTTATTGTTGATGGTATTCCATTTGACAATTCTACAAATTCATCAGAAGGTGGTGGAAACATCAGTACAGGATTTAACCAAAATACTGTAACATCAAACCGTGCGTATGACATTGACCCAAACAACGTTGAGTCATTGACAGTATTGAAAGGTGCTGCGGCATCTGCTTTGTATGGTTCTCGTGCTGCCAATGGTGTGGTAGTAATTACAACCAAAGCTGGTAGCAAAAATGCTAAAAAAGGCTTAGAAGTAACTTATAATACTTCATATTCTACTGAGAAAATCTCTACGATTCCAGATTATCAAGATACCTACACACAAGGTTCTAACCAGAATTATAGTGGTGGATTTATTGGCAACTGGGGAACTGTATTCCCAGCCGAAGTTGATAGAATTAATCAAGGTTTAGGTTTTGAGCGTTATTCTAAGGTAATTGATGGAGCTTATCCAGCAGGACAAGTACCCCACCCTTTAGTTGGTGTTGCCTATGGTGCTGCTCGTTACAAGGCGGCTTTTCCTCAATTATTAGATGCTAATGGAGCTGCCATTGGTGTAGAGTTAGTTCCTCATGATATTATTGGTGGTTTTTTCCGTCAAGGTAATGTATTGGAAAATAGCTTTAATATTAGTTCAACAGGTAATACAACTACGATTAGTGCTGGTGCTTCACGAACAACTAACAAAGGTATTATTCCGGGTTCAAGCTCTGACCGTACTACTTTAAATTTTGGTGGAAATGCAACATTGTCAAATAAATTGAACTTGAGTGGTAACGTAAACTACGTTAATACCAACCAAGCTTCTCCACAATCAGGTGCAGGTTACTATGCTGATTATGGTGGATTGGCAGCAACAGGGTCAATATATGGTCGTTTATTTTACTTACCACGTAACTATAATTTGAATGAATATCCATTTGAAAATCCAGTTACAGGAGCAAATGTATTCTATCGTGCCTTAGACAATCCACTTTGGACAGCGAAATACAATACTTATTCAAGTGCGGTAAATCGTGTATTTGGTAACATGGCATTGACGTATGATGTAGCTCCTTGGTTAAATTTGACAGCGAAAGGTGGTGTAAACACTTATGCCGAAACTCGTAGAGATGTATATCGCCCAGGTGGAAACTCAATTCCATTAGGTCAAGTTGCTCGCCGTGATATTACGAATACCGAGTTAGATTTCACTTTCTTGGCATCTGCCAATAAAGACATTTCGGAGTCAATCAACATGCACTTATTGGCGGGTTTCAATGCTAATCAGCGTTACAAGAACTTAACTGGTATTCTTGGTCAAACCATTATTGACCCTAACCTTTTAGTTTTGGGAGGTACAAATGTACAGTTTTCTCAAGAGTACAAAAGCAAAAGACGTTTGTATGGTTTCTTTGCTGAATATGGAGCTGCCTATAAGAACTATGCGTTCTTGACAGCGACTATTCGTAATGACCACTCTTCTACTTTGCCAACAGCGAATAATAGTTATTTCTATCCTTCAGTAAGTGGCTCATTTATTTTCTCAGAAGCGTTCAAATTACCAACTAATATTTTGAGCTTTGGTAAAATCCGTGCAAACATTGCTAAAGTTGGTAAAGATGCAGACCCTTATCAGGTTTATACGGCTTATAACTTTAATGTACAGTATTATAATGGAGCACCTATTTCGGCAACAAGTTTGCCTACTACATTGAATAATGCAACACTAAAGCCTGAGTTTACAACAGAATATGAATTAGGCACTGAATTGCAATTCTTCAAAAATAGAATTGGTATTGATTTAGCTTATTTTAATAGAGTTTCTACAGACTTGATTGTTACGGCTCGTATCCCTACCTCTTCAGGTTTTGATAATAAAGCAACAAACGCTGGTAAAATCCTCAATCAAGGTTGGGAGTTAGGCTTAAACTTAGTTCCTGTTAAATTGAATAATGGCTTTACTTGGAACTCATTCGTAGCTTATACCCGTCTGCGTTCAGAAGTAATTGATGCTGGTCCAAGTGGTGAGTTATTCTTGGGAGGAACAGGACTTTCTTCAACAGGTACAATGCACCGCAATGGCAATCCTTATGGAATGATTTATGGGTCGAAAAATGCCCGTGATGACCAAGGAAATGTATTGATTGACCCAACTACGGGTTTGCCAATTCAAAGCCCTAACTCTGAGATATTGGCTAATCCAGCTCCTAAATATACTTTAGGTTGGACAAATACCTTTACTTTCAAAGGGTTTACATTATCAGCTTTGATGGACTACCGTGTTGGTGGAAGTATGTACTCAACTACTGCTGCTTCGTTGATGCTAAGAGGTCAATTGAAATTCTCTGAAGACCGTGAAGGTATGCGTGTGATTCCGGGTGTATTGGGCGACCCTCAAACATACAAGCCATTGCTTGATGAAACTGGCAAGCAAATCAAAAATACAATTCCAATGACAGCATTCCAATCACATTTCTCTGCTGGATATGGTTCGTATGGTGTTGACGAAGTTAATATTTATGACATCACAACCATACGTTTGCGTGAAGTTTCATTAGGATATAATGTACCTAAGGCGTTCTTGAAGAAAACATTGCCATTTATCGGTGGTTTGAGAATTTCAGGTTCGGGAAGAAACTTATGGTTTAAATCTCCAAATATGTTGACAGGCTTAAACTTCGACCCAGAAGTATTGTCAAACTTTGCTGATTCAAATATCCAAGGTTTTGACTTAGGTGCTGCACCTTCAACTCGTCGTTATGGAATCAACTTGTCAGTATCGTTCTAACTTAGCCTTTGGCTATTAGCTATTAGCTATTGGCTTTTAAAATTTGATTTGATAAGTTTTTTGCTATTAAATTATCTAAAAAAAGCTAAAAGCTAAGAGCCAACCGCCAAAAGCATTAAAAAAACAAGAAATGAAATTAAAATATATATCAAAAATAGCACTTACTACTTGCTTAATAAGCGTATTAAGTTCTTGTGATTTGACTGAATTGGATATCAATCAAGACCCAAACAGTCCTACGGTTGCTTCCGCAAGATTATTACTGCCTACTGCTGAGTTTGCAGTAATTAATACAGTAACAGGTATTTCTAATGGAAATGCAATGGGTTTTGCTGGATTATTAAGTAGCTCAGATAATTTTGCACTTGATAATCAATCTTATAATGGTACATGGAACGGCTTCTATCGTAGTATGAATAATGTGGAAGCGATTATAAATGCAAGTGCAGCCAGCCCACATTATTTGGGAGTTGCTCAAGCATTGAAGGCTTACGCAACAGGTAATTTTGTAGATACTTTTGGCGATTGCCCTTATAGCGAAGCATGGAAAGGTAATGCAGAAACAGCGATAACCACACCAAAGTTTGATAAGGATTCAGAGATTTATGAAGCCTTAATTAAACTATGTGATGAAGCAGTAGTAAATCTTTCTAAAGTAACTGCTGACCCTTTGGCGGCTACTGCAGACTTTATGTATGGTGGTTCTGCTGCCAAATGGATAAGATTTGCAAAATCGGTTAAGATTCGCTTGTTATTGAACTCTCGTAAAGGTCGTGCTACTGGTAATGCAGATTTGAACGCTGCTATTGCTGCTGGTGGTTATATAACAGCACCTGCTGATGACTTTACATTCAATTACAGCACAGCGGCTTCTCCAGAAGGTCGTCATCCTTGGTTTCAAAATGCTTACTTAGCTGATAATGGATTTTCATATCCAAGTCATCAGTTAATGGAAGAAATGATTTTTAATAAAGACCCACGTTTGGATTTCTATTTCTATCGTCAAACCGAAACTATCCTTGACCCAGGTAATCCAACTGATAGAGGTACTATTCCTTTTGGTGGAACTTATTTGGTACAAAAACCTGCTTTCTTGGCAAAATGGAAAACTGTTTTTGGTAATGCTCCAAGTGCAGCTGATTTAAAATATATCGCTGGTTTCTTTGGTCGTGATAGAGGAGATAATACAGGTGTGCCACAAGATGGTGCCTTACGTACTGCTCCGGGTTGCTATCCTGCTGGTGGTTTGTATGGTGGCAGAAGTGTTACACCAAGAGCCTTGACAGGTGGTAGAGGTTCTGGAAATGGCATTTTCCCTTTAGTAACAAGCAATAACATGAAGTTTTACCAAATCGAGGCTATCCTTGATGGTGGTGGAACTGGAGATGCAAAGGCAATTTTTGAAGCGGCTATGAGAGAGCATATTGCTCGTGTAGCTGCTTTGGGAGCTAAAGTTGATGCTGCTAACTCTGTGGCACCTACTGCAACTGCAATAACTGATTATGTAAATTCTCAGTTGAAACTATATGATGCAGCTACTTCAAATGCTGCAAAACTAAATATAGTGATGAAGCAAGTTTGGTTTACTTCATGGGGACAGGGACAAGAAATCTGGAACGCAATGCGTCGTACAGGTTATCCTTCTACTATCAATAACCCAATCATCAAGCCAGGTCGTCAATATGCTTTGCGTTTACCTTATCCTTCACAAGAAGGTAGCTTGAACCCAAATGCTACGGCAAAATTGACTGAGGTTATTTTTGATAGAGACCCTATTTTCTGGGACAAAGTTAAACTAAAGTGGGAGTTCTAAATTATTAGATACGAGATATGAGATATGAGATTTGAGATTTGATGTTAGAAAATATTGTTTTTTTAATCTCGAATCTCAAATCTCGAATCTCGAATCTCATTAAACGTTATAAAAAATGAAAAAAATATTAAGTCTAACAGTAATGGTTTCTCTAATGATGGCATTTGCCGCTTGTAGAGATGAATCATTGAACCCGCTGCCAACATTTTTGCCGGGTGTTCATGGTTTTACAGTATTTGATGGTATTGCATTTAACGGAAAACCACTTGAGAGACCTCAACCTTATGAAGTTGGTAATGCAAGGAATTTTCCAAAAGCAGCACAAAATGCAGCAAAAATTGATTTTAAAACTCGTTGGGTATCTTTGGATAATAAACTAACAGTTAATAAAATTGAAATTTTTGTGAGAATGTTGGAGTCTTATAATGACCCAGACGGAAATCCAAAGGTAGCTGATTTGAGTGGAAATGGTAAAGGTAAGTTGATTACTACCCTTGCAACACCAGCGGCTAATCGTCAGTGGAATAATTTTAGTATTACACCTCAGCAAGTTTTCGATGCTTACAAAACCGCTACTGTGAAGTATGACAAAGTAAAAGCGGTTAACGTATTCAGTAATCCAGATAGACCACGTCCAGCCAATGCTTGGATGAGACCTGCTGAGAAAACTGGTTATGGTGATGTTGCCGCTGACAATTTTATTATCACTTGGGTACTTTATACAAGTGATGGTCAAATATTTAATACTTGGAATCCAGATTCTATTTGTGGTGATCCTGCATCTGTTTCGGAAGCGAACTCAAACTGTCAACTCCCTTTTTCAGTTAGATAAGAAATAATTATAAAAAGAAGAAGCACAATTAATTGTGCTTCTTCTTTTTATTAACTCTAATTAGTAAAATTAGGGGCAATTTTCGGCTGTAGCATTACAAGCAAGATCACAACCGCAATCACCCCATTCAACTCCATAATAAATTATTTCCCCTGGAGCTGGTCGAGGGATTCTTAAAGTTATGTATGAAGAATATCCTCCACCACCAACTACTGAAATTCCATCGGAGAATTCTTCTTTCCATGGGCCACCACATGGGCAACCTCTTGTATATATAACATCTTCATAAAAAACACTACCATAAGTGCTGTGAGGAAACCATACACCATAAGTACCATACACACCCTCCACCAAAGGTTTTGAATTTAATTTGTCAATTGTAGGAGTAATTGTGTTTGAAATAGGAACATAAGAAGTTCACCAAAGTAGAGCAGAAACAGTCAAAACTGACATTGCTAATTTTTTCATCGCTTTAGTTGTTTATTGTTAATAATAAAATTAACTATATGAAAGTTAGAGTCTTTATTTGTAAAATTCAAGTGTTTTACCATAAAGTTATTAAACGGTATATTTTAAGACTGAAAGTTATAATAATACTTTTCATTTCAACTATTTTTAATACTTTCGCCCAAAAAACAAGCGAAATTAACTTTAATGAGCATATTTTGCCCATTATTCAAAAAAACTGTACGCCTTGCCATCAACCGAATAAATCAGGTCCTTTCAATTTGATTACCTATCAAGATATAGCCAAACGAGCAAATTTTATTGGTAAAGTTACTCAATCTCGTTATATGCCGCCTTTTCCTGCTGATAGAAAATTTCAATCTTATAAAAACGAAAGAGGCTTGACAGTAGGTGAAATTGCAACTATTAGACTATGGATTGAGGGGGGAATGGAAGAGGGAAAATTCAATAATCAATTATCAATAAACAATGAACAAATTGAGGAAAAAAAAGCTGATTTGGTGTTGAAAATGAGTAAGCCTTATCAGATTTTAGGCAACAATAGTGAAGATTTTCGTTTTTTTAGTTTGCCAAGTAATACTACAAAAGATGAATATATAGAAGCCATTGGTTTTAAGGCAGGAAATAAAAAATATGTTCATCATAGCCGTTTGATGCTTGATACAACTAATAATATTCGTGGTATTGATGGACTTTCCGAAACTGACCCAAAAGTCTATGAGTTTCAGAAAACAGCTTTGAAAGAAGAGTTTTTATATGGTTGGGTACCAGGAAATGACAAAATTAGTTTCCCACACGGCACTGGAATAAAACTCAATGCCAATGCCGATTTCTTGCTAAATATGCATTATGCACCTTCTCCTGTGCCAGAAACTGACCAATCGGAGATTTTGCTTTTTTTTGCTAAACAAAAAATTGAAAGAGAGGTAAAAAACTTTACTTTGCGTGAAAATGACATTTCAAATAAACCTTTTTTGATTAAAGCTGGCGAAAAACCAACTTTTTATATCTCTAAAAAAATTGACAAACCAATGTCATTGATTTCGGTTTTGCCTCATGCTCACTTAATCGGCAAAAGTTTTCGTGCATTTGTGATTACGCCCGAAGGTGAAGTTGTGAATTTGGTAAAAATTGACAACTGGGATTTTAATTGGCAAATGACTTATCAATTCAAAAAGTTATTGAAAATTCCTGCTGGTTCGACCTTTATTGTTGAAGCAAGCTATGATAATTCTGCGGAAAATCCTGAAAATCCAAATTCTCCACCAATTGATATTGGCTACGGCTGGGGAACTAAAGACGAAATGCTAAACTTGGTACTTTACTATTTGGATTATAAAGACGGCGATGAAAATATTGAGCAAAATTGATTTTAGATTGGAGATACGAGATTTGAGATATTTTCACTAAATTAGAGCAAACAACCCACAGGCTCAACATATTTCACTTTGATTTCTTCATTTTTCTTGTACTTTTCAATAGCATCAAGCAAATAAAATTCAGTTGGTGCAGCACGATTTTTCCCCAGACCATAAAACCAATTATCAATAGCTCCGTGATAAAGCGTTTTTCTTTTATTATCTAATAAAAAAACTTCGGGCGAATAATTACCTTTTAGCTTTTTAAGTAATTTTCTTTTTGGGTCAAAAATTATAGGTAAATCAAAACTAAACTCTTTCCTAAACTCAGCTAAAGAGTTTGCTTCAAGTAATTTGAAAGGATAAACTACATAAACATTTATAGCTTCTTTTTGATATTTTTCCTGCAATTCTTTCAAATTCTTTGTGTATTTCTGACAAATCGGACATTCGGGGTCAAAGAAAACTATGATTGATGCTTTGTTATTTTTGAGGGTTTTGTAGTCAAATATTTGCTGAGAATCTGTTGGGAGTTTTTGGGCAACTGAGGGAAGCGAAATTAGAATTATAAAAATAAATTTTCTCATTGATTTATAACATTTTTAGGTTTTTCAAAGATTCGTACGAGCTTAAAATAAGCCACAAAGTCACCAAGTCTCAAAGTAATTGACTTTTAGTCCATCAATATATAGGTGTCTTAGAGTCTTGGTGGTCTAAATAATATTCCAATGCAAATTATTGAAGAAGCAGTTTTCTGTTTCCAAATTTACATAATTATTTCAAAACAACTGCTTTTTTTTTATTAAATAATTCAAAGTTTAACCGTACTTTTGCAAAAACATTTATCAAAATTAACAATGGAAATCACAGGAAAACTCATTCATGTATTAGCCCAGCAGACAGGCGAAGGTAAAAATGGCACTTGGAAAAAACAAGATTTTGTAATAGAAACTGACGGGCAATACCCCAAAAAAGTATGTCTTACTGTTTGGGGAGATAAATTCAATGAAAATCATTTGACTGAAGGAAACGAGCTATTAGTATCGTTTGATGCCGAAAGTCGTGAATATAACGGTCGTTGGTTTACCGACCTAAAAGCATGGAAAATCGAATTGGCAACTGGCGAATCTGCCGCCACTCCTGCACCAGCAGCTTATAAGGCAGCAAATCCTCCAGCAGCACCACAAGCTGTTGCACCCGAATTTGCAGTTGTAGCAGAAGGCGATAAAGACGATTTGCCGTTTTAAATAAGAACCCCACCGCTGCGGCGGACCGTCCAACCCTCCCCACAAGGGAGGGCTTTAAAAATAAGTATGTTTTCGATTCAAAATATAGGCGTTGAAGCCTTAGTCGAGCAATTTGGCTCGCCATTGTATGTGTATGATGGGCAAAAAATAGAAGAACAAATCGCTACGATGCGAAGTGCTTTTGCAGGTACAAATTTAAAAATAAAATACGCCTGTAAAGCACTCACGAATATAAGTATCATGAAATTGATGCGTAAAAATGGCGTTGATATTGACGTGGTTTCTATGCAGGAAGCTCATCTGGCGATTTTGGCTGGTTATGAACCTCATCAAATTCAATATACACCAAGCGGAGTTGCATTTTCGGAAGTTCAAGAAGCTGTCGAAATGGGGCTACGAATGAACCTCGATTCGTTGCCTTTGCTCGAAAAATTTGGTCAAACTTATGGTAATAAATTCCAGATTTGTTTGCGAATAAATCCGCATATCATGGCGGGTGGAACTTTGAAAATTTCGACAGGTCATAAAGATTCAAAATTTGGCATTTCGATTGAACAAGCTGCCGAAATTCATGCAATTGTCAAGAAATATGACTTAAATGTAGTGGGTTTGCACCAACATACAGGCTCGGATTTCAAAAATGCCAATGTGATAATTGAAGCTGCCGAAAAATTGTTTGATTTGACCTATAAATATTTTCCAAATATCCAATTTATAGATTTAGGTTCGGGTTTCAAGGTTGCCTATCGTGAAGATGATCATGTAACGGATATGGAAAAATTGGGCAAAGGAGTTGTGAAAGTTTTCAATGAATTTTGTGAGAAATTTGGTCGAGATGTACAACTTTGGTTCGAACCGGGCAAGTTTTTAGTGAGCGAAAGTGGTTATTTATTGGCACAAGCAAATGTGGTAAAATATAGCCCCGAGCGAAATTTTATTGGTGTAGATTCTGGTCTAAATCACTTGATTCGCCCAATGATGTATGACGCTTACCACGAAATTATTAATGGTTCAAATCTTGATGGTGCTGAAAAAGAATTATATGATATTGTAGGCTATATCTGCGAAACAGACACTTTTGGCAAGGATAGAGAGCTTCCAAAGACCAAAGAAGGCGATATTATGGTCATAAAAAATGCTGGAGCTTATGGATTTTCGATGGCATCGAACTATAATTCTCGTTTTCGTCCTGCCGAAGTTTTGATTTATGATGGGAAACCTCACCTCATTCGTCAGCGTGAAACGATGGAAGATATTTTGAAAAATCAAGTGGTAATTGATTTGTAGATTGCTTATATTTGATTAAAATTTGAAATAATATGAAACTTTTAGCAAACCTCGAAACAACATCTTTACAAGATTGGGATTTAGTTGAAATCATTAATGGAAAAGAAATAGAAATGCCAAGTCCTCTTTTAAAACACCAAAAGATTTCAAGAATTCTTCAAAGAATGATGGAAGATTTTTTACTTAAAAATAATTTAGGGGAACTCTTTAATGCTCCTTTAGATGTAATTTTTGAACCTGGAATCAACAGAGTTCAACCTGATTTGATTTATATTTCTAATGAAAACAAGGGTATCATTAAAGATTGGATTCGTGGTGTACCAGATTTGTTAGTGGAGGTTGTTTCAAAAGGTTCTTTTTATATAGATACTGTTGATAAAAAAGAAATTTATCAAAAATATGGCGTAAAAGAATATTGGATTGTGTTTCCTGAATATGACACGATTGAAGTTTTTTCGCTCGAAAACGGCAACTATAAATTGTTTTCAAGAGGTACAGATGCCGAAATTGTAAAGTCCAAATTATTGCCGGGTCTTGAAGTAAAAGTAAGTGATGTAACTGTATAAAATATTGATGAATAAATATTATTCATTCTACATTATTCATTAAAAAAAATGACTCCTTCTCAGCAAACATTCCACCGTTCAAGCAAAAAAGACGAATTTGAATCTCCCGATTTCTACGGAATGGACGATTTATTGACCGAAGAACAACTAATGATTCGCTCGGCAGTTCGTGATTTTGTAAAAAAAGAAATTTCTCCAATTATTGAAGATGCTGCCCAAACATGCACTTTTCCTGAGTTTATTGTCAAAAAAATGGGCGATATGGGCGTTTTTGGACCAACAATCCCTCTTGAATATGGCGGACAAAGCCTTGACTATATTTCTTATGGCTTGATGATGCAGGAAATTGAGCGTGGCGATTCTGGTATGCGTTCGACGGCTTCAGTGCAAGGTTCGTTGGTTATGTTTCCGATTTATAAATATGGAAGTGAGGAGCAAAAAATGAAGTTTTTGCCCAAATTAGGTAGCGGAGAATATTTAGGTTGTTTTGGCTTGACCGAACCTGATTTTGGTTCAAACCCAAGTGGCATGACTACCAATTTTAAAGAAGATGGCGACCACGTAATTTTGAATGGCTCAAAAATGTGGATTTCGAATTCACCAAGAGCTGATGTTGCAGTTGTGTGGGCAAAAAATGAAGAAGGTCGCATCAAAGGAATCATTGTTGAACGTGGGATGGAAGGCTTTAGTACGCCCGAAATTCATGGAAAATGGTCGCTTCGAGCAAGCATTACAGGCGAGTTGGTTTTTGATAATGTACGAGTGCCAAAATCAAATATTCTGCCCGAAGCTGACGGCTTGAAAGCACCAATGTCGTGCCTTGATAATGCTCGTTTTGGCATAGCTTGGGGAGCTTTGGGTGCAGCGATGGACTGTTATGAGTCGGCAAGAAGATATGCGATAGAAAGAATTCAATTTGATAAACCGATTGCTTCTTTTCAATTAATTCAAAAGAAATTGGCCGAAATGCTCACCGAAATAACAAAGGCACAATTGGTTTGTTGGCGATTAGGAACTTTAAAAAATACTGGAAAAGCAACTACTGCCCAAATTTCATTAGCCAAGCGAAACAATGTAGCAATGGCATTAGAAATTGCCCGTGAAGCACGCCAGATTCATGGTGGAATGGGCATTACAGGCGAATATTCTATCATGCGGCACCAAATGAACCTCGAATCGGTGGTAACTTATGAAGGCACGCACGACATTCATTTGCTCATTTTGGGTCATGCAATCACTGGAATTTCGGCTTTTAAATAAGACTAATTTACAGCAATATTAGCCAAAATGCTGCTTAACTATAACCAAAATATCTCGAAAGGGAAGTGGTTTTATGCCTAATTTTTGGTTTTGAATACTGATGTCGGCGGCACGTTTCCAATGCCACATCAAATCGCGGTAGGCTTGCCAAAGGTAATATTTGGGGTCATATATATGTCCTGGGTCTGAACTTACGCCATTTAACTCCATTATTTTGATGTTTTTCCCAAGATACAAGTCTTCAATGCTCGAAACTTTCATATCGAAACGTCCATAAAAGAAACCGTCAAAACTTGCCGAAACTTGAGTAAAAATCTCATCTAACTGTCTATTAATCAGGTGATTAGCATTCACAAATTTTGTTCCACGGCAATGATTTCCGATAGGTTCGAGTAAGCGTTTTTCTCCAAAACGTAATACTTCTTTGATGTTTTCACCCAAGCGTTTTTGTAGGGTTTCTAACTGAAATCTGGCACGTGTACTTTGCAAAATCAATTCTTCAATTGTTGATTTTCCATCACCTGTAACTGTCAAAAATTCTTTTAGAGTTACTGATGATACTTTGCCTATTTTTTCGTTGGGTAAGCGACTAAAAAGTACACCCAATTCGATTTGAAATGTAACAAATTCTTGAATCAAATAATCTTCTGAAATGTTGGCATGGTATTGTTTTAATTCCTCTTCTGAGTGAATTTTTGCTACCGAATTCCCACGCTCTCCAATATTTGGTTTTGCAATTATTGGATAAGTTAATTCACTGATAGTCAATTGATTAAGCACTTTCTCAAAATTAATTTCTTTTTCAATAAAGATGGCTTTTGCTAAATAATCATGCGAAATATGTTTCATGATTTCTGTCTTCTTTTCGCCATAAAAACCACCCGCCTCTATACCGGGATTTACAGCTGTAAAGTATGCCAAAGACTTGGCACGAATGGCTTGAAAAATCCAATAAGGTGCCATGGGTAGGTAGAAAAGCCACCAAGTCCAATATTCATAATTGAAGATTTTTACTAAAAACAAGGGTGTTCGCATAAAAGCTGGGATTTATCCTTTTTTCAAAATATATTTTGTAAAACTAAGCACTTTTTCTCGTTCAAAAAACAAAATTACCAAGCAACAAAGAGAAGTAATCAATGCCAAGATGAAAAGTTGTCCGCCATCATTCATCACTTCTATGCCAAGAATGGTGAGATGAGAGGCAATTGCACCAGCCATTACACCTATCCCTAAAATTGCACCTATCCAAGATGTGCGAGGAATAAGTAATAAGATAGAAGCTATGAGTTCGGCAATTCCTGAGCCGATTCTTCCGAAAGGTTCAATTCCTAAAGTTGTAAAAATATAAACACTTTCAGGTTGTGCTGTAAATTTAAAATAAAGGGTTTGCAACATGATAAGTGCAGCAATAATTCGGGCAATTAGTTGTAAAATTTTCATGTTTATATAAATGTAAGTAGTTGATAATCAATAATTTACTTGAAAGTTTTGAGCCAATTTGTATCTGCTTGTTTTTTAAGTTTTGCTTCATTTTTATTCCAATCGTCAAGCGTATTTGAAAAGAAGTTTTTATAGAAAAGATTCAATGAACCATTCACAATCTTATAATTTTCGGGGTCAACTTCTACTTTTTCGCCCTTGGCTCCCATTGCATAAGCACACCAACCTCCATAAAGAGGCTCATATTTTGTAGGATTCTTTTTGAACATTTCCAAGTTTGTTGTGGAAGCAAATTTGTAAGTAATTCCTGCATTTGTATAGGTAATTTTGCCTTTTTGAGGTGAGCCTAAAAAATAACTTACAGGGTCATATCCAGAAATTGCAACTCCTTTTTCGAGAAGAAAATGTTTTTGTCGGGTTGTCGTATTTATTACATCTTGGGCATTGGATAAAAACGAGCAAAGTAGTAGTAATACTGTTATTTTTTTCATCTTATATTTATGTTTGATGATGCAAAGATAGTAGGCTTTGAAATATCGAATTGTCGGCAAAATGACAGAATTATACAAAATATTTAATTGCTTGAAAAATAGCTAAACCTATAAATAGATAACCAAATATTTTATTAAAAGAATATTTTTTTATAATTATTTCAAAACGATGACGATAACGTTGTGCAAGATATCCAAACAAAAATAAAATAGCAAAAGCACCAGATGCTGTACCCAAAACAAAAGACACTTTTGTACTTAAACTGCTGATAATAAAGTATTTACGTAGATAAACTAAAACAAAAAACCAAAATGGAAGTAATTGTGGATTCAACATTCCGAGCAAAAAACCTTTAATAAAATTGACTTTTTTCTTGTCGTTTTCAATGCTTAATGGCTCAATGTTTTTTGATTTTTGGAAGATATTTAATAAACCTATAATTAGAAAAACTGGAATTATGAGAAGATTTAAAATTTTGATAATAGCTTCATTATTTTGAAGAAAGGATAAGCCTTTTAATGCCAAAGTAGCATAAATTATTTCAGGAATACTTCCTCCAATAGCCACCAATATTCCTGCCGTACGACCTCTATTCAATGTAGTTTGAATGACCGCCAAATTGACCGCACCAAGTTGAATTGAACCAGCAAAACTTATGAATGCTACAAAAAAAAACAAAATAAAGTCCATCATATTTTTATAATTTGATGCAAAATAAGGTTTTTTAGCCAAAATCAAATGTCGTGTTACTGACAGTATTTGTATATTTGCAAAAAAGAGAAAAAATCAAATGAGAAAACTTCAAATGGAAGAGTTGAACCGCTTGTCGGTAGAAGATTTTAAAGGTACTGAAAAAAACAATTTTTGTATAATATTAGATGATGTCCGAAGCATGAATAATGTTGGCTCGGCGTTTCGTACTGCCGATGCTTTTTTGACAGAAAAAATTTATTTGTGTGGCATTACAGGCACGCCTCCGCACCGTGAAATTGAAAAAACGGCACTTGGTTCAACCGATTCTGTTGCTTGGGAGTATCATGAAAATATTGTTGAATTGATTGAACATTTGAAAGCACAAAATTATATCGTTTTGGCAGTTGAACAAGTTGAAAATAGCTTAAAATTAAACAATTTTCAACCCAAAATTAATCAAAAATATGCTTTTGTATTCGGGAATGAAGTTTTTGGTGTTAACGAAAAAGTTATTGAAATAGCAGATAATTGCTTAGAAATTCCACAATTTGGCACAAAACATTCACTTAATATTTCGGTAACTGTGGGCATTATTTGTTGGGATTTTGTGAGTAAAATTACCCCCCGCCCCTAAAGGGGAGTTACTTTTCTCTGAGATTTTGTGAGTATATTTTTTAAAAAAATTCTGCATAAATATTAAGTATTTCGACATTTTTTAATTGCTGTTGTCATGCTGAAAGCATCTGAAGGGGAGAGACCGTCGCAGGTATCAATTCGATGAAAACGGATTCTTTCAGAATGATAAAAAATGTTAAAAAACTGGACGATGTCCGTTTAAATTACAATAAAAAAATGAAAGAAATAAAAGCAATTATCGATACTTACGATAGCTTAGACAAGGCAAATACAAAAGCGGCATTGGCAACGGTGGTGCGAGTAGAAGGCTCATCGTACAGGCGAACTGGAGCAAGAATGTTGGTCATGGACGACGGACTTTGGGTGGGTGGCATCAGTGGTGGTTGCTTGGAAGGTGATGCTTTGAAGCGAGCCAGATTTGCCATTTCTCGCTCCGAATCCACCTTGATAACCTACGATACAAGCGAAGATGACGAACATCAAATTGGCGTGGGTTTGGGTTGCAATGGCATTATTGACGTACTTTTTACGCCTTTGGATTTTGAAAACAAACAAAATCCTGTCGAAATATTGAAAGTTTGTATGGAATCAAGGCGAAAAACGCACGTTTTGATAACCATCACTGGTTTAAAAAATAATAGCTTTGAAAACCTAAAATCTGGCGATGTAATTCAGTATGCTGGACTTGAAAGTTTGACTAAAATTTCTGATGAAAAATTGCGTACTAAAGTGCATGAAGCTATTAATAATCAAATAGTTATAGGAAAATCTGCTCCAGTGAAATTTGACTTGGAGGGGGGTAGAAAAATGGCAATTTTTATCGAAATTTTACCTCCCGAAATCCATTTGGTTTTGATGGGAAATCAATATGATGTATATCCGCTGACAAGATTGGTGAAAGAAATGGGTTGGAAAGTGAGCATTGTGGCAAATCCTGTGAAAGTAAATAGCAAGATTTCGAAAATCGCCGATGAAATTGTCCCGCCCGAAAATTTTACAGATATTTTGTTTGATAATCATACAGCTATTGTTTTGATGTCGCACGACTACAAAACCGATAAATATAATTTACCTAAAACATTGCAAACAGCATCGCCTTTTATAGGAATGTTGGGTCCTAAAGTTCGTTCAGAAAAGATTTTTAGAGAATTATCAGAAGAAGGAATCGAGATTTCGGAAGTTGATTTTGATAGAATACATGCTCCAGTTGGGTTAGATATTGGGGCAGTTTCGCCCGAAGAAATTGCATTATCACTCATTGCCGAAGTGAGGGCTTCATTTTCTAATCGTGAAGGGAAATTTCTAAGACTTCGAGAAAGTACGATTCATGAAAGAGGGTGAAATAAATGACGAATTATTCGAATAACGAATGACGAATAGTTTGAAGTAGCGGTAAATGACTCATGACTCAACCGTCAAAAGCTAATTACCTAATTTAAAAACGTCGACAACCACTTACCTAAGTAGTAGAATGAAATTATTCGACATTTTACAAATGCCGAATTGCCTAACTATCAGTTATTTATTCGTAAATCGTCATTCGGATAATTCGTCATTCCTACTTAGCTCAAACTTTTCTTCAAAATCTCAACGCATTTTTCCAATTCATCAACAGTTGAAGAAGCAAAACCCAAACGAGTAGAATTGATATTTATATTTGGTAAATTATGCTGCAAACCATTCGAAAAATAAAGTCCATTTTTCAGTGCATTTTCGGCAGTTTTTACCAAGTTAATGCGTGCATCAAACTTTGTCCAAACAGACATTCCTCCTTCTGGAATTTGAAAATTGAGTTCATTGCTAAAGTTTTGCTTCAATAATTCACAAAAAACATCACGCCTTTCACGGTATTTCCGCATTGATTTTCGTAGGTGTTTCTGAATAATTCCTTCTTGCAAAAGTTCGGCAAAAGCATTTTCAAGAATCAAATCTCCTTGTCGGTCAATGATTCTTCTATAATGCGAAAGATGTTCAATTATATCTTCGGGAGCAACCAAATATCCTACCCGAAAAGCGGGTGAAATGCTTTTCGTAAACGAGCCAGAATATATTACAACGCCCGCTTCGTCGGCACTGGCTAAAGGCAAAAGAGGCTTACTTTGGTAATGAAAATCATAGTCATAATCATCTTCAAAGACAATAAAACGATACTTTTGAGCTAAATTCAAGAGTTTTATGCGTCTATCGGCTTTCAGAGTAACAGTTTTTGGATAATCATGATGCGGCGTTATGTATATCAGTCTGATGGTTTGTTTCTTGCAAATTCCCTCCAAAACATCGACCAAAATTCCATTTTCATCACTCGGAATCGTCAAGATATTTGCTCCAGCTTGCTGAAAATTTATCTTTGCACTTGACCAAGTCGTCTCTCCCAGCACCACATTATCATCTTTTTTTATGAAAGCCAAAGTTGTCAAATACATCGCCATCATCGTTCCTCGCACAATCAAAATATTATCGGAAGTAATTTTCAAACCTCGACTTTCGTTCAGATAAACTGCCAATTCTTGTCGTAACCACGCCGAACCTTTTGTATCGCCATAGCCCAATTTTACATACGAATTTCCATGTATCAAATTACTTCGATAGGCTCTTGCCAAATCAAGCAATGGAGCTAAACGCGGGTCAGGAAAGCCATCGTCTAAATGCAATTTGTCGCTTGCTTTTACAACTTCTCGTTGCAAAAAAGGTTGATTTTCAAATTTAAAACCAGCTCTTTTGGGCAAAAAAGAGTCATTTTCTTTTAGCTTTTGAGGCTTTATTTCGGGCAAATTATTGGCAACAAAAGTACCACTACCTTGCTTTGTTTCGAGCCAACCTTGAGCCAATAGTTCATCTAAAGCAACAATGACAGTTTTTCGGTGAACACCCAAAACCTCACTCAAGGCTCTCGAACTCAAAAATCTTTGACCAGATTTCAACGTTCCCTTACGAATCAAAGTAATAATTTGATTTGTAATTTGCTGATAGACAGGCATTTTAAGGTTTTTATCTATCGAAAGAAGTGATTTATAAGGCAACATAACTGGACTACTAATTTTATTAAAATTGGTTGATTATATTCATCCAGTAAAGATATACTTTTGTACTTGAAATTTCAAAACAAAAGATTTTTATGCAAATCAAAACAGCTCAAACCAAAGAAGATTTTTTGAATTGTTTTAGGGTAATGCAAGCCCTACGCCCACATCTCACTACTGAATTGTTTTTGGAATTATTGGCAAAAATGCAAGCCGAAAACTATACTTTGATTTATATCGAAGAAAATAATGAGGCAATTTCGGCTTGTGGTTTTAGGTATCTTACCACGCTATTTGACGGTCGCTATATTTATATTGACGACCTTTCAACATTACCCGAAGAACGTGGCAAAGGTTATGCGGGAACGTTATTCGATTTTGTTGTAGAAAAAGCAAAATCAGAAAATTTAAAGGCAGTTCACCTTGATTCGGGGCATCAACGATATGATGCTCACAGACTTTATCTAAACAAAGGAATGAAAATAGTTTATCACCATTTTAGACTTGAATTATGATACAACAAACCCCACGTACAACTACGAGCAGAATGCCGAAGCGTACGCAATACGACGAAGAGCTTATTTATTCAATTTTGGACGAAGCATTATTCTGCACCGTCAGCTATTCGACTGATAATCAGCCATTTGCAATTCCAACAGCATTTGTTCGGAAAGAAAACAAGTTATATATTCATGGGTCAGTAGGCAGTCATTTCTTGCGAGGAATTGAGAATGGAAATCCTGTTTGTATTTCGGTTATGCTGACAGATGCACTCGTTGTGGCAAAATCAGCTTTTCATCATTCGGTCAATTATCGTTCGGTTATTATTTTTTCAAGTGCTGAAAGAATTGACGATTATGAAAGTAAAGCCTCGTTTTTCAAGGAATTAACTGGAAAAATAGTTCCTAATAGTTGGGAATATTTACGTCCAATGAAAGCCAATGAGGTAAACAAAACGATGCTTTTGGTATTTGATATTTCGGAGGCTTCGGCAAGAGTTCGGACGGGAATGCCCAATGATGAGGAAGAAGACAAAAACTTGCCGATTTGGTCAGGAATTATACCAATTCCGAGTATTAGGCTCGCTCCAATTGCTGATGATTTGAGTGTAGATATAGCGTTGCCTGAGCATTTGAAAAGAATTTAGGAACGCTTAAAAAATAAGTCCGTTCAAAATTTATGAAGGATTTTTTGTCAAATCAAGTCAAAAAAGGCGAAATTTAGCGAGCTAAATGTGTTTTTTTTGATGCAGAGTTGGCGAAAAAGACAATTAAATTAACGGAGTTATTTTTTAAACGTTCCTTAGTTGAAAAAACTCAGAATCCTCCCAAAATGGGAGGTTTTGAGTAAACTTTTACTAAACTATATGAGAATTTTAAATATTATTTTTATTTTTTACAATCAAGCAAATGTCATTTCAAACAAAATCTGGCTGGTTGTTAGAAACGATTCTTCAACATTTGTTAATTGTTTTGATAATATTTCTCGCAAACAAGGCGAAAGATTAGTTGTTTCCGATTTCAGAAAACTTCGGTAGGCAGCTAACGCACTTTTGTCACCCAAATAGCAAGATAAAATAACTGTTCGAGGGTTGCCCGATACTTTTGCTACTGTAAAATAAAAGTTTGTACACGATATTTTTTCGTTATTATCATTGATTTTTTCATAGTTCGTTTTTTCTGGAAAATCATTAATAACTAAATTTAATTGATTTGTTAATGCAGACATTTCTCTAAATTCATCAACCAAATGTTTCTTTAACTCACTCTCACCAGTCTTTGAAATGGCACTTTCATAGCCTGACACCCTCGCTACATTGATTTCAGTTAGTTTTAATAAACTACTTACTTCAGCATTTGTGCAATTTTTCATGGCAATAGAAGGTTTTAATTTGTTTCTCAAAACTTAATCCTCAAACCTGATGCTGGATATGGCTGATTCAAGTGCAAATTGGTTGGTAAATGATTGTTGTGGAGTTCTAAAAATTTCAGATTTTTCATATCTTTTATCTGTGGTGGTGTAATTCGAAGAAGATTATCGCTTAAATAAAGGTCTTCGAGGTGCATCAATGAATAAATATTCGACGGAACTTCACGGATACCATCATTTTCAAGATGCAACACCCGCAACTTTGGAAGCAATGCCAATATTTCAAAATCTTTGTACAAGTCAAGTTTCTTATCATCATCCAAATAAAGTACTTCCAGATTTTCGAGTTTTACAAAGTCTTTGGGCAATAAGCTAAAATCATTTCCACCTAAATCCAAAACCCTCAATTTTTGCAACGTACCTATTTCGTTAGATATTTTTGTTAAATGAACGTTTCGTAAACTTAAATATTGCAAGTTTTTGAATTGTGATAATTCACTTGGAAACTCTTTGAAAGTCTGGTTACTCAAATTGAGGCGATAGACATGTTCGGGGTCTTTCAAAGCTTCATTTAATTGGGTAAATTCTTTCAAATATTGCAACGAATCAAGTGATTGTCCAACAACTAAATTCGTCTGGAAAATCATTAAATTCACTAAACATATTTGTATTAAAATTAGTTTTTTCATAGTTGTAGTTAAGAAATCAATTTGCATAAAACACTTATTATCAGTTATTTAAATTAAAAACTATTGTCTTTTTTTTTCTTTTACCAAACTTTTCTCTGCACCAAATCAACAACTGCTTAAATTCCTCTTTTGTCGATTGACGCAATGCTTTTCTTAATTCTTTCTTGAAAATTCTTGGTTCAAAACTTACTTTTTCGAGTATCATTTTGCTATATTCAAACATTGTCATGGTTGTAAACGGTTGATTATCAGTTGATTAATTTGCTTCTGTGGTGTCGATATCTTTTTTATAAGTATTCATCGTCGTTTGATTTTGCTTTTTATTTGTAGTTACTTGTTTACCAAAAGTAGTAGTTGGAAAATGAGCTTTATAATTGTTCGATGAGAGCAAGGCGTTGAATGTTATTTCATTTTTGGGTGGCATATTTATAGCAAAAGCCGACTCAGAAGCGAAATTATTGACACCTTGACGTTTGTAATTATGCACCGAACTAATGTTGTTTTTGAATGAATAATCTGACGAATTTTGACCGAATGTCGCTCCTCCTTTACTTTCTTGCATTGCTTTTCTCTGCTGAAAAACTGGACGCTTATAGTTGTGTGGCGAGTCAATCGAAGATTTTTGAGCATAAGCTGTTGACAAACCTAAAACTATAAAAGCGATGAAGTATTTTATGAAATTTTTCATGACAGTATTTGTTTGTTTTTTTCGAAAAATATTTTATTTGAAAATAAAACGGTGCTTGGTATAATTGAATAGCCAAACACCGTTTTGGTATTACTCCATTTTATCGGAGTTCAGCATCAAAGGTTGGTCGCCATTTGTAATGATAACTTTTGCATTGGGCGAAGTAGATAATTTATTGAAAGCCTCAATAGCCTTAAAGCGAATCAAAAGTGGCGTGAGTCCTTCGGCAATTAATTTTTGTGAATCACGCACACCTTCTGCTTCAATAGTTCTGCGTTTTGCTTCTTGGCGTTCTTTGTCCAACACAAACTGCATCCGTTGGGCGTCTTGCTCGGCTTCAAGTTTGTCTTCAATCGCTTTTGTCAAACCAGCTGGTAGTACAATGCTTTTTAAAAGCACGGCTTCCACCACAAAACCTCGGTCTTTGAGTTGTGCCATCATTAATTCTTTGATAGATTTTTCGATACCCGAACGCTGCCCCGTGTGCATATCTTTTGCAAAATATTGAGAAGAAATATCGGCAACCGCCGACCTAAAAACAGGTAAAATAACAACTTGCTCGTAGTTACGCCCCAGTTTTTCGACAATTTTTGGAGCATAACTTCCTTCCAAACGATACAAGATTGAGACATCAGATTGAACGGTTAAACCTTCTTTGGACGGTAAGGGCAAGCGTACCTCAATATTCATGGTACGGGTTGGCATTTTGATAATTGTAGTAGTCAAAGGATTGAACCCTCTTGCTCCTTCCATGAGTGGCTCGGCTTTGATTTTGCCAAATGAACGCTTCACGCCAACTTCCCCTTGGCGAACAATTGTACAACTACTAAAAAGTAAAGTGGATAAAATGGCTATTTTCGTTTTCATTAATATATGTATTTAAATTGTTTAAAAATGTCCTCTTTCTGATGACAATACAAAACTAATACATTGATATTAGAATGAAATTAAGCTGAAATTAGAACTAAATTAGAATTTATTTTGGCAGAGAAAGCGTAAAAATAGTACCATTAATTTCGGAAGATTCTACACTTAAATACCCATTATGTAGCTGTACAATGCGATTTGTAAGAGATAAGCCAACGCCATGTCCTCTAATATTTCGAGCATTAGAACCTCGTCGGAAAGGTTCAAAGATTGTGGTGAGTTCTTGGGCAGGAATGATAGCACCGTCATTTTGAAAAACAATAATTATCGTTTTTTTAGTGACATTCATTTTTATATTTATAGTGTTTTCGGGCGAAAACTTTGCCCCATTTTCTATTAAATTTATCAAAGCGGTATAAAGTAAACCTTCGTTGGCTTTTATTTCGGTGATATGCTCATCTTCATTTAACGTCAAAAGTATTTTATATTGAGGATATTTTTTTAGTAATTCGGAACGAATTTCCCAAATAATTTCGAGAATATTGACCAACGAATACTTGATTTTATTATCGTCGGCATCAATACTTGTTAGGTCTAAAAGGTTATTAGTCAGCTTATTGAGTTGCTGCACATCATCCAAAACTGACCGAATCATAAGTTTCAATTCGGCGGGTTTGTCATTAGCCAAAAGCGATACTTGGATTTGCCCCGTAATGGCGGTCAATGGCGTACGTAGCTCATGCGAGGCGTGCGAAACAAAGGAACGTTGGGTTTGAAACGCTTTTTCGAGTCGGTCGAGCATTTGATTAAATCGTATCGAAAGTTGGGCTATTTCATCAGTTTTATTGCCTTCATTTAGCCTTAAATTAAGTTGAGATGCCCTGATTTTATCAATTTGTTGAATGATTTTTTGCATAGGAAAAAGCATTTTTCGGGCAAAAAACCAACCAGTTATTGAGCTAACAAATATCATTAACAAGCCACCAAAAACGAGCATAAATGCCAAGTTTCGTTGTTTACTTAATCCATACTTATCAAGGGCAGATGCAAGTATGACATAGTTTTTTTCATCATTTTTGAAAACTATCCCGTACATTTCGAGGTTATTTTGTTCCCAAAAAAACTCTTTTTGTAGCCGTATTTGATTCAAAATCGAAGGAGCGACAGTCAGATTATCCGAGCCACTTTCATAGACAATTTTGTTATTATTATCATAAATAACAATTTCTTCTTGGTTGAGAGCTGTAACTTTTTTTTTGTCCAATAATTTTAACAAATCAGGACTAATTTCTTGTTTGTTAAACAAAATTGTGGCAGCTGTCAAAGCTTCATCTCGCAAGCGGGCTTTATACTCTTGTTGGCGGTGAATTTCGCCTTCAAAGTAAATCGCCGTACAAAAAACAAGCAATAAAACAGAAAAAATGCCCGAAAAGAGCAATGCCATGCGTAAACGAATAGTCATTTGTTTTTTAGCATATAGCCCATTCCCACCACCGTGTGAATCAGCTTGTTAGAAAAACCTTTGTCTATTTTATTGCGGAGATAATTGATATAAACTTCGATAAAATTAGTGCGAGTATCAAAATTTATGTCCCATACTTTTTCGGCAATATCAATTTTTGACATTACCCGACCTCGGTTTCGCATGAGGTATTCGAGCAAATTAAACTCTCGGGCGGTGAGGTCAATGGTTTGTCCCGAACGGCGAGCTACTTTTTCGGTCAAATCCAATTCTAAGTCTGCCACCTGGAGTATTTCGATGGGAAGTTCGGTTTCACAAACCCTTTTTAATAAAGATTTTACACGAACCAATAACTCCATAAAATCGAAAGGTTTTACCATATAATCGTCAGTTCCGACTTCAAAACCAGATAATTTGTCGGCAACGCTGCCCAATGCGGTAAGCATCAATATCGGAATTTTAGCGTTTTTTGCTCGAATATTCTCGCAGACTTCCAAGCCGTTCATGTCGGGTAGTCCAATATCCAAAATCACAAGATCAAAAACATTTTGATTAAATAAAATGATAGCTTCATTGCCATCAGCGGCTATTTCAGAATCGAAGTTTTGCGTTTGCAATCCTTTTTTAATGAAAGTTGCTACCTTTATTTCATCTTCAACGATGAGTATTTTTTTGTTTTGTATCATTATATTAAGTTTTTTTCTTGGTAAAATTAAAAACCGAGTTGATTATTAGCCCACTATTCGACTGAAAAACATTTCGCCCTTCTACCTCACGCCCAAGTTGTAAAGTTTGGTTTAAATATCCTGCTTCTAACCTGAAATTTTTATTAAATCGATACCCGATTAAAATCCCAAAACGATTTTGGTCAAAGATATTCTCATTCACGTTTTTACCAAAACCAACCAATATTTCATCGTAGAGAGCTAAATAAGGTGTTTTGACTTCGACAGTTTTTCCTTTGAGCGGCATCTGAAAACGAGCCATATACCTAAAACGATTCAAAAACGGATATTCGTCTTCTTTACTCACGGCAGTTGTGGAATATCGCCCCACCCAACGTTGTTCGAGCATAAATCGGCTCGAAAAATCAACATTTGATATTTTATTCGTAATGGTTGCTACCTGAAAAGTTCGGTGTTCGGTAAAATCTCGTCCCATGCCATTAATCGAAATATCGCCGTAGGCAAAAGTTTCGGCGAGTGCATAGCCCACTCTAAACTGTAAGTTTGGATTTGCTTGATAATTTACCCCAACTCTCAATAAATTTTGCTGGGCATCGGTGATTACGTTATCTCTTCGCCACTGATATTCGGTATGAAATCCCCAATTTTTATTGATATTGAAAGTACCAACATAACTGTACCAACCGATGGTGTTATTGTCACGAATTCTCGTATTTTGGGCAATCGAAAAATAATTAATAAAAATCACGAAAACTATCAGTATGCGGTATTTCATTGTGTTATGCTTGAAAAATGGGTTGAGCGAAATTACCCAACCCTTCGATTATTAATTACTTTGTTGGTGAAAACGGAAGTGCCGATTTGTGAACAATTATTCTTAGTTTTCCATCTACTCCTTTCTTAAAAACCCAAGTTTTATCAACCATTATTTCCTTTCCTGTTTTGTCGGTAACCCAAACATTGCCCATCGTGATAGCTACCGAACCATAAATCTGGATACCCTCATTTTTTTCACCTGCGTTATCATAACGAGCCTTTACCCAAGGAGTTAGAGCAAAACCTTTGTCGTTCGGATACGCTGGGTCGCCGCCGACAAAATATGCCAATGCTCCTTTTTTATCGTTTCTAAAAGTTTGGTCACCGAAAGCTAAGGTAGGCTTAAAAAACACTTTGCCATTGTCATAATTGTAGGCAGTCGAGAGTACTTCTTCGGCAAAAGTCATATAGTCACCTCCCTCTTCTTTCAACTTTCCGATTTTCACTAAGGCGTCGCACCATGCTTGCTGGGCGGCATTCACTTCCTCATAAGTAATAACGCTACTTGCTCCCTCTTCTACATAAACCAATCCTAAATCGTCAATTACTTTTTGTACGTCCTTGTTGGTCTGCGATACCAAATCAGTTGCCTCTTGTTTGGCTTGATTGACTTGATTACAAGAAATTGTGATACTTGCGAGAATAAAAAAAGCGAAAATTAATTTTTTAGTGTGCATTTTTTTTGATTTTTTTAAATTTACCTACTTCTTGAAACAGTGTTCGGTATGTCTGTTTAATATTTTGGTGGGAACAATCCATTAAAAATTCCAGCCGTACCAGTTAAATTCAAAAACGACTCCCTGTTTTTTGACT
The DNA here is from genome assembly GCA_031378345.1 of Emticicia sp. Lineage (GTDB taxonomy): Bacteria > Bacteroidota > Bacteroidia > Cytophagales > Spirosomataceae > Emticicia. The sequence goes on along the minus strand of JANNDY010000023.1, from coordinate 41,367 downwards.
GACTGAGGATTAGGTACCATATAGCCCAAACAAAGTTGTACTCGCTTCGTAACATTATACATCAGCCCCATAACTACCACCGACGATTTTTTGCTTCCCGAAATAAAATCGCCCATCAAATAGAGTTTTTTGCTCAATTTCCATTCGTATCCCGCCTGAATACCGTAGCGATTTCCACGACCGACGTAATAGTTATTAGTCATGTAGGGGCCAACTAATATTTTCCGACCTGGCTTGAATTGGTAACTCACCAAGCCATAATTCATGTATGCGGGTTTTACTTGGTCGGTGTTTTGGCTTAGATTAACGCCAATTTGTGTGCCTACATTAATTGCCCAATTTTTATCCAAAGCCCATTGTTTTTGGGCGATTGCCATGACGGTTGGCGAAAGAGCAACCCCCTGCTCAAAGTTGTTATTATAAATTGGTTTCCAATTGGGTGTAAAATAAGCTCCCGTGCCAACGAGGTTCACACCAACGTCCCATTGTTGCCCAAACCATAAACAAAATGCCCTTTCGACTCAAACTTATTACTGTACGTATTGATTTGGTGTTGGTAAAAAACTTTTCCTTTGGGCGTAATATCACCCGATGGAATATTGAATAAATTTTGCTGACCACGTATAGTGTTACTCGTCAAGATTGATAATACTGCTAAATAAAATATTTTTTTCACACTTCTTTTTTTTACAAAATTACTGGTAAAAAATTATAGCGATATTAGTCTAATATTAGAATAGTATTAGTTTTGATTTCTGCAATCATAAAAAACTTTTGCCAGAGTAGATAGGATTATTTAATACGAAGTCTGCTTTCGGAAAATCATCGATATTATAACACCAATCTCTGAATAAGTTTTTGTCGAAATCTATTCTGCTCGTTGTTTTTAATAAACTTGCAGGAATGATTTGGTCAGTATCCACATTTTAGATTGGCATCAGAACTGCGGTGCTTTTGAGTACTGTAAATTTATCGTATGCCATGATTGTAATAAATAAAACTCTATAATATCAATTTTTGATTAGTTTGAAAAGCATTTAAGGTATTGTTCTTTATTTCGAGAATATATATATCATAAGTGCCCTTCTGGAAAAACGCTTTTGTTATATTAGCTGAAAAAGCATGTTTATTATATATTAATTCTTTCAAAAATTCTTTTGGGTGAGAATCATTTTGTGCCGTAACCAAAAAATCATCAGCAGCATTTAGGTTTTTGAAAAATAGTAGTAATCCATTGTTTTTTGAAAATTTACTTATCTTTCGAGTTGTATGAAAAATGATACTGCTCCCATTAGGATTTTGTTTGATTTCTAACTCAGAGCACTGCGTTATTGGTTTGGTTTTAGTAAAATCTATGCTCCGTAAAGCCGCTACTATACTATCATCAGGTTTGAAATGTACATTCTTTACTCGACTAAAATCGAAAGGGTCATTAAAGGGTGCCAAAGTCCCTTTTTTATTTTTAAGTATCCAGTTCTCTGCTTGTTTTTGAATATGGAAGTTTTTGGTTTTATTAAAAAAAATCAATTGAGTTGGTATATAATAACAACAAGTTGAAAAGATCAATAGCCCTATACTCACCACTTTCTTTTGTAGGCGAATCAACATTATATAAGATATTATTAATAATAAAGTGGGGGCTAACCTATATCGAGATAAAAACATTATGTCCATACCAATATTATGTTTTAAAAAAGCAATTGCTGTAACACTTAAGCCTCCAAAAATATATAAGCCAAGTAAGAATGAATCAATGGTGCTTATAGGAAATTTATTGACGAATCTTAGACCTATTGTAACCATAAAATAAGACAATAAAACAAATTGTAAACTTCCTAAAATTAAACACAATTTTGATTCTAAACTTGAATTGAAGTTTAGCGGACTTCCTAAATGATAAATCATTGCTTTAAAGCTCTTGATTATATCTATATTTTCAATCTGAGTATTACCTGAAAAATGAGGATTCTGAATTTCAGTAAAGTAAAATATTGCTACGACTGTACAATAAATTAACCAAATTATTGCATTTTTAGTCCTTCTCTGGAAAATCAACTGAGTTAGTACAGCTACCAACACAAATAGAGCATTCCCAAAAGTCAGTAGAGCAATTGTAGCTAATATCATCAGCAGCCAAATTCGACCTTTATAGGCTGTTTCCCAAACTATTAAGGTTGAGAAAAATACAATTGCAATATATCCAAAAACACCATTTGCAAAAAACTGTGCTTCATAAAATTGCAGATTCAAAACAAACATTACAATAGGTATAAAAAACAAAAAATTCCATTTTTCAATCTTCCATGCTTTATAAAAAACCCATACAATTAGCAATGAAAATACATTACCGATAATCATCAAGTACCTGTAATTCACAACGTTGCCATTTAGACGTATTTGAATTAAAAAAAAGATACGACTTAGCATAGACCGATGGTCACCAAATGGACCTACTAAAATTTTAAACTTCTCATTCAAAGTTTTTGCATTCAAATACCCTTCTATTTCATAAAATGCTACAATGTAGTCGTCCCACCAGCCAGCATTTATTGAAAAATACCATATACAAAAGATGTGAAATGATACTAAAATACTTAAAAGTATCTTTACCCAAATTGATGTAATATTGACGAGTAGCATTTGTGAAAAAAGTTAAACGTTTTAAAGAGTTCCCTCGGGTCAGTAACTTTACCAGTTACAGCAGCAGCTACCAATGGCGAAGCCAAAAGTGTTTCCCGGTCTTTGATGACCTTCAAAGTTACGATTTGAAGTTGAAACTGCGTATTTCCCAGCAGAAATTTTAACTTAGGCCGATATTAGAATACTATTAGTTTCTTCGAAAGTTACTGCAATTTATTGTTTTCTCTTTTTAGAGGGTTTGTTAGTTCTCATCTGAATAATATCGACTAAAAATGCAAAAGCCATTGAGAAATAAATATACCCTTTCGGAATTTCAAAGTGTAAACCTTCCGCCAAAAGCGACACACCAATCATCATTAAAAGGCATAAAGCCAAAATCTTGAATGAAGGATGCTTACCAATAAACTCACTGATAGGCTTGGAGGCGACCAGCATAATAAGCACTGTTACGATTACGGCAGTGTACATTACCCAAACCTCCTGTACCATGCCGACAGCTGTAATTATGGAATCAATCGAAAACACTAAATCCAAAATTATGACCTCCAAAAGCAGTTTTGAGAAATTCCTTTTGAACGGAACATTAGGCTGGTCAGTTTGATTTACTTCGGTTTTGTGATAGATTTCTTTGGTACTTTTATAAACCAAAAATAAGCCCCCAAAAATCAGAATGAGACCTTTGCCAGAAATGTCCTTTTCCGCCACACTAAATAGTGTTTGGTCGAGTTTGAGAATCCAAGAAATAACTCCCAACAGGCACAGACGCATCACCATTGCCAGTCCGATGCCCCAATAACGCAACTTATTTCGCTGATCTTCGGGCAATTTGTCAGCCAGAATTGAGATAAAAATAATGTTGTCAATCCCTAAAATTACTTCCAAAGCAATTAACGATAATAAAGGTATCAGTGCATCTAACATTCTTTTGTGTAGTTTTAATTTTTGTTTTTCATATGAAGATAATAAAAGTGTAGACGGAAATCAACTGATTTCAACACTTTGGAAATGAAATTAAAAACTGAGTTTCTCAAATACTACTTTTTGATTTAATAAATGTGTTAAGAAGGGAAAATGGGAAATAAAATAAAAAGTAGTTTAAAACTAAACTACTTTTTATAACTGCCCTATTGAAGAACCCAATAAATTCATTAAGCCCACACAAATGTAGGTGGCTTAAATTAGATTCCGATTAAGCACACATTAGAAAAAGCTTAGAATTATTTCTATAAAATTACTAACAAAACCTCCAAAATAATAATACGAGTCAGCAACCTTCCCTTTCAGCCGAATTGCGTGTAATTATTGCATTAGCATTTGAAAAGTCATGGCTAAATAAGTTCTGAAAGACATAATTTCCCTATTAACAATCATTAACATTTTGTCGAGTAAACCTTTCGTTGTTGTTTTGCATCTAAGTATTAAATTCCAATAAGTGGACGAGTTTAATAACAAACATTTAACAAAGCGGTTCGCCGCCCGATAAAACTATGAGAAAGCTAACGATTGTGGCAATGTTGGTAGCAAGTGCTATCGCTGCCGATGCACAAAGAGGAAACGACAGACGTGATGATAATTATGGTAGAAATGATAATCGCTACGAAAAACAAGGCAGAAACGACGGCAGAAGAGGAAATGGCTATGATAAATATGACCGAATAGAAAATTATCAACGTGAAGCTCGCCGCCAAATTGCTTTTGGAATCGAAAACGGTCGCATTACTTCTCGTGAAGCAAAACGATTATTGCGTGAAGTAGAAGCAATCGAATTTAAAGAAAACCGTTACAAACGTGATGGTAATTTAGACCCTCGTGAACGCAAAGATTTGATGGAAGATTTGACAGTTTTGAACCGCTGGATTAACCGTGAAAAACGTGACGGTGACCGTGTAACTTATGAAGATTTTGGTAGAAACAATCGTGGCAACGACCGTTACGATGACCGATATGGAAGAAGAAATTGAAATTAAAAACCACAAAGCCTTACAGGATTGAAAAAATCCTGTAAGGCTTTTTTATGTAGAAAAAGCACCTAAACCTCCTCCGTTTGCAACTGTTTTTCGTAAAGTTCACGATATGTACCTTCTTTGGCATAAAGTTCTTCATGTGTACCTTCTTCAACGACCTGACCATTGTCTAAAACCAAGATTTTATCAGCCAATTTTGCTGACGAAACTCGGTGAGAAATAATTACTGACGTGCGATTTTGCATGATGCGTTGAAGGTTATTTAAGATAATATTTTCGGTATTTGTATCAACCGCCGAAAGGCAATCATCCAAAATTAATATCTTTGGTTCACGAGCAATGGCACGTGTAATTGAAAGTCTTTGTTTTTGTCCACCTGAGAGAGTAATTCCTCTCTCTCCTAACTTTGTATCAAATTTCTCAGGAAAATCTATAATATTTTGATATAAATCGGCATCTTGAGTGGCTTTTATCACTTGTTCGTCAGTCATGTTGGGCGAGCCAAAACGTGCATTATTCATGATTGTATCTGAAAACAAGAACACTTCTTGTGGCACATAACCTATCTGACTCCGAAGGTGCTGCACATTATAATCTTTGATAGAATTTTCATCAAAAAACACATCTCCCTCAGTCGTATCATACATCCTCACCATCAAGTTTGCAATTGTACTTTTCCCAGAACCTGTTGTACCAAGAATCGCTACCGATTCACCCGCTTTTATGTCAAGATTGAAATCTTTTAAGGCCTGAATTCCAGAATCTGGATAGATGAAATTCACATTTTTGAAACTAATATTTCCTTCAATTTCTTTGGTCAAATTTTTCTTGGAAACGATTTCTGTTTTCACATTCAAAAACTCATTGATACGTTGTTGCGATGCGGCAGCTCGTTGAATTTGACTCGAAGTCCAGCCCAAAGCAATGAGGGGCCAAGTGAGCATAAAAACATACATGATAAATTCAGTAACATTGCCAGGCGTAAGGTTTCCTGAAATAATTTCTTGCCCTCCGATATAGACGCACAAAACTGTACTTAAACCAATCAGCAAAGCAATTGTTGGCGTAAACAATGAATCTACCTTGGTCAATGCTAATGATTTTGACTTATAAACATCACTTTCTTGCGTAAAACGTTTGGCAGAATCATCTTCTCGGGCAAATGCTTTCAGCACCCTAATTCCTGAAAAAGCTTCCTGCACAAAAGTTGAAAGATTAGAAAGGCTTCGTTGTATTTCTTCCGAACGCTTGTTCATAATCGTACTCACCATAAAAATACTTGCCGAAAGTATGGGCATTGGCAACAAAACCCACCAAGTGAGGCGAGTATTGACCGAAAACATATAACTCAAAACCAACACGACCAACACAAACATATTCATCAAATACATGATGGAAGGTCCAACATACATTCTCACTTTTCCGACATCTTCCGAAATCCTTGCCATCAAATCTCCTGTATTATTTTGACGATAAAAACTCAGCGGAAGGCTTTGATAATGTGCATAAATTTCGTTTTTTAAGTCAAATTCGATGTGACGGGACATTACAATGATAGTTTGACGAACAGCAAAAAGGAAAATTCCTTTCAAAATTGCCATTGCCAAAATAAGCAAACCATAGATTCCGATGCTTGTGGTGAAGACATCGTACATAGTTTTTTGGGTCTGCGAATGAGCAAAAAGAAAATAAATATCAATCGTTTCTTTCACCAAATCGAGGGCATGACGCACGATTTGGGCAGGAAGGATGCCAAAAAGATTAGAAATGACAGTAAAAATGATACCCAAAATCAAGTACCATTTATATTTCAGAAAGTATTTGTTGAGATAAGCGAGATGTTTCAATCTGAGATCAGAATTTTGAGATATGAATTATGTGTTTAACCCATAATTTTTTAACAACAAATTTTTGAAAATTGTTGCAGAATTTTGAATTTTCTCATTCTAACGGATTTTGTAGGATTGATTCAAGAACGTCCAAATTTGGTGTTTCTACGAAAAAAAAGAACGTCCAGTTTGGACGTTCCAACGAAAAAAATATTGCAATCGGCTACTTTTCAATGATGCTCGTGATTCGCAGGATTATTATCATATCCACTTGAAAATATAATAGCCATTGCTATTAGTCCTAATATAAAAGTGAATAAATCGCCAAAAACCCAAAGAACTGTCATGATTGCTAAAAAAATAGTCAGCATGAGCCAATTGGGAAGTTTTTGAGGTGTAGAATGATTTTCCATGATATATTAATTTTGAATGTTTGTTTCTAATACTGCCTGCAAGTTATCAAAAAAGCCTTAAAGAATAAAATTTTACTGCATTTTCTCATAAAAAAAGATATTTCCATCTGCCAAAGTTGCTCCAATAGGTGCTTTTTGATTTAAAATCAAATAGTTTGGATTTTCGGAAAAGCTATAAAATGAATAAGTATTATCTTTCTCAAAAACTATTGCTGCTCTTTTTGTGTTTACTCCAAATTCTGCCAAGTCTGTAATTTTAAAATTACTACTTTCTACAATTTGCCCATCTTTTGTACGTGAAAAAGTTTTTTTTGTAGAACTAAATTCTAAAATTTCCACATAAGTTGGTTTAAATTCTGGAATGCCATCTGGCGGGCGAAACCCCACCACAATTTTAGCTAAATTCCATTTTCCATCAATTTTATTCATTTCAGGAGTAATTTCTTGTGCTTTTTCTAAAGAACAATTTCCCAATAGAAAAATTGTTGTTAATGCTAATAGTAAGTTTTTCATTTTTTTGAAATAGAAATAATTTCGATTTGTTGAAGCATAGATTTTTTATTCCAACCACATAAAAGTTCAGCTTTTTGCTGAGTTTCTCGATATTTTAAAACCACTGTAAAATGTAGGTTTCCTGAATAAGTATCTTTAGGAATTTTGACAATTTCGGCATTTAATAACTCTAAAAACATTGCCTTTGTTTCCTCTGTCGGAAGCACCGATTTTATTTCATCACCTTTTGCATCAATCAAAGAAATATGCTCTGCACAGCCATCAACTGGCAAATTATTGTTATAAACAATGGCATTTACCTCTAAAATTGGGGATGTATCATTACCTAATTGGCACGAAAAAATAATGGAAATCAATAGAAACATCAAGATAGCTTTCATTTTAAACTTAGCTTTTTCTATTAAGATGCTTTTGTGGGGAGAAAGGTTGGAATCGGGAAATTATTTTCTTTCAAATTGAAAAGCGGAGCAAAAGTTTTATTGACTTTTGCTCCGCTTTTTTTCTAAATTAAATCCCAAGACTTTCGATATTCTCTTGACAGAAAAGCATTGGCTTCGGCATCATAATTTATCAAAATATCTTGAAGAATGTAAAACTCTTTGGATTAGAATAATTTCATCATCTAATATTTCATACATTACCCGAAAATTTCCTTCAATCAACTCTCTGTAATTTTCTTCGTGCATTTCGGGAATTACTCTGCCAAGTTTTGGAAATTGTCTTAAAACTCCTACTTTTTCATATAGTTTTTTCACAACAATCGAAGCATAATATTCTGAATACTGTTCGAGATATTCGGCAATGCTGACAATTTCTTCCGTAGCACTTTCAGTCCAAATTACTTCAACCATTTTCCCAATTTTTGACCAACTTCTTGGTGAGTAAAAACTTTTCCTGCTTGAAATTGCTGTCTTCCATGCTCAAAACTTTGAACCAATATCAGTTTTTCAATCAAATCATCAATCGAAAATTCATTTGGTAGTTCTTGAATAGCTTTGTTTAACAATAATTTTGTCATTTTTTTTAATATTTTATGCTAATTTATCAGAAATTGCTTGAATTGACAAGTGAATTATTTTAATTTTTATTTATACTAAATTCAAACCAAATCCCAACCCTTCCGATTTTCTCTCGACAAAAAAGCATTGGCTTCGGCATCGTGGCGAAACTTCTCTTTCTTAGCATTCCAATGTAATTCTTTTCCGCCCAAACGATACGAAATAAGTCCTAAGTGCATTGGCATCGTCATCATACGAGCATATTCCAGATTTGATTGTGGCTGAGTACGATTTTTTACGGCAGTTACAAAATTTTGCTGATGCCCCGCCGAACGCTCTATTATTTTGGGTATTTCTGGAATATCGCTCATCGTTATGCCATTGATAGTAATTTCTTTGGTGTTATAATCACAAATCAAAGTGCCTTTTTCTCCTTCAAAATAAGCACCGATACCTCTTTTTTCTGCTCCTGGCACATTAGGTGGTGTGGAAGTCCAATAGAGTTTGAGGTCTTCAAAATCATATTCAATATCAATCCATTTGGGAGCATCGCCTGTGCCTTCGGGAGCTTCGCCTTTGGCTTTTACTCTGCTTAATTTCTGAGGATTGATAGACCACCAAACAATATCGGCAATATGGCACCAAAAATCTTGAAAAACGCCACCCGAATAATCAAGAAAATAGCGATAACTGAAATGACAACGCTCAGGTGTATATTGTGAATAGGGAGCAGGTCCGAGCCACATATCCCAATTGAGGTTGGCAGGTGGTATTTGATAATTGGTGGGCCCTAAAACCGGTGGAAAACCCGTTTTCCAAAGTCTGACAGTTTTTACTTTTCCGATTGCTCCCGATTGAATGATTTCGGCAACTCGATGATAATTTTCTCCTGCATGAATTTGTGTACCGAGCTGAAAAATTCTGTTATGTTTGTGCATCACCTTCAACATCTGCTGCCCTTCTCGCACATTATACGAGAGTGGTTTTTCGCCATAAACATCTTTTCCTGCTTGAAATGCCATGATTGCCACTTGAGCATGCCAATGGTCGGGAGTGGCACAGGTGATGGCATCAATATCTTTTCTGTCTAAAACCCTTCTAAAATCGTCAAAAACATCAACTTTTGTACTCGGATTTAGCTCTTGGTGAAGTTTTTGAGCTTTGGCTAAATGCTCTGTGTCTAAATCGCAAAGACCGACTACTTCTACTTCGGGCAAGGCAGAAAACCATCTCAAATGTTGTGTTCCCATGCCATTGATGCCAATATGTGCCACTCGTAGGCGGTCGCTGGGAGCTACCTTTTTGATTATTTTTGGAAGAAAAGTAAGCCCAAGTGCAGCAAAGCTACTTTGGCGAATAAAATCACGGCGATTGAGTTGATTTTGCATCTTGAAAAGGTAAAGTTTTAGCGTTGAAGATTGACAAGCAATTTATAAAGAATTGAGCTATTTCTTTAGTTTTTGATGCTTATTTTATTTTTGAGAAGAAGACTATTGACCAATTCATTTGGTTACACCAAACCATTTTCAATCGCATATCTGACAAGCAAAGCAGTATTGTTTACCCCAAGTTTTGTATGAAGGTTTTTTCTGTGAGAATCAACTGTATCGGTGCTGATGAAAAGTTTCTCTCCGATTTGAGGATTTGTTAAGCCTTCGGCAACTAATTTCAAAATATCTGTTTCTCTTTTGGTCAAAATCGGTTGGTTTGTAGCATTAGTTTTGGCAGTTTTTAAGATTTCATTTACTTCAAAACTCAAAAAAGTATTTCCTTCCATCACAGCATTTATTGCGTGCAAAAGTTCATCTTTCGTTGTATTTTTGAGCAAATAACCACTTGCTCCATTTGCTATCATTTTGTTGATGTAGCTTATTTGGTTGAAGGTACTTAATGCCAAAACCTTGATTTTAGGGTAAGTTTGATTTACCTGTTTACATAAATCTAAGCCACTCATATCGGGCAAATTTATGTCCATCAGAATTACATCAACTTCATTTTTTTGAAGAAAACCTAAGCAATTTTGAGCAGTTTGTGCAGTTCCAAGCACAATGATTTCCTCAGAATTTTGTAACAAAGACAAAATCCCTTCGATTACTACGTTGTGGTCATCTACTATTAAAACTTTGGTCATGATTGGTTACTGGTTATTGGTGGATTGGTTACTGGTTATTGGGGAATTGGTTGATATGTTACTCGTAAAAAACAAAATCCTTTTCTTCAAGAACTAATTCCCCAATAACCAATTACCCAATAATCAACCCACCAAAAACAAATTCATACATTCAACTCAATATTCACCGACGTTCCTTGCGGAGTTTTGTTTTCAAATTCAAGATTTCCTTTAAAATAATTAATACGGTGCTGGATATTCGTAATACCAATACCTTTTGAAGTTGCCATTTTGTTTGCGTCCATTCCTTTTCCGTCGTCTTCAACTGTGAGCAAGATTTTATTTGGCATTGTCGTCATTTGCACCAAAACTTGTGTAGGATTGCTATGTTTTACTGCATTATTTATCAATTCTTGAATAATTCGGTAAATATAGGTGTTGGCGGTATTATCCAACTTGCGAGCCTCACCCATGTTTTCATAGACAATATTAATATGCGTAGCCGACATAATGGAGGTACAAAAATCTTGGATAGCATCGTTTAGTCCGAATCTTACCAGTGCCTCTGGCATAAGGTTATGAGCAATTTTTCGGAGTTCCGAAATTGTGCTGTCCAATTGGGCAATAGATTGCTCAAAAACGCCTACGTTTTCGGCACTCATAATCATGTTTTCTTTCATAGTGGTAAATGACATTTTTACGCCTGATAACATTCCGCCAAGTCCATCGTGCAGGTCTTTTGCAATTCGATTTCGCTCATCTTCTTGTCCTTTTAGCATGGCATCAACAGCCAATAATTGTTTATCTTTTTCGAGTTCGGTTATTTTAAGTTGTTGAATTTTTTGTCTATTTCTAAAATTTCGGTAGCCCAAAAACGACAAAATAGAAAGTCCTAAAAACAGTCCTATCAATATTTTATTGTTGTTAGATTTTTGTTTGTTTTCGGCATTTAACTGCAAAATCTCTTTTTCCGATTCGAGTTTTGCAATAGCATTTTTGTTTTTTTGAGAAAACAGTGAGTCATTGTATTTGAACTTTGACTGTAAATTTTGGTAGGCATTTTTATAATCACCTTTGTAAGCCTGCAAGTCAGCCAAATTTCCACTCATGTATAAATACGTATACGCATTTTTACTTTTTTTAGAGTAGTCGAGAGCTCGTTGAAAATATTTTTCTGATTCAGCTAAAAGAGATGCTTTTGTATTGGGTAAACCTACTTTTTTGATGCGACGGGATAAGGAGTCATTTCGGGCTAACATAAAATATACTTCGCCCATATTGCCTATATTATTTGCAGAAAACACACTTTCGGGGGCTATTTTGTCAAAAATTACCTGTGCATCATACATCATTTCGATTGTTTTTATCAAGTTTTTTTCTGCATAAACAATTGACCATAAGGAAAGTACCCATGCTTTACTATGTTCAATTTTGTTTTTATCAAATAGTTTGTACGCTTCGCCATAATATTTTTCAGCTGAATCTATCTTATTAATATCAACGAAATAATCTGCCATCGAAATTAGCCCTAAACCCATTTCTCTTGCTCCTAAATTGTTATTGCGTTCAATAGATTTTTTTGCATAAAACAAGGCTTTCTCACTGTTTTTTTGAATAGAATTTATTTTTGACAAACACCTATAATTGTATTTAATGAGAGCTAATTGATTGTTTTTTTCTGAAAAATCTAAGGATTTATTAAAAAAATCAGTAGCATTCACATAATCGCCTTTGTTTTGACAGATAGTACCTGACTGCGAATAATTTTTTGAAATTTCGGCTCGATTATTTAGTTTAAGATTTTTTTCTAATGAAACTTTATTAAGCGAATCCGCCACATCGGGTAATGATTGCCTGATTTTTACATCTACCATTGTACTCAAAGCAGTAGCGATTAATTGCTCCGACTTTGATGCTATTGCTATTTTCAAAAGATTATCCGCAAATTTAATTGCCGAGTCAGGCTTAATTTTGGCAATTTCCTCAGCTTTATTTTTTAGTAATTCAAATTGCGAAGTTTTATCTTTTTCATTATTTTGAGTATAGCAGTTGTTATAACTAAATAGTAAAATAAGAAAACAGATTTTCAGATGATGAGTCATAGATTTTTTTTCATAAAATTAGTCTAATATTTTTTTAATCTACAACAAACATTGAAAAATCACCCTTTTACGGGATATGATGTTAAGTTATAAAAGGTAAAATTTGCAGAGTAAAAAAAAAGCAGTTCCATGAAAAACCAACACATTCTGATTCATTATTTTTTCTTCAAAACCTATTGAAATAGATTTTTAATAAAATGTGATTTTCTTTTTCAAGGGGCAGGATTTCCTTGCCCGAAGTGATTTGTAAACATCTTATAATCTACTATTTGCAACTATGAAAAAAATATTTATTTTTCTCACATTCCTCATTTTCTATTCCTCACTCACACACGCCCAACCAGCTGGCTCAATTGATTTGTCGTTTGATGGTGATGGAAAATTAGTACCTATGAATGTTGCAGTTTCTCAATCGTTCCAAAGCAAAATGATAGTAAGTAAAAGTGGAAAAATACTGGCGGCAAGTAATTATCATGATAACACCGGAACTTTTCTCGTACTCGCTTCCTTTAATCAAGATGGCTCTGCGGATAACACCTTCGGAGTGAGTGGTGTTTTTACATCGGCTAATATCTCTGGATTACAGAATATTTATGACATCGTTATTTTATCAGATAACAGCATAATTATTTTAGCCAATTCCAATAACCCTGTTTTTGGTAATTTTATAATAAAAATCACAAGTAATGGCATAATTGACTCTTCATATGGCATAAATGGAATGATTAAATTTCCTGATTTTTATGGTCGAGCTATGGTTCTTCAACCCGACGGAAAAATAGTTTTGGGGGGTTACACGTACATTAATTCTGCCAATAATATTGAATTAAAAAGACTCAACCCAAACGGCACCTATGATTTAAGCTTTGGCAACGATGGCATAAATAATGATGGCATAACCATCACTGACTTTGGGGTTGATAATGAATATTTATCTGACCTCAAAATTGATATTGACGGTAAAATAATAGTGTCCGTTTATGCTTATGGTCAGCAAGACTATAATCATTATTTTGCAAAATACAATGCTGATGGCAGTTTAGATAATACCTTTGATATGGACGGCAAGTTAATTTTTACCCCAGCAGTACTTGGATTTGACGGTACATCAGCAGGTTCAGTTTGTTTGCAATCTGATAGTAAAATTGTAGTTTTCGCCACTGGATTTAGGATTTATCGTTTGACAAAAAACGGAATATTGGATACAAGTTATGGTGTAAACGGAAACATAGCTCACAGTTCAATCGGTAGTGTTACAGATACCCAAATCCAGCCCGATGGCAAAATAGTTGCAGGAACGTATTTAAACAACCAAGTAGGAATGGCAAGGATAAATACTGATGGCACACTTGACACCAGTTTTGATAGTGATGGCATTCAAAATATATCATTTTTACCTCTCACGGGCAATATATTGCCAAATTCTGTGGCAATTCAAGCCGATGGGAAAATTATTTTTGGCTGTAAATTAGGGTCTCGATTTGCGTTTGTTCGCCTCCACGGAGTAGGTAATTTCACCTCAAACCAAGGCAAAATTCCCACACAATTTACAACCAATAATGATACTGCCAATGCCATAGCCCTGCGAGCAGGCGGGAAACCAATTGAGGTAGGTAATGTGACAAATGCCATAAGCCCAACAAGTGGTTCAGATTTTGGCATAGTTGCCTACAATGCAGATGGTAGCCTTGATTATACCTTTGGTTCAAATGGTTTTGTAACTATTCCTTTTGATGCCGACGACCGAGCAAATGCCGTAGCTGTGCAATCCAATGGCAAAATTTTGGTAGCGGGAAAAGCTGCAAATGGCTCACAGTACAACTTGGTTGTAGTAAGATTCAATGCCGATGGCACGCTTGATAATACTTTTGGCTTTTCGGGCATTGCTACCTTAGAAATCGACGATTTTGACACCGAAGCTACGTCAATTGCGTTACAAACTGATGGAAAAATAGTGGTAACAGGGCTTTCGCAAGACCAATTTAATGGTGATTTTTATGCCATTTTAGCCCGTTTTAATGTCAGCGGCACACTTGATAATACTTTTGGAACAAACGGCGTAGTAGAATTGCCGGCAGGAAATGGCTATGTAGGAAAATCATTGGCAATTCAATCGAACGGTAAAATAGTAATCGCTTGTGCGAATGTAAATAATGTTGGCAATTTTGTAATTCTCAGACGAAATACCAACGGAAGTGCTGATAATACTTTTGATACTGACGGAATGGTGAGTACAAATGTTGGTACGGCAAGTAGCTTTGCCAAATCGCTCGTTTTAACATCTGACAGTAAAATTATTGTTTGCGGAGCAGCAAAAGAAAATAGTTTTGATGTTTTAGCAATGGTTGCCTATACTCTTGCTGGAAATTTAGATAATAGTTTTGATGCCGATGGAATAGTATTGACAAACCTAAGCCCAATTCATGCAACTGCCAATTCAATAGCTGTGCAACCTGATGGTAAAATTTACCTAACTGGAAATACAACAAATACAGCCAATGCAGACTTAATACTTGCAAAATATACTCCAAATGGCATCTTAGACGGAAGGTTTAATTATGGAGGAAAACTCATTCTGCCTTTTGGCTATGGAAACGAAGGAATAAATGCCATTGTGTCTGGTACTGATGGTATCGTTTATCTGGCAGGTTTCTATCACAACGGTCACGACAATGATTTTACATTAACCAAAGTAGTTGATTGTATGCTTCACGTAAATCTAACATTGGTGAGTCCAAACGATAATTACCCTAATATGTTTTCACCAAATCCACAAGTTGGAAAAACCATTATTGCCTCAAATACCCTCAATGACCTTACGGTTCTCACCTATCGTGCTAATGATTATATCACATTAGTCCCTGGTTTTAAGGTAAATACTGGTGCTGTTTTCAAAACTGAAATTGTTGGTTGTGGCTATTAAAAAATAATATCATGAAAAAAACATTCTATCTCCTTGTTTTCTTGCTTTTTGTAAGTAAGGTTTTTGCTCAAAACACCATCATCTTACCAGACAGAGTAAGTGTGCCAAAAATGACTACCGTCATCAAAAATTCACTACCCAACAAAACAGAAGGCATGATGGTTTATGATGCTACTTTACAACAATTTAGCTATTGGACAGGCACCACTTGGGCGAATTTTGGCAGTACAGCATTAGGCACAAACGGCTGGCAGCAAACAGGGCAAAATATCAATTATTCCAACCTTATTTCCAATAATAATAGTAGTACAGCCTATACAAATACTACTAATATTAATATTCCAGATAATAGTTCTACTGGTGTTTCAAGCATAATCAATGTGCCATTAACAGGAGATATTATTGACCCAAATTTGATTACTATTTCGATATCATTAAATCATACTTTTTGTGGAGATATAGTAGCTACGCTCATTGCTCCAAGTGGTAATAGGTTTGTTTTATTAAATAGGATAGGAACAGGTTCCTATGGTTCAAGTAATAATTTTATTAGTTCAAATGTTTTGAATTTCAATAATCTTGCGATTGGGCAGATTGCAACTACTACATTAACTTCGGATAATATTGCTACTGGCACATATTTGCCAAGTGGAGGTACGATATTTCCAATTTCAAATTTAGCTAATTTAAAGGCAGAGAACATATCTGGAAATTGGACTCTTTTGATTCAAGATTTGGGGGGTGCAGATACTGGTAATTTGGTTTCATGGAGTCTTAGTATTGGGGCTAATGCTCTTGGTAGTATAGGAAAAGTGGGTATAAATACTACTTCTCCACAAGCCCAGTTGGATGTAAAAGGAGGAATGAATGTGAGTCAGAATGTTGGTATAGGCGTAACAACTCCACAAACCAAATTAGATGTAAATGGTGATTTTAAAGTATCTGCTAATCAAAATTGGGAAGTAAAAGTTAATCAAAACAATATGGCAAATATTGAACTCCGACAATTAAGTGGTGGTGGCACGCCTTTTATTGATTTTAGTGATGATGCCACTGCCGACTATGATGGTAGGCTCATTCTTTCAGGAAATGCAATGATATATTCTCATGCAGCCTCAAGCGGAGCCCATGTATTTAATAATGGTACACAAACATTATTTTCTATCAATGGTAATGGCTCGGCTGAAGTGAATGGAAGCATCAAAACAAAATATAGTGGTTCGATAATTCATGACCCAGCAAGTACAGGACTACAAACAATAACTCTTACAATACCGGCAGTTCCAGCAGGTTGGGATTATACGAATACATTAGTTTTAGTTTCGATTGCCGATGGTGGCTATGGGATAATTGAACAAGCAAGACTTGAGTCTTTAACAACCATCAGAGTTATAGAAAATGTAGTAGATGGAAGTGTTACGCGATATAGTTACATTATTTTTAAGCTTTAACAAAATGTGATTTTACATTCAAGGGGCAAGGCTTTTCTTGTCCCATTTGATTATAAAATATTGATAATCAGATACTTAGTCTTTTCAAAATACAATTGGCTTAAACTGAATATCAACTCTACGATTTCTGGCTCGACCTTCATATGTATTGTTGTCGTAATCTGGTAAGTCGAAGGCAAAATCTTTGAATCGTATCTTTTCTTGCGGAATTTCCATTGCACGAAGGAGGTCAATAACAGAAGCACTTCTCATACGGCTGAGATATTCGTTAAACTCTCGACCGCCAATATTGTCGGTGTGGCTCATGATATTGATTTCGTAGTATTCAAGGTTTTTTATGCTTTTTACAAAATCTATTAACTCTTGGGCTTGTTCTTTTTCAATGTATGCACTACCACCACCAAAATATATACTTCGTACAATCTCTTTCACTTCCTGAGCGAAAGAGGTGTTCAACGAAAAAAGAAATAATATGAGTAAAGTCTTCATGTGATTTTTTCATTTATCAAATTTACGAAAAAAAAACTTACAGTAACTAAATCTTTTTTTACCACTAAGCAACTAAGTTTCACGAAGAAAATACTAAAAAACTTACAATTTTTCAATATTTTCATCAATCCAACGTGTGTGTGCTTTTAGCCAAGATTTCATTCTGGCTATTTCTTTTTCGTGCGAACCTTTGGTCGAATTTGGCGTAATTCTTTCATTCAAAATATCCCATCTTTCAAAATTTCTGGCAACCATTCCACTTTCAGTAATTTGTTTTGAAAAATTATCTATTGTGATAACTAATTGATTATCAGCCAATCGTGTTTCTCTTAAAGCCTTCCACCTCGCAATAAGTTTATTTTTGAAAGCCTCATCTGACACCAAACTTTTCCACCAAAAAGGCACAAGCCAAGTGTCGCCGCCACAATATTGGTTGTACTGAAAAACCCAAGCATGCTTGTTCATGCCGTCACAGAAACCAGCGTCTGAACCAAAAGCAATATCAAAATCCCAAATTGGCCCCATTTGAAGTTTTTTGCCTCGGTCTTTTTGTAAATACGAACTAAGGCGATAGCCATCATGGTTTTGCATGAGTTCGGTCAAGATAAAAAAATCTATAAAACTATCAACATCAATGTATTTCTGATAACCATTTTCTTCATTTTTATAGTTTTCAGAAGCTAAAACATTTTCAAACTCAGCAACATAATTTTGAATGTATTTTTTTTGAATTTCATTAATATTCTTTGATTTTGGATATTCGTAAAGGAAATTGGTGATGGTTCTCTTCGTGATTCTACCCTTTGTGTCGTAGCGAGAAGGGAAAGAATTTTCGGAATTATAATTTGTTTGGTCATTATCATTTCCAGCCGTTTTGTCAATTTTCAAGATATATCCACCTGTGATTTTCTCTGCTAAAGTATCATTTTTGCTTAGTTTGGCTATTTTTATGCGGTTATTATCTTGTTTGAGTTTTTCCATCAAAACATAAAATCCGAGATATTCACCGTTGATTTCTAACTCTACAAATTTGGTTCTGGCGGCATATCTTCCAATGTCATTTGAGATTTTGTAGGCAACAGTATTTCTCAAAAGTGTTTTGTCACCATAAGGGCCGTGGAGAATCCAAGTGGAGTTTTTGGGTAAACCTAAAAGCGAGGCTGCCAAAGATTCATTTTTGATATTTCGAAGTTCAAAACCGTACGATTTTTTGTCGTAAAACATTTGAGAAACTGCCCCACGTAGCTCTATGCCAATTTCTGAACTAAAAATGGTGCTATCTTTCAGTATGATATTCATGCTTGCTTTTCGTTTGGGTGAATCAACGATTTCGCCTGAAGATTTGATTGAAATGTAGTGAACGTCCTTGTTTTTTGGGGTTTTGATAACATAATTGCTCTTGCTCGAACTATTACAAGTCAAAAACCCAAACACAATGAATGTGTAGAAGGTTAAGGTAAATTTCATTTTTATAGCTTTTTCAATTTTAATGTAATGTATTTATTTTTCAGCAA
The DNA here is from genome assembly GCA_031378345.1 of Emticicia sp. Taxonomy (GTDB): domain Bacteria; phylum Bacteroidota; class Bacteroidia; order Cytophagales; family Spirosomataceae; genus Emticicia. The sequence continues at coordinate 22,421 of JANNDY010000023.1, read as the reverse complement.
AACCACAAAAAAAAGCGAAGAAAATACATGTAGTATTTGCTTCGCTTTTGAGTAAAATATTATTTGGTAGTCCCTCAAATGTCATTCGTAAATCTCCCCTATTCTTCAAAATAATTCCCAAAAATAATTCCCATTTCGTCTTCGGTGGTTAGTCCAAATCCTACTTTTTTATTTGAAAAATTATTATAAGTAATTCTTGAAGTTAAGCCTTCTCCTTTTTTGAGTGCAAGTGGCGTAGCAAAATCAATTTTTTCGGGATGTTCCCAATTGAGTGAAGTATAAATAACTTCGCCATTTCTTGCACCGCCTTTAATCAAAATCTCGAATTTTTCTCCAAATTTATGTGTATGAGAAGTCAATGTTACGATTTTGACATTTCTATCAAAAATAAAATCTTTTGTAATAACAGTCTTAGCATTTGGATTTATACTAAGACTTTGATTGCCAAAGTCAATTACTTTTAAAATATTTTTTACGTTTTCCTTCTTTATCGTGAACAAATTAATATTTACCTCGCCTGGCACTGGTTTTGTGCTTACGTTATAATAATGAGAATTCATATCAAAAGTGGCATTGGCAGGCACTTCAATTGCCGAACCAGCAGGATATGTATAATCGTAGGTAGCTTCACCACCACCAAAATTGAAAATATGGTTACCCAATTGTGCAAATGTTACGAGATTATAGGTTCCGTCACTATTGCGTAAATCTCGCACTTGACCAATATTAGGCAGATTTACATTATTTCGGAAGCCATAGAGTATAAAATGGTGGCTACCCGGACGCATACTAATTTGCACGCGATTGACATAAACGGTTGCCGTGTTTCCGAGAGATTTTCTTACAAAAAACTCACGCTCAAAATTGGGAGCTACATCAAATTTATCTAATTTCATCTGAAAGCCTGTACCTTCTGGCGGAACAGGTAATCCTGCAAATGTAGCTGTAGCTGGAACTAAATCATCGAGCAATCCTGCATCGGCAACACTTTCTTTTTCGGGGGCACCAGCTTCAATCCAACGGCGAATAAACTCCAATTGTCCGTTAGAAAGTAAATCATTACCAAGAGGCATTACAGCACCGTAACTTTTTCCTCCATGATGACTTGCGTCATAGAAAAGTTTAATAAAAAACAAACTTTCCAAAGATTTGAAAGGTTTTATTCGTTTCAAACCATCTTGTCTTGCTCCGATATTAGTCGGGTCAATGTTTACCAAGTTTTTATAGGCTTGTCCTTTTGCCAAAATTAAGCCATGTTGCTTGAAACTTCCATCACTTTCGGAAGCATGGCAGCCCGTTGAAGCACAGCTTTTATTCAATATTTTTTCTTGAATCAAGTCAAAACTTGCCGAATTAGCAGTTATTTGCTCTTGTTTGGTGCAAGAATTCATTAGAGTTGCACTTAAAACGATGGCTGTTGCAAGTGCTGTGAAAATAGAATATTTCATAGTTTTTGGTTGATACTTGTATTTAAACGAAAAACAGTAGGTAATAGTTTGATTTTGACCTGAAATTAAGTGAATGGTTTAATTTTTTTCTCGTTGTCCCAAATAAAGTCCAGCAATTACAAATGCTGTTCCCAAAAAAGTATGCCATGTGATAGGTTCATCAAGCAAAAAATAAGAATAAATAAACCCAAATATTGGACATAAAAACAAAAATAATGAAGCTTTTACTGCATCAATTTTAAGCAAATATAACCATAAATTTACAGCAACAATAGAAACAGGGAAAATTATCCAAATTTCTGATAGTAAGAACGTTAGGTCATAATTATTTGGCGATTTATGTAGTAAAAAGGTAAGAGGAAGCATCAAAATTCCACCAAAAAAAACCTGCCAACCGTTGATGGCTGTTCGTGAAAGTTTCCAATCAATATTTGAATAATAAATTGTGCCAATCGAATAGGAAATCATGCACAAAAAAATCAAAAAAAGTCCCGATGGTGTAGCATAACTCTTTTGAATGAGAGGAAAACAGGCAATCGCCACGCCGATTATGCCCAAAAATAGTGCAAACCAAACTTTATTCTTAATTTTTCTGCCTAACCAAAATGCGGCTAACACACTGATAATCAATGGATTAGTGGCAATTGAAAGGCTACCAATTCCAGCAGAAACTTCTTTGATACCCAAAACAAAAAAACTCAGGTAAAGCGTAACATTGAAAAACCCAAAAATTGTCAATTCTTTCCATTCTTTGCCTTGTGGAAGGCGGTCTTTTTGAATGACAAATGAATAAGCAAGCATCAAAACCCCTGCCACCAAAAAACGAATTTGGAAAAGTACCAAAGGCTCAACCGACCGAATGCCAATTTTCGATGCGGCAGAAGACGAAGCCCAAAGTGCCGCGAATAATATACCAAGAAGGATGGTTTTTGGGTTCAAGGTTTTTTGTTTAAATATTTCACTAATTTTCCCAAACTTAGCCCTTGCACCAAAACAGCAAACAAAACAACAATATAAGTAATGCTGATTATCAAAGGCTTATGCTCAAAATCAGGCAATGAAAGTGCAAGAGCAATCGAAATACCGCCACGTAGCCCTCCCCAAGTCATAATTAGAGGAAAATTACGGTTTAATATTTTCTTGAAATTGAGCAATTTGAAAGGAATAATTATTGATAAGTACCTGATTATCAGCACAATAAAAATAACTGTGATACCTAAAAAACTATATCGTTGTAAGTTAGGAATACTCACAATAGCAAAGCCAATTAGTACAAAAAGAAAGGCATTAAGAAGGTCGTCTATTAATCCCCAAAAGGTATCAACTTGCTGTTTTGTAATGTCTGACATCGCTACTTCACGTCCGATATTGCCAACATAAAGCCCCGCCACAACCATTGCCAAAGGTCCAGAAGTATGTAAATATTTTGCAAAAGTATAGCCTCCCATCACCATTGCAAGGGTAATCATTACTTCGGTTTGGTAGTGGTCAATGCTTTTGAGAAGTTTATTTCCAAGATAACCAATCAAAAAACCAAGTAGTAATCCGCCGCCAACTTCAACCAAAAATGTTTTCCAAATTGCTTGAAAAGATAGTGTTTCAGCACTATTTCCTTCCAAAGAATGTAGAATTGTGAGAAAAACTACCACACCTACACCATCATTGAAAAGAGATTCTCCAGTGATTATCACTTCCTCGTTTTTGGGTACTTTTGCATTTTTCAAAATTCCCAAAACGGCAATTGGGTCGGTTGGTGAAATTAGTGCTCCAAATAAAAAACAATAAACTAAAGGAATGTCAAAGCCAAATAATGGAGCTATCCAAAAGAGGACATAACCAATTAGAAATGTAGCAAGTAAAACGCCAAGAAATGTAAATGTAATAATGGGTTTGCGTTGTTGGTTGAGGTGCTTTAAATCAACGTGCAATGAGCCTGCAAAGAGTAAAAAGCAAAGCATATTTTCGAGCAAAAACTCTGAAAAATTGAAGCTATTGACAAAATCTTTGAAAATAACTATTTCTGCATAATTTTTGCCCAAAATTAAAATACAAAGCGACATAATTACCGCAATGAGCATCAAGCCAATGCTATTTGGTAGTTTCAGAAATTTGATATTGATATATGAAAATATCGAACAAAAAATGATGAGCCAAGTAATGGTAACAAAAATATTCATAAGTAATTTAGGATTGATTAAAAATAACTCCGTTAATTTATTTGTTTTTTTCGCCAATCCTGCATCAAAAAGGCTTATTTTGCTCGCAAAACTGCACCTTTTTTGACTTATCTTGACAAAAAATACTGCATAAATTTGAACGGACTTATTTTTTAATCAATCCTTAGTGAATCATTCCGACCAAAGATAAGGCATTTTTTGTGGTTTGTTGCACTACTTCTTCAAAAGGAATTTGCTTCAATTCGGCAATACGTTTGGCAACAATTTCGATGTAAGCAACCTCATTTCGTTTGCCACGATGCGGTACAGGTGCAAGGTAAGGTGAGTCGGTTTCGAGAACAATATTTTTCAAATCAATGTGTGGCAAAACATTGTCCATTCCACCATTTTTGAAAGTTGCTACGCCACCAATTCCCAACAAAAAATTGAGTTCGACAACTTGTCTTGCTTCGTCCAAATTTCCTGAAAAACAATGAAAAATACCTCTCAACTCACTCCAAGCAAACTTTTTAATCAATTCGATGCAGCGAAGTATCGCATTATGTTCATTGTTTTTTGAGTTTCGAGAATGAATACAGATGGGTAAATTATGTTTTTTTGCAAGTGCTAATTGTCTTAAAAAAACTTCTTCTTGCTGTGCTACGAAAGTCAAATCCCAATAAAAATCAATACCGATTTCGCCAATCATGATGAATTTTCGTTGGTCGAGCCATTGCTCAACGATTGCTAATTCTTGCTCAAAATTTTCTTTTACATAGCACGGATGAACGCCCATCATGGCATGGCAAACGTTGGGATATTGTTGCTCCAAAGCCAACATTCCTTCGATGGTTTCGTGGTCGCAATTGGGCATCCAAATTTGTTTTACTCCTGCCGAAAAAGCTCTTTCAAGCATCAAATCTCTGTCTTCATCAAATTGGTCGTCGTAAATATGTGCGTGGGTTTCTATCATTTTCCGTACAACGGGTTTTTAACCCGTCAAAAGCGAAACGGGTTGAAAACCCGTCGTACAATTATTTTTTTGCTAAACTATAAATTTTTCCTGCCGAATAATCGCAAATATACAACTCTCCGTTGGCATCTTCGCCAAAAGTCGAAACTGAACTAACATTTGTTATCAAATCGCTTTTGGTAACAGCTTTTCCGTCATTGCTCAATGCCCAAATTTTGCCACTGACATAATCTCCACAAATGTATTTACCAATCAAATCTGTAAGTTTTTTGCCACGATAAACAGCCCCACCAGTTACCGAATATCCATCATTGCCCTGCACATAACTCCAAACTGGTGGAATTAAATCTGTTTTATTGCAATCACCGCTTGCATCATAGCAATTATTTGCTTCTTTTATTCTCCAACCATAATTTCCGCCTTTGGTTACGATATCAATTTCTTCAACTTTGTTTTGTCCAACATCGCCGACCCAAATGTTTTTTGTAACAGCATCAATGCTAAAACGCCACGGATTTCGGAGTCCATACGCAAAGATTTCTTCACTAAAACCTTCAGTATTTCCGATATATGGATTGTCTTTTGGAATGCCATAATTGCCCTTTTCAGTAGCATTTACATCGATTCTTAGCATTTTTCCAAGAAGACTTTTCTTATTTTGAGAATAATTTTGTGGGTCGCCACCACTGCCACCATCACCTGTGGCGATGTACAAAAAACCATCGGCACCAAAGGCTATTTGTCCGCCATTATGGTTGGAATATGGTTGGTCGAAGGTAAACAAAATGGCTTCACTATTTGGGTCTGCAACTTGTCCGTTTGCCTTAAATCTCGAAATAACGGTTTGTCGGCGAGGCGAACTTCTTGTATAATTTACAAAAAAGTAGCCATTTGTCTTGAAATTTGGGTGAAAAGTTAGTCCAAGAAAGCCCATTTCTCCACCAGATGCTACTCGTGCATCAATGTCAAGAAATACAGATTTTTTATCAGTAGCTGCATCGTTTTCAAAGACTTGAATAATACCTTTTTGCTCAACAACAAAAAGGCGATTTGTGCCATCTCCCGCATGTTTAAAATCAACTGGGTCGGAAAATGATAGCTTTGGAAAAGCCAAAACTGACTTGTAACCAGCTACTTCAACTGGCGGTACAACAGGTGGCGTAACAACTGGAGGTGTAACCACTGGTGGAGTTGTAGTTGAAGGATTGGTTGAAACTTCTTTACAATTAAATGCCAGCAAGGCAATTGTACCTAAAATTAGAATAATAGCAAATGATTTTTTCATGAATAATTGGTTTTATGACCAAATAACGAAAAAAAATGACACAATGGTTTAGTTTAGTCTAAAATATTGTGTCATTCTATTTTTAATTTTCTTTCAAATCCAACGATAATTCTTGCAATTCTTTCAAATCCTCCTTGAAAGCATCAGTTTTTTTGTTTTTGAAAGCTCCCAATTTAAAAGCAATAAAATACATAATTAGAGTAATTGCTAAAGGAATTATGGTGTCTATAATAGCCGTTTGAAGGCTTTTATTTTCGAGTTTATGGGGTAAAAACGAAAAGACAGTCAAGCAACCAGAGGCGAGCATAATCATTCCAAACCACTTTTCAGCTTGCTTGTTTTTTTCATATTGGTCAATAATATTTTTAAGAAAAGAGCCTAAATTTGTGTTGGTGATGTTTACATTCAGCATTTTAAAATTTTTCAAAAGCACCACCAAAGCCATCAAAATACCTATCGCTAAAAACATAAATGGCAAATATTGCACCGTATATTTGAAATCGAATGGATTACCCATAAAAACTGCCCCCAAAAACACTAATTCAACAAACAAAACGGCTGTAAGAAAACCGTTTTCTCGCCTAATTCTCGAAACCCTCGATTTCGACCTTTCTTTAATCATACTTATAATTATTTTTTCATTGATTTCTTGCGATAATTGCAATTTTTTGTCGTAAACCTGCCATGCAGATTTTAGTTCTTCTAAGTTCATGATTGACTGGTTTTAATGATTTTTTCTAATTTATTTTTTATTCGATTCAGCCTCACACCTACATTTGAGAGGCTGAGACCTATAATTTGTGCAATTTCGTCATAGCTTTTTTCTTCCAAGTAAAGCATGATAATGGCTTTTTCGATGTCTGATAATTTTTCGATTGCTTGTTTTAATAAATTCAAATTATCGTTTTCTTCGGCATAAAAACTCATGTCAGGAATCTGAAATTCTGACTCTGATATTACTTTTTTCTTAGGTATTTTGCTTTCTTTTCTAAAATTAGAAATAGCGGTATTCAGTGCCACTCGATACATCCAAGAAGTATTCAGCGATTCGCTTCTGAAACTCGGAAAAGCCTTCCATAATTGCAAAACTATTTCTTGAAAAAGGTCTTTTTTATCTTCTTCAACGTGGCAATACAAATTGCAAACTTTGAAAATAATACCTCGATGTACGTTTATCATTTTGGTGAATTCTTTTTCCATTCGATTTTCATTTCGTTTGAACAATTAGTCGCAAGTTTTTAAAAAAACTTACAGAATTGAAGATTTTTTTTAGTAAAACGGATTTCCTAACCCGTTTCCGAATAGACGGAGTTGAACGCAAATGGATAGGAAATCCGACGTACATTTTGTTTAATCTCACAATTTTTCACTTAATTCGCATCAATTATATAAAATTCAAAACTATTTCTTGAAAATTCTCCTAATAAATACCGACGATTCAATGGGTGGAGCAGCCATTGCTTGCTTGCGTTTGCTTGCTGTTTTAGAAAAAACAGAAGGCATTGAAGTGAAAATGTTGGTACAAGAAAAAAAACGTAATCACTTAAATATCAGTGCCTTAGCTAATACTTGGTTAGAAAAAAAAATATCTTTTGCAAGATTTGCATTAGAGCGTTTATACTTTCGGTTTTTCGAGAAAAACAAGCAAATTCGCTTTGCATTCTCTCCTGCCAATGTCGGTATTGATATTTCCGAACATCCATTGGTGCAAGAAGCCGACATCATTCATTTGCATTGGATAAATTTTGGTTTTCTTTCAATTAATTCACTCGAAAAACTTTTCAAACTCAATAAACCAATCGTTTGGACATTACACGATATGTGGGCATTTACGGGCGGTTGCCACCACAGCGGCGATTGCGAAAACTACCAAATCGCTTGTGGAAATTGTGTGCAATATCTAAGAAATCCTGCCGAAAATGATTTGTCGAATAAAGTTTGGCAACGGAAAAATGCAATTTTCTATTCCCTACTCGTTCCCCGAGCGAAGCCGAGGGGCGGGGAGGGAGTAAAAATTGTTGCTTGCAGTCAATGGTTGGCAAATCGAGCAATAAAGGGTAGTTTATTCAAAGATTTTTCTGTGAAAGCTATTCCAAATCCTTTAGATATTTCGCTTTTTTCTCCACAAAATAAGGCAGAAGCAAGACAAAAATTAGGCCTACCGATTGATAAAAAACTCATACTTTTTGTAGCTGCAAAGGTTTCGGTCATTTGGAAAGGGTTTAGTTATTTTCAAGAAGCATTGGAGATTTTAAAATTGCAACACATTGATAGTCAAGCTATTGAATTAATTATTTTGGGAGAAAGTGAGGAAGAAACAATTCAAAAATTGCCTTTTAAATCTCATGCTTTGGGTCGCATTTCTGATGTAAACCAAATTGTTTCTATTTACTCCGTAGCCGATGTTTTTGTAACTTCATCAATTCAAGAAAACTTACCAAATACCATCATGGAAGCAATGGCTTGTGGTACCCCCGCAGTTGGTTTTGAAGTAGGTGGAATTCCAGAAATGATTGAAAATAAATATAACGGAATGCCGCCCAATGGTTTCTTGGCAAAGTACAAATCAGCCGAAAGTTTGGCAGAGGGAATAAAATGGGTACTTTTTGAAGCAAATCATGTAGAATTATCGAAAAATGCTCGTCAAAAAGTATTAGACAATTATTCGGAACGAGTTGTGGTTGAGAAATATTTGGAGGTTTATAAATCGTTCATCCTTTAACAAAATCAGCAATTTCCTCATAGCCATCAATCACCATTTTTTGAAGATTTTTATTCAAATTCTTAGCATTTTGTTTCTTTTGAATTAAACTTACATTTGTCAAATTTTCCAAATAATTTTTTATTTGTTTTCCCAAATCTTCCTCTTCACGAATCAACCAAGCTGCCTCTTGTAGCATATCCCAATTATCACTTTCTTGACTTCCACAAAACAAAATTGAACCACCTGCCGCCACTGCACTTACTGCTTTCGACGGAATCATTAAATGCGTATATTTTGTCAATAAACTCACTAAATGCACATCAATAAAATTTAATTGACTGCGTGGAACATTTGGCAAAATTGTAATCCCTGCACGATTTTGAGCAAAATCAAGTAATTTTGGTGCTTTTTTGCCATAAAGTGCTAAAACCAAATGATGTTTTTTAGGATTAAAGGCTTTAATAAATTCAATTAAAAAATCTTCATTATGGGCATCATTCAGATTTCCACAATAGCCAAAATAGATTTTATCGTCCTTTGTTCGCCAAGCTGGAAATTCACTTTCATAAGTTTGATGAAAAATAACTCCACAGGGAAGAATGGTTGAAGTATTACACCCCAACCCCGACCCCTCAGCAACGGCTGCCGCCCCAAAAGGGAGGGGAGAAATTTGGTATTTTTTTTGAATAAACTCCGCTTGTTTTCGCCCCAAAGCAATTAGTTTTTGGGGAGGATTTTGATATGTTTTTTTCAAAATCAAGCGATACAAAAAGTTGTTTTCTGAAACGGTTCCAATCGCCACAAAAGCCTCTGGAAACAAATCCATTGACCACAAAGCCCAACGTTTTTCCTTCAAAAATAATGAAGCCCAAAATGGCAAAAGTGGCGGACTTGACATACAAATTATTGGTGCGAAATCATTGATTTTTTTAGCTTTTTTTATCAAAAAATAACCATCTAAAAAACCTGAAATTTGTTTAAAAAACTTATTTTTCTTATCATAAATACTTGATAATGAGTGTATTATGCCGACAGGCTGCCTTACTTCCCCTCCCCCATCATCGTTTCCTTTTATGTTTACAATATGAACTTCAATGCCATGTTTTTCAATCAAATATTTAGCTAAATCCCAAGCGGATTCGCCCGTAATTCCGGGGTTTGGCGGATAATGACGGTTGATGATTATGAGTGTTTTTTGTTTAGGCATAAAAAAATGTGCTGATGTGCTGATGTGCCAATATGCTGATTAAGGACTATAAAAGTGTCATTTAAAAATCAATAAAATTATTCCAAAATTAGCACATCAGCACATTGGCACATCAGTACATTAATTTACTCGCTTTTACTCCTATATTTATACCCTCGTGCAATATCATATTTTGCCACAAGACCAAAATTATAACTAATTCCTTTCAAAATTTGCTTTGCCTCCGAAATTTTTGTTCCATTGATAGAATAAGTCAAATCTGAACTTATAATTCCGTTTGATCCAAAATTTCCTCGACCAAAAAGCGTAACCGAAAGATTGTTTGAAATTCGTCCTTGCAATTCAATGGAAAGTTCAAATTGAACCGCACCTTTTCTCTGCAAAAATGTTTCAGATTTTAACTTTATACTATCTCTTGAAGCACTAATTGCCGAGAAGTTTTTTACTGTTAATTCTTTATTTTTGGCGTTAGTTCCAAGCAAAACCCCTGCCCCAACATAAATAGAGGCAGTTTTTGTAATTGGGTCAAGCGTAAAAAGTTTGTATTTAAAACGAAGAGGAATTGTTTGTAGATTAGTACCTAATTTATAAGAAAAAGGCACGCCACGGCTACCAGAATTAAGTATTTGCACAAAATAACTTGGATTATTATAAAAACCAGTTTCTACCGCCCAACGGTTGTCCATATTATAGCCAAGAGCAATTCCCCAATAAAACTCGCTGTTTTTTTGTCCACTTATCAAATTATTTAGACTATTATCTAAGCTAAAATAGTTGAGTTTTAGTCCACCTTCCAAACCAAAATACAAACTTACAGCTTTGCGGTCGAGGTTTGGATAAGAATTATGATAAACGTCTTTTCGCTCACTTGGCGGCACATAATATTCTTCATTTTCTTGACAAAAAACATCAAGCTGAATTGAAAATAATAGAATAAAAAGTAAAAATAGATGTTTCATTATTGACACAAATATTGCTAAAACTATTTTAAAAGACGATACATTCAAGAAAAAAATTGCCCACTAAAAAAGCAAGTTTTCATTAGCTAAGAAAATATATAATTATTCAATGTTTTTTTAATGAATAACGAAAGAATCATGGTAAGATTTCGTGATTTAAGCGAAAAGAAAATTTATCTTTGTAGTATAAATCCAAAAGCCTTTACAAAAGATTGACTATTTCAAAAATGAGTAAATTTACTCATTCGCTCAATCGCCATTTACATAAAATTCATTTTGAATGAAAACCTTAGATACTTACGATTTTTCTGGCAAAAAAGCCCTCATCAGAGTAGATTTTAATGTTCCTCTCAACGACAAATTCGAAATTACAGACGATACTCGTATAACTGCAACGATTCCGACCATCAAAAAGATTTTGAAAGATGGTGGTTCGTGTATTTTGATGTCGCATTTGGGAAGACCAAAAGATGGTCCGACCGAAAAATATTCTTTGAAACACTTAGTAAATCCATTGTCGGTAATATTAGGTTTACCAGTAAAATTTGCTGACGATTGTATTGGCGAATCTGCCACTGAGCAAGCTACAAATCTGAAATCAGGCGAGGTTTTATTGCTCGAAAACCTCCGTTTTTATAAAGAAGAAGAGAAAGGAGATGTAGAATTTGCTGAAAAATTATCAAAACTTGGCAATGTTTGGGTAAATGATGCCTTCGGAACTGCCCACAGAGCCCATGCTTCTACGGCAGTTATTGGAAAATTTTTTACTGATAGAATTTGTGGTTATGTCATGCAAGCCGAAGTTGAAAATGCCGAAAAAATATTGAACCATGCCGAGCGTCCATTCACAGCGATTATGGGTGGAGCAAAAATTTCGGACAAAATATTATTGATAGAAAAGTTACTCGACAAAGTTGATAACCTGATTATTGGCGGCGGAATGACTTATACTTTTACAAAAGCTTTGGGTGGAAAAATTGGAAAATCGCTCTTAGAAGCTGACAAAATGCCACTTGCTTTAGAATTATTGGCAAAAGCAAAGGAAAAAGGTGTAAATATCATCATGCCACTTGACAATGTTTGTGGTGATGCGTTCTCGAATGATACTAACAGAATGACTGTTGCAACTGGCGAAATTGGCGATTCTTGGGAAGGTTTTGATATTGGTCCAGAGTCAGTAAAACTTTTTACAGAAACGATTTTAAAATCAAAAACAATTCTTTGGAATGGTCCGATGGGCGTTTTTGAATTTCCAAACTTTGCTATCGGCACAAATGCAATAGCAGAAGCTGTGGTAAAAGCAACCGAAGAAAATGAAGCATTTTCGTTGATTGGCGGAGGAGATTCTGCCTCAGCTATCAATAATGCAGGTTTTGGCGACCGAGTTTCTTATGTTTCGACAGGTGGCGGTGCATTGCTTGAATATATGGAAGGAAAAACTTTGCCAGGAGTAGCTGCACTTTCTTAAATATTTTAGAGGTTTTTTAAGTTTTTATTTGATGGTGAAAAATGATGATTTTTTGATATAATTGAATCAAAAAAGATGAAATTTTGCGAGCAAAATGAATATTTTTTGATGAATAGTAGGGCAAAAAGGCATTATTTTTCGCCCAAATCAAAAACTTAAAAAACCTCTTAGAATAAAGCAAAAAAATCCCTGTCGAAAAACAGGGATTTTTTTGTTAAAAAGACTTTTAGTTTTACAAAACTTTTACATTTGAAAAGAATATTCCAAGAGCGACGGCAATACCTAAAACGCTAATCAATAATAATTCAGCGTATTTCATTTGGGATTCGGATTTAATTGTTTTGTTCATGGCAAAATGTTTTTGAGTTCTCATACATAACGGTTTTAGTGAAAAAATAATTTATTCAAAAGCGATTTATTTATTAAACGGTACATTTTGCAAAAATCAACACCCTTTTATTCCTACAAAGCTGTTTGCTTAGTATCTTTGCAGAATATTAAAAGTGATGAATCTTGTGAAATTTGAAATTCACCGAGCGTCGGTTGCTCATTCACACACTCACTCATTTACTCATTAACATAGAATGTCAAAAGTTATTATTATTGGTGCCGGTGGAGTCGGCAGTGTTGTTGCACACAAATGTGCGATGAATTCTCACGTATTTACTGAAATTATGTTGGCAAGCCGAACCAAATCGAAGTGCGATAAAATTGCAGCCGATATTCAGGAAATGCACAATATAAAGATTCAAACGGCAAAAGTTGATGCTGATAACGTGCCAGAATTGGTTGAATTGATTAAAAAATTCAAACCCAAAATGGTTATCAATGTCGCACTGCCTTACCAAGACTTGACCATCATGGACGCTTGTTTGGAAACTGGCGTGAACTATTTGGACACTGCAAATTACGAGCCAAAAGATGTGGCAAAGTTTGAATATTCTTGGCAGTGGGCATATCAAGACCGTTTCAAAGAAGCTGGCTTAATGGCACTTTTGGGTTGTGGTTTCGACCCGGGCGTTACGCAAGTTTATTGTGCTTATGCAAATAAGCACCATTTCGACGAAATGCACTACCTCGATATTATAGATTGTAATGCAGGCGACCACGGAAAGGCTTTTGCAACAAACTTTAATCCTGAAATAAATATTCGAGAAATTACTCAAAACGGACGTTATTGGGAAAATGGCGAATGGGTAGAAATAGCTCCAATGGCAATTCATAAAGCAATAGATTATCCAGGAATTGGGCCAAAAGAATCTTATGTTTTGTACCACGAAGAATTAGAATCTTTGGTAAAAAACTTTCCTACGCTCAAACGGGCAAGGTTTTGGATGACTTTTGGGCAGGCATATCTTACTCATTTGGAAGTCCTTCAAAATGTGGGCATGACCAGAATCGACCCTGTGAAATTCAACGGTATGGATATTATTCCTTTAGAGTTTTTGAAAGCCGTACTTCCAGCACCTGACTCTTTGGGAGAAAATTATACTGGACAAACCTCTATCGGTTGCCAAATAAAAGGCATTGAAGGTGGAGCAGACAAAACCTATTATGTTTGGAATAATTGCGACCACGCCGAATGTTATAAAGAGGTAAAAGCACAGGCGGTTTCATACACAACTGGTGTGCCAACGATGATTGGTGCAATGCTAATGCTCACAAATACTGACTGGCAAAAAGCTGGCGTTTGGAATTGTGAAGAACTTAACCCTGACCCTTTTATGGATTTGCTAAATACACAAGGTTTGCCTTGGAACGAGCAAATAAATGGCATTTTGCCACATGAATATTGAGAAATTTTCGATGAACTATAAAAAAACTGCCAGTCTTGGTGGTTTTTTTATAATTAAAATATATATTTAGACAATTATCTAAATATATATTCACTTTTCCTTGCAGGATTCATTTTTGTTGTTTAACATTGTGTCGTAGTTCAGTAGAAACTATCAGATTTTCAATCTAAACTTTTACAAAAATGAAACCTATTAATGCAAACCAGCCATCGCTCGATGAGATTGTTTTCGAGCATCGCAACAAAGAATACGGTGCTTTTGAGCTTCGTACAAGTTATCCAAAAACTATCAATCATGCCTTTTTAATAGGTGTGGGAGTGTTTTTGATAATTCTTTTGGCAAATTTTATATTTGCAAGACAAGGGGATAAAGTATTAGTCCAATATGGAGAAGAGCATACATTTAGTGACCCACCAGTTGATAATCCTCCTCCAATCGAAAAGCCAAAAGAAGTTGAACCTCCGAAAGTTGAAGAAATTAAAACTATTGCATCTTTAGAACCAAAAGTGGTTGAAAATGTAGAGGAAGAAACACCACCTCCAACACAAGACGAGTTAATTGACCCTGTTATTAGTAATGTTACAAAAGAAGGCAAAATTTCAGAAAGTATTGCTGAAACACCTCTTGTTGAAGCATCTCCTGTTGCAAATATTGTAGAATTACCAGAAGATAATACAGCATTTATCTCCGTCGAAGAAAGTCCAACTTTTATGGGCGGAGTTAACGAAATGTACAAATTTCTAAGTAAAAACCTCAAATATCCTGCACAAGCACAGCGTGCAAACATTCAAGGAAAAGTATTCTTGAAATTTATTATTGAAAAAGATGGCAGTATAACTGCAGTAGATGTAATGAAAGGAATTGGTTTTGGCTGCGACGAGGAAGCAGCAAGAGTAGTAAAACTCATGCCAAATTGGAAAGCAGGCAGACAAAACGGACGTAACGTTAGAGTAATGTTTACGATTCCTGTTTTTTTTAAATTAGATGATTAGATATTTAGCTAAATTTACATAAATATAATCAAAAAATAGCCCATTCAGAAAAACTGTTCAGGCTATTTTTTGTTATTGATTGAAACTAAATGATTATTTTTGCATTTTCAATTATATATTTTACATTAGCATATAATGCCCATTGATATTTCCAAAATTCCTTCGCCGTGTTATGTTTTAGAAGAAAAACTTTTACGCCGAAATCTTGAATTATTAAACCGAGTGCAAACAGCATCGGGTGCAAACATTATCGTAGCTTTGAAAGGCTTTTCGATGTATGCTACTTTCCCGATGGTGAAGCAATATTTATCGGGAGCAACTGCCAGTTCGCTCAACGAAACTCATCTGATTGTCGAAGAAATGGGCTGTTTGGCACACACTTATTCTCCAGCTTATAAACCTGCCGAATTTGCACAAATAATGGCAAATAGTAGCCATATTACCTTCAATTCGTTGAATCAATGGAATCAGTTTAAAGGCCAAGTACAAGGTTTTGAACGAAAAATTTCATGCGGAATAAGAATAAATCCACAATACGCCGAAGTAGAAACCGATATGTATAATCCTTGTATTGTTGGCTCACGTTTGGGCATTACAAGAGATTTATTAGGAGAAAAACTCCCCGAAGGCATCGAAGGGCTACATTCGCACACGCTCTGCGAGAATGATTCATTTACATTGGAGCGTACTTTGGTACATATCGAAGCAAAATTTGGCGATTTATTGCACCAAGTAAAATGGCTAAATCTCGGTGGCGGACATTTAATGACTCGTGAAGGTTATAACCACGAACATCTAATTTCGTTAATAAAACGTTTGAAAGAAACTTATAACATTGAAATCATTCTTGAACCTGGTTCGGCAATTGGTTGGCAAACTGGTTATTTGACCTCAACGGTTTTGGATATTGTTGATGCACAAGGCGTTGATGTCGCTATTTTGGATGTTTCATTTGCGGCTCACATGCCAGATACACTCGAAATGCCCTATAAACCACGTATTTGGGGAGCAACTGATGCAGAAATTGGAAACGGAAAACCAACCTATCGCATGGGTGGAATGACTTGCTTGGCAGGAGATTACATTGGAGATTATTCTTTCGACGAACCTCTAAAAATTGGTGATAGCGTAGTTTTTGATGACATGATTCATTATACGATGGTAAAAACTACCACTTTCAATGGTGTTGGCTTGCCATCTATAGGCATTTGGAAAGAAAATGATGAGTTTAAGTTGCTGAAAAGTTTTGGTTATGAAACTTATAAGGATAGGCTTTGAAAATTACCCCAACCCCTCCCCAAATGGGAGGGGAGTTTAAAATCTTATCCAATTTTCTTGCAAATGTCTTTTCGTTTTCTACATTTGTATAAAAATTATTCTTCACTTGTTTAAAGACCTAAAATACCTCTTAGCACGCCTCGCCTATCTTCGTAGTGCTTGCTCATTTGTTCCTGACGTTTGTTAGGTTGTCTTTTTTATGTTTTCCCGACAAAATACTTCACTATTTCTTAGTGTCTCAGTGCCTTTGTGGCACATATTTTTTGCATTTATACTTCATCATACATTTTAATCTTTTCCTACAATGAAAAACATTCTTGTTATTGGTATGGGCAAAGTTGGCTCATTGGTTGGTACTTTGCTTGCAAAACGCTTTGCTGTTACTGGTATGGACATTCGCCAACCTTCTACGAAATTACCCTTTGATATAATTCTCGGCGATGTAAACGACATCAATTTTTTAGAAAAAATACTAAAAGATTTCGATGCGGTTGTGTCGGCAACGCCTTATAATTTGAACCTTCCGATTGCCCAAACTGCCCACAAATTAGGTATTCATTATTTCGATTTGACCGAAGATGTGCTTACAACTACGGCAATTAGAGAAATGGCAAAAACAGCTACGGCGGTCATGGCTCCTCAGTGTGGACTTGCCCCAGGTTTAATCGGAATCGTAGGGGCGGATTTGGCAAAACGTTTCACAAAACTGCGTGATATTGAGCTTCGAGTAGGAGCTTTGCCTCGTTTTCCGAATGGGTTGCTTGGATATTCCTTCACTTGGTCGCCTGCTGGTGTGATAAATGAGTATATCAATGATGCCGAAGTGATTCATAATGGCGAGATAAAAACGGTTACTTCACTTGACGGAATTGAGCATATTCAGATTGAAGGACAAGAGTTTGAAGCATTTAGTACATCTGGTGGACTTGGTACAATGTGCGAAACTTTCGCAGGAAAAGTGGATACGCTTAATTATAAAACAATTCGTTATCCTGGACATGCAAAACTCATGAAATTTTTATTATATGAATTAATTTTGAAAGATAAACGTGAACTCGTTGAGAAAATTTTGACCGAAGCAAAACCGCCAGTTCAAGAAGACGTGGTGTATGTTTATGCAGTAGTCGAAGGTTGGAAAGGAACAGAATTAGCTCGTGAAGAGTTTTACAAAGCCTATCACCCAATCGAAATAGATGGTAAACATTGGCGTGCAATTTCATGGACAACTGCCGCCTCAATAGCAGCAGTTGTAGAAATGGTAGCTGATAAAAAACTTCCTCAACAAGGCTTTTTGAAACAAGAAGATATTGACTTTTCAGAATATTTGAACACTACAAATGGGTCATTTTTTAAAGAATAATTCTTCGTAAAACCCTTATAATCAACAAGATAGCAGTATTGTTTATCTTATTTCGCCGCCTCAGCATGCAAAAGTTCCAAACCAGTTGAAGAACGGGGCCTGAAACCCATCCAAGTTTTCTCGTTAGAGTTTTCTTTAAGGTCTAAATATTTTCCAAAATCACTTTTTTTCAAATAAATCCCTAAAAAAGCCGTAACAAAATGTTGATTAATATTATTGATTTTGCGTTCGTTCCAAGAAGGTTCAGCATAACGATAATATTCGTCAATATGCAAGCCAGGCTTCAAAGATTCAACTGGAGGAGGATTTGGAGCAACATTATGGCGAGCATTGGCATAAGTGAGCAAATAACGATTGGCATTTATTGCACCTGTATAAATAGCTTTGATGCCTTTTTCATAACCCGAAATATCATCTTGACTGCCAGCAACAAAAAAAGTCGGCACTTTCAAACCCTTCAAACTTTCGGCATCCCATGCCCCACGTTCCATTCCCCATGGTGCAAATGCTACTACGGCTTTTATACGTGGGTCAATGCTTGTTTTGTATTCAGGATTTTTTTCGGTGCGAACTTCAATTGCTTTACTTCCGCCCGACATTGCTCCAAAAGCCTTAATTATTTGCTCGCTATATCCTGCACCCGCAACATTAAGCACACCATAGCCACCCATCGAATAACCAATCAAACCAGTGTTTTCGGCATCAACTATGCCCGATAAAAAACCACTTTTTGCTTTTCCTAAATCTGCAATTTGATTGAGAATAAACAATACATCTTTTGAGCGATTGAGTAAGGTACTTGGAAATCCAGCGGCATCTTTAAAAGTAGATTCAGTATGGTCAATGGCAACAACGATATAACCTTTTGAGGCAAGATTTTCGGTCAAATAAGTCAGCAATAATCTCGAACCCAAATAACCATGAGATACAATTATCAAAGGAAAAGTGCCTTCTGATGCCTTTGGAGTGGCATCTCGCATTGCTCTGCCCATAAATGTAAAAGGAATCAATGGTCTTTTTGGGTCATTGGATGAACCCATCACTTGGTCATAAACAACCGATTCTTTAGCTCCATCTGGCAAATTTGCAGGATACCATACTTCTACTTTTAGCGGTCGGTCATAAATTGGGTCAACGCCCCCTTTCGATTTTAGCACATCAATTTGGTTTTTATTCACAAAATCAAGTGTACGAACGCCGATTTTGTATGCACCTCTTGCCGATAATTCGGGAGCATCTGGCAAAGCATCACCATAAACAAAAGCCTCGGTGCTTTGTGCCCAAGTTTGATTTGGAATAAAAATACAAGAAGTTACAAAACTGATTGCGATAATCAGCGATTTTGAAGAAATTAATTTCATTTTTTAGGTTGAATTTGTTGAGAAATATTTGTGCAAATGTAGTGAAGAAAGCGTTGGTTTTGGATTTAATTTTACACAAAAAAAGCGAAATGGAAGTCTTGAAAATTTTCACTTCAAAACAAAACGTTGCCAAATTTCTATAATCTTGTTTGCCCTTGCATAAACAAAATCTTGCTCTACATTTGCTTCAATGGCTTCTTGAATAATTGGTAGTTGCAGTAATTGACTGAATTCTGCCTGCAAATATTCTTTTATTGAATCTTTAGCATTCAGTAATTCATTCAAAAGTTCATTTCGATTATCAAAAAGATAGATAATGTCTTCAAAGTCAGAACTATATCTTATGTCCGACATTCCTCTGCTTTTTAATGCTTCGAGTTTTGATGCTAAAAAATAAGGTGGTTCAAAAATTAAAATCTTTGTTGTTTCAAGAATATTTATTTCAATGGCATTTGTCATTCCTTCTTTGTACCAAACATTTGAAAATCCCAAAACTGAATCATCAATAGGCATAATATCAACAATTATTCCTTGAATTTTATATCTACAAATCACCCTTGATTCTGTATCATTACTAAATCCAACAGCTCTTAATTTTTCTTCAAAAAGTGCGTAATCGGCATAGCTTACAATTTCAACAACTACATCTACATCATCGGTAGTGCGTGATTCTCTCGCAGTTGAGTCTGTGGCATACAAACTCACGGTTGCTCCACCAACAAAAACAGTCTTTTCGCTTAATTCAGCTAAAGCATTTGCAACTACTTTTATTCTCGAAATGCTGCTATTATAACTCACCATTATTCGCTAAACATTTTTTCAAGTTCTTGATTTGCAAGTAAGTATTCTCGATTTCTTCCAACTCGAATTGCATCTACTAAAGCAAGCATTTGATATAAAAAAGCATCATTTTCAACAATTTCAGGCACTTTATCATAAAGTGGAGCTATTGATTCCCCTTTAATATTTCCTTTTAAACTTGCCCAAACATAGTTATCTGACGAAGTTATCATATCGGACAAAGGCTTTGCCGAATGTGCAGTAGGAATACCTCGAATGATTTTATTTGGTTGTGTAGGAAAAACATATTTGATGCCATGCATCAAAAACTCAAGCAAGGCTTGTTTGTTTACACGCTTTTGATTTGGTTCAAAAAGCCCTGCAAAAGCTGAGCGGTTTAGTGAATGAGTTATTTCGGCAGGGCTAATCATTAAAGATTTTGCTAAATCTTTATTTGTAATCGCCAGTTTATCTTTATTCATCGAAATAATTTTCATCAATACCACCACATCATGTGGACGCATTCCATTATGAGTTCTCATAAGTATTTACAATTTACAAATTGTAAATATATGGAGATTAGATTTAAAATTAAAAGTTTTTAATGATTTTTTTCTAAACAAACAAAGCGAAGCAAAAGTCTATAAAAACTTTTACTTCGCTTTTTTAGTATACCTTCCTACAAATTACTTAGCCACTTCCATGCTCACTTGGCGAGCGTTGATGGTTTTGCCTTGCATTCCGTCCAAAACTTGCTTTACATTTGCTTGTGGCACTTCAATAAAGCTAAATTTGTCATAAATATCAATTTGTCCGATGGCACGACCTGCGATGTTTGTTTCGGAGGTAATTGCACCTACAATATGGTTTGGAGCAACATTATCTTTGCGACCTAAACTCAAAAACAAACGAACCATGTCTGCATTTCCAGAACCACGAGTGCCTCCTGGAGTGAAACCACTTTCACGTCTTTCTCTTGGCTCAAATCTACGTTCACGTGGAGCAAAATCTCTGTTTCCTTCATCACGGCGACCACCTTCACTTCTAAATCCACCTGGAGCACCTTCACGGTTGAAATTTCCTTCACGACTTCCGTCTTCACGGCGACCACCTTCACGATTTCCATAACCGCCTTCTCTACGTCCGTATGTTGGAGCTGGTCTCGAATCACGGCTATTTCCACCAAAACGTGAATCTCTGTCGTTGCTTCTTGGCTCACGATAGCTATCCGATAATTGATTATCTGAGAATTCGCTCTTCACTGCACCAACTTGCATTTTTATTAAAGCTGACATTATCTGAGCATCAGAGAAGCCTTCTTCGCTCAATTGAGCAATAATTCCGTCGAAAGAAGCATCAACTCCTGCAGTCAAAGTTTCTTTTACTTGCTCAACAAAACGTTGATGACGAGTATTTACCAATTCAGCATAAGTAGGAATTGTTCCTTGCTCGATTCTAACTTTCGTATAGTTTTCGATGTTACGCAAAGCTCCTCTATCACGTGCCGAAATAAACATAAATGCTTTTCCAGTTTTTCCTGCACGACCTGTACGACCGATGCGGTGAACATAATATTCTAAATCTTGTGGTACATCATAATTAAATACTGCATCAACACCCGAAACGTCAATTCCACGAGCGGCTACGTCGGTTGCAACCAAAATTGTAGTTGTTCCTGCACGGAATTTGCTCATTACTTGTGTACGTACTTGCTGACGCATATCGCCGTGCAAACCTTCGGCAGAATAGCCACGAATCTGCAAATCACCAACGATTTCATCAACTTTCGATTTTGTGTTAGCAAAAACCAACATCAATTTCAAGCTATGTACGTCAATCAAACGAGTCATAACTTCCATTTTGGCTTCACGGCGAACTGAGAAATAGAATTGCTCAATATTTGCATTTGAAACCTCTGTTTTCAAAGTACGAACAATCTCAGGGTTTTTCTGGAAACGTTTCGCAATTGAAAGGATTTCTGACGACATTGTTGCCGAAAATAAAACTGTTTGACGCTCAGTTGGAGCAAAAGACAAGATTTTTTCAATATCTTCTCTGAAACCCATATTCAACATCTCATCGGCTTCGTCCAAAATCGCCAATTTTATATCTGCTAAAATTAGAGTTTTGCGGTCAATATGATCCATGATACGACCAGGCGTACCAACCACTATTTGTGAACCTTTTTTCAAAGCCAAAAACTGACGTTCATACGATTCTCCACCATAAATGGCAGCGACGTTTAAGCCTTTTTTGTACTTTGCTAATTTTTGGATTTGTTCTTTTACTTGAAGAGCCAACTCACGAGTTGGACACATTACTAAAACTTGTGTACTTTTACTATCAACATCAACTGCTTCGATGGCAGGAATACCAAAAGCGGCAGTTTTGCCTGTTCCTGTTTGTGCTTGACCGATGAAATCACCACCACGCATAACTACTGGAATGGCTTGGGCTTGAATAGGCGTTGTGTCGGTAAAGCCCATTTCTTCAACTGCACGTAAGATGTACTCTGAGACCGGAAGGTCAGAAAATTTAACTGGTTCCATTAAGGATAAAATGTTTTAGTCGGAACGTCACTGTCGTCCTCACGCAAAACCGTGGATTGCCCCGATAGCCGAAAAAAAATGATAAAGCGAACGATGAGAACCATC
>JANNDY010000014.1:0-4732 GCA_031378345.1 Emticicia sp. | reverse complement strand
AACATCAATCTTTACTAAACCTCACTCCAAATCAGGTTTTCAATGAACGTCAATCTATAACTAAGAATAGTACAATTAAACAAAAAATATTAACACTTTAATAAATTAACTATTTTGTCCAACTATTGGGGTACACCATAGCTTATGCTACTAATCATAAGTTGATATGAAACTAAAACCCTTGTGCCGCTACAAATTTGATTTGATAACGACACAAGGGAAATTCCTAAACTAATTTATTGAGAAAAAAAATATTGCTTAATTGACAACTTTAAGTAGCCCACCTCTAACGAGTCTTTTCGCTAATTTCAATTTATTATCGTCATTTAAAAATGGAATTTCATTGACTGAGAAAATACCTTCTTGTTGAGAAATAAATTCTAAGGTACTTACAATTTGCGAAGGTCCTTTTATGGTATTCCCTTGAAACGAAATCCTTGCACCAGAAATATTATTGGTAACTTTAGATGTTAAACCTTCTCTTTTGGAAAGGTGAGAACTTAACTCAATATGATTAATTTTATCCAAACTTGCAAAATGACCGTCTGGCTTTGGCTGTTCTTTTATTCTGAACTCTTCTCCTAAAATATTCAAAGCCCCAGCAATATTATCCTTCTGAAAAACTTGTTGTAAAATGTTAATAAAATCTATCTCAGCGTCAGCAGATAACAAGTCATCACCTTCAGATTTCAAAAACCCAATAGGAAGTGCTTTGCGTAATTCTATATGTTTTTGACTTAAATTCAATAACGATTTCGTGATAAAATCTATCCATTGGGTAGAGTGAATACCAATAGTGATGTGCATAGAAGATTTATCGGTGGTATAGGCTTCATGAGGAACACCACGTGGCATATACAAAATATCACCCGCTCGCATGGTAATTTCTCTTGCACCAGTAAGGTGTTCTCTCTGGAAAATAGGTTGAAAACTATTTAAAAGAGGTGTTTTGAAATGAGTATCATCATACAATATCCAATGTTTCTCACCTGAAATTTGTAAGGCAATAACATCATGAGCATCATAATGAGGGGATAAGGCTTTTTCGTTTTCTGGAGTTAAATAAAGGTTTGCAACAGCATTATGGCTCATAAAACTTCGTATATTCTCAACTAATGCTTTGATTGGGTCCCAAAAACGTTGAATCTCGTTAATCACAATCGTATAGCCATCTGCATAAGCAGCATAAAGTTGATTCAAATTTAAACTCCCATCCTTATTTTCATAGATAGTAGGATTCATGGGTTGTTGGCTTTTAACAACTCTTAAACTGCTTCCTCGAGGGCGATTATATTCTAAGACCTTATCAAGGTCTTCAATTGAAAATAATGAAGAAAAGAAATCAGTATCTTCCCTTTCGATATGCAAAACTTGCTTTTCCCAATAATTAGCCTCAAAATCTACAATATTAATTGGCTGAATTAAATCAGAGAAGTCTATGAGTTTGGTTTGTGTTTCGATATATGTTTCCATAATTTGATAAGGAGTGTTTTTTAAAAACAATCTCATTGCATTTATGATTGAATTAATCAATATTTTTGATGTTGGGATTCACTAAAATCCCAAGCCCAAAGTGATAAGGATAATTGTACATTTTATAACCCGTATCTTTAGCAATATCAATGACAGCTCGTCTAACTTCTGGAAAACTTTCAGTATCGTGAAAAATAACACAATCACTATTTTGAGCAGCCCAAAGACCGCATTCGTAGGTTTCTTTATAATTATGAACAATATCCACATGGGCAAAATCATAATATTCTGTATGATTGGGTATCCAATTCTGATAATCAGACCTGAATAAAGTTATGTTTTCATAAACTAAAAGACGTGCTTTTGTTTCTTCAAAGTGGCTTTTTTTATTAAGAGTATGCCTGTCTCCCTCAAAAGTATCTATGCCTATAACTTTATCAAAGTAATTAGATAAAGCCACTGTCGAATAGCCAAATTCAACCCCAAATTCAATACAAGACTTTCTACCTAAATTGAACTGGATGATTATATCCTCTATTATTAATTCCAATCCCCTCCAAGCAGAGATGATATTTATCATTTTTTCAGGCTTTTTTTTGCTAATGGGCTTATAAACAGGCATATGAGTGCTTAAAAAAGGCAAGTTTTCTACTGTTTCTTTTAGCATAATCTTTAATATTGGTTGAATGTTTATTTAGAAACGAGTGCTTTTAAGCTAAGGCGTATTGAATAACTTTTTCCATTTGAAAATTTGACGCAGTTTCATTTATTTCAAGTTTCAACCTATCTATCATGTCAAAATCTATTAATGTATTTTTTTCAAACCTATTCACCATTTCGAGAAAAATATCCCAGTAGTTTGAATTATCATCTGGGTGAGGGATATGACCAGAAACTCCAAGTTCTTGTAACCTTTGTGCGATGTCTTCTCGGTCGTAACATAGAGTACCTATTGTTAGGGAAGGTACTCGGTTCATTATTGGATAATGATACATTCCTGAACCGCATTGATGGATTACTAAATTTGAAATTCCACAGATATAATTTAGCGGAAGCAATTTATTATAAAAAACCGCCTGCTTACACGCTTCATTTACTTCACAATTACAGGTAGTTATGACAGCGTAGTTACGTTTTACAAAAAACTCTATAAAATTTTCTATGGGAGTCCTATCTATTGTGCCTGTAGTGATAAATACAATAGGTTTTTGTTTATTATTATTTAAAAATTCATCCAATCTATCAGAAAGATTCTTAGAAGGTTTATCCATAACAATAAGAGGTCCAGAATAAAAATATGATTCTCTGTCTTCTATATTTTCAGGTAAACGCTCAATAGTTGATATACCAGGAATAATCTTAGCTTTCGGTTTTGCGTATTGCTGCAAAAAGTATAAATCAGAGTCATTAAATCTTGGTATCTCTGAATTATTCGTTTTTATAAAAAAGTTAGTTCTTTCAGTATTAATACCTTTCTGCATAGAATGAACATGATTGATATTTTTAAAATGGTTATCAATTGATCTAAAAACGCCTGTTCGTTGAATTGAAATTCTGGGAATGTGATTTTTTTCGGCTATCAGAGGGGTACTAAAAGAATTATCTTCAATAATCAGTGTTGGCTTTACTTTTTCGTATGCCTCCTTTTCCTTTTCTACCACATACTCAATTATTTTCGGATAATCCTTAGACATTAGCAGACATTCTTTTTCCCCACTAAAAAAATCCATAGATACACAATCCATACCTTGTATTTTAAGAAAATTTTGTAAGTTGTTACTAACCAAAAATTGATTTTTAATTTTGGCATTTTTTCTTAAATATTTATGATGTAAAGTATACAAAGGAATTAAATGTGACAGTCCACCAGCAAAATATGGTATATTTAAAATATTCATAAGGTCTTAATAATTTTTAGTAAGGCGTGATAAATTACCGTTTTATATATCCATCCAACGATTAATTAACTTTAACTGTTCTTCTTTATGTTCTGGCGAAAGTAAATCAATTCTGTGATATATATTTTCAATACAATTATATTCGAATATTTTCAATGAGTTATTTCCCTCCAAAGTGTTTGCCAAACTATCGTGACTAAAAATAGGAATATCTCCATTAATCATTTGTTTCATTTCAAAATCAAGAATAAATTTGTATTCCTTCATATTTTCGCCTTTATATGCCTTCGATAATAATTCGTACAGTTTTGAGTAATAGACTTCAAAGCTTGACATAAAAGGTGCTGCTCTCATGTATTTCAAAATTCTATAATATACAAAGGTCGGTCGCCAAACATAGCGTACTTCTTTATTCTTAAAATAGTTAATTGGCGAATCAGCAGATTTTAATTCTATTATTGAATTTAAAAACATATTATAAGTAGTAGAAAACCCATCCGAGAAAAATTCTTTATACTCGTTTACAAAAATGTATTTTCCGTTATACAAAGGTACATTTTTATCAATGAGGTGTCTGGTAAGAGGTAAAGCTACTCTTTTAGAATTTATTGTGTTGGGATTTATCACTTTTTTATTTATTTCGGTAACCTCCAACAAACCTCTCACGCCGTATCCTACACAGTCTTTTGGTACTGCTGTATCAGGGTTGACAATTAGTAAACTTTCTAATACTGTAAAATATACCAAGTTGTTTTTGTCATCACATGATTGAATGGTTTGATTATTTAAAAATGGTTGAATTATAGTTTCATGGTCTATCAAAACTGGATTTTTGCCAGATACTATTAAGTTTTCTCGATGATAATCTTTACTTCCAATAAACAGTGTCACAGCTAACAGAACCCCTGCCTTATAATAGTATTCTTGTAAGTCGCCTTCTGAATATACCTCTTCATTTTCGACAAATTCTAACCACCCATACTCACCACAATCCAATGCTCTAAATGTTTTTAAATCAATGTTTAATTTGGAATTAATCCAATCAATTAAGGCATTGTATGAATTTGTTAAGCCAATATTTCTTGGTTTATATATTAAATTTGTACCGTCCGATAAAGTTATCAATGCAGTACCTTCACCATTATGACCATCTCCAAGACTTGTATTGATATCTACGATTTTTAGATTGTATGGTTTTATATCTAAACCGAAAGTCGAGGTTTATGGTGTACCCCAATAGTTGGACAAAATAGTTAATTTATTAAAGTGTTAATATTTTTTGTTTAATTGTACTATTCTTAGTTATAGATTGACGTTCATTGAAAACCTGATTTGGAGTGAGGTTTAGTAAAGATTGATGT
>JANNDY010000013.1:0-237317 GCA_031378345.1 Emticicia sp. | reverse complement strand
AACATCAATCTTTACTAAACCTCACTCCAAATCAGGTTTTCAATGAACGTCAATCTATAACTAAGAATAGTACAATTAAACAAAAAATATTAACACTTTAATAAATTAACTATTTTGTCCAACTATTGGGGTACACCATAGGATTCACTTGGTAAAAAAGCTATTCGGGTCGTAGATTTCAAAAGAGATTTTAATACTCGCACTTCAGATTATATAGGAATGGGTTTTGATGGTTTTCTTGATAAACGAAATGCCATGATTTTTACGACTAATCCTCATGGAGTACAACGTGATTTTTTGTCTTTTGATGCAAATTATATTGATTTAGATTGGGATGGACTTTGGCGAGTTCGAACAAGCAGAACTGATTCTGGATGGGTTGCCGAGTTTGCAATTCCTTGGAAAACTTTGAGATACCCAAAATCAATTGACTCACTTCAAACTTGGGGATTTAATATAAATCGAAGTAGAAGAATTACTAATGAAAACTATTCTTTCTCACCATTTCCTCGTGCTTTCAGTGTATTAAGAATGGATTACGCAGGTTTGTTAATAAATTTACAACCCCCACCACCTTCACCTAATATAAGATTTCAACCATTTTTACTAACTTCTTTTGACAAATACAAAAATATTGATGGTCGAAAGCCAGAAGTTTTTAACTCAAAAATTGGTGGTGAAATCAAGTGGGCGATTAATTCTAACTCTGTTTTAGACTTAACTTTTAATACTGATTTTGCACAAGCGGATGCCGACCGTCAAGTAAATAATGTAACGAGATTTTCAGTTTTTTTTCCTGAAAGAAGGCAGTTTTTCTTAGAAAATGCTTCTCTTTTTGGTGTTGGCATTGCCCAAAGTTTTGATTTGTCTGGTGGCTCGATGAGAATCCAGCCTTTTTTTAGTAGAAAAATTGGACTTGATGCTTCGGGAAATCCTATTCCGATTGATGCAGGAGTAAGGTTTGTGCATCGTTCTTTGAAAAGTAATTTTGGTGGAATGTTTATAAAACAAAGAGCATTTGGGGGAACGCCTGCAACGAATTATTTAATTGGTCGCTTTTCCCAAAATTTTGGAAAACAAAATCGAATAGGTGGACTTTTTACAGCTAAACAAGGTAGTGCAAACACAAATATTTTAGGTACTTTAGATGGTTTTTTTAGATTTAATGCCGAACATTCCTTGAATTGGATGGCTTCAACTTCTCACGATACCAAATTTAATTCAACTGGATTTGCTGGTGCGGGTCAATATTATTTTGCAAATAATCAATGGAAAATTTGGTGGACAGAATCAGTTGTCTCTAAAAATTATAATCCAGAAGTTGGTTTTGTATCAAGAAATGATGTTATAGCTACTACTCCGGGGATTTTTTGGTATAATCGAGGAA
The DNA here is from genome assembly GCA_031378345.1 of Emticicia sp. Taxonomy (GTDB): domain Bacteria; phylum Bacteroidota; class Bacteroidia; order Cytophagales; family Spirosomataceae; genus Emticicia. The sequence goes on along the minus strand of JANNDY010000013.1, from coordinate 235,930 downwards.
AATGGATTCCTTTCAAAAAACTAATTCGCTCATTTGAGCCAAGTATATTGGTAGAGTTTTATAACCAAATTAGTACGGGACAATTAACAGAACGCTCTGTAGGACTTAGTCCATTTTGGGTAATGCTGCAATCTGGGGGATTTATTGGACATATTTATTCACCAACTTATCAAAACCTCACTGATGGATTTAGTCCATTAGGCGTAAAAATAAATAAAGGAAAATATAATTATGGAAGACATACTGTTTATATAGGTAGTGATGGTTCAAAAAAATTGAGTTTTAACTTATTAGGAGAATTTGGAGGTTACTTTGGAGGAAAATTAAACACAACAGATTTAAAAATTCAATTTGCACCAATTCCACATATTTCAATAAATGCTCGCTTTAATCGAAATAATTTTAAGGAAGTTGGAGAAGCAAAAACAAACAAAACTATAGATTTAGTAGCATTTGAAGGACGTTTTGCATTAAACCCAAGGCTTCAGTTGATTACTTTTTATCAAAAAAACACAGATTTAAAAGCTGAAAATATTAATATAAGGTTGTCTTGGGAATATCAACCATTATCTTTTTTATATTTGGTTTATAATAAAAGAGAATTTGATAATTCTTTAAAACCGGGTATTAGAAGCCAAGAAGATCATGCAATTGCAAAAATTAGTTATTTGAAGCAGTTTTAGAAAACAAAAAGAGTTGAGAAATTATAAAAAATTTCTCAACTCTTTTTTTAATCCACTTTAGGGGCAGGAGGTTACGGAAACTTCGGAAATTTACTAAAATCAGGCTTTCTTTTCTCTAAAAATGAGTTGAAACCTTCTTTTGCTTCGTCGGTCAAATAATATAATAATGTGGCATTTCCTGCTAACTCTTGAATTCCAGCTTGTCCATCAAGTTCAGCATTAAATGATGATTTCAACATTCTTATAGCCAATGGCGACATTTGTTGCACTCTCTGACACCAAGCTACAGTTGCTTCTTCCAATTTTTCTAAAGCTACAACTTTATTGACAAGTCCCATTTGTAGGGCTTCTTGTGCATCATATTGTTCGCACAAAAACCAAATCTCACGTGCTTTTTTCTGACCAACAATTCGTGCCAAATAACTTGCCCCGAACCCACCATCAAAACTTCCTACTTTTGGTCCAGTCTGACCAAATTTAGCATTTTCGGCAGCAATCGTCATGTCGCAAACTACATGAAGTACATGTCCGCCACCAATGGCAAAACCTGCAACTGCGGCTATGACAACCTTTGGAATCGAGCGAATCATTTTTTGCAAATCAAGTACATTTAGTCTTGGCACATGGTCGTCTCCAATATAACCACCATGTCCACGTACCGACTGGTCGCCACCACTACAAAATGCTTTTCCACCTTCTCCTGTCAAAATAATGACTTCAATTGCAGGTTCTTCTCTACAAAAGTGCATGGCATCAATCATTTCTTTGACCGTCTGTGGGCGAAACGCATTATGCTTTTCAGGGCGATTGATGCTTATTTTTGCAATTCCTTCAAAAAACGAAAATTTAATGTCTTCGTATTCTTTAATTACTTTCCAATCCATTCAATTATCAATTAACAATTATCAATTATTTTTTATTCAATTTAAAAGCCGTTCCCTGAGCGAAGTCGAAGGATAGACTTTTATACATCAATCGTTCCACTTCTTTCATTTTCTTCAAAAAACTCAACTCTCCAAGTATGGTCTGCCAATAAAAAAACCTTTGCAAGAAATTGGTTAAATGGAAATTTTCTACCCCACTCATTTGGAGCAACCATCGAAAGAATATCAGAACCATCCTTTTTTTCGTAAAGGTAATATATATGACTGATAATTGGTTCAAAACCCATGGTAGCATCATAAATTCTTTCAGAAACCTCAACTCTATTTTGAACTTCTTTGGCTTGTTGAGCAAGCAATTCCATCTGACGGTAAATCTTACTTATTTGTTCATGCGTTTGTTGTCGCATTGCCAATTGTGCCTTACCTTTTACCTTGCCCATATCTTCTGGGCGAATAACTGCCCCACCAGCAGTGTGGGCATATTCCATCAAACCTGGATTTTCGGCAGTCTTTATTTTATCAATCGGATTCTTTTCCATTGTGCAAATTTATTTTGAAAACTTGATAAATTGATGTTTTATTTCAAAAATTATCAATTCTTTAATTAATATTTTATAGATAAAATAACTATAATTATATGAGATTAAACAATATTTATCTATAATACATTCTTAATTTAAATAAATTTTCTAAATTATGAAACAAATATAGATAAATGATTTCTATAATAAACAAAATAGAATTGCTTTTGTTTATCAAAATCCCTAAATTTGAAAACAATATTTAAAACTATTCGTTTTGAAAAAAAAACCTTTTAATTTATTATTAAAAATGACCGCTGAAAAATTAGAAAACACCATTGACCGAAAAGAATTTATGCGTCAAGTTGGAATAGGTTTTGGAGCAATTATGTTGATGAATTGTCTGCAATCATGTAGTTCTGGAGACGAAATTCCTGACCCAACTCCAATTCCAAATACAGGGAAGTTGGATTTTACACTTGATTTAAAATTGACTGATAATGCAACTTTGAAAACAAAAGGTAATTTTTTGGTCGTTAAAGCCCAAAATGTTATTGTTGCCCATACAATCGCAGATACTTGGATTGCAGTTGATTCAAGATGCACACACGAATTGACAGTAATTAATTACCGTTCTGCGAGTGATGATTTTCTATGCCCAAATCATGGTTCAGTATTTTCTGCCGCAGGAGCTGTAAAAAAAGGACCAGCTGCTTCTCCATTGACAAAATATAGCACCTCAATTGATTTGACAAATAATACTTTAAGGATTTTTTCTTAATTTTGTTAAATAAAATTTGGAAAATGCCCTTTTCAGTTTGTGAGAAGGGCATTTTTATTTAATAATATATATCTCATAATTCATGGTATTTTTAGAACAAGATGGCACTTACATAAATACCAAATCAAATAATAAATATTTTGATAAAGTGCTGATATTCAAGAATTTATGGGAATCTGGACAAGAAAAATTCACGTTACATACTTCGGGTTCTACAGGTGTTCCAAAGGAAATAGTATTGACCAGAAAACAAATCATTGCTTCTGCCAAAATGACAGCAAAGGCTTTCGATTTGCAAGCAGGAGATACAGCATTTTGTTGCTTGAATGTTGATTATATTGCAGGAATGATGATGCTTGTCCGTGCTTTTGAAGTCGGTATGAATTTGATTGTTGTTGAACCAAGTTCAAATCCTTTTTTGGGTATCGAAAAACATTTGTATTTATTAAGTACCAATCGTGGGCGAAACTTTTTTGCTTTTGTTCCTCTACAAATTCAGACGATTTTGGAAGAAACACCAAAGTTTCTTGAGATTCTTAATTCAGCCAAAGTAATCATCATTGGTGGGGCTACTGTAAATGATAGTATTCTTGAAAAAATACAAAAAATTTATCGTCCAGTATATGCAACTTACGGCATGACAGAAACAATTACACACATTGCAATTAAGCGTTTAAATGGTTCTGCAAAGACTGATTTCTTCAAAACTTTAGCTGGGGTTTCTATTAATTTGAACAATGAAAATTGCTTGATGATTAAGTCGAAAAGCCTTGGTAGTCAATGGATTACGACAAATGATGTGGCTGAAATTGTAAATAAAAATTGTTTTGTTTTGCATGGAAGAATTGACAATGTAATAAATAGTGGAGGTGTAAAAATTCGATTAGAAAAAATTGAAAAAGTAGGAGAACAGGTTCTTAGAAAATTACAATTGGAAGGTCGAAGTTTTGTGTTCAGTTTACCTGATGAAAAATTAGGAGAAAGAATGATTTTTGTTCTTGAAAAAAAAGTTTCTGATAAAACTTCAAGTATGATTGATTCCATTAAGATTGATATTTTGAAGGCTTTCAAAGAAATTTTGCCTAAATTTGAAGTCCCAAAGGAAGTGTTTTTTGTTGAAAAAATTTTAGAAACCGCAACAGGAAAAATAGATAAAATAAAAACCATCAATGTATTCGTTCTCCCTCAAATATCAAACGGCTGAAAACTTGCCAGCACCTTATGCTCATGCAATAGAAATTATTGGTGAAATTGCACAAAATCAAGTTAGAGGCATCCCGTCGGGCGGCGTTCCTCAACTGGAATTAAGTTTTGAACTAACTTATTTAGACCGAGAAGAGTTTACTGAAGATGAACTTTTTGACGAAGGGTTTACACTAAATGATAATTTTTCATGGAAAGGAACATTGCCTAAAACTTGGTCGGATGTTATTTTTGGAAATTTAAAATCAGCTAATGAATTGATTATTAAATCATTAGAGCCACATCAAGAGTTTTGGCAGCTTGATTTTGAAGGCAAAAGTTTTTATCCAAAAGAAACTGAGCAATTCAAGTATTTGATTGAAGAATTGCAACAGGCTGTTTATGAAAAATCTGAAAAAGAATCTCCATTAAAATTGATTTATTTAAAGAATCAGTCTGGCGAAAATGTAGAAGTAAACATTTCTGCATCTTTTGTAGAAAGGAAATTATCTTATAATAAAATTAATTTTAATGAAGTCCAAAACGATACAAAAACTTTGGATTGGGAAGAACTGAATTTTATTTTGAAAAATACTTTTTCTGGAGAATTTGAAGCCGATTTTGCTCAAAAAAATCGACCTTCACACAAAGGAATATTTGTAAATACGGGCGATGAACTTTGGTATGAAGTTGGCAAATCGTTGTTGATTCAGCCAAATAAAATCTTGAAAATTATGCGAATGTGAACTCCAATTGTTTAATTCATATTAAAAACATCCTCAAAAATGAGCAACTTTACATGCCAAGCTTCATAAACTACAAACGGTTCTAACATGAGTCCCACTTATTTTGATAATATAATTATAGGTGCAGGTATTTCTGGCATCAGTGCAGCACACTATTTGCAAACTGACTGCCCAAATAAAACCTATACAATTCTTGAAAGTCGCAAAAAAATTGGTGGTACTTGGGACCTGTTTAGGTATCCTGGCATACGCTCTGATTCGGATATGTACACCTTTGGGTTTGCATTCAAACCATGGGTGGAGCCCCAGATAATTGCTCCCCGTGAAAAAATCATTGAATATTTGGAAGAAACAATCAAAGAAGAAGGCATAGATAAGCATATTCAATTTGAACACAAACTTTTGAATGCATCATGGTCCTCTGAAACTGCCAATTGGACGCTCACCGTACTTACGTCCGAATCTGACAAACCACAAGTTTTTGCTTGTTCTTTTTTGTCACTTTGTATGGGTTATTATGATTACGAAAATGGCTACACTCCCATTTTTGAGGGAAAAGACGATTTTAAAGGTGTTATTTTACACCCTCAAAAATGGGATGAAGCTCTCGATTACAACAATAAAAAAATAGTAGTAATTGGTAGTGGTGCAACTGCCATGACTCTAATTCCTAATTTAACTCAAAAAGCAAAGCATGTAACGCTGCTTCAACGAAGCCCCACGTATGTAGTTGCTCTACCTGACATTGACCCAAAAGCAGTCTGGATAAATAATAATTTGCCAAGAAAAATGGCTTTTAAAATCAATCGTTTTCGTAAGGTAATGTTTCAACGGTTTTCTTATGCTTTTTCAAGGAATTTTCCTGCTTTGATGAAAAAACTTCTAAGAATGGGAGTAGAAAAGGAATTAGGTAAAGATTTTGATATTGATAAGCATTTCAGTCCAAAATATAACCCTTGGGACCAACGTTTGTGTTTAGTGCCAAACGGTGATTTATTTAAAGCCATCAATGAAAAAAAAGCTTCAATTGTTACTGACCATATTGATAGATTTACCGAAAATGGGATTTTACTAAAATCTGGCGAATTTCTTGAAGCTGATATTATTGTGACTGCAACTGGCTTAAATGCCCAACTTTTTAATAATATTGTTTTTGAAATAGATGGTGAAAGCATTGATTTTAGTAAAAAAGTTACTTATAAAAGTGTAATGTTAGATAACATTCCGAATATGACTTATGCTTTTGGTTATACCAATGCTTCGTGGACATTGAAGTGCGACATGACAAACCAATACACATGTAGGCTCATTAACTTTATGGAAAAAAACGGCTATAAACAATGCATGCCAGTGTTAAATGACCCTTCTATGCAACTAAAACCATTCTTAGATTTTAATCCCAGCTATGTGTTGAGGGTCTTAGATAAAATGCCAAAAATGGGAAATAAAAAACCATGGAAGATTGAACAAAATTATTTTTATGACAAAAAAATGTTTGAGAAAAGCCCTCTTAATGACGGAATATTAGTTTATAAATAATAACTAAAAAACATCAGACTTATGCGTATATTATTCATTCATGGTTTCGGTGAAAATGAAACTATTTTTAGTAAAATCTCTCCATTTATTCCAGGAGAGCATGTTTTTTTGAACATTTGGAGTATATTAGGTGATGTTCCTCGAACAAATATTAATGTTTTGGATTTTGCCAAGGAAGTGGTACAAAAGTTCAAAATTACTCAAAATGATGTAATAATTGGTCATTCTATGGGTGGTTGGATAGCATACCATATCAAGCACTTGACTGGTAGCCCGATCGTACAAATTGCATCTTGGACAGACCCAGACAAACCCTTTACGCCAATAAAGAATGTGAAACTCAGTTATTGGATTGTACGTAATGGCTTGCTATTTAATCACTTTTTCAAACGATTATTGATTTTAAAAGGTTATGAAGGCAAACCATCGAAAGATATTTATCAAGAAATTTTTGAAGGAATGATAAAGAGTAATAGGGAAAATTTGATAAATCAGCTTCGTTTAATACTAACGCCAGTGTCTGAAAAAATTATTGCAATACCTGATTTACGAATCCATGCCCAAATTGATTTAGTTGTTCGTCGTCCACGAGAATCGTTTCATGAAGTCGTTGGCGACCATTTTACACTTTATACGCATCCAGAGGCTGTTTATGTACCAATTTTGGCTTTTTTAGAAAAAAACACACATTTAAAATGAGGAATAACCATGAAGAATTTTGAAAATAAAGTGGTTGTAATTACTGGTGTAGGCTCTGGAATGGGACGTGCATTAGCCATTGAGTTTCATAAATTAGGTGCAAAACTGGCAGTAAATGACTATAATGAAAGCACTTTGCTCGAAACTGTCGATTTGGCGGGTGGTCGAGAAGCTGTCTTTTATCAAGCATTTGATGTTGCCAATAAATCCGATTTTTATCAATTTGCAGATAAAGTGATTGCACATTATGGGCGGGTAGACGTGGTGATTAATAATGCGGGTGTAGCCATCTCAAAACTGACAGCTAATGAAGCAAGTATTGCCGACTATGAATGGATTTTCGGTATCAATCTTTGGGCTATGATGTATGGTAGTTTAGCATTTTTGCCTCATTTAAGAAAGCAAAAAGAGTCGAGTATTGTCAATCTATCAAGCGTTTTTGGAATTCATGGAGTGCCATTTCAAGCGGCATATTGTACTACAAAGTTTGGAATTAGAGGGTTTTCAGAATCACTGGCATTAGAAGAGCGTATCTTCCAAACAGGTGTTACTGTAACTTCTGTACACCCTGGGGGTATAAAAACAAGTATTGCTCGAAATGCTCGCTATGCTGGTAAAGATGAATTAGCCATTCAGAAATTTGAAAAAGCTTTTATTACAAGCCCCGAAAAAGCAGCCAGTATTATAATTGCTGGCATCAGAAACAAAAAAAAGCGTGTTTTGGTTGGTCCTGATGCTAAGTTTCTTTATTTATTGAATAGAATTTCACCAAGAATTATGGCTTGGTTTTTATTGAGATTTGCCAAAAAAATGGAATGATGAATTAAATATCTATTTCTCATTTTAGATAAATTACCTTCTGTGTTTACTTAAATTATAACCTACACAGCCTTTCTGCAGCTCGTTCAAGCATTTCATCATCTTTTGCAAAGCAAAATCTTAGAATTTTATTATCAATTTTTTCTGAATAAAAAACCGAAATTGGAATTGAAGCAACTCCAATTTCTTTTGTCCATCTAATTGCCAAATCATAATCATTTTCTTTTGTAATTGCCTTATAACCAACCATTTGAAAGAAACTTCCTTCGGCTGGCGTCAATGTGAATCTCGAATCTTTTATCCAATGAATAAATTTATCACGCTTTTCTTGGAAAAATTGCGTTGCCGATAAATAATTATCTGCATCTTTCAAAAAATCAGCATAAGCATATTGAAAAGGAGTGGGTGCAGCAAAAGTTATCCATTGGTGCGATTTTCGGAACTCAACCGATAGCTGTTTTGGAGCAAGACAATAGCCTAATTTCCAGCCAGTTGTATGAAAAGTTTTGCCAAATGAACCACAAAGAAAAGTTCTTTCCTGCAAATCAGGGTGCATGGCTGGAGAAATGTGCTTTCGTCCATCAAAAATAATGTGTTCATAAACCTCGTCCGAGACTACAAAAATATTTGTGCCTTTCAAAATTTCAGCCAATGAATTTATATCATTTTGTGTCAAGCATTTTCCCGTTGGATTATGGGGAGTTGTGAACATAATCGCCTTAGTTTTTGGAGTTATTTTGGCTTTTACTTCTGCCCAATTAATGGTAAAATCATCTTCCGGTAAAAGTTTTACAAATACTGCTTTTCCACCATTCAATTCAATGGTAGGAACATAAGAATCATAGGCTGGTTCAAAAACAATAACTTCATCATTTTCCTCCAAAATAGCTGTAAATGTAGCATAAATTGCCTCAGAACAACCAGAAACGATGGTAATTTCATCAACGGGATTATAATTTAGCTTGTATAAATCAGCATATTTTTGAGCCAATGCTTCTCTCAAAGGCATAATTCCAGCCATCGGTGAATATTGATTCATGCCAATTTTCATGTAATGATTGACCAATTCTATGAGTTTTGGAGAGCAATTATAATTGGGAAAACCTTGAGAGAGATTTAAAGCACCAGTGTCTGCCGCCAATTGCGACATAACTGTAAAAATGGTAGTACCGACGTTTGGTTGTTTGGACTTTATTTGCATATAGTAATGATATTCATAATATTTTTGATGTTGATGCAATTTAATAATATCTAAGCAAATCTTTAAATTTTGTCTTTTGACAGACATTTCACAAAAAATTTAATGACTTATTTTGTTGCAAAACTTAAAATAATGTATTCATGAAAAAAATATTTTTCTTACAGTCATTGTACACATTTGCATTTTTATGCTTTTCTACTGTTGCTTTAGCACAAAATGATAAGATAATCGCTTCAACTTCGATAGGATTTATAAGAAATAATAGTTCAATTATCGGAATTAATCAAAATGGTTTTTCAACATTAACAGGGGTTGAATATAATTTGTATCATAATTTATGGTTAGTAGCCAACCTTGATTTTCAATCAATAGGATATAAAAGACAACTTGAAAATTTATCAATTAAAAGTAGAATTAATGCAATTCCAATCTTAGTTGGCGGAAAATTTAATTTTGAAAACAAGTCGAAATTTATTCCTTACATTGGTGCAACGATAGGATTTAGTTATTTCAGCATACCAGATGGAAGTAATGAAAATGGAAAAGTTGAGATTTTTTCAGAAACATTTATTCCTTTTACGTATGCATTTAATTTAGGTGTGCAATGGAATTTTAAATCTAAATTACTTCCTTTTGTAGAATTAACCTATCAAAAGACAACCAAGGAATTAAATGCATTATCTGAAAAACCTAATTTTATACCGATTCGAATTGGTTTTAGAACCTACCCATTTTGATGATAATTATTTCTTAATTCTTTCTAATTCAAATTTCATTTCATCAACCAGATTGCCCAACTTATTATAAGGCGTACCGGGTTCTGGAAGAATATTGCTTACAAATGCCTTAATTTCCCAAGTTTCTATGACATCAGTGATAGAAATTTCGGTACTTGGAAAACGATTATTGTCGGTACTGAGTAGGAGAGTACCCTTGATTTTTACCTGGTTATAAACTCTTCGATAAATAATTCCTTGCGATTTTGAAACTAAAACATAATTTTTTCCATCAAGAATTTCGCTCCAATCTTTAACTAAACTTCCAATCAATAATGCACCGTCAAACGCAAAATCTTCACCGGCTTCAAATGCACGAAACTCTCCATTTTGGAGCGTAGGAATACTGAATGATATAAGTGTTTTTAAGAAATTAAAATCATTGTTTTTTACTAAATATTCATTGAATTGAAAACGTTTTATTAACTGAATGTTTTGTTTAACATATTGATTATCAGGTGTTTGTGATGAAATAGGATTTGGTTTTTGGGGAGGTTCTATTATCGATTCTCTCTCAAAAATTGGCTTTAAGTTTATACTTTGAGAAACTCTTTCAGCCCTTTGAACTTCGTCATATTTTTCTTGAACAGGAGGCTCATTTCCAAGAAACTTATTCATCAAATCGCCTATCGACGGTGGCAAATCGAATGGGTCTTCGTCTTCTTTAATAGAATTTTCGAATTTATGTGTTGGAAGGCTTTCAGATTCTTGACTATAGAAAGGTTTTGCTTCAAAACCAAAAGTCAAGTCTGGCGTTTCACGTAATTTTCTAATGTCTTTTTTTACAAAATCATCAACAGTTATTCCAAATGTATTTGCAATGATTTTGAGCGTATCAACAGGTGGAACTGCTCTTGATTCCTCATAAGCACCTACATTTGCTCGCTTTGTGCCTATCCGACGAGCAAATTGGTCTTGTGTCAAACCATTGATTCGACGCAAATATTTTAAATTATTGCTGATTAATGACATTTTTGTTGTTTTTATTGGCTAAGCATCAGAAACGCTCAGTTACCGTTTGTCGGTAAAAAAGCATACATTATTTTGGGTTAGTAATGCTTAATACTGTAAATAGGCATAGCCGAGGTTCGAATATCTAAAATTTTGAGCAATTTGCCAAATTTCAATATTTATTTTTAGTTTTTCCTTGAATTATACTATTTTTTATTCAAATTTGTATATCATCTATAACTAAATATTAAATATGACTTCTGAATTAATTGATATTGAATCGCAAGTAGGCTTGCTTTTCGAGAAACAAAAAGCAAATACTCAAAATATTGCTAATACTACTTCAAAAGAACGCATTGTAAAAATAAAAAAGGTAATGCAATGGGTACAGGAAAATGAAAGTAGAATTGCAACTGCACTTTTTGCTGATCACAAAAAACATCCAGCCGAAGTTAAAATTAGTGAGATAATGCCAATCGTTGGTGAAGCGAAATATATTATCAAACATTTAAGGCAATGGATGCGTCCTGAGGGAATTGATACTCCTTTGAAAATGATGGGGACTGTCAGCAAAATTATTCATGAACCGAAAGGTAACTGCTTGATTATCAGTCCTTGGAACTATCCTTTTAATCTTGCCATAAAGCCACTTTTACAGGCAATTGCTGCTGGAAATGTAATTATTTTAAAGCCTTCTGAGGTTGTTCCACATGCTTCAAAATTGATTTCAGAAATGATTTCTGAACTTTTTGATGCCAATGAAATTGCTGTAATTGAAGGTGATGCCGAGGTTTCTACTGAACTTTTGAAATTGAAATTTAGCCATATTTTCTTTACTGGAAGTCCAGCTGTTGGCAAAATAGTAATGGCAGCAGCAGCTAAAAACTTGTGTTCAATTACGCTCGAATTGGGCGGAAAATCTCCGACTATTATAGATGAAACAGCCAACATTAAAGGGGCTGCACAAGCAATTGTGGCAATGAAATTCTTGAATAATGGACAAACTTGCATTGCTCCAGACTATGTTTATATTCATGATTCAAAAACTGAGGAATTTATTAAAGAAGCAAATGCTTATTTGGTAAAAATGTATGGAGATGATGCTTTTCAAACATCAGATTATTGTCGAGTTGTTAATAATAGACACTTTAATCGTGTGAAAAGTTATATTGATGATGCGGTCTCGAAAGGAGCAAATGTTGTAGGAGGCGGTCGAACAAATGGGAGTGAAAATTACATCGAACCAACAATTATTACTGGTGTGAATGATGGAATGAAAATTATGCAAGATGAAATCTTCGGACCAGTACTTCCAATCATGCAATTTGCTGATAATGAGGAAGTTACGAGTTACATAAATAAGGGAGAGAAGCCTTTAGCATTATATGTTTTTAGTAAAAAACGTAAAAATATTGACTTTTTCATTCAAAATACTTCTGCTGGAGCAACTGTTATTAATGAAACTACGATTCATTATTTGCAAGATAATTTGCCTTTTGGAGGTGTAAACAATTCGGGAATTGGCAAATCATTTGGCAAATATGGCTTTGAAGAATTCTCAAATAAAAGAGCAATTCTTGAAAATAAATTTGCACAATTCAGCATGTTTCATCCTCCTTACACAAATCGTGTGATGAAAATGTTGGATATTGTCATCAAATGGTTTTGATGTATAGTTTATATTTATGAGTTTAGAGTTCTGAGTGATTAATTGAGTTCAAAACTCTGCACTCAAAACTCTACATTCTACATTTATTTTAGCCCACCAAATGGCATCGAAAATCTTGCGATGGCTTCTAAAGCCTCATTCATCCACTTTTTCATTTTTACTTGCTTCTGGCGGTGTTCCTTTTTCTTAATTATTGAAAAAACACTACTTAAATCATCAGAACCAAAATCGTACCAATCATTTTTGCCAAATTTCAAATACAGATTCATGATCGCAACTGTTTAGTTTACAGGCACTTATGTGCAAATTCTTTCATTAAAGAATCTACTGCAAAGTTCGGTATTTTCCTAACACTTCAAAGTGGGTTCTTGGAATAGTACAAGCACTCGGTAGGATTATTCAACGATTCTTGGAATAATACCGTAAGTTCATCTTATATTTTAATTAAAAATAGGCTTGATTTTAGCTGTTTTTTAAGATTTTTATCAATATAATTCAAAAATTAAAGGCTTGAAAGAATTACCTTCCAAGCCTTTTTCTAATCTTAATATAGATATATCAATACTCATCTTCAAAATATCGGCTACTTCTCAGCTCTTCTTCATCATCAAATTTGCTTGATTTTACAGCAGATTTTTTCAAAATCCCAATTTGACCATTGTGGTATAGGTCATGATGGATGATCCCGTGAAGAAGTGTATAAAAATCATATTCGGCACCTGGAACAATTTCTAATAAAAAATTATCATCTTTTTCTTCTAAGCCAACTATTAGTTCGTCGTGGCTCAAAGTAAGTTCCATTTGAAGGGTTTCCCACTCAAAATCATCAATTTCTTTGAGATTTCCCCAATTTTGCTTCTCAGTTTTGATAACAAATTCAATATCTCCTTGAATTTTTTTTAGTGCAAAAATCCGCCAAGTTGTAATGTGATAAACCAATTCGGCAATTGTGTGAATATTTTTTTGTCTATTTCCCGCAGCTTTTGGCTTAATATCTTTTATGTTTTCCAAAACTGATGGTCCATGCCATGCTCCGCCGTGAAATGTAGCATTTAGCAATATTTTGATTCTGTCTAATTCTGAGGTTTGCTGTTCTTCCATAATTACTTTTTTTTCTCAATTTATTTTACTTATAGAATTAAGTGTTTTTTATTCTCAATTAACATTTTCTACGTCTGTGAAAAGGATTTTCGCCCCACATTATTATTCCCAAAGTACCCAAATCATTCCAAGATGATAAGTATCGTGCTGAATCAAGCCTGTTAGCAATTTATAAAAATCATAATCTTGACCAGGTACTAATCTTGTAAGCAAACTGTCATCAAATTCTTCTAATTTTCTTAATAATTTTTCTTGTGATTCTTTCAAATTTAATACCAATTTGCTCCAATTTTCTTTAATAATATTTTCTTCATTGCCATAATTATCTTCTTCTGTTACCAGATCATAATGTATATTTTCATTCAATTTTTCAAAGACAAACTTTCTCCAAGCTGTCAAATGAAAAACAATTTGACATATAGTATGTTTAGAAAATTTTTTTTGAACATCAACAATTTCTAAGGGCATGGAATTCAAAAACTCCATTACTGATGGCCCATGCCAAGAATCTCCACGAAAAACTGTATCGAAATTATCAATTATTTTATCAAGTTCGTTATTTGTCATATTTGAAGTGTATTGTTTTTGCAAATTAAAAAAATATATGTAACGAATTGACACGTTTTCTAAAAAATTAATTCAGATTTTTCTATTTTTCTTACCATCTGTCCATACGAATTAAGAGCTTCATCAATTTTTTTTATTGAATTATTGCCTTTAATACTTGCTACAAAAGGTACTATTTTTCTGAAATAAAATTTCATTCTATCTTCTTCTCTTTTTGGATATGGTTGTTTTTCTGAGTCAATTCTATGAATATAATTATAGGCAATATGAATATTAGAATCATAAAGTGGATAAACATTTGGCTTTATGATATGTAATAAAAATATTCGAGAAACGGCAGAAACATTGTTGAATTTGCTATGAAACACCTCTAAATCTATCGTTTCCTCAAATTTCATATCATTAATATATTCGAGGTGGGGATAAATTTTTTCTTTTATAGCCTTAGTTCTAATTTGCCCCAAGCCAGCCACAGTTAGCCATTCAAATAATTCAAGTAGGTCTTTATGAGTTGTTGGTTTGTCAGGTTTTATGTGATTTGTATAATTATTCTCAAAAGAATTACTATGAGCGTATAGCTGTGACCAATGTTCTATAAAAGCTTCGATATCGGATGTTGGAGATAATACTAAAAGATTCATAATTTATAAGAATGACAAAATATTATATTTGTACTGAATTATTCGTTCGCAAATTTCGTAAAATTTTGTTGTAATCTTGTAATTTGCTTGTATTTTTACGCAAAAACCTAAACTAATCATCAACAATGAAAAAACTATCCATTCTTATTTTAGCGAGTTTGGCTTCAATAAGTTCATTTTCTCAAAAGAAAAAGGCTATTGTTCCATCAGTTCCTGCTACAACTACCTCTACACCAATAATCGAGACTAAAAAAATAGACAAAAATCTTTATGGGGGACTTTCATGGCGAAATATTGGACCTTTTCGTGCAGGTCGTTCGCTTGCAGTAGCAGGAATTGCCGACCAACCATTAACCTACTATTTTGGTGCCGTAGGTGGTGGCGTTTGGAAAACAACTGATGGTGGAGCAAACTGGAATCACGTGGGTGATTCAACTTTCAAATCAAGTTCGGTTGGTGCAATTGCCGTTGCCCCGTCCGACCAAAATGTGGTTTATGTTGGCATGGGAGAAGCAGATATGAGAAGCAATATTAGTTATGGCGATGGTGTTTATAAATCAACAAATGCAGGAAAATCTTGGAAACACGTAGGTTTACCAAAAGCCGATGCCATTGCAACAATTGAGGTTCATCCAAAAGATGCTAACATGGTTTATGTGGCAGCCGTAGGAAATCCGTTTGCCCCCAACAAAGAACGTGGGGTTTTCAGAAGTAAAGACGGTGGTGCAACTTGGGAGCAAATTCTAAGTAAAAATGATAGCACAGGTGCATATCATGTAAGAATTGACCCAAATAATCCTCGTGTGATTTATGCCACACTTTGGCAAGCCTACCGAAATGGACATAGCATGAGTAGTGGTGGAAAAGGTTGTGGTTTGTACAAATCAGTTGACGGTGGCGACACTTGGGAATGTCTGAACGAAAAGCCAGGAATGCCAAAAGGGCTTTTGGGTAAAATTGGCGTTGCAGTTTCTCCTGCCAATTCTAATAGACTTTACGCCATGATTGAAAATGTGAAAGGTGGACTTTATACTTCGTATGACGCTGGCGAACATTGGACTTTGGTAAATGATAACAAAAATCTTTGGCAACGCCCGTGGTATTACATGAATTTGCAAGCCGACCCATTGAATGAAAATGGCGTGATTATTTTGAATGTAAATTCATTCAAATCTGTTGATGGTGGAAAAACTATTCGCAACCTAAATGTACATCATGGCGATACCCACGATGTTTGGATAAACCCTAAAAACCCAAATAATTTTATTATTGCTGACGATGGTGGGGCAGAAGTTACTTATAATGATGGCTTTACATTCTCAGATATTGATATTCCGACGGCACAGTTTTATCACGTGCATCTCGATAATGACTTTCCATATAATGTCTATGGTTCACAACAAGATAATTCTACAGTAAGAATTGCGAGCAAAACTGACAATTATTCGATTGGAATAAGAGATTGGTATTCGGTTGCTGGTGGCGAGTCGGGCTACATTGCTATTGATCCCAAAAACTCAAAAATTACTTATGGTGGTTCGTATGATGGTTATATGACCAAGCAAAATGCAGCAAATAACCAAGAACAAAACATCATGGTTTACCCAGAAAATAATATGGGACATACTTCGGCTGAGAAAAAATACCGTTTTCAGTGGACATACCCAATCTTGTTTTCACCGCATGATGGTACTCGTTTATATGCCACTTCGCAATATGTTCATGTTACGCAAGATGAAGGACATTCTTGGGAAACTATTAGTCCAGATTTGACACGCAATGACCCAAAAACTACGGGAGCAACCGGAGGACCAATTACGCTTGACCAAACAGGTGCCGAAATTTACGCAACGATTTTTGCTTTGGCAGAATCTACGATTGAAAAAGGAAATATTTGGGCAGGTTCAGACGATGGTTTTATTCATGTTACAACCGATAATGGTAAAAACTGGTCGAATGTTACACTTCCAACTTCACAATTGGGTGATTTTGCTTTGATTAGCACCATTCATCCTTCCGATTTTAATAAAGGAAAAGCTTATGTAGCAGCAACCCGATACATGTTTGGTGACAGAAAACCATATTTGTTCAAGACAAGCGATTATGGCAAAACTTGGACAAAAATTACCAATGGAATTCCAGAAGATGAATATTGTCGAGTGTTGCGTGAAGACCCAAATAAAGCAGGTTTGCTTTATGCAGGAACTGAAAGAGGGGTTTATGTATCGTTTGATGATGGTGATTCTTGGAATCCTATAAACCTGAATTTGCCAATTTCTTCGATGCGTGACTTACAAATCCACAAAAGAGAAAAAGATTTAGTTGTTGCCACTCACGGTCGAGCATTTTGGGTTTTGGATGATATAACTCCTTTATATGAAATTAAAGATAATATGGTGAAAGATGCCAAAGCATATTTGTTTAAGCCTCGTCATTCATACCGTATGCAAGGTGGCGACGGTGGAGGCAGAAGGGCGGCTCCATCTGACGAAGGACAAAACGCTCCAAATGGTATTATAGTCAATTATTATTTGAAAGAAGCTCCAAAGGACGAGGTGAAATTGCAGTTTTTGACAATGAATAATGACACAATCGTTATGTATTCAAACCAAAAAGATGTAAAAGGTGAAGCATTGAAGGTATCAAAAGATTTTTATGAGGATACAAAAATGCAACGTTCAGGCACGGTGGCAGCAAATATTGGTTTAAATCGTTTTATATGGAATATGCGTTATGCTGATGCCACCGAAATTGAAGGTGAAAAATCGCCGATGTGGGCAGGAAATTTGACAGGTCCAAAAGTGATTCCTGGTAATTATAAAGTGCGTTTAATTGTTGGAAAAAAAGTTATTCAAGAAGAAATTGCTGAAATCAAGAAAGACCCACGTAATGACGCAACTAATGCTGATTTGAAAGCTCAATTTGATTTATTATTGAAAATTCATAATAAATTAGATGAAAACCATAAGGCAATCAATCAAATGCGTGAAATAAAAAAGGCTGTTTCTGAATACATGAAAAGTGTGAAAGATACTGTTTTGATAGCAAAGTTTCAGAAATTAACTAAGCCAATGTTGAAAAACTTGGAAGATTTAGAGCAAACTTTAGTACAAAATAAAGCTCGTGCCACGCAAGATTTATTGGCATATCCGATTCGTTTGAATGATAAAATTGCAGGTGTGGCTGGCGTAGTTTCGAGTTCAGATGCTAAACCGACCAAAGGTGCAGGTGAAGCTTTTGACGATTTGAGTAAGAAAATGGAAATAAGCACAATCAAGCTCAAGAAGATAATTGATGAAGATGTGCCTGCTTTCAATAAATTGGTAAGTGAAAATCAGTTACCAGCAATTAATGTTGGGAAGAAGAAAGATATAAATTGATGACAGGTTCGACACGTAGAGACAAGGCAGTGCCGAGCGACGGTCGCCTTTTCTCTACCGCCTTGTCTCTACGACCAATTCGGAACTCTTTTTTCTTTAAATGCCAATATGCCTTCTTTGGCATCGGCTGAATTTCTTATTTCTTGAAGTACCTTTATTAAATATTGGTGTTGTTCGTTTTCTGGAAGGTTTTGGAGCTTATTTAATGCTTCAAAACCTTTTTTTATGGCGAATGGTGAGTTTTCTAATATGCAGTTAATTAATAAGTTAGTATCAATTTTGATGTTTTCTTTTGAAGAAAGATGTGTAACTAAACCTAACTCATAAGCCTCGTGGGCAGTATAGTTTTTTCCTAAAATACACATTTCTAAAACCTTTCGTTGAGGCATGATTTTGAGCAAAGTCGCCATTACTTGTAGCGGGAAAATACCACGTTTTACTTCTGGAAGTCCAAATTGAGCATCTTCGGTGGCAACCACAAAAGTGCAACCTCCAATAAACAAAAAACCTCCTGCTAAAACATTTCCTTCAACCTTTGCAATGCAAGGTTTTTCTAAAAACTTAAAAGCATCGCCAATCGTAATTTCTTTTAAGGGCAGCGGTAAAGTTTCATTTTTTACATCTAATTCAGGATTTTGAAAAATATTCAAATCCATTCCTGCACAAAATACTGTTCCTTCTGCCTTTATCAAAACGCACCAAATGTCATTTCGGGAATGGGCATAAGCCAAAGCAAAAGCAATTTCATGAATCATTGTTGGCGTAAAAGCATTACGTTTTTCAGGACGATTCAATGTAATAGTAAAAAGATTATCTTCTTGCTTGGTATTAATGAGTTGAAACTCAACTTTTGAGTAGTTATGTATGTCAGATTCTGTAAAAAACATTAGTAAATCATTTCTTGAAATGCAATTTTTAAATTATTAACTAATTGATTATCAGTCTTTTCTGAGAATTGTAACAAATTTTCTGTTGGCATATTTCCCACCAATTCATCATCCGCCATTGGGCAACCACCATATCCCAAAATCGCTCCATCAAATCTTCTACAACCAGCATTATAGGCGGTTTCGACTTTTTCGAGCCAAGTATCAGGTGTTGTGTGCAGATGCGAGCCAAATTCTAAATTTGGATATTTAGGAATTAAGTTTTCAAATAAATATTTGATAGAATCAGATTTTGCAACGCCAACTGTATCTGACAAAGAAAATATTTTTATGCCTAATTTTTGTAATTCATTGACCCAATGCAAAGCAATTTCGGCATTCCAAATATCACCATAAGGATTTCCAAAACCCATTGAAATATAGATAACTAATTGTTTATCAGCTTTTTGTGCAATATCTTGAATCACTTTTACTCGCTCTAAAGATTCCGCAATTGTTGCATTTGTATTTCGTAATTGAAATGTTTCGGAAATAGAAAAAGGATAGCCCAAATAAGAAATTTCGTCAAATTGACAAGCCTCTGAAGCTCCTCTTTCATTGGCAATAATAGCTAAAAGTTTAGATTTTGAATCTCGAATCTTCAATTTTTTGACCAAATCTTTAGTATCTGCCATTTGTGGAATGGCTTTTGGTGAAACAAAACTTCCAAAGTCAATCGTATCAAAAAGATTACTTTCGAGTAGTAAATTGATATATTTAGCTTTCTTTTCAGTCGGAATAAATTGATGCAAACCTTGAATTGCATCCCTTGGACATTCTATAATCTTCATAAATTATTTAGTGATTTGTGAATTAGTGAATGTGTGATTTAACAAATATTCACTAATTCACTCATTTGCAAATTCACAAATACTTAACCAACTCTCTACTAATCACCAATTTCTGAATTTCACTCGTTCCTTCTCCAATTGTACAAAGTTTTGAATCACGAAAGAATTTTTCGGCAGGAAAATCTTTGGTATAGCCATATCCACCGTGAATTTGTATGCCTTCAGTGGCAACTTCAACTGCCGTTTCTGAAGCAAAAAGCTTTGCCATTGCACCTTCTTTGGTCATTTTTTTGCCTTGATTTTTCAAGCGTCCTGCGTTGCGAGTCATTAATTCGGCGGCTTCAATTTTAGTTGCCATTTCTGCTAATTTAAAGCTAATCCCTTGAAAATGGAAGATTGCTTTGCCAAATTGTTCTCTTTCTTGGGCATATTTTAGTGCTGCTTCGAAAGCACCTCGTGCGATTCCGAGCGAAAGTGCGGCAATAGAAATTCTACCACCGTCTAATATTTTTAACGATTGTATAAAACCATCGCCAACTTTGCCTAATACATTGTCTTTATGTACTCTGCAATTATCAAAAAACAAACAAGCTGTTTCGCTTGCTCTCATGCCGAGTTTATTTTCTTTTTTTCCTGCTGAAAATCCATTCGTGCCTTTTTCTATAATTAAAGCAGTCATTCCATGTGAATCTCCTTTTTCGCCTGTGCGAACAATTACAACGGCAACTTCTGAACTGATTGCGTGCGTAATAAAGTTTTTGGAGCCATTTAAAACGAAATAATCACCATCTTCAATAGCCGTTGTTGCCATGCCACCCGCATCCGAACCTGTGCCAGTTTCGGTCAAACCCCATGCTCCAATCCACTGACCAGAGGCTAATTTTGGTAAATATTTATGCTTTTGCTCTTCATTTCCGAAAGTAAGAATATGATTGGTACAAAGCGAATTATGAGCCGCCACCGAAAGTCCGATTGAGCCACAGACTTTTGAAATTTCATCTAAAATTGTAATATATTCTTGATAGCCAAGTCCCGAACCGCCATAAATTTCAGGGACAAGTATGCCCATGAAGCCATAATCGCCCATTTTATGAAATAATTCTACTGGGAAAATTTGTGCTTCATCCCATTCCATTATGTTTGGACGAATATAATTTTCGGCAAAATCTTTAGCACTTTGCTGAATCATTTCTAATTGTTCGTCCGTTTCTGTTTCTAAATACGTCATTGTAGTTTTGTTTGTTGAGGGAACAAGAAAAAAATAAATTTTTCAAAATTTGTGAAAGAAATTTTATAAAGACGACTTTAAAAGTTGCAACCTAATCAATCCAAAGTAAAACTTTTAATGGAAGTATTTACGAAATTAATAAGCAAATTGTAAAAGTTATTTTTTTCTTGTTCCAGAATTAGTTGCAATATTAATCATTGTTTTGACAACTATTTATCATATTTGCAAAAATTGTTTAAAACAATGAAAAATTATCATTATTTTGCTTCATGAACGAAATATAACAAGAATTATGCTAACTATTGACGAATTATTGCAGGAATTAAACGAACGGTATGAAAAATTAAAATTAAGTGGTGGATTGAAGAAAATTCAAGCCCACAAAGCCAAAGGAAAACTTACTGCACGAGAAAGAGTAGAATATTTGATTGATAAAGAAAGTCGATTTACAGAATTTGGCACATTTGCAGGCGATGGAATGTATGAAGAAGATGGTGGTTGTCCGAATGGTGGTTGTGTTTGTGGTATTGGTTACGTGAGTGGAAAAATGTGTATTATTGTGTCCAATGATGCGACTGTGAAAGCTGGTGCTTGGTTTCCGATTACAGCAAAGAAAAACCTTCGTGCCCAAGAGATTGCAATGGAAAATCGCTTGCCAATCATTTATTTAGTTGATTCGGCAGGTGTTTATTTGCCTATGCAGTCGGAAGTTTTTGCAGATAAAGAACATTTTGGAAGGATTTTCAGAAATAATGCACAAATGTCGTCGGCTGGAATTCCGCAAGTAGCGGCAATTATGGGCAGTTGTGTAGCTGGTGGAGCATATTTGCCCATTATGTCGGACTATGCTTTAATTGTAGAGGGAACTGGGTCGGTCTTTTTGGCAGGTTCATATTTGGTGAAATCTTCTATCGGCGAAGACATTGACAACGAAACTTTGGGCGGTGCAACGACTCATTGCGAGATATCGGGTGTAACCGATAATAAATTTCCAAATGACGAAGCCTGCTTAGATGAAATTCGTAGTATTTTTGATAAAATGGGGAATTTCGACAAAGCAGGTTTCGATAAAAAAGAAGCCTTTTTACCAAAAAAAGACCCAAAAGAAATCTATTCTATTTTGCCAGCCGACCGCACAAAACCCTATGATATGGTTGAAATTATAGAAAGAATGGTAGATAATTCAGAATTTGACCAATACAAAAAAGGCTACGGACAAACAATTTTATGCGGACTTGCCCGTATTGATGGTTGGGCGGTTGGAATTGTTGCCAATCAAAGAAAAATTGTCAAGTCGAAAAAAGGTGAGATGCAGATGGGCGGTGTTATTTACTCAGATTCTGCCGATAAAGCTGCCAGATTTATAATGAATTGTAATCAACAGAAAATTCCTTTGGTTTTTTTGCAGGATGTTACTGGATTTATGGTAGGTAGTCGCTCCGAGCATGGTGGAATAATTAAAGATGGTGCAAAAATGGTAAGTGCAATGGCAAATTCAGTTGTTCCTAAATTTACTTTTATTGTTGGGAATTCTTACGGAGCAGGAAATTATGCCATGTGTGGCAAGGCTTATGACCCTCGCTTGATTTACTCATGGGTTACAGGAAAAATGGCGGTAATGAGTGGAGCTTCGGCAGCAAAAACTTTGGTGCAGATTCAAACAGCTACATTAAAATCTAAGGGAATAACAATAGGAGAGGAGGAAGAAAAAGAATTATTGGATAAAATTACTCATAGATACAACTCTCAATTAAGTCCATATTTTGCTGCATCAAATCTGTGGGTTGATGGCGTTATTGACCCGCTCGAAACTCGGAAAATAATTTCGATGGGTATAGAAGCTGCCAATCATTCTCCAATAACGAAACGATATAATGTTGGGGTGATTCAGACTTAGGGAACAAATTTTGTTGTTCTATTTCAGTAGCTATCAATTGATTTTGATTGCTTTTTTGGGAATTTTCTAACTCTTTGATTATAAAAATACAATCAATTTATAATTTTTCCATATTATTGTAACTTTACGTTTAAATCTAAACCCTAATCCCCTCATGAATAAATGTTTACTTTTAATGTTTTTTAGTCCAATCTCTTTATTATTTGCTCAAAATGAAAAACTTACCATTAAAATAAATTTATCAACGGTTCAAGAAAAACTGAGGAATGCTCCAAAAGAAATAAGTTTTGCATTGTCCAAAAAACAATCAGAAGATACTGGTATTGAATTAGAATTACCAATGGCTGATGGTAATTTTGTGTCATTTAAAGTATTAGAATCACCTTTAATGTCTGACGATTTAGCGAAAAAATTTCCCGATATAAAAACATATAGAGCATTTGGTTCCACTGATAAAGAATCAACAGGTTTATTTACGGTTGCTCCAAGTGGGGTTTATGGATTGTTTTTTACTTCAAAAGGTAATGTATTTTTTGCTCCAAAAGATATTTCAATAAATGAACATGAGGTATTTTATCAGAATGATTTATTGAGCAATGGACAATGTGAAATACTTGATGAACATATCAATACACTTGGAAAAAATTTGAAAGTTAATGCAATTCAGACTTACAGTAATGGTACAACCCTTCGCACCTATCGAATAGCAATTGTAACAACTGGTGAGTTTTTTACAAATAATGGTAGTTCGCAAGTTACAGCTCAAGCAGCATTAACAAGTATGGTCAATTCATTAAGAGCAGTTTATGAAAAAGAAGTATCTGTTTCTTTTTCTTTAGTTTCAACAAAAATCTATGAAGATGCAAATGCTGACCCTTTTAATCCAAATGGAAATGCAAAAGCTCTGGATGCTGCCATTGCTTTTGGTTCATTAGCAAGTTCAGAACCTGCAAATTTTTCATTAGGTTTATATGATGTAGGGCATGTAATACATCATTCTCCTGGCGGAGGAGGCGTTGCTTATTTGAGTAGCCCTTGTAATAATTTAAACTTATCAGGAAGTACAAGTCCAATAAAAGCAGGTGGATGGAGTGGTGGTACAACTACTTCATTAGTCACATTTATCCATGAAGTTGGTCATCAATTTAGTGCAGGACACACTTTCAATAGTGTAAATTCTGGTTGTACAGGTAATATTATGACAGGTTCTGCATTTGAGCCAGGTAGTGGTTCAACCTATATGTCGTATTGGGGAAATTGTACCCCTGATAATATTAGTGGTACTGTAAATAGAACCTATTTTCATGCAAACAGCTTAGAAAGTATAATTAATTTTAGCACAAATACTGGTACTTGTAGTGTGAATACTGCTTCTGGCAATACAATTCCTGTTGTAAATGCTAATCCAAATAGCAGAACTTTGATAATTCCAAAAGGAACACCTTTTACTTTAAACGGAAGTGGTTCTGATGCTAATGGAGCAACTGTTCTCTTTAATTGGGAGCAATATAATTTAGGGACAACACGTGGGGGAGCTGATGATGCACAAAACTCTACTGATTCACCTATTTTTAGAACTTTTGCACCCATTTCGACAGGAAATGTAAGGACGTTTCCTGCACTATCTGTAATTTTAGCAGGGAGTACCGCAAACAATGATGAAGCATTGCCACAAGTAGCTCGTACACTTACTATGAGGCTTACAGGTAGAGATAATAATGCCGCAGGAGGCGGAGTGCATTGTGCTTCAATTAATATTGTTGTAGATAATTCTGGTCCATTTTTATTAACGTCTCAAAATACAGCCACTTCTTGGGTACAGGCTTCAACAAAAATAATCACATGGTCAGTTAATGGAACAAATGCTGCTCCGCTGAATTGTAGTAATATTGATATTTTATTTTCGAGTGATAATGGTGCTACTTTTCCAACAGTTTTAGTTTCAAATACACCAAATGATGGTAGCCAAAGTATTACTGTACCGTCAATAATAACGACTCAAGGAAGAATAAAAATTGTTCCAACAAATACAAATCTCATTTTTTTTGATATTAATAATACACCTATAAATGTAGTTAATGTATTACCAACCTGTACAGCCGAAACTTCAAATTTGACACCTTCAAGTACTGTCACTGCTTTGGCAGGAGACCCTTCTCTCAATTTGAATTTGTTTAATTATATAACTGTTGCAAATGTTTCAAAAACTACCACAAACTCTGATCCAACAATGCCACTAATAGGTTTTAATGGTAGTGTTTGTACAATTCCATACTCAAATATCACCTATTATAAAAGTTTTAATTTTAGAGTATCAGTCAATGGAAGTTACACTTTTACTATTAGTGGTTCGGTTGGAGGTAAAAGTATTAATGTTTTCACAGGTGCTTTTGTTGGTGGATGTACAAATTGGTTAGGAGGAACATTAAATATGACATCGGGAGTTGTTTCATCAAGTACACTAACACTTACATTAGCTGCAAATACAACTTATTTAATGACCATGGCTTACCAATGGGATACAAATTCTACTGGAGCAGTTGGTGTGAGTTTTTCTGGTACGGGAAGTATATGGCAACCAATTCCTGCTGAAAATTCCTACTATTCATATAATTATGTGGTATTAAATACTACAACAAACACAATCAAAGCAATTCAAACTACTTCAAATTTGACAAATGCTACAACTTTCCCTGCTGGAAATTATGCAGTTTATGGAATTTCTTATTTAACAGACAATGTTGATTTTTCAAGTTTAATAAATCAACCATTTGCAAATCTTCAATCTGTTATAAGTGGGGGTAGTATTTGTGCTAAATTGAGTAATAACTCAGTTCTTGTCAATATTTCAAACAATTGTCAAAATGCGTTGGGTTTGAGTGGAACTGTCACCGCAGGGCTTCAAAATGCCAACCAAACAATAACTTCGACTCAAGTGATAAATTCGGGAGCAAATGTAACTTATCGTGCTGGAAACTCAATTACTTTATCGCCTTTACAAGGAAGTGGTTTTACTGCTGCGAATGGAAGTATTTTTAAAGCAGAGATAGGAGGATGTAACTAAGTTTTTTGAATGTTTAATTTATAAAAAAATGCTGTCAAATGTAAATCTGACAGCATTTTTGGTGTTAAAAAGTATTAATAAGTAACTGATTTTGTAGAACTGGCAGGAACTGAAACTTCATTTCCATAAACCAAAACCGTAATACCATTACCAGAAATATTCTCAATTTCGATAGTATTTCCTTTGATTGATATATTCAATGAATTTTTTCTAAAGCCAACCCTAAACGAAAATCCAGTCCATTGTTCAGGCAAAAATGGCTCAAAAGAAATCATATTATTTTTCACTCTCATACCACCAAAACCTTGCACAACCGAAAGCCAAGTTCCTGCCATTGAGGTAATGTGCAAACCGTCTTCGGTGTCATTATTATAATCGTCCAAATCGAGGCGAGCTGTGCGGACATACATTTCGTAAGCCTTGTCTTTTTTGTCGAGTCTTGCCGCATGAATCACATGAACGCATGGCGAAAGTGAAGATTCATGTACAGTCATTGGTTCATAAAAATCAAAATTCCTACGCAATTCATCGATTGTAAAATCTTCTTCAAAGAAATACATTCCTTGCAAAACATCAGCTTGCTTGATAAAACATGAACGTAAAATTCTGTCCCAAGACCATTTTTGATTGATTGGACGATGTTCAGCAATATCTCCAACATTCAGTAATTCTTTATCCAAAAATCCATCTTGTTGCAAGAAAACTTGGCGATTTTCGTCGAATGGGAAGTACATATTTTCAACAATATGTTGCCATTTTTCTAACTCAGATGTATAATTGAGCTTGGTTTTAGCAATTATTTCTTCAAATTTCTCTGAATTTTCGCTCTTTAATTTTTCAAAACATTCAATCGTATAACTCAAACACCATTTTGCTAAATAATTAGTGTACCAGTTATTATTGACATTGTTTTCGTATTCATTTGGACCAGTTACGCCCAACATTACATATTTATTTTTGTCAGCCGACCAATTGACACGTTGCGACCAAAATCTCGAAATACCTGTCAAAACTTCCAGACCATATTCTGCCAAGTACTGAGCATCTCCTGTATAACGCACATAGTCAAAAATGGAATAAGCAATGGCTCCATTTCGATGAATTTCTTCAAACGTAATTTCCCATTCGTTATGACATTCTTCGCCATTCATCGTAACCATCGGATAAAGTGCCCCTCCGCCCGAAAAGCCTAATTTTTCGGCATTTTCAATAGCTTTTTGTAAATGATTATGGCGATAAACCAATAAATTACGGGCAACTTTTTGGTCGGAAGTAGCCAAGTAAAACGGCAAACAATAAGCCTCGGTGTCCCAATAAGTTACACCACCGTATTTTTCGCCAGTAAAACCTTTTGGACCAATATTTAAACGAGCATCTTCGCCTGTATAAGTTTGTTGCAATTGAAAAATATTGAAACGAATCGCCTGTTGAGCAGCCACATCACCTTCAATTTGAATATCATTTCCTTCCCATTTTTTTGCCCAAGCCGCTGTTTGTTCGGCAAGCATCAAGTCAAAACCTTTTTTTGCTACTTTTTCAAGATACTGTTTCGCATTTGAATTGAGTTTTTCAATCGAATGGTTTTCAGAAGAAAGATTTACACCATATTTTATGATTGAAATTGCCTTGTTTTCTTCCAAATTAAGTTTCAATTCGTTTGCAACATAACTTTCTTTTTTGATTGGAAGTATCTGATAATGCGGAACGCCGCCCGCAACTAATTGAGTATCTTGAAAAATCTCAAACTTCATTCCAGTACAAACTTGAAAAGTAGGAACTGTATCCCATGGAGATTGTTTGGTTTCGAGTGTCAAATAACCTTCACCGTGAGCAGTTTCTTTGCTGATTTCTTGCCAAAATTTTTCACCATGATTTGAATCTTTGTTACTCACATCACCATCAAGCGAAACTGTGATTTTGACACAACCAGAAAAATTTAATGGCGTAACTGAATATTTTATTACACCTGCTTCATCATCAACCATACTCAAAAAACGCTGAGAATGGATTTTTAAAGTTTTGGTAATCGATAATTCAACGGTACAAATACGCTCTAAAACGCCAGTTCGCATATCAAGCGTTCTTTTAAATTCCAAAACTTTGCAAGTATTCAAATCGAGCGATTCCCCTTCAATTTCGATGTCAATTCCTGTCCAATTGCAAGCATTGATAACTTTGGCAAAGTAATTTGGATAACCATTTTTCCACCAACCTACACGAGTTTTGTCTGGAAACCAAACACCAGCCACATAGTTGCCTTGTAAGGTTCTTCCTGAATAATTTTCTTCAAAATTTCCACGTCCGCCCATGCGACCATTGCCCAAACTCATCAAACTTTCGGTAATTTCGTTATGCTCGGGGTGGAATCCTTCTTCAATAATGCACCACGCATCGTGTTTTATATAATCTTTCATAAATTAGTATGATAGTTTTTTAGGACTATCTTTTTATAGGTAAAGTATTTTATCAGTAATTTTCTGGTATTCTTTTTTTGATTTCTAAAAGGGTTGAAAAAGCATCTTTGTAAACATCTGCATCAATTTTGTCTTTTTCATCTATTTCAAGTTCTGTTGCTTTTATTAACATTTCGTAGGCAGCTTTATATTCTTCATTTTTATAATGAAGTAGTCCGCAAATGGCATAACGAGTTGCATTTGGAGCAAATTCAATCGATTTTTTTGCACATTGTATTCCAAATTCAATATTTTTAGGGAATTTATCTAAAATGTAAATTCCTTTGGCTATGAAAATTAAATTCGCTGCTTGAGTATTTGAATAGTAATTGTTTTTTGATTTCAGGATATTTTTTTGTTCAAAAGAGAGTAGCGTATCTTTTAACAAATAGTTTTTTATTTGATTATAAAAAAGTGAATCATTATGCCTCAATTTATCTTTTCTGAGGTTTGGCTTTTGGTCATTATAGTAATATTTTGAAAGATTTAAAAATTTGCTTTTGTTTGGTACACTTGCATGAAAATAAATTTCAAAAATTGATTTGTCATTATTTTTAAAATTTGGTGTGATTTTATTACAACTCTCGGCGAATTCAATTGCTTTATTTAAATTTATTTTGTCAAGTACATAGCCACGATTAAATGTAGGTATGATGCTTGTAATAATTCTATCTTTAATAATATATTGGTTATATAAGTTCTCTTGTATTGTCGCTTTTTGCAATTGTCTCAATAGAATTTCAATTGTAAATGATTCAAAATAATTCCCAGATTTTAATATCATTTGAAGTGTTTCTTCTGATAATTGTTCTTTTGGTGAAATTACTTTTAAATAATTATTTACGATGTTGCCAAATGGGAAATTTGGATAAGTTTTTATTAAATAATTATTGTAATCTTTTATGGCTTG
Organism: Emticicia sp.; assembly: GCA_031378345.1. Lineage (GTDB taxonomy): Bacteria > Bacteroidota > Bacteroidia > Cytophagales > Spirosomataceae > Emticicia. The sequence goes on along the minus strand of JANNDY010000013.1, from coordinate 206,521 downwards.
CGGATTATTTTTGTTCTCATTATATTTTCTAACAATTTCGTTTTTCTTTATTCCATTCTCCAATTCAATTTTTATTGATTCGTACATTGATTCAAGGTCGAAATCTCCTACAATTGGCTCAACTTTATGATAAATATTGTCATTCCAGCGTAAAAAGAGGAATGTTGGGGTTTTTGTTAAACTGAATTTCTCAACTATTTTTTGACCATTGATTTTATCATTAAAATCTGCCTTATAAAAAATAACATTTTCTAATAAGCGATTCATTTTTTCAGTATTAGAAAACACCTTTTCATCTAACTCTTTACAAACATCACATTTCTCCGAATAGATGTAAACAAAAAGCATCTGATTTCTATCGATAGAAAATTTTATAACTTTTTCCCATGAATCATCAATAAAATATTTGTTTTGCGAAAAACAGTCAAAAGTCATCAGACAAAATAAAACAAAAACAGCAAAAATGTTTCTCATAAATCGTACTTAATTCTTTAATTCCACTAAAAGTGCGTTCAACTCAATTCCTTCAAAACCTGCCAAAACAATATCAGCTTTTGTCAAAACTTCGGATTTTCCGATGCCAACTACATTCATTCCTGCTCTTTTTCCTGCTTCTACGCCAGCTACGGCATCTTCAAAAACAATACATTCGATGGGTAAAAAGCCTAATTCGGAAGCACCGTTTAAAAATACTTCGGGGTCGGGTTTGCCTCTCGTAATTTTTGTACCATCAATAATAGCATCAAATTCTTGCAATAATCCAACTCGTTCTAAAATCATTTTGGCATTTTTACTGACCGAACCTAAGCCAATTTTTATGTCAGTTTGCTTGATTTGCTTGAAAAAATCTTGAACGCCTGGCAAAATATCGTCAGGAGTCATTTTGCTAACCAAAGTCAAATAATTGTCATTTTTGGAAACAGCCAAAGCTAATTTTTGTTCTTCGATCAACTCAACGCCACCATGTTTCAAAATCAAATCCAGCGATTCCATGCGGCTAATGCCTTTCAGTCCTTCGTTGAATTCTTCTGAAATATCAAATCCTAAATCATTTGCCAATCGTCGCCATGCTTGGTAATGAAAACCCGCCGTTTCGACAATTACACCATCTAAATCAAATAAAATTGCATTAATCATATTTTGTGGGGCGAACTTCCAGTTCGCAAATTATTTATCATATTACTTTTTTGTAGAATAATTTTCTAAATTTAGACTACTTTAATTCCAAAATAACTGCTGTCATTGCAGGTACTTTCAAGGTCGAAATGTCATTTAAAACCTCATCAGTCATAATGTTTTTTGCCGATTTTGAGCCTTTGATGCGTTCAGCAAAATTCTCGGTCGAAAATGTTGCTTCGGTCTTTTTTGTATTGCTCACAACCATCACTGTTTGCTTGTCAGTATAGCGAAAATAGACATAAACGCCATTGTCGAAAGGTGTAAACTGCATGAATTTTCCATTACTCAACGCATCAGAAGTTTTACGATAATTCAATAGTTTTTTATTGAAATTGAAAGCATCATTTTCTTTTTGGTTTCTTCCTGCGGCAGTAAATTTATTTTCAGTATCGCCTTTAAAACCTCCTGGAAAATCTTTTCTTACCTCAGCATCGGTTGGATTTTTGAAGTTTTTCATCAAAAACTCTGTGCCATAATACATTTGCGGAATGCCACGAAGCGTATATAGCCAAGTCAAACCTAATTTATATTTATTAAAATCTTCACCAATTACCGAAAAATATCGGTCGGTATCGTGATTTTCTACAAAAGGTACAAGTCTTTCTGGGTTTTGGTAAATTATGTCTTGTGCCAAAGTTTGGTAAAGACGATTTACACCATTATTCCAACCAAAATCTTCATTCAACGAACTATTAATTGCTCCTTGAAGCACAAAATCACAACCCGCTGGCAAATTACATTTGAAGGGAATATTTAGATTGTTTTTCGTAAAATAGGCTTGACTAATGGAGGTATTTACGGCAGATTCTCCAAAAAGCAACATTTGTGGATGTTCGTCCAAAATCGCTTTGTTGCAACGATTCATAAACTCCATGTCATTATAAATATAAGTATCAATTCTCCACGAATCAATTTTAAAATACTCAATTGTCCAAAGTGCGTGTTGAATCAAATATTTTGCCAAAAGTGGGTCTTTTTGGTCTAAATCAGGTAAGAAAGAAGTAAACCAACCATCAGTAGTTACTTTTTTGTCATATTTAGAGCCATTGACATCAAAAAGTGGTTGGTCTTTATAAGAAGTATTAGTATATTTATCCCAATGATGAATCCAAGTTTTTGAAGGTAAATCTCTGTTAAACCAAGCATCTTCTCCCACATGATTATAGACGGCATCTTGTACGATTTTAATGCCTTTTTTGTGAGCTGCATCAATCAATTTTAAATAGCCTTCATTTCCACCAAAACGCTTGTCAATTTGATAATGGTCAGTAAAATGATAGCCATGATACGAGCTACGCATCGTGCCGCCTTCATTGCTTTGGTGTGTATTATTCTCAATGATTGGCGTTAGCCAAAGAGCCGTAACGCCCAATTCTTTGAAATAATCAAGATGGTCGATGATTCCTTGCAAATCGCCGCCATGACGCAACCATGGACTTTTACGGTCGGCTTCGGGGTCGAGCATATCAGCAAATTTATCGTTCGATTCATCACCATTGGCAAATCGATCTGGCATCAACAAATAAACCACATCAGCTTGCGTAACTGCTTGTGGCTTTGCGGTACGAACTTTCAGTTCATAAGGAATATTTGTAATCTGCGGAACACCTTTTAATTGATAATTGGTCATTGATAATTGTAAAAAACCTGCTTTGGCGTTTTTACCAATTTCTAAATCAATAAAAAGATAATTTGGATTTTCTGTTTGGTGTGTTTTCTTTAATTTAACACCAGCATATGGTTTTAGACTAAGGCTCGAAGAAGCAATGTTTTTGCCATAAACCAATATTTGAAGGTTTGGGTTTTTCATGCCAACCCACCAATTTGAAGGGTTAATGCGTTGAATATCAGGTTTTTGACTAAAACCATGATGGCTAACTCCTAATTGTATTAAAACAAGAAAGAACAAGTGTTTTGTAAGTTTCATAAGTTTAAAGTTTTCGTTTGTAAGGCAAAATAACACAATCAAAGTATTTTTTCATAAAAAAATCTTGTTTAGATTTGAAACTAACTTCAACCTATGACAAAATGAATAAATTAATTGCCATTGTTTTGGTGGCTTTATGCCATTTTTCGGTGGCTCAAAAACCTAACAAAATGACCAAAGAAAAACCAACCGACAAACTTGTAGTTTATCAAATCTATACTCGTTTGTTCGGAAACCTAAACACTACAAATATATTTTACGGAACATTAGAAGAAAACGGCACAGGAAAATTTAACGACATCAACGACAAAGCACTCAAATCATTGAAAGATTTTGGTGTGTCGCACGTGTGGTTTACAGGCGTAATAGAACACGCAACCATGACCGATTATTCAAAGTTCACGATTCCACAAGATAATCCTTTGGTTGTAAAAGGCATTGCTGGCTCGCCTTATGCTATCAAAGACTATTATGATGTAAGTCCAGATTTGGCAGTCGATGTAAAAAATCGCATGAAAGAATTTGAGGCATTGGTGGCAAGAAGTCATAAAAACAGACTCAAAGTTTTGATAGATTTTGTGCCAAATCACGTGGCGAGAAGTTATCATTCTGATAAGAAACCAAAGGGCGTAAAAGATTTTGGTGAAGAAGATAATAAAACTAAGGCTTTCTCGGCAAATAATAACTTTTATTATATCCCAGGAACAGATTTCGTTGTGCCTGATGGCATACAGCCGCCCATAAAAGTTAAAAATTCTTTCGTTGAAAGTCCTGCAATAGCTACTGGAAATGACGTTTTTTCGGCAAAACCAAGCATTAATGATTGGTTTGAGACAATTAAACTCAATTATGGCGTAGATTATTTGGATAATCGTTCAAAACACTTTGAACCAACTCCAAGTACATGGTTGAAAATGCGTGAAATTTTGACTTATTGGACAAAAAAAGGTGTAGATGGTTTTCGTTGTGATATGTCCGAAATGGTGCCGTTTGAATTTTGGGGTTGGGTGATTCCTGAAATTAAGAAAATTAATCCTGAAGTAATTTTTATTGCTGAAATCTATAATCCACAAAGATACAAACAATATCTTTTTGAAGGAAAATTCGATTATTTGTATGATAAAGTAGGGCTTTATGATGCATTAAGAAGATTAATTGAAGGTGGCGGAAATGCTAATGATATTTCGAAGGTGTGGCTGCAAGAATCGGGCGATTTTTCAAATCGAATGTTGCGTTTTTTGGAAAATCATGATGAACAACGCATTGCTTCCAAGTATTTTGCCAATGACCCAATCAAGGCGATTCCTGCTATGTGGTTGAGTGCAACGCTGCATTCTGGACCAGTTATGTTATATTTTGGGCAAGAAGTAGGAGTGAAGCCAACTGTTGCCGAAGGTTTTAGTGGTGAAGACGGTCGAACTACCATGTTTGATTATTGGGGTGTCCCCGAATTTCAGAATTGGGTAAATAACCATAAATATGACGGTGGCAAATTATCTATTGAACAAAAAAAATTAAGAAGCCAATATGCCGAAATTTTAAAATTTGTCAATGAAAGTGATGCTGTTAAAAACGGAGAATTTTTTGATTTACAATATATTAATAGAGAAGGTCAATCTGAAAATTATAATGACAAAAAAATATATTCTTATCTACGATTTACTAAAAATCAAAAACTATTGTTTGTTTGTAATTTTGACTTAGAAAAATCATATAAAACCGAAATCAAAATTCCAAACGATGCCTTTGACATGATGCACTTAAATCGTTTTGGTGAAATTAATTATTCTGGAATTTTCGGAAGCAATCTTTCAAAAAAACAAGAATCAGACGAAACTTTGAAGATAGAAATTCCTAAAAATTCAATTGTAATATTTAAAATCGAATAACACAAAATTTAACCTTTAACCTATACATAATGGCATCAACAACAATGAATTCGACTGGCGGAAAAGCCAAACCAAAACTCTCCTTTTGGCAATTATGGAACATGAATTTCGGCTTCTTCGGAATTCAATTTGGCTGGGGACTTCAACTTGCCAACATGAGTGGAATCTACGCACAACTCAAAGCAAATCCTGACGAAATTCCTATTTTGTGGTTGGCAGGGCCGATGACTGGGCTTTTGATTCAACCATTAATCGGCTCAATGAGCGACCGAACTTGGACAAAGTATGGCAGACGAAGACCTTACTTTTTTATAGGTTCAATTTTAGCTTCGATAGGTTTATTTTTTATGCCAGAGTCAAAAGTTTTGTGGATGGCTGCCACTTTGCTTTGGGTACTTGATGCAAGTATTAATGTTTCGATGGAGCCTTTCCGTGCATTTGTAGCTGACAAATTAGATATTAGTCAGCGAACTGCGGGCTTTGCCATGCAGTCTTTTTTCATTGGTTTGGGACAAACATTTGCCAATCTTTTACCTTGGATTTTTAGCAAAATGGGTGTAATTGGTACAACAGAAAGTGGTATTTCTTTGACAACAAAATATGCTTTTCAACTCGGAGCAGTAATTTTCTTTTTATCTGTACTTTATACTTGCTTCACTACCGACGAGTATCCACCTGAAGATATGGAGGCATTTAAAAAAGAAAAAGAAGAAAACAAAGGCCTTGCAGGTTATTTCAAAGAACTTTTGGATTCAGTTAGCGGAATTCCAAAAACGATGAAGCAATTGGCTATTGTGCAGATGTTTACTTGGCTGGGCTTGTTTTGTATGTGGATGTTTTTTGGATTAATGACTTCTTATCATATTTTTGGAGCAAGCACTGCTGACTCACCAGAGTTTCGTGCTGGTGGTGAATGGAACGGAATCAACTTCGCAACTTATTCTATTGTTTGCTTTTTAGCTGCATTTCTGATTCCTGTAATTGCCAAGAAAACCAGTCGAAAATTTGTGCATACATTTGCCCTCATTTGCGGTGGAATTGGGCTAATTTCGGTGCTTTTTATTCACGACCAATACACTTTATTACTTTCGATGGTTGGCGTGGGCATTGCTTGGGCATCTATTCTGTCTATGCCTTATGCAATTTTGTCGGGAGCTTTACCTTCCAACAAAATGGGCGTTTACATGGGGATTTTCAATTTTTTTATTGTCATTCCTGAAATTCTTGCTTCACTTTTTCTTGGAAAAATAGTAAAATCTATTTTCGGGGAAGCCTCAATTGAAGCACCACTTTACATTGTTGTGGCAGGTGGAGTAAGTTTATTAATAGCTGCTTTTTGTGTGAGATTTGTTGATGATGATAATGGCTAAACAAGTGTTTTAGAATATTTTAAAAGCCTTCGCTTAGAAATGAAGGCTTTTTTGTCTATAAAAAACACCATTAAATCGTTGTTTTATTACCAATTATCTTGTTTATGTTATATTTTATGAGTTAATGGCTATCATTGTAAATTATTATTATTGATGTTATGTTAAAAAACAGATATTTATACCCTTTCTTACACATCATCATTTGGTTAGGTTATTTGACTTTGCCCGTCTTGAATTTACAAATTCAGAAGGATTCTCCTAAACCATCCATAGACCCATACTCCAACAATACTTATTTGGTCTATGTTTCTATTTCTTATGTAATATTATTTTATACTCATTCAGAATACCTATTTCCGAAAGTTTTTAAGCAAAAACCTATACGCTATATTTTATATATAGTTGCTCTTATTACTATTTTGATGGCGGGGCGGTATTATGTAAGAATATCATTTGTTGGAAATATTAACAGCAATCTATTTTTTGTATTTACCTTCATCAACTATTTATTCATATTTGTAATCAGTGCTTCCTATTGCTTTTTCTCTGATTATCAAAAAAATCAACAAATTCAACGTGAAAAAGAACACGAGCGTTTGAAATCTGAATTATCATTTTTACGTTCACAAATTTCGCCTCATTTTATGTTCAACCTGATGAACAGCTTGGTGTCTTTGAATCGAAAAAAATCTAATTTAGTTGAGCCGGTTTTATTGAAAATGTCAGATTTATTACGCTATATGCTTTATGAAAAAGACGATAAACAAATTTCGCTTGAAAATGAGGTAAGGTATTTAGAAAACTACATAGACCTTCAAAAAATCCGCTTCGCTGATTATGTTGAAATCGAATTTTTGGTACATCAACCGCTTCTCAGTAAAAATATCGAACCAATGCTTTTGATTCCATTTGTAGAAAACGCATTCAAACATGGTACAGGAATGGTCGAAAAACCAATCATTAAGATTGAATTGCAAACAACGTCGAATCAATTACTATTTAAGGTAACAAACAAATTTAGTAGTGACAAACAAGAAGTAAAAGACGGTTCTTCGGGAATTGGCTTGGCAAATGTCAAACGGAGATTAGAATTGCTTTATCCCGACCAATATATATTAACGGTGGAAGATAAAAATAATTTTTACACCATAGATTTGAAGCTAAATTTAAAAGTATAAGACTTAATGTTGCTAAAAATACCTCCTATTATTTAAAAATACCTCCTATTATTTAAAAATTGACTGACATGAGATGTATTGCAGTAGATGATGAGCCATTGGCATTAGACCTGCTCGAAGATAATATTCGACAGATTCCTTATTTGGAGCTTATAGGGCGTTGTAGAAATGCTTTTGAAGCTATTGAATTGATTCAAAAGGAAAAAGATGAAAATAGAAATGTCGATTTGATTTTTTTGGATATTCAAATGCCAGGATTGACAGGCGTTCAGTTTTTGAAAAGTATGTCTTCAAATCCCATGGTGATTTTTATTACTGCTTATGAGCAATATGCTTTGGAAGGTTTTGAATTAAATGTCATTGATTATTTATTGAAACCAGTATCTTTTGAAAGATTTATTAAAGCAACAAATAAAGCTAATGAGCTTTATCAATTAAAAATAAATCCAAATTTAGCAAAAATTGTCAGCGACGAACATTTTTTTGTAAATGCTGAGTATTCGTTAGTAAAAATTAAGTATGCAGATATACTTTACATTGAAGGTTTGAAAGATTATATAAAAATATATCTTTGTACGCAACCGAGACCAGTAATAACGCGAATGACAATGAAGAGTATTGAGGAGAAATTTTCATTATTGCCTTTTATGAGAATACATAAATCATTCATTGTTTCCTTGAACAAAATTGAGTCAATACGTAATTTGAAAATTACTATTGGCACTCATTTAATTCCGATAAGTGAGCAATATTCCGAAGATTTAATGCGAAGAATTGGGGGTAAATAGCATAAGTCGCATAAATTGGCTTATTTGTCGCAAGTCCTAAATTTTGTGTAGATTAACTATTATATTCGTTCATCCAAATGAAAGAAAATAACGTCAAATGTAATACAAGAAGGACTCATTTAAGTTAAGATTAAAATAAAACATAAATAATAGGTTAGTACTTAAAACTCACGGGCTTTGCTTGTGAGTTTTTTTTATGCCAAATTTGCATAAATAAAATCAATTTATATGACACAACGCCAACTTTTTTTACAAAATTTAGCTCAAACTTCTAATTTTCCGCTTGCAATCGAAATTGAAAGTGCTGAAGGCATTTATCTGTTTGGTAAAGAAAGAAAATATATGGATTTGATTTCGGGAATAGCGGTAAGCAATGTTGGACACAGACATCCGAAAGTTGTTGAAGCCATAAAAAATCAGGTTGATAAATATTTGCATTTGATGGTTTATGGCGAATATATACAATCTCCACAAGTGAAATTGGCTGTGGCTTTAGTGAAAACTTTGGAAGGAACTAATCTTGATAATGTTTATTTTACTAATTCAGGCACTGAAGCTATTGAAGGTGCGATGAAACTGGCAAAGAGATTTACTAAAAGAACCGAGATTATTTCGTGTAGAAATTCATATCATGGCTCTACTCAAGGAGCATTATCGCTTGGAGAAGAACATTTTAAGCGAAGTTTTCGCCCACTATTACCTTCAATTCATAAAATTGAAAGAAATAATTTTTATGATTTAGAAAAAATATCTTGTCGAACAGCTGCAGTTTTTTTTGAACCAATAGGCGGGGAGTCTGGAATCCGCCCTGCCGAATCAGCATATTTAATTGCACTCAGAAAAAAATGTTCAGATGTTGGAGCTTTATTAGTTTTTGATGAAGTACAATCAGGTTTCGGTCGAACGGGAAAGTTTTGGGCATTTGAACATTATGGAGTATTTCCAGATATTTTGCTATGTGCCAAAGGTATGGGCGGAGGAATGCCCATAGGTGCTTTTATTGCTTCTCACCAAATTATGTCAGTTTTTAAAGAAAATCCAATTTTAGGGCATATTTCTACTTTTGGAGGGCATCCTGTTAGTTGTGCGGCATCTTTGGCAACATTAAATGCGATTTTTGATGAAGGTATGCTCTATGATACAACAAAATGTTCAGAGGGATGTCGTCCATCTACATGTCGAAAAACTGAATGTAGTTTAATTGAAAAAAAATCAAATTTATTCAAGGAATTATTAGTTCACCCAAAAATAAAAGAAGTTCGAGGCATAGGTATGATGCTCGCTGCTGAATTTGAAAGTTTTGAAGTTTTAAAATCGATTATTGATAAGGCAATTGAACGTGGAGTGATTACAGATTGGTTTTTGTATTGTGATAATTCGATGAGAATTGCTCCGCCATTAATTATTACTGAAAATGAAATCAGAGAAGCCTGTGAAGTGATTTTGAGCTGTATCGAGGAATAACAAAATAAAAACCCCTCTCCTTTTTTGGAGAGGGGCAGGGGCGACCGTCGGTCTGTGAGGTTTCATCACTTCACCATCCTTCTGACTTGTTGAATCGAACCATTTTGAAGCCTTGCAAAATACATTCCTGAATTGAAATCTCTTGTGTCAAGTTCAACTTCATGCCTTCCTGCATCAAATTCGCCATCAACTGGTACAGCAACAGTTCGTCCAATATTATCAAAAATCTGAATCATTGTATGCCCACCTTTTGTAAGGAACGTTAGCGTTGTTTTATCACCAATCGGATTTGGTGCATTTGTAATTAACTCTTCACTTAATATTGGTTCGTTTGCTGTAATATTTCCACAAGCTTGAACCTGAACTAATGGTAAAGGTTGAAAATCTTTCAAAAGTACATCATCAATATAAGCACTATTTAAGCAAAACCAATTTTGGAGTATTGAAGCATAAACCGACCTAAAATCGTATTGCATTGTTACATTATCATTGGTGGTAGGATTTGCAGCAATATCGGCCGAAGTTCCTAAAACTACTGGATTTACCAAATCGCCAAACATAAACATTGGAGCTGCAGCACCGTGGTCAGTTCCTCCACTTGCATTTGATTTTACTCTACGACCAAATTCAGAATAAGTTACCCCCAAAACTCTTTTTGAAACACCCAAACCAACTAAATCATCTGAAAATGCTTTAATTGCATCTGTAACGGTTTTCCAAAGATTTGTATGTACGCCGGTTGCAGTGTCAGTAGCTACAACTTGTGTGCTATGGGTATCGAAACCTCCGATACTTACGAAGTAAATTTTAGTTTTTAGACCTCCACCTATCAGCTGGGCAACAATTTTTAATTGATTTGCCAAACTTGTATTTGGATAAGTAGCTTGTTTAGTTACTTTTGCGGCAGCATTTTTGATTGAATTTGCATACAAATTTGTTTGATTGGCAACTTCACGCAAATATTTCAATTCTTTCCCAGCCAATGTATTTGGTGTTGTTTCTACTTTGTTTGAAATTAAATTATAAAAACTTGATGGGTTAGAAATTGCCATTCCCATTGATTGAATCGGTCCTTGCAAAGCCGTATTTACAACCGAACCGATTTGCATGGCAAGTGGGTCAGGAAACTTAGTATTTGGATATCCAGTAGGGAAATTTGGATTATCAACAGCCAAATATCTACCTGCCCAACCGTTATTTACAAAAACGTTTGAATCGGAAGCTGAATTCCAAATATCGGTTGCTCTAAAATGTGAAAAATTTGGCGATGGATAGCCCACGCCTTGAATCAAGGCAGCTTTCCCTTCCTTAAACATGGTTTGTAAACCACCCATTCCTGGATTTAGTCCCAAAGTATCTGTTTGAGGGATTGTCAATAATTTATCTTTCGGAATCGCAATATTTGCTCTTGCATTTTGATATAAACTATATTTATCAATTGGAATGATAGTATTTAGACCATCATTTCCACCTGAAAGCTGAATAACAACCAAAACATTGTCATCACCCATAGCAGCTTCATCTATATTTCCAAAAGCTTTAAAAGATAAACCATTTAATAATGCAGGCATCACAACACCTGCAATTGTATTTTGTATAAAATCTCTACGTTTCATAAATTCAATTTTAAATGATTGAATGCTTCAATGATAGAATGTAAAAAAAATCGAAACATTGGTTTAACCCAACTGATATTCTGGCAATGCCAAAAGGTATTTATACAAATTTCGTAACCTGGTAGTTACCATATTTAGCGTATTTGCATCATTTGGCTTAGCAATCATCAAGTCCCAAAGTTCTGTCCAATAGTAGTCAGTTGATTGTCCACTTAGCAAAATGTCCTTTTTAACTTGAAGTATTAATTCATTCGTAACAGGAATTTTGTAAAGAATATCAAGTGATTGTGCAATTAATTTATTAGGGTCGTTGGGATTTGCCATTTTTTTAGCAAAAGCAACCACATCAAGCTGAATCTTCTTTGAATTTTTTGTAAATCCATTTGAAATAAAAGTATCAGTATATTGATTTCGCTTTGGATATGTGTCAGAATTTACCCAAATTTCATAAAATATAGGTGCTTGATAATAGGCAGCCCAACCGGCAACATTTGGAGGGTCGCCAATATCTTGTTGCATGATTTGCCCCTGACGAGTCATTTCACCAAAAAGATTATAATATTCTTGTAAAAAGTCAGTTTGTGATGGAAATGCAACACTAAATTCTCTCAAAGTTCCAATCACCAAATCTAAAGGGCTTTTAATAGTAGCACCATAAACATTTGGGTCAAAGAAATGTTGGCTTTTGAATAAGGCACTCAATACAGGTTTTATTTCAAATTTATTATCTCTAAATATTTTTGCTAAAGGCTCAATCACATCTTTTTCAACTGCTGCTGTTATGTCATAATAGACAAAAAACTGATAGACTCTTCTACAAATATGCTTGCTAAGTTCTTCGACTCCAAAAAGCATTGTAATCAGATCGTCTAATTCTTTCTCTCCATTAGCACCTGTTTGACCTTTTATAATTGTGTTATTGTAAAATGCAGAAAACTTTTTATCCGTTGTATCGTGATTGCCGCTATTAAAAGTATAGGCATTTGTGGCACCATTAATATTATATCCTGTCAAAACTTTGGCTGCTGCTTTTACATCATCTTCAGTATATTTTGAACCTGGCCCTTTACCCATTGTGAAAAGTTCCTGCAACTCACGTCCATAATTTTCATCGGGGGCATTTTTTGTATTCAAGCGACCATTCAGATAGCGAAGCATGGCCGGGTCGAGTGTAATTTGTTTGATAAAATCTTTGAAATTACCCAAGGCATATTTTCGTAATACTACATGATGGTTATAGACATAGCGAGCATCATCAATATCATTGATTTCAGTGGCAAAATGATTATGCCAAAAAAGTATCATTTTTTCATTGATACTTCGTTTTTGAGTAGCCATTTGAATTAGCCACCAATATTTATAGGATGCTCGTCGCCTACTATTTACAGTTCCGTCACCATAAATAGCATTTACCCAAGTTTCACCAAATTTTATTCCTTGAGGGTCTTTATAATCGGCAGTATCATAAAAATTTAGAGGGGGTACAGGGGCAACTTGACTTTGGAGCAGCTCGTCAATTGTTTGACTCACAGTTTTCTTTTGAAAATATGCTACGTCATCTGGATTTGCTCCAAACATAGTACGTTTAAGCAAATGGCTTATTTGGGTAGTAGTCCATTCGCCTTTGTATTCATCAATTCCACCTTGAATTCCCAATGGTGAGTATCGGTTGCTCATAAAATTTTGTAGGTTTTTTTTGATTAGATGTTTTTTTTGTAAAATAGTTTAATTTTCACTTTCAAAAAAAAGATTATTTATGTAGTCAATATAAGGTTTCAACAAAGAACATGCTTTGGTTACCTCTACTGCAAAACTTTCTTTCAAAATTTCATCATTTGAAAATTTATGCATAAAAAATAATTGTTTGTATTTCAACAATTCAATTTCTGGATGGTCTATTTTATAGCCTTTAGGCATGTTTTTTACTCTTTCTCCCCAAATTTCATTGAAATATTCTCTAAATTCCTTATTTTCAATAATTCTTTTTAAATGTTGCGGATTATAGTCAATTTCTTGCCTAAACTTTGCCAATTGTTGAGGTGTTGCCGCCCACATTCCTCCACCAATAAATGATTCGTTTGGTTGAATATGAAAATAAAAATCAACTTTTCCAGAATGTCGTCCATTTGGACCAAAACCAGCAGAAATGTTTTTTTTATATGGCGATTTGTCTTTTGAAAAACGAACATCTCGATTTATTCTAAAAATGCAGTCCTTGACTTTTGTATGCAGCAGGTTGTCTTGAAATTGTGCTAATCCTGTAAGAATTTCTTGGCAAAGTGCCTCAAATTCCTCTTTCGCCTTTTCATAGTCCTTTTTATTGGCGTGAAACCACTCACGGTTATTATTTTGGTCAAGATTTACTAAAAATTGAAGCGTATGTTGGGTTAGCATGAGCAAAATTGTCTAATTTTGTCGAAAATTACAAATATTATTGGTATTTTTATAATTATGGCAAGAATCTTAACAGGAATACAAGCAAGTGGTCGCCCACATTTGGGTAATATTTTAGGTGCAATTTTACCAGCCGTGAAACTTTCACAAAATCCAGACAATCAGTCTTTCCTTTTTATCGCAGATTTGCACTCGATGACAACCATCAAAGATGCAAAATTGTTACAAGAAAATACCCGAGCAGTTGCTGCAGCATGGCTGGCTTGTGGCTTTGATGCCGACAAAAATTATTTTTATCGTCAATCTCGTTTGGCAAGTTATCATACCGAATTGATGTGGTATTTGTGCTGTCAAACGCCCTTCCCGATGTTGGCAAATGCAAATTCGTTCAAAGATAAATCGGATAGGTTGTCAGATGTGAATGCTGGACTTTTTACTTATCCAATTTTGCAAGCTGCCGATATTGTATTGTATAAAGCAAATTTTGTGCCTGTTGGAAAAGACCAAAAACAACATCTCGAAATGTCGAAAGATGTGGCTGCCGCCTTCAATCGAACCTATGGAGAGGTTTTGACTTTACCAGTAGCTTTAATTGATGAATCTGTAATGCTGATTCCTGGAACTGATGGAACCAAAATGAGTAAATCGTATAATAATTATATTGATGTGTTTTTGCCAGAAAAAGAACTATTGAAGAGTATCAAATCTATAGTTTCGGACAGCACGCCTTTGGAAGCTCCAAAAAATCCTGATAGTGATATTACTTTTAAGCTATATTCTTTGGTTGCCGAAACTCAGGAAATTGAGGATATGCGTCAAAATTATTTGAATGGCGGCTTTGGCTATGGTCATGCGAAACAAGTACTTTTTGAAAAGCTTTGGACAAAATTTGAAAAGGAGAGAGATATTTTTAATTATTTTATGATACACGAAGATGCTTTAGAAGAAAAATTAAGAGAAGGCGAAGCAAAAGCAAAAGAAATTGCCGAACAAACAATGCTTGAAGTTAGAAAAGTTTTAGGTTTTGCGAAATGATAGAAACAGTCAAATACGCTGAATTTGAATGGTTTTTGTGGCTAAATAGTTTTCATACGCCAACTTTGGACGTGATAATGTTTTGGGTAACTTACCGTTTTACTTGGATTCCATTATATTTATTTTTAATTTATTATCTTTTCATTAAATTTAGAGCAAGTTTTTGGCAAAATTTATTGTTAATCGTTCTTTCTGTCGGACTTTCAGATAAATTTACTTCGGGATTTATGAAACCCTATTTCCATAGATTTCGACCATGCCACGACCCGTTTATTCAAAACATTGTTCATGTAGTAGGCGATTGTGGAGGTGAATTTGGCTTTGCTTCAAGTCATGCTGCCAATTGTTTTGCTTTGGCGACTGCATTTTTTTTAATAAATGATAATCGAATATTGAATTTTTTTCTTTTATTTTGGGCAATAATCGTTTCATATAGTCGTATTTATGTGGGAGTTCATTTTCCTACTGATTTACTCACAGGGGCATCTGTGGGTGTTTTTATATCTTATTTTTTATTTATTCTTAAAAATTACATTTCAAAACCAAACCTTTATCAACAATGAAAAAACTTAATTTAATTTTTGCCTTTCTATTATTTTCATCATTTGCATTTGCACAAGACATCACACAAGGGACTTGGTATAATGATGCAAAGACCTCAAAAATTCAATTTTATAAGCAAGGAAATAAACTTTTTGGAAAAGTTATTTGGTTAAAAGAACCATTAGAAAATGGAAAACCAAGACTTGACAAATTAAATTCTAATGAAAAATTAAGAACCAGACCATTAATGGGCTTAGTTTTTTTGTCGAATTTTGAAGCTGATGGAGCTAAAATTTGGGAAGACGGTGAAATTTATGACCCCAATAATGGCAAAACCTATTCTTGCAAATTGACTATTACAAGTGCCACAACAATTGATGCAAGAGGATATATTGGTATTTCGATTATAGGACGGACTACAAAGTTTACTAAAGCAGATTAATTTTTTATCAAAAAGAATTTTTGGAGAGCCTTTATTTAAATATAAAAGAAGGCTCTTTAAATTTTTTCTGTCATTGGTGGTTACGGCAATTTCTATTTTTTTTGATTTTTAAAATAATTAATGTGAACTTACAAAAAGTTTGGCTTACAGTATTAATTTTTCAAATGCTTTTTGTAGGACTTTACACTTATTCATTGATGTAGTAAGCTGCGTTTGCAGTGAATACAACAAAAAAGCCCTCATTTCCTAAGAATTGAGGGCTTTTTATGTGATTTAGAGAATTTATTTCACTTCTTCATAATTTACATCAGTTACACCATCATCACCTGCTGTTGCATTTTCAGTTGGTTGTCCTTGCCCGCCCATGTCTTCCATGTTTGGACCAGCACCCGAAGCATACATTTCTTGCGAAGCAGCCTGCCATGCCGCATTTATTTTCTCCATAGCAGAATCAATCGCAGCAATGTCTTTAGTACCGTGAGCAGCTCTAAGTTCAAGCAAAGCAGCTTCAATAGCAGTTTTGTTTCCTTCCGAAAGTTTATCTCCGTATTCTTTCAACTGCTTTTCAGTAGTAAAAATCATGGTATCAGCACCATTTACTTTCTCAACTTTTTCTTTTTCTGCTTTATCTGCTTCTTCGTTGGCTTGTGCCTCGTCTTTCATTCTCTGAATGTCTGCATCAGACAAACCAGAAGATGCTTCGATACGAATTTTTTGCTCTTTGCCTGTACCTTTGTCTTTGGCAGCAACGTGCAAAATACCGTTGGCATCAACATCAAAAGTTACCTCTACTTGCGGAACACCACGTGGTGCTGGTGGAATACCATCTAAATGAAAGCGTCCTAAAGTACGGTTTTGTGCAGCCATTGGGCGTACACCTTGCAAAATATGTAATTCTACCGAAGGTTGGTTATCTGCTGCTGTCGAAAAAGTTTCGTTTTTCTTAGTAGGAATAGTTGTATTTGCCTCAATCATTTTGGTAAATACACCACCCAAAGTTTCAATTCCTAACGCTAATGGAATAACGTCGAGCAATAAAATGTCTTTTACTTCACCTGTTAAAACTCCACCTTGAACCGCTGCACCAATAGCGACCGCTTCATCAGGATTAACGTTTTTTGAAGGTTTTTTGCCAAAGAATTTTTCAACTTCTTCCTGTACTTTTGGAATTCGAGTTGAACCACCCACCAAAATTACTTCATCAATATCGCTATTGCTCATGCTTGCGTTTTTCATGGCACGCTTACAAGGCTCCATTGCTCTTTGAATTAAGCTATCAGCCAATTGCTCAAATTTTGCTCTGCTCAAACTTCTCACCAAGTGTTTTGGAACACCATCAACTGGGAAAATATATGGCAAATTGATTTCGGCTTGTGCCGAACTTGATAATTCGATTTTTGCTCTTTCGGCAGCTTCTTTCAAGCGTTGAAGTGCCATTGCATCTTTGCGTAAATCAACTCCTTCATCTTTTTTGAATTCGTCTGCTAACCATTCAATAATTACTTGGTCGAAGTCATCTCCTCCAAGGTGAGTATCTCCGTCTGTTGATTTTACTTCAAAAACACCATCACCCAATTCCAAAATCGAAACGTCGAATGTTCCACCACCTAAGTCAAAAACGGCAATTGTAAGGTCTTTTCCTTGTTTGTCAAGACCATAAGCTAATGCCGCAGCAGTTGGCTCGTTGATGATACGTTTTACATCTAAACCTGCAATTGTTCCAGCTTCTTTAGTTGCTTGACGCTCGGCATCGTTGAAATATGCTGGAACTGTAATGACTGCTTCTGTTACAGTTACTCCCAAATAATCTTCGGCAGTTTGCTTCATTTTTTGAAGAATTGATGCTGAAATTTCTTGTGGAGTATATAGTCGGTCGCCAATGCGAACTCTTGGTGTATTGTTTGCTCCTTGCTCTACATCGTAATTGATAGTTTTTAATTCACTACCAACTTCTGTAAAACGCTTACCCATAAAACGCTTAATTGATGAAATAGTGTTTTTTGGGTTTGTGATTGCCTGACGTTTGGCAGGTGCACCTATTTTTTTTTCGCCATTATCTAAAAAAGCTACAATTGAAGGGGTTGTGCGGGCACCTTCGCTGTTGGCGATTACAACTGGCTCGTTTCCTTCCATCACGGCAACGCACGAGTTGGTTGTTCCTAAGTCAATTCCTATGATTTTTCCCATGTTGTTTGTGTCAGTATATTTTGTGCTAAATGATTTTATATACAATCAACAATTGAAGTGCCAAGCATTATTTTGGCAGAAAATACTGACAGATTGGCAGAAATTTACTCATTTTTTTGAAGTGAATGGGACACTTTTGGTTTTTCAGAAGGTTGTGGTTCATCCAAAAGGTGTATATAACTTCCCAAAATGGGGCTACTTAGGCACCCACCAATATATGCTTTAAAAACAGTACCTATAGTTGCTTGAAACCCTGGCAAAAGCGTAATGGAATTTGCCGCTTTATAATTAACAGTTGCTTGAGAATTTATTAAATTTCTTGCAATAATTGTTTGTGAAGCACTAAATGTTAAATTTGTACTTGAACCTGTGAAATTATTGATAGTATTATTTATTAAATTATAACTTAATTTGCAATTTGGAATTACTTTGACGGTATCTTTAGCAATAATACTTACACAGTTGCCCACAGTGCATGTAACAGTATAAATTGTTGTGTCTGTTGGACTAACAGTTAATGGATTTGCCGTAGAGCCATTTGACCAATTTACTATTCCTCCAGTACATCCATAAGCACTTAATGAAGAAGTTTGTCCTATATTAATAATTTTTTTTGAAGTAAAAATTATTGGATTTTGTAATGTAACTACTTCTAAAATATTACTTGCATTAGATTCATTTCCTGAGAAATCTACAGCCCTTACAGTAAACTCATAATAATTTAATTGTAATAATCCAGTAACCTTTAGAGTAGTAGTTGGTGCATCAACACTACCTATCAAATTACCATCTTTATAAATATTATATTTTTCCACTTCCATATTATCAGTCGAACCTGCCCATGTCAGCGTAACACAATTTTGTCCAACATTACTTTCTACCAACGAAGTGGGAGCAGTTGGTGCTTGGGAGTCTGGACAGTGTAATCTTGCACCTGCCCAGTCGGCATGGTCTGCAAAAAAATTATCAGCAGCGTCATATACTTCAAGTTTTAATTCATTGAAATTGGTAACATCAATGTTGAGTTTTATTGTGGCAGAATTTTTATTCAAAACAGCACTTGTATAACTCAATATGTTGTCTTTATAAACCTTAAAAATAACAGTAGTACCTTCTGTGGCATCATTTACTTCATCATCAATGCCAATATGTGTAATAAATCTCCCAAAATTATTATTCAAATTATAAATTATTTGTGAATTTGCATGAACACCAATTCCTTTCGCATAACTCACACCTTTCAATTTTATTGTTGTACCATCGCCAGCGGCATCTTGTCCATTACTTTTATCCATTTCGATTGGTCCATACCCATTTATTGATGAGCAGGGCGTGTTATTTGATAAATAAGTTACACCCGAGCAACTTGGAATGCCAGTACACAAACAAGTATTTGGAACATTTTGAACAGTAATTGGCTGAGTAAAAGTGATATTTCCCTGAATATCAGTAAGATAGCAACGATATGTTCCTGTTGAACGGTCTAATGTCTGAGTAGTTGCTTCTGCAACATCTTCAAAATCATCATTTCCAAAATCAGTTCTGACCCATTTATAATATGCAAAGCCCGTTGGTGCAGACAAACGGAATTCATTATTCGAATGACAACTAACGGTTATTATTGGCAACGATTTTGCAGGAATAGGTATTGAATAATTGAAAAAATCAAGGCTTAAAGCAGCATCCCAGCGGTTGGCTAACTCAATTAAACCAGCACCATAAAAATGTACTTCATCTAATCGATTTGCACCAAGAATATCATCAGTATAGGGACCAGAGAAGATTTGATTACTACTATTTATTACAGCATTTTGAGCATCAATTATGGCAGTATTTGAGTTCCCTAAGCCCCCATTAGCATTTTTATCAAAAACAGATACCCTTGATATCACCCATGGAATATTACTGCCTAAATTTGAGCGACTTTTATTAATTACATAATTTATGCTTGAAGTATATGTACTTCCATCGGTAAGTTCTAATGAATTATTATCAGTTTCGCCTTGATGCCATAAAACTGCTCTTGCCCCAAACATTGAAGAATAATAATTCAAGGAAATTTTTAATGCACTATAAGGAGTACCAATTGTATTACAATATTGTGTTTGAGTAAATAAGTTATTTGTAGGTAAGCCATCAGAACTTTCTTTCCAATTTTTAGAGGTTGTAGCTGTTGAGGCTGCATTATAGAAAACAACAGGTACTCCTAATTTATTAACTAAATTATCTCCTAATTTACCATAACACCAAGGGTTTTTAGCTGTTTTTGATAGGTAACTTCTTGCTGTGCCATTACTAAATATTTGTGTAAAGGAAGGGTAATTGGGATATGTCAAATCACATTGTGCTGAAAGTGTATTTTCATTATGACTAAGTACCCTATCATCCATTGCACCTACTTCGGCATAATCGCCTTCAACACCCTGAGCATTTGATTGCCCTGCAATGATAAAAACTTCACCGACACCAACTCTACTCAGCTGTGTGTTCGCAACAACGTTTCCATTTAATTTTCCCCTAATTTCTAAAAAATACCAACCACCTATAACATTAGATAATGTACCATTAAAAAAACCTTTAGTTGGATTTGGAGAGATTGTAGTCCAAGAAATAACTATATTATTATTTACAACATTTGTTAATTGAGCTTCAACGCTCGTAATTGGGGTAGTATAATTTCCTGCAATATTGAGGTTAGCTTGATTGTATTGATTTCTTTGAAAAACTGCTTTTTCCATAGGAAATGTTATGGAAATTTGAGCTTTTGAGACAAATGCAAAAAGTATTACAGGCAAGATGAGAGAAAAACTCCTCATGTAGAATTGTTTTTTGGGTTGGTAGCAGAATAACAGACAAAAATAATAAAAAAAAGTAGTTAATTAAATATTTTCAGACCACTATTGATTTAACGGTCAAAATATATTTAATTAACTACAATATATAAAGGCTATTTATGAAAAATCTCTAATTATTTTCCACCAAATAAGCCTCCTAAAAGTCCACCAAGACCGCCTCCGCCTTGTTGTTGATTTTGCTGACCGCCCATTAATCCACCAGCCATATTTATTAAATCATTCATGTCAAGTTTGCCATCAGCCATTGCACCAGCACCTTGACTAAGCAAGCTACCAAAATCTATACCTGAAGTTTTGCCGCCTGTGATTGTACCCATCAAGCCGCCCATATCTACTGAACTATCATTAGGATCATTTGTTTTATTAATCAAGCCTCCTAATACCGATGGTAGTAAACTTCCAACTACGCCAGCAGCAGCACCATTCGACAAACCAAATTTGCCCATCAAATTTCCAATTACACTTTGAGCAATGCTACCGACAATTGGATTTGACATTAAGCCACCACCACCTTGTGATGAACCGCCACCTAATAAACCCAACAAACTTCCAAGTCCGCCTTGTGAGTTTGCTTGATTTGAAAGACCGCCCATTAAACCGCTCATCACTTCGTTCATAACGCCTTCGTTATGTTGATTTGGAACTTGAGGATTATCAATTACAGCACTTTGACCGTGTTGTTGCATAAGACCTTGCAATACTTCTAACATTTTTTTTAAGATTAAATGGTTGTTAATTTTTACAATATTACTATTTTACTTACATTTATTCCAAAATTAAGTAGAATAATTTTTCAATTCTGACAATAATGATATTGAAAGGTAACAAAAAACATAAATTAAATTTTCCAAATCCCGTAAAAGTGAGCGAAAACGTACAAAATTTAGAAAAATCATTCGTTGAACACTTAACTTCAAGTGTTGATGGTCTATTATTTCCAAGCGAATCTGACGAAAAAATAAAAGTTATTGATTGGCAGGCAGATAACCCGCCACCATTTGATACAATTCTTTTTCGTAAGTATATCGGTGTTACTCCCTCAGTTAGAGTAGAGGTTTTGCCATGGGAAAGGTTTTTTGAACCTGTAATTTCAGAAAAAGAATGGTGGTCTGATTTTGAAAAGGAACGAGCAGTCCGTTTTACTAAAATTAAAGATTATGTTACAACAAACTTGACAAATCTTGAATATTTGCGGGCAGGAAGAGTAGAAGTTGAAGCCTACCTTATCGGTCAAGACAGCGAAGGTAAATGGAAGGGTTTGAAGACTTTGATTATTGAGTCTTAAAAAAAGAAAACGGCATCAAATATTTGATGCCGTTTCTGTACCTTATTTATTTCAACTAAAAATAATTTCTAATTGCTCAAATCAAGGAGTTACTTTACTTTTTCCACAACCGCTTTGAACGCATCGTAATGGTTCATTGCTAAATCTGCTAATACTTTTCTGTTAAGTTCGATGCCTGCCTTTGCAAGTTTGTCGATAAGTACAGAATATGACATTCCTAATGGACGCACACCTGCATTAATACGAACAATCCACAAACGACGATAACTTCTTTTCTTTTGTTTACGACCTGAATAGGCATAAACCAAACCTTTTTCAACGGCGTTTTTGGCAACCGTCCAAACATTTTTTCTGCGTCCGTAATAACCTTTGGCTAATTTTAGGACTTTTTTACGTCTCGCTCTCGACGCTACGTGATTGACACTTCTTGGCATTTTTTTTAGTTTTTTTGACGTTGGCGGCTCATAAAATGATGAATGATGAATGATGAATGATGAATGAAAGTTTCGATTCAAAACTCAGAACTCAGAACTCAGAATTCAGAACTCTTTGGCTTGCCATTTGTCGGGTGAAACATGAGCAGTGTGCCGATTTTCGACTTTCTGCATTAACCATGTATTTTTTATACAAAAGATTTTGATTTTTGAAAATAGCGACAATTAAATGTCTTATATCTCATATCTCATATCTCATATCTAAAAAATTACATACATAATAGTCCTTCGATACGATTTGTATCAGCTGAACTTACAAGCGTTGCAGAAACCAAGTTTCTTTTACGTTTGTTTGATTTTTTGGTCAGGATATGGCTATGAAAAGCGTGTTTACGCTTAATCTTTCCAGTACCTGTAATTTTGAAGCGTTTTTTCGCTCCAGAATTGGTTTTTTGCTTTGGCATCGCTAAAACATTAAGTATTGAACAAAAAGTAAATTGGGGTGCAAAGATAGGGTTTTATATTCAGTTTTCAAATTTTTATGAAAACGTTTTCATTTACCTGTTTGATTATCAATTACTTATTCTTTGAAAGCTGAAATTCTTTGTTAATGTTGTTGAATATTAGTAGGTTTATAATGTTATAATATTTCAAAATAATTAATAACCATTACTTTATAATCCATGAAAACTGCTCTGTTTTTAATATTGAGTATTGTTGCTTTAAATTCTTATGGACAAGCTCCGACCTTATTACTGAGTTCTCTATACCCAGAAGCAGGTCAAAAAATTACCATTTCATACTCAGGCAAATTGGCTAAGGAGGGTACGAAAATAACTTGCTTCAATCGGAATTGGAGTACATTTTATTTTGAAACTAAGGTAATTCCATGTAAAATGATTGATAATCAGTTAATTGGAACTTACACCATACCCGACTCAACGACTTTTTTTGCATTTAAAGTAGAAAATAAAAAAGAAATTGATAACAATGACGGTAATGGATTTGGATTTAATATTTATAAAAATGGAAAACCAATCAAAAAAACATTTCTTACCGAAGGGAATTATATGGATTTGAATAAGTATTTATTTAATGAAAATTATGACCCAGAAAAAGCACTTAACCTATTTGAGAAGGAATACCAAATTAACCCTGAATTAAGAAATAACACATTTGGGTCTTTTATTTCAGCACTTTCAAAAATACCAAGTCGTAAAATTGAAGCGATTAATTTGGCTAAAATAAACTTAGAAGAAATTTTAAATTCGGGTAAAAATGAGAAAAATTCACTTCGATATATCAATTTGATTGCAGGAAACAATAATAAAGTAGCAGATTCATTAAAAGCACTTTTCATAGAGAAATATCCAACTGGGGTAGCTGCTTTTTTTAAAAAATATAATGGATTAATAAATTTTAGACGTTCTCAGCCAGACACTGCTCTTATAATTTATGATAGTATTAAAAATGGATTTCCGAATTTAGACCTCTTTTATAAAAGATTGATAGTAGCCGAATTAATGGAAATTTATGCTTTCAAAAATGATTCCTTAAATTTAAAAAAAAGCCTGAGTCAGTATTACAATGACTTTAGCTATCAAAATACTTATGAATTTATTGGCTGGCAACTAAATGAAACAGCTGGGCGTCTGTCTAATAGTCCCAAAAATTTAGATTTAGCAAAGTTGGTTGCTGAAAAATCAATAGAGGCTCACTTAAAACATGATTCTTTGTCCACAACTTACGGCAATTCGCTTGACACTTATGCAAAGATACTTTTCAAATTAGGTGCAAAAGAAAAGGCATTAACAACTCAAAGAAAGGCTGTAAACCTCATGACTTATACGAATGTGGGCAAAAATCAAAAATTAGTAGAATACTTAATAGCAAATGGGCATTTTGATGAAGCAAAACGGAAAGCCAAAGAGTTTCTGGTCGAAAACCTTACCAATGCCAAAATTGACTCCCTTTATTTGGTAGCGTCCTCAGCGACAAACTCGATAGTTGTTGATACTAATTACTCATCAATTAAAGAAAATTATGACGCAGATTTCATTAAAAAAATAAAAAATAATTTAATTAATATAGCTGCTTCCGATTTTGAATTGAAAGATTTAAATGGAAAAACCATAAAATTAAGCGATTTTAGAGGAAATATAGTTATTTTAGATTTTTGGGCTACTTGGTGTGGGCCTTGCATTAAAGGATTTCCAGCCATGAAAAAAGCAATGTACGAACTTAAAGAACAACCTGTAAAATTTTTGTTTATTGATACTTATGAAAGTGATGATAAAACGATTACTAATAATACTGAATTGCTTATGAGAATCAAAAAAACGTTGAATAATAAACAAGTAAACGAATTTGTTGTACTCTTAGACCAACTAAAAAACAACTATTATGACGCCACCGAAAGTTATAACGTATCTTCAATACCAGCTAAAATTATAATTGATAAAGATGGAAGAATTAGATACAAAAGTACAGGTTTTAGTACAGATGAGAATTTAATTAAAGAATTGAAAGCTGTTGTTCAATTGATTAGTGAATGACAATTATACCTTTAGAGAAATAACTCTTTACAACAAAATCACTTTTATAAGTGTATATAAAGATATGATAGACATAACAACGATGAATATTGAATGTTTTAACAAATCAGTGAAAGAAATTGATTAAATAAAAAGAGGCGGCTTGTTTACAAACTACCTCCAAATATTTCAAACTAAGTTATTCATCATACCAAATCAAAACGGGCTTTGAAAGCCATAATTGATTTTTATGAATGATGAATTTATTCATAAAGGCAAAATTTGCTTGCTCCACACCAAATAAAACTGTTTAAAAAATATTTTTTTTATCAAAAATTCATACATTTGAAAAAAAATAAAACTATGGCTACGCAAGAATTAAAGAAAATCTGCCATGAATTGATAGATACTTTTGATGATGAGGTACTTCTTCAAGTTTATAGCATCCTTGATTCATATAAATTAAACAAAAAAGGCTTTTTTAATGAATTATCAAGTTTTCAATTATCAAAATTAGAAAATTCAATCAAACAAGCAAATGATGGGAATTTAATTCCTCACGAACAAGTTAAAGCAAAATTCAGTAAATGGCTTTCTCAATAGAATGGACTCCCAGTAGTGAAGATGAATTGATAGAATATACTGCATATTTAGAACAATTTTCAACTAAAAAGGCAAATGTCTTTGTTGATAAATGTTTTAAAAAAATAGCGTTGTTGCAAGTATTTCCATTTTCAGGTTTTTATCTTGAGAACAATATTCGTAGAACATTGGTAGATAAAAATGTAGCATTATATTATCGAGTAAAAATAAGTAGCATTGAAATATTAGGATTCTTCGACTTGCGGCAAAATCCAGAAAAGAATAAGTTTAATTGATTCTAAATTTGCCTTTATAAAGATGTAGAATAAACAAAAAGAGGTGGTTTGTTTCCAAACCACCCCCGTGAGCAATAATGTTAGGAATCGTTAGGCTAAATTTTAATTTAGTCTATATGTCAGCCATTGTTTCAACAGCTTTTGGCAAAAATGTATTCTAAAGAATACAAACGAACTGACAATTCCATTACAATTTTAAAATTAGCCAATTTTTTTCACAAAAAACTTCTCGCTCGCTTGTTTATAATTTGCAAATGTGGTTTTTAGTAATTATATTAGTTAAAGTGAGTTTAGCCGAAAGGCAACACTAAATTAGAGATTGAAAACGCATAAACTCTAACGCAAGCAATAGTGTAAACCCCTCACTTTCAATTGGTTAATTTAAATTCTACACATCATATCAAGAGAGACATTCTGCACAAGTTATTGATTCTAAAGCGAACTTATTCATCACCAATAAATCAATTGAATCAAATGAATAAAATTTTTATACTTCTCATCTTGGCAGCATTCATTTTGTCATCATGTAAAACCAGTTTTAGCAAAAAGCAAACCCAATCAGCTATGACAACTGAAATAGAAAATAGTACGAAAAACCTTACGCTTGCCGCAGTGGAAAGGTTCAATTTAGCATTCAACAACCACGACGTTGATGCCGTAATGAATGCAATGACGGAGGACTGTATCTTTGAGAATACAAATCCTCAACCCAATGGTACTCGTTTAGTGGGTGCTGAGGCAGTCAGAGCCTATTGGAAAAAATTCTTTGCCTCTAATCCAGACGCTGTTTTTGAGACCGAGGAGATATTTGCCGCTGGCGACCACTGTGTTGTCAGATGGATTTATCGTAAGACAAAAGACGGGAAACCGTGGCATTTGAGAGGAGTGGATATTTTCAAAGTCCGCAATGGGAAAGTGGCAGAAAAACTGGCTTATGTAAAAGGCTGATAGTGAAAGCCTTAACAAATTGATTAAGGTGTTTTTTGTATAAAAAGAGGCGGCTTGTCTCCAAACCACCTCCCAATTTTTAAATTAAACTAAACCTTAAACCAAGTCAAAGCGGTCAAGGTTCATTACCTTTGTCCATGCTGAAACAAAGTCTTTCACGAATTTATCTTGAGAATCGCCACAGCCATAGACTTCTGCTAAGGCACGTAACTCAGAGTTTGAACCAAAAATAAGGTCAACACGTGTGCCTGTCCACTTCAATTCTCCTGTGTTACGATTACGTCCTTCAAACACATCTTGGTGTACTGATGTTGCTTTCCAAGTAGTGTTCATATCAAGTAAATTTACAAAGAAATCGTTTGTAAGAGCCTCTGTATTATTGGTAAACACTCCCAATTGAGATTTATCAAAATTGGCATTCAACACACGTAAACCACCTATCAATACAGTCATTTCTGGTGGTGTTAGTGTCAATAATTGAGATTTATCGACTAACATTTCCTCGGCCGAAGTTGTGTAATGCCCCTTTGCATAATTACGGAAACCATCTGCAATTGGCTCAAGCACTGCGAATGATTCTACATCAGTTTGCTCTTGAGTAGCATCAGTACGCCCAGCCGTGAAAGGCACAATTACGGTTTGACCTGCATTTTTGGCTGCTTGCTCAATTCCTGCACAACCACCCAAAACAATCAAATCTGCCATAGAAACAGCTTTTCCATTGGTTGCTGAACTATTAAATTCATTTTTGATGCTTTCAAGTTTCGTCAAAACTTTATCCAATTGAACTGGATTATTTACAGCCCAAAACTTTTGTGGAGAAAGACGAATGCGACCACCATTTGCACCACCACGTTTGTCAGAGCCACGGAAAGTTGATGCCGAAGCCCAAGCGGTAGAAACCAACTCAGAAACCGAAAGTCCCGAAGCTAATATTGTAGCTTTTAATGACATAATGTCTTGATTATCAATCAATTTATTTGTTGCCGAAGGAATTGGGTCTTGCCAAATTAATTCTTCAGTAGGTACTTCTGAACCAAGGTAACGTGAGATTGGTCCCATGTCACGGTGTGTCAATTTGAACCATGCACGAGCAAACGTATCTGCAAGTTGGTCTGGATTTTCAAAGAAACGTCTTGAAATTGGCTCATAAATTGGGTCCATTCTCAAAGCAATGTCTGAGGTGAACATAATTGGAACATTACGTTTTGTTGCATCATGGGCATCTGGCACAGTGCCAGTTGCTGCACCATCTTTTGGAATCCACTGTTGAGCTCCAGCTGGACTTTTGCTCAATTCCCATTCAAAACCGAACAAATTCTCAAAATAATTATTATCCCATTGAATAGGGTTCATTGTCCACGCTCCCTCTAATCCACTGGTGATAGTGTCGCCCGCATTACCAGTTCCATAAGTATTTTTCCAGCCAAGCCCTTGCTCTTCTATGCCTGCCCCTGCTGGCTCTGCACCTACATATTTGCTTGGGTCGGCAGCACCATGACCTTTGCCAAAAGTGTGTCCACCAGCAATCAGAGCTACTGTTTCTTCATCGTTCATCGCCATTCGACCAAAAGTTTCACGAATATCACGAGCTGATTTAATTGGGTCTGGATTTCCGTTCGGACCTTCGGGGTTAACGTAAATGAGTCCCATTTGAACTGCTGCAAGCGGGTTTTCTAAATCACGGTCACCCGTGTATCTTTTATCATCCAACCACTTTCCTTCTGAACCCCAATAAATATCTTCTTCTGGCTCCCAGACATCTTCACGTCCGCCGCCAAAACCAAAAGTCTTGAAACCCATTGATTCTAAAGCACAGTTTCCTGTCAAAATCATCAAGTCAGCCCAAGAGATTTTTCTGCCATATTTTTGTTTAATTGGCCAAAGTAACAAACGTGCTTTGTCAAGATTTCCATTGTCGGGCCAACTATTAAGTGGGGAAAAACGAAGAGTTCCTGCACCTGCTCCACCACGACCATCAGCTATACGATAGGTTCCTGCACTATGCCACGCCATACGAATAAAAAATGGCCCATAATGACCATAATCTGCTGGCCACCAATCTTGTGAAGTAGTCATTAAAGTAAAGATTTCTTGCTTCAAAGCAGGCAAATCAAGCGATTTGAACTCTTCTGCATAATTGAAGTCTTCTCCCATTGGATTAGACAATGAAGAATGTTGACGAAGAATATTTAATCTTAATTGATTAGGCCACCAATCTTGGTTTCTTGTACCACGACCAGCACTTTGATTATTTGTTGCTCCATGAGGAAAAGGGCATTTTGCACCACTTTCCGTTGTATTATTTTCCATTTTGTTCTTAAATAAAAGATTTATTTTTAACTTTTTCCCAAAACTACAACAAGGCTTTCGATAAATCAAATTGATTATTCTTATGTTCTTATAGTTTTTGTCTATGAAGTGCTTCTACTTCGAAGAAAAGTGTAAGTTGTATTTATTATAATTTAGTGTAGAAAACCATTTAATATGGTGTCAAAAATTTAAACCAAAAAAAATGTAAAAATATTTTCTTTCTACGATCCTGATTATCAATAATTTAAACTTTCAATTTTAAAATCTTTAGCATAAAGTTGTGAATTTTGACTATATTTATGTTCTAAAAAGTGAATTTTTATTGTAAGTAAACTTACAACAATTCATTATTCACAATTCATCATTCATCATTTCGTTCAAAATGCAATTCTCCCACTTACATAATCATACTCAGTTTTCGTTGCTCGACGGTGCTTCTGACATTAAAAAACTCTTTAAAAAAGCCCAAGCCGATAATATGCCCGCAATGGCAATAACCGACCACGGCAATATGTTTGGTGTTTTTGATTTTGTGTCAACTGCTGCCAAATTTGGTGTAAAACCAATTGTCGGTTGTGAGTTTTATGTAGTAGAAGACCATCATCGAAAGCAATTTACGAAAGAACAAAAAGATAAACGCTATCATCAACTTTTGTTGGCAAAAAATGCAAATGGCTATAAAAACTTAGTAAAATTGTGCTCTTTGGGCTATATTGAGGGACTTTATGGTAAATATCCTCGTATCACAAAGGCAATGATTGAGCAATATAAAGATGATTTGATTGCTACAACTTGTTGTATTGGTGCATCCGTTCCACAGATGATTTTGAAGAAAGGCGAAGAGGAGGGAGAAAAAGAATTTCAATGGTGGTTAGATAGATTTGGTGAAGATTATTATGTTGAATTACAACGCCATGAGATTCCCGAGCAAATTCAAGCCAATGAGGTGCTGATGAAATTTGCCAAGAAATATAATGTAAAAGTCATCGCTTCTAACGATAGTCATTATGTTGACCAGCAAGATTGGGTGGCTCACGATATATTACTTTGTGTAAATACCAACGAAAAAGTTTCTACTCCATCGGCAAAAGACTTTAATGATGAAGAAGGAACTGCCAAAAATACACGTTTTGCCTTTTATAACGACCAATTTTATTTCAAAACTACGGAGGAAATGACTCGCCTTTTCAGTGATATTCCTGCGGCAATTGATAATACGAATGAAATTGTAGGAAAAGTGGAAACTTTGAAGTTGAAGCGAGACATCATGCTTCCAAATTTTCCGATTCCGGATGAGTTTAAAATACACGCTGACGATGTACTGAATCAATGGGAATATTTAAAACATCTGACTTATGAAGGAGCAAGAAAAAGATATAGCGAAATAGGCACAGAAGTGCAAGAACGCCTTGATTTTGAGCTTTTTACAATCAAATCAATGGGATTTGCTGGGTATTTTCTAATCGTTGCTGATTTTATTGCGGCTGGGCGAGATATGGGTGTAATGATAGGACCGGGTCGTGGCTCGGCGGCTGGTTCGGCAGTTGCTTATTGTATTGGAATTACGAATATTGATCCAATTAAATATCAACTACTTTTTGAGCGTTTCTTGAATCCTGACCGTAAATCAATGCCTGATATTGACACGGATTTTGATGATGAAGGTCGCCAAAAGGTGATTGATTATGTAGTACAGAAATATTCCAAAAATCAAGTGGCTCAAATCATTACTTATGGTACGATGGCTACAAAATCTGCAATCAAAGATGTTTCTCGTGTGATGGAATTGCCCCTTGCCGATGCCAATTATATCGTTAAACTCGTGCCAGATAAACCAACTTACGGCATTGATTTCGAGAAAATGGTTAACTATCCTTTGGATGGAAAAGGTAGTTTGAGCGAACTTGGAATTCAACCCGATGAAATTGAAAATGTAAAGAAATTTCGGACGATGTATAACGGTAATGACCTGACAGGCAAGGTTTTACAACAAGCACATCGCTTAGAAGGTAATATTCGAAATACAGGCATTCATGCCGCAGGAATTATCATTGCTCCCGAACCATTATATAATATTTTACCTGTTTCTACCTCAAAAGAAACAGAATTATTGATTACTCAATATGAAGGAAAAATCATTGAAGATGCTGGCGTAATCAAGATGGACTTTTTGGGTTTGCGAAATTTGACAATCATCAAAGATTGCCTCCGAATGATTAAAGAAAATCATGACGTAACGATTGATATTGATAATATTCCTCTTGATGATACGCTCACTTATGAGTTGTTGCAAAGAGGCGAAACCAATGCTGTTTTTCAGTTTGAATCTGACGGTATGAAAAAATACATGAAAGATTTGAAACCCGATAGATTGGACGATTTGATTGCCATGAATGCATTGTATCGCCCTGGCCCGATTGCTTATATTCCAAACTTTATCAATCGAAAACATGGACGTGAAGAAGTAAAGTATGATTTGCCCGAAATGGAAGAGTTTTTGGGTGAAACTTACGGAATTACGGTTTATCAAGAGCAAGTGATGTTGCTTTCGCAAAAACTGGCGGGTTTTTCGAAAGGTGATGCCGACGTTTTGAGAAAAGCAATGGGTAAAAAAGACCGAAATATGATTGATAAACTTAAACCACAGTTTATCACAGGTGCAGTTGAGAAAGGACATGATGCGAAAATATTAGAAAAAGTTTGGTCTGACTGGGAAGCATTTGCTTCTTATGCGTTCAATAAATCACATTCAACTTGCTATGCTTTTGTTGCTTACCAAACAGCTTATTTGAAGGCTCATTATACCTCCGAATACATGGCAGCGGTAATGACTTCACAATTGGGAAATATTGATAAAATTACATTTTTCATGGAAGAGTGTAAGGCATTAGGACTCAATGTTTTGGGGCCGGATGTGAATGAATCTCAGAAGCAATTCAGCGTCAATAAAAAAGGAGATATTCGCTTCGGAATGGGGGCAATTAAAGGCTCTGGAGATGCGGCGGTTGATGCTGTTATTGAAAAAAGACAAGATGGTAACTTTACTGATATTTTTGATTTTATTACTCGTGTAAACTTACGAACAGTAAATAAGAAAACCTTAGAGGCTTTTGCTTATGCAGGAGCCTTTGATTGCTTTGAAGATTTACACAGAGCCCAGTATTTTGATGAAACAGAAAATACATCTTTGATTGAAAAAATCATTAAATATGCCAATAAATTCCATGAAAATAAGGAAGCAGGGCAAAATTCCTTGTTTGGTGCAGTTGGCGGAGCTTTTGATATTGCCAAGCCGAAAATTCCAGAATGTGAAAAATGGGGCGATATTCAGAAATTGAAGTTTGAAAAGGAGGTTGTTGGCTTCTATATTTCGGGGCATCCACTCGACCAATTCAGACTTGAAATGAGAAAGTGTACACCTCTCGACCAAGTGTTGGATGCGTCTAATTTGAACAAAGAATTTGCAATTGGTGGCGTGGTTACAAACGTTGTAACAAAAACCTCGAAAAATGGAAATCCGTTTGGAATATTGAAAATAGAGGACTATAATTCGAGCATGGAAATGATGCTTTTCGGGCAAGATTTTGTCAATTATTCCAAATATATGCAGATGGGTTTGTTTTTGTTCATTCGTGGAAAAGTACAAACTAAGTGGGGAAGAGAAGGCGATTGGGAATTTAAGGTTTTGGGCATGGAATTATTAACTGAAATCAGAAATAAACTATTCAAAGAAGTGAAAATTTCGATAGGTTTACAATTTGTAAATGCCCAATTAGTTGAGCAAGTGCAAAATACAATGACAAGATTTCCAGGAAATTTTGATTTTAAATTATCGGTTTTTGATGCCGATGAAAAAATGGATGTTCTTCTTCTTTCTCGCAAACAAAAAGTAGCTTCTACAAATGATTTTGTAAAGGAATTGAAAGAAATTGTGGGTGAGGACAATGTTATTTTGGCTTAGAAGTACCTCAAGTTTCAAACTTGTGTGGATGAAGTAAATTAAATTATAAATTCGTAAAAATATGAAGTTAAAAAGCATTTTAGGTATGTGTCTATGTGTATTTTTAATTAGTTCGAGGGCATTTTCGCAAGCTAACTCAATAAAACCCCGTACAATCGTAACAACTGACGGTGAATTAGATGATGTTGATTCTTTTATAAGGCTATTGCTATATTCAAATGAATTTAAGATTGAAGGGCTAATTATTAGTAGTTCGCAATGGCATTATAAAGGCGATGGCAAAGGCACAAAGTTTACGTCTGAAATGGAAATGACCAAACAAATGTATGGTGAACGAACCGAATTACGTTGGCCAGGCGAACAATGGATTTATGATTTGGTTGATGCTTACGGAAAAGTATATCCGAATTTGAAAAAACATTCAGCCGATTTTCCAAAACCAACTTATTTGAAAAGTCAAATACGTATAGGTAATATTGATTTTGAGGGCGAAATGGAAAAAGATACTGAAGGCTCGGATTTCATAAAAGCCAAATTGCTTGATGATGATATGTCGCCGCTTTATTTGCAGGTTTGGGGAGGCACAAATACCATTGCAAGAGCCTTGAAATCTATCGAAGATAAATATAAAAATACCACAGATTGGCAAAAAATCTACAAGAAAGTATGTGATAAAGCCATTATTTATGCCATTCTTGACCAAGATGCTACTTATAGAAAATACATTTCAGTAAACTGGAAAGACATCAAGATTTATTATAATTCAAAACAGTTTTGGTGCTTTGCTTATTTCTGGAAAAAAGCAGTTCCTGAGCAATTTCAATCTTATTTACAAGGTTCATTCATGGGCGAAAAAGTGATTTTGAATCACGGAGCTTTAACCAAAATGTACTATAGTTATGGCGATGGCAACCCCCCGGAGGGCGAAATCGAAGATATTTATTCTGACCCTGAAAAAATAAAAAATAACCAATGGGGAAGTTTTACAAAATATGATTTTATTTCGGAAGGCGATTCGCCAGCATTTTTGCATTTGGTTGATATTGGTTTAGATAATCTTCAAAATCCCCAAAATGGTGGTTGGGGAGGTCGTTTGGTTCAGTCCAAAACTCAGCCGAATCGTTGGGAAGATGGCGACGCTGCGGCAGATTTTAATCCATATTCACAAAAATCAGACTTGGCGTATGCTCAAGCACGTTGGGTGCCTGCCATTCAGCAAGATTTTGCAGCTCGTGCCGATTGGTGCATAAAAGACTTCAAAAATGCCAATCATGCACCGAAAGTTTCGGTGAAAGAAGGTACAAAATTGAGTGTGAAAGGAGGTCAAAGTATTAATCTTAATGCCATCACAACCGACCCCGACAAAAATCATGTAAATGTAACGTTTTGGCAGTATCATGAAGTTGGCACTTCGCCTGAAAAAGTAGCAATTGAAGTTAAAGGAAATCAAGCAAAAATTCAGATTCCAACAACTTCAAAAACTGGTGATACCATTCATATAATTATTGAAGGCAGTGATAATGGAACGCCTTCATTGACTCGTTATCAGCGAGTTATTTTTACTATTGCGAAATAGAAATTTTTTGTTGGAACTTTTCACAAACACAAAATTGTTACTTAATCAATAAAACAAATAATAATTTTTAATTTATTTCCGAAAAGGAATTTATAGAAATGGGACATAAAGCAATAGAAATTACAGACGCAAGTTTTGCAGATTTAATTAAATCAGATACACCAGTATTAGTTGATTTTTGGGCAGAATGGTGTGGACCTTGTAAAATGATTGGACCAGTTGTGGAAGAAATAGCTGGAGAATATGAAGGAAAAGCCATCGTTGGCAAAATGGACGTTGATGCAAATTCGGCAGTGCCTTCGAGCTTTGGTATTCGCTCAATTCCAACATTGATGATATTCAAAAATGGTTTGATGGTTGATAAAATAGTTGGAGCTGTGCCGAAACATATTATTGCAAGTAAGTTAGAAGCACAATTGTAATTAGTTGATAATAAGAAGTTTAGCCTCAACTTTCATCGAAAGTTGAGGCTTTTTTATTACCAAAAAACGGTATAAAGAGCAACCAATATTCCACCTATCAAGATTGATAAAATGGCGAATGAATTTCCAACCGAAAACATATTTTTATCAATATCAAAACCTTTTGCCTCGGCTCTTTTGTCCGTCAATGAAATGACGACCATCATCAAAACCAAAACCAAGAATACATAAAGTGTGCGATTCAAAAATGGAATTGGGCTAATTTCGATTCCGAGAAATGAATGATAAATGTCAGGCATGAATTTGAACAAAACAGAAACTGGAATTGCCAATGCTGCTGCCCAAATTGCAGCTTTTGAAGTTGTCTTTTTCCAAAATAAGCCTAAGAAAAACAATGCAAATGCCCCAGGTGTTAAGTAATTTGAATATTCCTGTACAAATTGATAGGCTTGGTCAAGTCTGCGAAGTTGAGGAGTTATAAGTAATGCAATAGCAAATGCTGCAATGACTGCATATCTTCCAACTGTAACAATTTTCTTGTCAGAAGCCTCTCTATCAAAGAATTTTCGGTAAATATCTAAACTAAAAATCGTAGCAATACTATTGCATTTTCCTGCCAAAGATGCTACAATGGCAGCAGTGAGTGCTGCAAAAGCCAAACCTTTCAAACCCATTGGCAACAAATTCATCAAAGTAGGGTAGGCGTGATCGGGTTTTACGATTCCGGCACCATCAACCATAGCTTGCTGAATTTCGCCATTTTGGTACAAAACATAAGCAGCAATTCCCGGAATTACACAAATCAGTGGAATAAATAGCTTCAAAAACGCTGCAAAAATAATTCCTGTGCGAGCAGTTTTTAAATCTGCACCTAAAGTTCGCTGAATAATGTATTGATTACAGCCCCAATAATTAAAATTGTTAATCCACATTCCACCGAATAAAATTGCAAAACCGGGCAATTCGTAATAAAATTTATCCCCTTCTTTGAAAATCATGTGAAAATGGTCGTCGGCTTGGGTACGTAAAATTGACATTCCATCAAAAACTCCGCTTCCACCAAATTTATCAGAAACCATATTTAATGCTAAATAAGTGGTTGCCAAACCCCCTAAAACCAATACAACGACTTGAATAACATCGGTATAGCCAATCACTTTCATGCCGCCAAGCGTAATGAAAACCGCAAAAACCGCCAAGCCAAGCATACAATAAACAAACGGAACGCCCGTAACGGTTTCGATTGCCAAAGAACCCAAATATAAAATAGAGGTCAGATTGACAAAAACATAAAGCAATAGCCAAAAAACTGCCATAATTGTACTCACAACGTCGTTGTAGCGGCGAGAGAGAAATTGTGGCATGGTATAAATTTTGTTTTTGAGATAAATCGGCAAGAAGAAAATGGCGACAAAAACAAGAGTGGCTGCTGACATCCATTCATAAGAAGAGATTGCCAAACCGATGGCAAAACCTGAGCCTGACATTCCAATAAATTGTTCGGCAGAAATATTTGAGGCGATTAACGAAGCACCTATTGCCCACCAAGTTAGTGAACCTTCGGCAAGAAAAAAATC
Organism: Emticicia sp.; assembly: GCA_031378345.1. GTDB lineage: Bacteria > Bacteroidota > Bacteroidia > Cytophagales > Spirosomataceae > Emticicia. The sequence continues at coordinate 169,726 of JANNDY010000013.1, read as the reverse complement.
GGTTGATGAGTTGCCCGTGGTTGCCTTTTTTCGGTAAATCCAGTAGCCATAAATGCTGATGATAAGAAAATAAATAATGAAAACTGCGTAATCGATGGTTTGTAGATAGTGCATAATGAATATTTGTAGGGTTGAGGGTGTTAAACTTACAAATATTCCACAAAATTTGACAACTTTTAGAATTTGTCAAATTTATTTTATTATTATTTTTTTAGTTTCAATTTTATCTCCCAATTGTACAGTTAAAAAGTATAACCCAGAAACTGTATTTGGAGGAAGTATTAATTCTGAAATATTATCTAATAAATTTGGTAGTTCTTCTATAATAATTTCTTTTCCAAAAATATCTTGTAATTTGAATTTTGGATTTATAGTATATTCTTTTGTCAAAAATAAAACTTTAATGTTTCTGTTAAGATTTGGATTTGGGTATAAAATGAATAATTCTTTTGGGTTTTCAAAATCGAATAAAGATTTAATATCCTTTATTATTAGTTGGTAATTCTTTGAAGATGTATTATAAATTTCATTTCCGCTTGTTGTAAACTGAAGGTTTAAAGTAATGAATTTAAAACGAAAATTCCCACTACTATAATAAAAAGCTAAATCATTTTTTGTTATTTGACCTTCTGATACATAACCTAAATTATCACCTTCAAAATTAAATTTAACAGGAAGCCCACTTTTGGACTTTAGAGTAAATTTTATAGGTAATTCGGTTAAATAAATATCTTTAAAACCAGTTAATGAAATAGAATCAATTCGTTTTTTTACTGTGATAACTTTATTTAAAACTATGCCAGAATTGGTTTTGAATGCGATTTTGTAAAATCCTAACTTTTTTGGATAAAGTGTATCATTTCTTATTAAATCACGATCACAGGAAATATTTATCTTTTCATTAATGCCAAAAGATTTTGTGAAAATTTTGAAAGGTTTGTCATTAATTTCGACTGTATCTGGTAAAATAGCTTCAATATATTTACTATTTTTAGTCGAAAGTTTTATTATTTTGTTTCCATCAGTTGCTAAAAAATAGTCATCAAAAGCAATCAATTTTCGATAATTATCTCCAAAAAGTGTTTTATTTTTAATAATTTCAAATTTTTCGTTGTAAAAAGTATAACCAGAACTTTCATAGCCAGTCGTCCTAATATGAATTATTGATTTATTATTATCAGTGAAAATGATTTTAGAATGCAGTTTTTTTAAATCATTTTGAATGATTTTGCCATTAACAAAAATTGTAATATAATTGATGTAATAAGGAAAATATGCCAAAAATGAATTTAGACCTAAAAAGCTGTTATTAATTTTAAAAAAATATCTTGCACCTAAACTGTTAAATGAATTTATGGCATGGGGAAATGCAATTTTTTGTGAGGTACTCAAATTTTTGCCATTTTTACTAAAAAACCGAATTTTATCATCTTCCATTAGAATTAAACTATCATTATTGAAATAGATTACTGGTTCAAAAAAAAATCCTCGACTTGCTTGCATATTTGGATTATAAAGTTCTTTTCCATTAAAATTTACTATTTTTACTTTACCAAAATCATTGATAAGTATTTCATTGTTACCCCAATTTACATCGAATGCTCTCCTTTTATCAATTAATCTTAACTTTAGATTTTCAAATAGAAATGTACCATCAAAATTTGTGAGTAAAATTTTATCCCCATTTGCATCAACCAATGTAGAATTAATGTCTTTTTGAGTGTTTAGTAGTTCTCCAGTTAAGTTTACTTTATACAGGTTTTTTATTAGTGGTGTACTGCCATCATCATAAAGATTTGTTCCAATAAAATAATTTTTTTCATCAATTTTGTGCAAAAAATTAATTTTTTCTTCAACAGGAATAATATCTTGCTTAAAAGTAGTATCAGGTGCATAAACTTGTGCATTTGATGCTTGGAAGTACATCAAACAACAAAAAATTAGAAGATTTGAGATATATTTTGAAGGCATTTAGATTTTTGTTTTAATCATATTGATTCAAAACACACACAGAAAGTTGTAATGATTTACAAATATTTTTCCACCAAAATCTCAGCCAATTGCGGCACGCCAACAGTTGCAGTTTCGGTAATGAAATGTACATTTTTATATTTAGAAGAAACTTCTGGAGAATTTGGGTCAATGATAAATTTTGGAGCATTTTCCGACACAAAACCAATGACACCTGCCGCAGGATAAACTTGCATAGATGTACCAATGACAGCAAAAATATCTGCATTTAAGCATAAATCTGCAGCTTCTTCAATTGCAGGAACCATTTCGCCAAACCATACAATGGCAGGGCGAAGTTGCTCTCCATCTTCTGCCAAATCTCCCATTTCTATTGCTTTGTCGGCAATGTCATAAACCAATGAGTCATTTTTGGCACTTTTTACTTTCATCAATTCGCCGTGAAGATGTAAAACCTTGGTCGAACCTGCCTTTTCATGCAAATTATCTACATTTTGGGTAATTATTCTTACATCAAAATATTTTTCTAATTTTGCCAAAGCAATATGCCCGGCATTGGGTTTTGCCTTAAATGCTTGAGCTCGACGCTGATTATAAAATTGCTGAACCAATGCGGGATTTCTCCTCCAACCATCAATAGTTGCCACATCTTCTACATTAAAGTTTTCCCAAAGACCATCAGAATCTCTAAAAGTCTTCAAGCCACTTTCGGCACTGATTCCCGCACCTGTCAAAACAACGAGTTTCTTTTTCATTACCTCTAACCCCAAAAGAGTTTTATTTATTCCAAAATATTCTTTTAATACAAGCGTATTTGTAAATCTGTCTTACTTAGGATTTATTTTATAATCAATCCTAAGCATTTGCCAACTTCAAACAATCTTCCAAAGTCAAAGTTGCAGGGTCAGTCCCTTTTGGGATTTTTACATTTCTTTTTCCTGCCTTAATATATGGCCCATATTGACCATTCACTACCTGAATTGTCTTATTTTCTTCGTATTCTCTAATAATTTTGTTACTTTCTGCCAAATCCTTTGCTTTTATTATATCAATCGCACCTTCAATAGTCAGCGTCGTTGGGTCAGTTCCTTTGGCAATATTATAGTATTTTGCACCGTATTTTACATAAGGTCCAAAGCGACCTTTGCCGATATTTACTGCTAAACCTTCATAAATACCTAAATCTTTTGGTTGTGACAAATCATTGCTATTTCGTTGGACTTCAATCAATTCAATGGCACGAGCTTCATCAATTTGATGAGGGTCTTCTGCTTTGTCAACATTATAAAACTTGTCGCCATGCTTCACATAAGGTCCAAACCTTCCTGCTGAAACTATTAAAGGCAAGTCTTCATAAAAACCAACTTCTTTTGGTAATTTTGGTAAAGCAAAAAGTGCCAAACCTTCTTCTAAAGTAATTGTATCTAATAATTGATTTTTCAATAAACTCACAAATGTTGGTTTGTCTTCATCGTCTTTTTCTCCTATTTGAACATACGGTCCATATTTGCCAATCTTTACAGAAACTTTCTTGCCAGATTTTGGGTCTGTGCCTAATTCACGTACCCCAACAGTAGATTTTGCTTCACTTGCTTGCTCAATTTTTGAATGAAAATCTTTGTAAAAATCTGATATAATGCTCTGCCACTGAACTTTTCCATCTGCAATTGTATCGAAGTTTTTTTCAACATTTGCAGTGAAATTATAATCAATTACTGCATCAAAATTTTCTACCAAAAAATCATTGACAACCATCCCTACATTTGTTGGAAATAGTTTAGCTTTTTCAGTACCATAATTTTCAGTACCAATTTTTTCAGTAATTATATTTTCTTGAAGCTTAAACTCTTTAAACTTTCTTTCCCTCCCTTCACGGTCTTCTTTTACAACATAATTTCTTTTGACAATAGTAGTAATTGTTGGTGCATAAGTTGATGGACGACCAATGCCCATTTCTTCCAATTTCTTTACTAAACTTGCCTCAGTATAGCGTGCAGCAGGTTTTGTGAATCTTTCAGTTGCTCGCATTACCGACAAATCTAATACTTGACCGATATTTAATGGAGGCAACATTCCTTTACTTTCCTCGTCTTCATCATCGCTTGACTCGAGGTAAACTTTCAAGAAACCATCAAATTTTATGACTTCGCCTGTGGCAGTTAATGTTTCAGGAGTTGTCGAAATGCCAACTGTTGCAATGGTTCTTTCTATCTCGGCATCAGCCATTTGTGAAGCAATCGAACGCTTCCAAATCAACTCATACAATCTTTGTTCGTTTCTATCGCCGTCGGTTTTATCAACAGCAAAATCAGTTGGGCGAATGGCTTCGTGAGCTTCTTGTGCCGACTCATTTTTGGTTTTATACTGACGAGTTTTTACATATTTTTCTCCATATGCATTTTCTATCTGAACTTTTGCTTTTTCAATTGCTTCACCCGAAAGATTTGTTGAGTCTGTTCTCATGTACGAAATCTTTCCAGCTTCGTATAATTTCTGAGCAACAGTCATTGTTTGAAGTACCGAAAAACCTAATTTTCGAGAGGCTTCTTGCTGCAAAGTTGAGGTTGTGAAAGGTGCTGCTGGAGATTTTTTTGCAGGTTTAACTTCCAAGTTTTTGATTGTAAAAATGGCATTAATACATTTTTCCAAAAACTCCCTTGCATTATTTTCTTTTTCAAAGTTTTTTGCTAATTCGGCATTCAACAACTTGCCTTTATCAACGATAAATTGAGCCTGAACCTTAAATGATGATTTAGAATCATGAGCATCAATTTCTCGCTCTCTATCTACAATCACTCTGACAGCTACCGATTGGACTCTCCCTGCCGAAAGATTGGTACGCTCTCCAGTTCTGATTTTTTGCCAAAGTACAGGCGAAAGTTCAAAACCAACCAAACGGTCAAGCACACGGCGAGCTTGTTGGGCATTCACCAAATCCATATTAATTGTACGTGGATTTTCAATGGCAGCTGTAATTGCTTTTTTTGTAATTTCTCGAAAAACGATTCTTTGAGTTGAATCTTTCAAGTTTAATGCCTCTTTCAAATGCCAAGAAATGGCTTCTCCCTCACGGTCATCATCGGTTGCTAACCAAACGGTTTCCGATTCTTTGGCAAGTTTTTTTAGTTCACTTATAACCTTTGTTTTATCTGAAGAAACTACATATTTAGGCAAAAAGTTATTACCAACATCAATTCCTAATTCTTTATCTGGCAAATCACGAACATGACCAAAACTTGATTTAACTGTAAAATCTTTTCCAAGATAACCTTCAATTGTCTTGGCTTTTGCTGGGGATTCAACGATGACTAAATTTTTCGACATGAATACATTTTTTAGTTTTGATGGCTCAAATATAAGCCTTCATTCATAAAACAACTATTTTCTTTGAAAAATTGCTGAAAAAAAAACTTTTTTAAAATGATACCGCAGAATAATTTTATTAAAAAAGAAGGAATATTTCATTATAAAAACTTGGAAAACCCCTTTTTTGTTGCTTATTTTATTGAGTTTTAAACCTATAAATTTATCTGTACTATGAAAAAAACATTTACCTTCGGAATTCTTATTTCAGGAATTTCTCTTATTACCTTCGCTCAAAATGATGTCAAAAAAGAAAGTAAAGACTCGGATAATGGCACGCCTACCTTCGTTGTCTTTCGTGATGATGCCAAAAAAGATGGTGCAAATTCAAAGCAAGTTTTAAAAAATTATTTGAAAGCTGGTGTTAATGATGATTTTAAAATTGAAAAATCAGAGAGCGATGCATTAGGTTTTACTCATACTAAGCATAATCAGTATTTTAAAAATGTGAAAGTCGAATTTGGAAATTATGTAACTCATGCCCGCAATGGTTTGATTGAATCGATGTCAGGTGATTATAAAAAAATTGAAGATGTTTTTTCAATAAAAGCAGGTATTTCTGAAGCAACGGCATTATCATTTGCAATTTCTAACATTGGGGCAAGTGAATATATGTGGCAAACTGAGGATGCATCAGATTATTATGGAAAAGTTAAAGGAAAATATATGCCTTCAGGAGAATTGGTTATTATTGAAAATTTTCAGGGTAATACAAAATTAGAAAAAACACAAACACGCTTGGCGTGGAAATTTGATATTTATGCCACATCGCCATTGAGTAGGGCAAATGTTTATATTGATGCAAAAAATGGTGAGTATATATTTAGTGATGTTGTAATTCATCATGCAGCGACTCCAGGTACTTTTGCAACTCGTTATTCAGGCACACAATCTTCTACAACGGATAGTTTTAGCGGAACATTTAGACTCAGAGATATTTCTCGTGGGTTAGGTGTTGAAACTTATAATATGAAGAAAAAAACACGATATACAAGTGCGGTAGATTTTACCGATGCAAACAATCAATGGACTGAGTATGCAAACCTAAATAAAGATAATGCAGCACTTGACGCTCACATGGGGGCTCAAAACACGTATGATTATTTTAAAAATGTTCATAATCGCAATAGTTATAATAATGCTGGTGCAAAAATCAGAAGTTATGTTCATTATTCTGCCAATTATGTAAATGCTTTTTGGGATGGTTCAAGAATGACTTATGGTGATGGGAATGGTACAACATTCGACCCACTTACATCTCAAGATGTGTGTGCTCATGAATTAGGGCATGCTGTTTGTTCGAGTTCAGCCAATTTGGTTTATCAAAAAGAATCAGGAGCATTGAATGAAGCATTAAGTGATATTTGGGGAGCTTGTGTTGAATTCTATAAATTTCCTACAAAAGCTACTTGGAATGTTGGCGAAGATTTTGACATAGCAAACCATCAAGGATTTAGAAATATGCAAAATCCGAATCAATTTTCTGACCCAGATACCTATGGTGGTAGTTTTTGGATAAACCCAAATTGTACCCCTGCTCAAAGCAATGATTATTGTGGTGTTCATAGTAATAGTGGTGTACTAAACTTTTGGTTTTATCTTTTGACAACAGGCGGTGTTGGCACAAATGATATTGGTAGTGTATATAATGTAGCGAGCATTGGTATTACGGATGCTGCCAAAATTACTTACCGAATGGAAACAGTTTATATGACAAGTAGCACAAACTATGCTGGTGCTAGAACAGGTGCCATTCAAGCTGCAATTGATTTGTTTGGTGCAGGTTCTGCACAAGTAATTGCTACTACAAATGCATTTTATGCGGTCGGTGTTGGTGCAGCATATCCGATTCCATTAGCAAGAATTTCTGCTCCAACAAACTTAGTTAATGTTGATATTGCTGATAATAATTTTAATGCCACTTGGAATAAAGTTGAATTAGCAGCTGAATACGAAGTAGAAGTTTGGAAAAATAATATTTGGGAAAGTTTTGCAACTACTACTGAAAACTTTTTAAATATTGATAATCTACCAACTGGACAAACTTTAGCTTGGAGGGTTATTGCCAAAGACAAAAAAGGTGAAATTGGTGAAAGTGCTTCAAAGCAAGTAGAATTGTTAACTGAAAGTGATTTAAAAGAGGAAGGAATTCTGTCAATGAAAACTTATCCAAATCCAAGTAAAGAAGCAGTTCAGATTGATTATAAATCTAAAAATGATGCCGAAATTACTGTACAAATAACTGACTTGATGGGAAGAACATACCTTCAAAAAGCAACTCAAGTAAAAGCAGGTGAAAATCAATTACAATTCGATATTAAAAACTTGACAAATGGAAATTATATAATTCGTACGATTCAATATTCCAATAAAGCTGAACCAAAACAACATTCAAAAGTTTTGATAATCGAATAAAATTTAAAATACAAAAATATTATCAAGAAGCCTGTCGAAAGATGGGCTTTTTGAATTTTATCAAATAATCAATAGTTAAAAATATAAATTCTTTGGACATTTAAATAACTATTTTTATAAATAATATGATTTATTTGGTATTTTAAAAAAAAACTAAAACTTTGCACCATATTAAATATTTACAAAACTTTATTTAATGATTTTTTTTTATAAATTCTTCAAATTCAAACTAAACAAAAAAAATGAAAACCAAATTAACTAAAATCATTGCAATTTTTGCAGTTGTAGGTTACTTAACAGCTTGTGATACTGAAATTGTTAACCAATCAGAAATTCAACCAACCGCACCCAATCAAAGGAGTTCGGCTCGTGAAAATGGTCAAGATGTTGTTCCAAATGAAATATTGGTAAAATTTAAAAGTGGTGTTTCAGATGAAAAACAAGCTGAAATTTTAGATAGAATCAGTGGAAAAGTTAAGGAGAAAATCTTAACTAAATTAATGGAACGTTTTGGCGATAGTGATGGGATTTTACTTGTAGAAATGCCAATGGGAGCATTTGAGGCAATTTCAAGAGTTAAAGATTTAAATGAAATTGAATATGCTGAACCAAATTATATTTATACACACGATGCAGTTTCAAATGACACTTATTTTACAAATGGCTCTCTTTGGGGAATGTATGGAAATGCAACATCACCTGCAAATCAATATGGTACGGGTGCAGCTACAGCTTGGGCAAATGGAAAAACTGGCTCAAATACAGTATATATTGGTATAATTGATGAAGGTTATATGTACTCTCACGAAGATATTGCTGCCAACGCAGGTAGAAATCCAGGCGAAATTGCTGGAAATGGAGCTGATGATGATGGTAATGGTTTAGTTGATGATGTATTTGGTTGGGATTTTGCTGGAAATGACAAAGAAGTTTTTGATGGTGCTGGAGATGACCATGGTACTCACGTAGCTGGAACAATTGGCGGTGTTGGTGGAAATGGCAAAGGTGTTGCGGGTGTGTGCTGGAATGTAAAATTGTTGAGTGCTAAATTTTTAGGAAGTAGAGGTGGAACGACTGCAAATGCTATTAAAGCAATTGACTATTTTACTGATTTGAAAATAAGACATAATATGAACATTGTTGCAACTAATAATTCTTGGGGAGGCGGTGGCTTTTCACAGGGACTACAAGATGCTATTGGACGTGCAAATAATGCAGGAATTTTGTTTATAGCTGCCGCAGGTAACGCTGGTTCAAATAATGATGCTACGGCAAATTATCCATCCAATTATCCAAATCCAAATGTTATTGCTGTTGCTTCCATTACAAATGTTGGTGGATTGTCAAGTTTTTCAAATTATGGTGCTACACAGGTTGATATTGGTGCTCCAGGTTCTGGCATATATTCTTCTGTTCCAGTAAGTTCAAAAGGTAAAATATCATCTGGTTATGCAAGTTATAATGGAACATCAATGGCAACACCTCATGTTAGTGGAGCTGTTGCACTTTATGCTTCAATAAATGCAGGGGCAAGTGCCTCAACTATCAAAAGTGCAATTTTGTCTTCAGCAACGCCTACGCCTTCACTTGCAGGAAAAAGTGTAACAGGTGGAAGATTAAACGTTAGCTCTTTTTAATTTTTGAAATTATTGATTACATTATAATTGAAATTTACTCAAAAAGCCTTTCGAAAGATGGGCTTTTTGAGTTTTTGATAACTCGAAATGATAATATTTTGTTGTTTTTAAAGATATTCGCTCCGAAACATTGTATTTGCATCACTTCTATTCTATTTTTGCAACAATTCCTTCTTTTAATTAATCTTTGTTTCGTAATTTTGTTGCTATTCAAGATTTCTTATCTTAGAATTCAGTAACAATAAATCTTAAATTTTTTTAACAAATGGCAGTTTTTGACTTAGATATGATTAAGGGCGTTTACGCTCGTATGCCTGATAGAGTTGCTGCAGCTCGCAAAGTTGTAGGTAAACCATTGACTTTGGCAGAAAAAATTCTTTATTCACATTTGTGCGAAGGTACAGCAACAAAAGCTCATGGAAGAGGTGCTGACTACGTAGATTTTGCTCCTGATCGTGTAGCAATGCAAGATGCAACTGCCCAAATGGCTTTGTTGCAATTTATGTCGGCAGGTCGCCCGCAGGTGGCTGTTCCTTCGACGGTTCATTGCGATCACTTGATTCAAGCAAAAGTTGGTGCAGTCGAAGATTTAAAAATTGCCACTGATAAGAACAAAGAAGTTTATGATTTCTTGGCTTCTGTATCAAATAAATATGGTATTGGTTTCTGGAAAGCAGGTGCTGGTATCATTCACCAAGTAGTTATCGAAAACTATGCTTTTCCAGGTGGTATGATGATAGGAACAGACTCACACACGCCAAATGCTGGTGGTTTGGGAATGGTTGCGATTGGAGTTGGTGGAGCTGATGCTTGCGATGTAATGGCAGGTTTGGCATGGGAATTGAAAATGCCAAAACTAATTGGTGTAAAATTGACAGGAAAACTAAAAGGATGGGCTTCTGCAAAAGACGTTATCTTGGAAGTTGCTGGTCAATTGACAGTAAAAGGTGGAACTGGTGCAATTGTAGAATACATTGGTAAAGGTGCTGATGCTCTTTCGGCAACTGGAAAAGGTACAATCTGTAACATGGGTGCTGAAATTGGAGCGACCACTTCGCTCTTTGGTTACGATAAAAAAATGGCTGCTTATTTAAAAGCGACTGGTCGTGCAAGAGTAGCTTCGTTGGCAAATGGTATTAAAGATTTGCTTCGTCCTGACCAAGAATGTATTGATAATCCTGAATTATATTATGACCAAGTAATTGAAATTAATCTTTCAAGACTTGAGCCAAGAGTAAATGGTCCTTTCACGCCAGATTTGGCTTGGCCACTTTCTAAATTTGCTAAAGCTGTTATCAAAAACAAATGGCCACAAAAATTAGATGTTGGTTTGATTGGTTCATGTACCAATTCTTCTTACGAAGACATGACTCGTGCTGCGTCGATTGCTTCGCAAGCGGCTGCAAAAAATATCAAAGCAAAGTCAGAATTTACCATCACCCCTGGTTCGGAATTAGTAAGATTTACTGCAGAAAGAGATGGTATTTTAGCTCAATTTGATGCTATTGGTGGTGTAGTTTTGGCAAATGCTTGTGGACCATGTATTGGTCAATGGGCAAGAAATGGCTCAGAAAAAGGTGAGAAAAACTCTATTATGACTTCATTTAATAGAAATTTTGCCAAACGTGCCGACGGAAACCCAAATACACACGCTTTTGTGGCATCGCCCGAAATCGTAACTGCTTTTGCAATTGCAGGTGATTTGACTTTCAATCCTGTAAAAGATTTCTTGACAAATGAAAAAGGCGAACAAGTAAAACTTGATAATCCTTTTGGTGTTGAATTGCCTCCTTTGGGCTTTGATGTACTCGATGCTGGTTACCAAAAACCTAAGAAAGATGGTAGCAAAGTAAAAGTAGCGGTAAGTCCAAAATCTGACCGTTTGCAATTACTTGAGCCATTTAAGGCTTGGGAAGGAACAGACTTGAAAGGCTTGAAATTGTTGATTAAAGCCAAAGGGAAATGTACAACTGACCATATTTCAATGGCTGGTCCTTGGTTGAAATTCCGTGGACACTTAGATAATATTTCAAATAACCTTTTGATTGGAGCAATTAACTTTGCGAATGGTAAAGCAAATACCGTGAAAAACCAATTAACAGGACAATATGGTGAAGTACCAACGGTACAACGTGTGTACAAAGCCGCTGGCGTAGGTACAATCGTTGTTGGCGACGAAAACTATGGTGAAGGTTCGTCACGTGAACACGCTGCTATGGAACCACGTCATTTGGGTGTTCGTGCTATCATTGTTCGTTCATTTGCTCGTATTCACGAAACAAACTTGAAAAAACAAGGAATGTTAGGTTTGACATTTGCAAATCCTGCCGACTACGACAAAATTCAAGAAAACGATTCTTTAGATATTTTAGGTTTGACAACTTTTGCCGAAGGTGTTCCTTTGACATTGGTAGCCAATCACGCAGATGGCTCGAAAGATGAAATCAAATTGAATCATACTTATAATACAAGTCAAATCGGTTGGTTTAAGGCAGGTTCTGCTTTGAATTTGATTGCGGCTGAGGCAGCAAAACAGTAAGACATTTTGATGAATTTTATTTTAAAAAAGTGCCTTGAAAGTAATTTTGAGGTGCTTTTTTTGTTGAAACTTGTCATTTTTCAATAAAACCACTATTTTTGGAAAACAAAAAACTACACAATGAGAACCAAACACCTCTACAAACTACTACTTTTACTCCCATTTTTTCTCTCAGTACCAAGCCTCGCCTCCGATTCATTAAAAGTTAAGAAAACTGAGTATTATGAAGATGGAAAATTGGTGAGAGCTACTTTTTTTGATAGTTTGGGTAACAATGTAAAAGATTTTTATTTTGATTTTTGCGATAATTTTGAGACTAAACCACAAAATCATACAGAAATTAGAACATTTGCAAAAAATAAAATAATTAGTACGAAAAGTTATCATTTTAAAGTAGATGGCAATACTGTTTTTTTTAATGAAGGAACATATATCGGCAATGTCCAGAGAGTAAAATATAATTCTTTAGGTCAAATTGTAGAAAATAATGCCGAACAAATGTTTTTTAAGGAAAATTATTTAGAACGTATTTGTTCAATAGATTCATTAGAATTTATACGATACTATATGAATCAGGTTTTAAAATAAGAATAGTCTATAATCATTTGGGAAATAAAATTGAAAAAAAATATATTGATAGTCAGAATAGTGGAGATAAACAACTTTATAAATATGATAGTTTAAACAAAATGATTGGTTGGGTAGATTTTGATAAACCTCAAAAATCTATTGGAAAACTCACATATTATAATAGTTGTATTGAAAAAAATGTAGAAACATATGAAGGCAGAAAAATGACAAATAATACAATTTGGAAATTTTGTAACAATGAAAAAAAACAAGATTTCAAAACTGAAAAGTATATTGTTCAAATAAAAAAAAGTAAACCCATCGGCGAACCAAAACTAACTTTCACCCAAGAAAATATCTACGAAAACGACCGAATTGTAAAGATTATCTATGAAGATTTACTACTTGGCAAGAAAAAAACACACGAATTAAAATATGAGTTTTATTGAGATTACTTAGTATTTTATAATTTTTTTTCATAACTTTATTTAAAAAATACAACTTTTGTGAAAATAAATGATTCTTTCTGCTATCGTCAAAGTTTTTTATTAATTCTGCTAATACTAAGTTGGAATGTATCATTCTCGCAAATTAGCTTACAAAAATTTCCCAAAAACAACCAAGTTTTCCAAAGAGATGAGCAAGATGAGGCTTTATTTCTTGTCAATGGAGTTGTTACCGAAAATGGGCATTCCTCAGTTTCGTTGGTTATACTTCAAGATGGAAAGCCGTTTTCTCGAATCACAATTAAATTAGCGGCTACAAAAACTTTTGATTTTGCTCCTAAACTAAAAGCTGGAAAATTTGACTATACAATAAAACTTTATTTGGATAGTACAAAAGAGATAAAAGCAGTAAACAGGGTTGCTGCAGGAGATGTTTTTTTGATATATGGTCAATCAAATGCACTTGGAAACGGAGGATATGAAACCTATAAACCCCCACGTAACCCACTTATTCGCTATTTTAGGCAACTTAACTTTGATAATGGAGAGAGTGAATGGTTTTTGCCTTATGAAACATTTTATTGGCCAAGTATTGGCTCGATCGAATTGGGAAATGCTTTGAGTAGCAAATTTAATTATCCAATTGGTATAATTGAGGCTTCGGTAGGAGGGGCATTTTTAAGTGAATTGAATAATCGAACGCAAGTAAATCCAGCAGATAAGGGAAATGTCTATGGGAGAATGCTTCTTCAAACTAATAATAGCGATTTAAAAAATCAAATTAAGTACATTATTTTTAGGCAAGGGGAAAGTGATGGAACTTTCAATAAGGTGTCGGTAAATTACCCTGCGGAGTTTGAAAAATTATATAATCATTTAATAATTGATTTTCCAAGTCTTGTGAAAATATATAATTTTCAGTTAAATATACTAACCGAGGATAACGATAAAGCAAGTTTTTTGAGGGACTTTCAACGAAAAACCAAATATTTATATCCTAAAATCACAACTTTGAGCACTGTCGGCACAACAGGATATGATGGCGTACACTATAATTTTTCTGGGTATTCACAAACTGTTTATGAGCTTTCAAGAATCATTGGGGCTGAGATTTATCACGATAATTTATCAAAACAAATATATTCTCCTGACATAAAAAGTGTTTATTGGGAAAACAACAAACTTGTGTTAGAATTTGAGAAAGAAATGTCTATGTTTTATCCAAAAGACTCTTCTGTTAATGGATATTTATATAAAATGAACGAATTTTTATATGTTGATGGTGAAAATGATGTGGTAGAATTTGGCGAAGCAATCGGAAATAAAGTTTATTTGACAGTCAAAAACTTTGAAAGAAATCAATATTTAACTTATCTTCCATCATCATTTTCTACTAATACAAATCAACCCTATAATGGCGTAAACTTGAAAAATGCCTTAGGAATGAGAGCTTTTAGCTTTGAAAACATTAAAATTGGCGGTCAAGAAACTATCACAATCCCGTTGCCGACTATTGCAACAAAGGGTGCAACCTCTTTTTGTGAAGGTGAGTCAATTATTCTTACAACTACTTCTGGCTATGAAGAATATCGTTGGTTTAAGGATGGAATTTTAATTCCAAACAATTCTACTCGATTAGCAGTTTTTCAGTCTGGCAAATATACAGTGCAAGTATTAAAGTCAGGGTTTTTTATTGATTCCAAAAATAGTATCACGATTTCAGTTAAAACATTTAATGTTAAACCAATCATCACTAAAATTGAACAACCTGACAAGTTTTTATTAATGTCAAATAATTTAGAGAATAATCAATGGTTTTTTAATGAAAAGTTGATAAATGGGGCCATTTCTCAAACCTATATTCCACAAGAATTGGGTAATTATTCTGTTAAATTTACGAAAGATGGGTGTTCAAATATTTCAGAGAATTTTGTTTTGAAAATGGAAAAACCTACATTATTATACAATGGGTCAAATACAATTTGTGAAGGTGATAGTCTTAAAATAACTGCTCCAATTGGATTTAGTAGTTATTTGTTTTCCGATGGTTTTATAGAAACGACAGTCTCTAAAAACGACTATTTTGTTAAAAAAGCAGGAAATTATTCTGTTTCAACGAAAAGAGGCACATTTGTCAGTCCAATTTCTGATTTGATTAGTATAAAAACTAAACCCAGCCCTAAAAAACCAAATATAACAATTGATAATAATATTTTAAAATCGAGTAGCATTCAAAATAATCAATGGTATGTTGATGGAAAAATATTAAAAGATTCTACAAACCAAAATTTATATTTATCGGGAGGGGGAGTTTATTCGGTACGAGTAATTGAAAATGGTTGTTTTTCAGAAGAAACTTTTTTTGTAATCACATCAAACGAACCGATTAAAAATGATGTTTTATTTAAACTTTATCCAAATCCAAATGCAGGGAGTTTTTGGATAGAAGTTCCAGAAATTAAAAATTTGTGGCAAATTGATATTTATGATGTTCATGGAAGAAATATCTTTAGTGAATTATACAAAAAAGATACTCAAAACAAAAAACAAATTAATATTAAAGCAAATAATGGAATTTTTGTATTAAAAATTTCAAGTCAGAATATTAATCAAAGTACCAAATTCATAATCGATTAGACCAAATTAAATATAAAAGGAAAATTATTATTAAGCAAAAAGTTTAAAATATTGATAAAAAAACTAATTTTGGGTTAAACCTAAAATTTATCACTAAGAATGAAATTAAAAACACACTTTGCTGCTTTTTTATTGCTTTCATGTTTTTCATGTTCTTCTAAAGAGAACAAAACTGATACTTTAGATTCTACAAAAGTTACTCAATCAGCTGATACAGTTGCATCTGCAACGAATACTGGTACGGAAGCTGATTTAGTAACCAAAGATGGTGAAATTAAAGAAATGGTTATTTTAAAAGAAGTCGAAGATTCGGGCTACCCGATGGCTACGCTTACTATTGAATTCCCCGAACGTAAATTTACAGAATATTTTAGTGTCAATTTAGAAGAAGTAAAGGGAGCAGATATTAATAAAATGCGTAACTGGGTTGGTAGATATGTCTCGTTTTTATATAGAAGCGAACTAATCAATGCTTTACTGGATGTACAAATAAAAGGAAAATCAATATTTAATGGTGATAAAATTGAACTTTCAACAGAAACAAAAAAAGTTAGTGGTACTTTAAGTGGTGCAACGGAAGAAACACCTGGAGATTTACCAGGAACAGTATTTATTACTACAAAAGACAATACTGAATTCAAATTCGACTTTTTTATTACAAAGGAAATGGTTGAAGCAAATGGAACAAAAGTTGTTGGGTTTTATGAAGAAAGAGGGCAAAATATTATTACTGCTATAAAATTATTGCCAAAATAAAACTTTAGAAATGGCATGAATATAAATCTTCATGCCATTTTTTATTCCTCAAAAAAAGCACAGCTGCCACCAACCCAATCAAAGTTTTTATTGAAATTTACGCCAATCATTTCTCCTCGACTTAGGCGAGCTAAGTTGGTAACTAATTTTGGTCGTGAGGCATTATCTTCCCAAGTAAACAACATTCTGATTTCTGTTTTAATCAAATTGCCTTCTTTGTCTTCAATTATTGGCTCGTATTTCACCTTTTTTTGAATTAAATAATTTTCTTTGTCTGCAATAGCATCTAAATCTTCTTTCGTAAAATGAAGTTTTACGCCACTTCCTGCGAATGAAAAGAGAGGTTTTAATACATATTTTTCCAAATCGGCAGGGTATTCTTTCAAATCAGATAAGAAGAAACTTTGTGGAACAAATGCACTTTTCAAGAACGGCAAAGTAAATTTACTGATTCTGAAAAACCAATTTGGGTGCGTTACCCAAGTTGCCTCAATTTCGTCAGTCATTTTGAAACTTGTTTCTAAATTGGGGAAATTTTGTAACAAATCATCAAAAATCAAGCGGTTATAAATGCGTTTAATTTCAAAAGTTTTGCCTTCTTTTTCATAGAAAAGTTTCTTGCCAACTTTTTTGATTTTGGTTAAACAAACTGGCTCAATTCCCCAAAGTTGCTTTGTAATTTCAAAATCTAAGCGAGTTTTTTGTTTTTCTGGGAAAATTTCGAGCAAAATTACGTTTTCGGGTTTTTCATCTGCCAACAGCACTTTTTTCATTTCATCAACATAAGAAGCGAATGAAAGGCGATTGAAATATTGACTAAAATTACGAGGGTCATAAAAAAACTTGCGATATTTCTGCCCCAAGTACCATTGATAACCAAAAAGTGAAGGAAAACCTTGTAGTTCAATCAATTGTGGAGTTAAATTGCCTGCTTCATCTTTGCAAATAGCAAAATCTATTGCCAAAAAACTTGGATGCTCATCTTCATTCGGTACATACTGATTTGCTGGAATTGCACGATGAGTTTTCTCTTTGAAATCAGGTTTCAAAATTTCTTCAATAATGTCATTGCAAGCTTGTAATAGTTTGATTTTCAGGTCTTTAGGAACAAAAACAGGTGTTTCTGATACTCTGAAATCAAGTTGATTTGGAAATTCATGGTGAATTTCGGCTATCATAGCATCGTATTTTTCTTGCGAAAAACTTTCATTGAATTTATGTCTGATTTCTGGAATCATAGGTTCAAAAAGTATCTTTTGGCGTATTTTTTTAACTTTAACTTTATATCTTCCCATTCATAATCTTTATACATTTTTGGCATTTTTGAATTATCAGCCATTTCAATTTCACCAAAAGCAGCAAAAATTATGGAAGAATTTTTACCATAGGGGTAATTTTTATTGAAATTCGAAAAGCCTTCATGAAATGAAAAGTGTTGGCAAAGTTCGTAAATATCAATAAAATCTTTTTTGGTTTTTCGAGTACAAATTGCATCAAATTTCATTGCAAAAACATCAATTGGACTCGCAATTCTGATTCCTTCAATAGTTTCAAAGTTATTAAAAGTCATATTCCATTTTGCTAAATCAACCTTAATTTCATTTTCAACAAATGCAATTGAATATTCACCAGCATATTGCAATTTTCTATTTGGATTTTTTTGCAGATAATTCCAAAGGTTTATTGGCATATCAGTAGAAGTAAACATATCAATATCTTCTGAATCACGATGCCCGTATCTTAAAGCAAGTGAAGTTCCGCCAACCAGTACAAAATCGTTAAGAATCTTTTCTTTCATTAGATTTTGTAAAATATTTAAAAGGGAATATGAGACGGTCTGTTTGTGTAGCATTTGAAATTTTCTTTTGGAATATCCAACAAAAGATGACCTAAACTTATGGCATTTAATCTTAAAAAAGGGGCTTTTTGCAATGCTTCTCTGCATTTTTTATTTCCATAAAATTCAAGCAAATTTTTCAAATCACTCAATTTTCCCCATTCAAATACTCGTCCAATTATCCAATCGGCTTCATTATTATAGTCTAAACTTTCAAAATCAACATCCCAAAAGGCTTGTTTAGAAAAATTTGGTTTTTCCATGATTTTATTTACGCTAATGCCAATATTTGTTCAGCTGCATGATTCAAAAACGTTGGAATAATGACCGATTCGGTGAGCATGATTTTGTCAGGGTCGTCGAGATGGTCAATCATTGATTCGTATTTTTCAAGCCCATATTCGTTTATTACAGCCATGCGTTTTTCTTCTTGTAGAAAATACCTTGTCATACCTTCAGAATCAGCTTCTGGATGAAATTGAGTGCCAAAAACTTCTTGCGAAAAACGAATTGCCATAACTGCTCGCTCCAATGGAATATGCTCTCTAATTTTCTCTAAACAAAGCACCTTTGCACCAAAATTATCAATTTTTTGCCAATTTGGTTGAATTAATTGATAATCTCTCGAATCAACCGCATAGAAAATATCAGGCAATTGTTCAAATAAAAACTCATTTTTACCTTCATCAGTTCGGTGCATAGGCATTACACCAAAGGATGTTTTTCTACGTTTACAAACTTCTCCGAACCCTAAATGATTACTTGCAATTTGGAACGAATGGCAAATTAAAAACAAATATTTTTTGTCATCAAACGATTGATTATGTACAAAAACTTGGTCAATGAAATCATTATATTTTGCCTCCCAAACATGACCTTCTGGCAAAGGATTTCCTGGCCCACCAGTTGATATGAAAATGTCATAATCTTCTATACTCGGCAATTCATTTTTTTGTCGGACATTAAAAATATCATAATTTCCTTCAATCCCCTCTTGTGCCAAAAACTGTCCACACAACATTTTTATACAACGCATACCTTCATTGGCTCTGCCATCGTACATATCCAAAATTGTAATTTTAATATTTTCTCTCATTTTAATGATTATTTTACCAAAAATTTACGATTCTATAAATAAAAAAAGTAAAGAAATTCATGAATTATAGCCCAAATCTTGTTTCAGCAACAATATAGTCAACAACTGATTTCAAACTTTTTGTATCTTCAAAAACCTGTAATTGGCGATCTGCTCCACTTCCCATTCTCAATATTTCATGAATATATTCTACTTCATGGCGGCTGCCAAGTTCATCCAAAACATCATCCACAAATTCCATAAGTTCTTCGGCAAGATGAGAGTATGGAACTTCTATTTCTTTTCCAAAATCTATCAAATTTCCTTTAATGCCATATCGAGCCGCACGCCATTTATTTTCACTGATTAGCATTTTGTGATATGGGCGGAAACTCAAATTTTGTTGATGAAGTTTGTGGATTTTTGCCACAATTGCTTGCATCAATGCTGCCAAACAAATGGTTTCATCAACACGCATCGGAATATCACAAATTCTGAATTCGACAGTTGGGTAGAATGGGTGTAAACGTACGTCCCACCAAATTTTCTTTCCATTATCTATACAACCTGTTTTTATAAGCAAATTTACATAATTGTCGTATTCAGCTACGCTTGAAAAATAATCAGGAATACCTGTTCTTGGAAATTTATCAAAAACTTTTGAACGATATGATTTAAACCCTGTATTTCGACCGCACCAAAATGGTGAATTGGTACTCAGTGCATAAATATGTGGCAAAAAGTACCGTGCTGCATTCAAAATCTGCATTCCTTCCTCACGACTCGGGATTCCGACGTGAACGTGTAAACCAAAAATTAGGTTAGAACGAGCCACATCTCGCATATCATCAATTAGTTTGTCATAACGTGCATCTTCAGTGATGAGTTGTTTTTGCCAGTCAGAAAAAGGGTGAGTACCTGCTGCTGCAATATGTAGATTTTGTTTTCCTGCTAAATCAAACAACATCCTTCGTAAGTAAGTAACCTCTTCTCGAGCTTGTTGAATATTTTCGCAAACGCTTGAAATCATCTCCACCACCGCCTGGTGCATTTCCTGCTTGATTCGTTCCTGCAAAATCACTTGACCACCTTCCACTAATTTTGACATGTGGGAGCGTAACTCACGAGTTTTTGGGTCAATCGTTTGGAATTCTTCTTCAATACCTAATGTAAATTGGTGCATAGTTTTGTCGGTATTTTTATGGTGCATGACGGACGGATTAGGAAATCCGTCGTACTTATTTTTTCTTTGCCGGTGCTTTTTTCTCGGGTGCAGCAGGCAAATTTGCCATCGCTGCATTGCCAATGAAATTTCCCCAAGTACAGTTATCTTGACCATCTTTTTGCTCAATTGCTCTTTCAATAGCCATTTTTGCAGCATTTTCTACAATCCAGTCATAGTTTGATTGTCCCACAGAATGAATATCGGCATCTGGTGCTGGGTTACAAAAATCAATTGCATACGGAACACCATTTCTTATTGCAAACTCAACTGTATTAAAATCATAACCTAAGGCGTGGTTCAATTTCAAAACATAATCTGTGATTGTTGCCATCAATTTTTTGTGTTCTTCCCCTTGAGTTTTTGGTTGGGTTGCATAGCGTAAATGGTGCGGATTGCGAGGTTCATAAGGCATGATATGAACATACTTTCCATTGAGGCAATAGCAACGATAATAGTCAGTAAATACTATTTCTTCCTGCAAAAGCATCACTAATTGCCCTGTTTCGGCGTGTTTTTGCCATAAATCTTCTGGATTTTCGACCCTATAAACACTTTTCCAGCCACCACCCGAATGAGGTTTCATATAGGCAGGAAAGCCAATTTTATCAAAAATGTATTGCCAATCTAAAGGGTCAACTAAATTACGAAATGACTTTGCAGTTGTATCCGTTGGACGTTCTCTCGAAGGCAAAAGGACTGTATTTGGAACAGGTACTCCTAATTTGATAGCCAAACAATTATTGAAAAACTTCTCATCGGCACTCCACCAAAATGGATTATTAATAACTGCTGTTCCACAAAGAGCAGCATTTTTCAAATATGCTCTGTAAAACGGAACATCTTGCGAAATACGGTCAATAATTACAGCATAACCGCTTGGAACACCTTGTTCAACTTTATCAATTTTGACAGCTTCTGCAATGATACCTTTTGGTGCGGTTTTATTAACTTGTTCAATAAATGCCCATGGAAATGTATCTTCCATTCCAAATAAAATCCCTATTTTTTTCATATAAATTTGTTGATTTCAATATTTAAACTATTTTTCTTACATATTCCGAAAACATCATTTTCCAAAGAGGCCAGTCGTGACTTGCCCATTTTTTTTCGTCATACCAATGATTTATGCCTTTATTGCCCAATAATCTTGACATATTGAGGTTGTCTTCACGACAAATATCCCATTCAGATGTACCAAGAATGATGTTCATGTGGTTATATTTCCAAGATTCTGCATTTTTCATAAAATCCATTGGTTCATTGAAATAAACATTGTCATCATAATGACCATGCATGAAGTTTTTTATGCTAAATGCTCCACTCATACTAAATAAATGGTCAACCAAATCAGGGTTTTTTAAAGCAAAATTGGCACAATGATAACCGCCAAAACTACAACCAGCAACTGCGATTCGATGAACTCCACATTCTTTTTGTATAGATGGAACTAATTCTTCCTTCAAAAAACGAGTATAAAGGTTATAATTATGAATTTTAGTTTGCGGAGAAATTCCTTTTGCATAAAAACTATCGAAGTCAATGCAATCAATATTATAGAGTTTGATTTTTCCTTCCTCTACCAAATCTCCAACTGTATCTAAAAGCCCTGTATCTTTGTTTTGTAGGTAGTTTCCCATTGAAGTCGGAAACATCAAAATCGGGTAGCCCCAATGTCCGCTTACCAACAAATCAATCTCTCGCCCCATGATGTGCGAGTAGAATTTTATGTGTTTTTCTTGCATAAATTTTGTAAATTCATTGAAATTTTGGTGCAAAATTCATGCTTTGTTTTTAAAAAAGAAAATATTTCACCAAATATTATTTTGTTTTTTCTTTAAAAAATTCTATCTTTATTTATTAAATATCGTAAATTGTCTTTTATTTAAAATATAGTATTGTGAAGTCTTGATTCGCATATTAGTTGGAATGCTATTGTAATTTTATCAAAATATTTTTATTTTTGGAAATATTATTTTATTTATGTTATGAAACAAATGATTCTTAGTTTTTTTATCAAAAAGGCAAACGTTTTGTTAATTTTGTGTTTCTTTTCTACAAAACAAACATTGGCACAAGTGCAGCAAATTTCAATAAATCAAGCTTTAAAATTACAGTCAAAGTTTCTAAAACGTGAAATACTGTATGACATAATTTTACCACCAAATTACGAAAATATTTCAAATAAACTTAAAGTTTTGTACATGAATGATGGACAAGATTTAATTGCATTAAAAATAGAAAAATCTTTAAATAAACTTTATTCAAAAAACGAAATTGAACCATTTGTTTTGGTGGCGATTCAAACGAACGAAAACCGAATGAAAGAGTATGGAACTGCAGCGATGCCCGATTACAAAAATCGAGGCAATTTAGCAAAAAACTATAATGACTTCATTATCAATGAATTAACAAAAGAAATTGAGTCTAAATTTAAAGTTTCTACAAAAAAAGAAGACAATTATTTTTGTGGTTTTTCGCTCGGTGGACTTTCAGCAATAGATATTGTTTGGGCAAATCCTAATCGATTTTCCAAAGTTGGTGTATTTAGTGGCTCATTTTGGTGGCGAAAAAAGGCTTATGAAGATGGGTATGACGACCATAATGATAGAATCATGCACGTTTTGGTAAGAAATAGAAAGTTTAAGGAAGGTCAAAAGTTTTGGTTTGAATGTGGTACAAATGATGAAAAAGACGACCGAAACGGCAACGGCATAATAGATTCAATTGACGATACACAAGATTTAATTTTAGAATTGCAGAATAAAGGGTATAAAATCAACCAAGATATTATTTATTATGAAATAAAAAATGGTGAGCATAACCAAAAAACTTGGAGTGAAGCATTGCCAGTTTTTTTGAAATGGTTGTTTGAATAAAATTTTTAATGTAGTAAAAATGTTTGAATTTGTAGGAAAAAAAACAGTTTTGATAAAAAAAATACAGAAAAACATTGATTTATCCATATTTTTTACAAAATTTACGCACTAACCCCTCAAACCCCTAAAACAATGAAAAAAACATTTACGATGATTGTTTTGACCTCTATTATTATGTCAATGACTCCCCCTTCAAATTTTTTAGCCCAACAATTAAAATTTCCAAGAGTACAAACTGCCAATAAAGAAAAAGGAAAAATTGTTGATGAATTACTTACATCAAAAGGCGTAAATTCATCTGATTTTGAACTTTTCTTGAGAAGCTTTAAAAAAGAACAAAAACTCGAAGTTTGGGCAAAAAATAAAGGAAATGGAGCTTATTCCTTGCTAAAAACTTATGATTTTTGTGCTACTTCTGGAGTTTTGGGACCAAAACGTCGTTCGGGCGACCGCCAAATTCCCGAAGGATTTTATACAATTGATTTGTTTAATCCTGAAAGCCAGTATCATCTTTCTTTTAGGATAAATTATCCAAATAAGTCTGATTTGGTTTTTGCAGATAAACTAAATCCAGGCGATAGTATTTTTATTCATGGGCAATGTGTTACAATTGGCTGTATTCCTGTTGGTGATGATAACATGAAAGAAATATATTTGTTGGCTGCCAAAGCTAAAAGTGCTGGTGGTACAATAAATGTACATATTTTTCCATCAAAAATGGACGATTCATCCTATAATTCATTGAAAAGTGAATATGCCTCAAATACTACTTTATTGAATTCTTGGTCTTGGTTAAAACCTGGTTATGATGCTTTTGAAAGCAACAAAATGCTTCCAACTGTGAGTATTGATGAGGCGGGCAAATATATTGTGAATTGAGTTTATAGAACATAAAACTAAAAAAGTGTGTTAAAAATGAATTAGCACACTTTTTTATTTTTTGATGGTTTTTAGCAAATTGATATAAGTTTTTTGTGATTTAATTGTTCATTGATTTTAATTTGGCACGTTTTTTTCTAATTTATAAAATATTATGCCCAAAAATATTATTGTGCCGAAAATAGTTGCTTTAAAATATCACCAATATCTACTTTTAAGCTTGCTTTTAATAAGTTGGCAGGGAGTTTTTTCTCAAATTTTGATTGAAAAATTCCCGAAAAACAACCAAGTTTTCCAGCGAAATGACCAAAATGAATCACAAATTTCTGTAAAAGGAATTGTTACTGAAAATGGACATACATCGGTTGATTTGATAATTTTGCAAAATGAAAATGTTTTTTATCAATCAACCATAAATTTAGGTGCAGCAAATACTTTTGATTTTTCACCTAAAATTATTGCAGGTAAATTCAACTACACAGTAAAACTCTATTTAGATGGTACGAGAGAATTAAAATCTGCTTCAAAAGTTGCTTCAGGAGATGTTTTCTTAATTTATGGTCAATCAAATGCTTTGGGGCATGCTGGAACCGAATCATATGCTCCTGCACAAAATCCGTTTATTCGTTTTTTTGACACTTTCAATTATGATAATGGCGAAAGTGAATGGTTTTTGCCATATACAACCTATTTTTGGCCAAGTGTAGGTTCGATGGAACTGATGAGGTTTCTTAGTGAAAAGTATGATTATCCGATAGCAATAATTGAGGCTTCGGTTGGAGGTTCAGATATTAAAGGACTAAATAATAGAAATGCTTCAAACCCTTCTGACAAAAATACGTATTATGGGCAAATGCTTTTGCAAACGTATAATTGTGATTTAAAAAATCAATTAAAATATATTATTTTTAGGCATGGTGAAAGTGATGGAATGTACACACCAGAATCACTTGCATATGGTACTGAATTTGATAAACTTTATAATTATTTGAATACTGATTTTCCTAATCTTAGAAAAATCTATAATACCCAAATTAATATTCTTATAGGAAATAACAGTAAATCAGGCGTTCTAAGTGATTTTCAGAGAAGAACAAAATATTTATACCCAAAAATTTCAACTATGAGTACAGTTGGAACTGTTGGCTATGACGGACTTCATTATACTTTTGCTGGATATAGCCAAACGGCGTTTGAACTTTCAAGAATTATTGGTCGAGAGGTTTACAATGATTATGGTACCGAACAAATTTATTCTCCAGATATTAAAAGGGCTTTTTGGGAAAATAACAAATTAGTTTTAGAATTTGGCGATGCAATGCAAATGCTTTACCCAAATGACGAAATGATTAATGGTTATTTATATAAAATGAAGGATTTTATTTATATTGATGGCAGAAATGATGTTGTACAAGCTGGCGAAGCAATAGGCAACAAAATTTATTTGACTGTTTCAAATTTTGAAAATGCAAGATTTGTTTCCTATTTACCATCTTGGTTTGCTAATGGAAATGATAGGTTTTATAATGGAATTCATTTGAAAAATTCACTTGGAATGAGGGCTTTTCGCTTTGATAATGTTGTAATAGGTGGACAGGCTCCAGTAATTCCTCCAGTTCCTACACCAACTCCGACCCCAACCCCAACCCCAACTCCAACACCAACTCCGACACCAACTCCGACACCAACTCCGACACCAACCCCAACTCCAACCCCAACTCCAACACCGACCCCGACTCCGACTCCAACTCCGACCCCGACACCAACTCCGACACCAACTCAAATAGTTCTGTCATCATCGGCTCATGAGGATATTATGATTAAATTAAATTGGAATGGTAATATTCAAACAAAATATCATATTGAACGTTCGGTAGATAATCCAAATAATTTTATTGATGTAGGCTCAATTTTTGGAGATAATTATTTTGATACTCAAGTTGCTTTAGATAAAATTTATTTTTACAAAATTTTTGCAGAAAATAATCCTACCAATAAGTCAAATACTGTAAATTTGACACTCAAATGTCTTGAAAATGTTAATTTAAAGACTTTTCCAAATGTTCCTTACGTAGGAGCAAATATTTCAATTGCTGCAATCGTTACAATAATTAAGGCAAAACAACTATCTTTGGAGGCTAATAAGTCAATTGATTTGAACCATGGTTTTGATGCAGAAAAAGGTAGTAATTTTTCGGCAGAAATTAGTGGTTGTAAAAATAATTAATTAATAAATGCTCCTGTTTTTTCAGCCTAATATTGCTAATAAAAACTTTCTTGATGAAGAAGATTCTCGACATTGTATAAAAGTTTTACGTAAAAAAACACACGATACTATTCATATTGTTGATGGAAATGGTGGTTTATTTGAATGCGAAATTACAAATCCTCATGAAAAAAAATGTGAATTTGTAATTTTTTCAGAACAAAAAAACTTTCAAACAAGAGATTTTTATTTGCATATTGCCATTGCACCAACCAAAAATGCTGATAGACTCGAATGGTTTATTGAAAAATGTGTTGAAATTGGTATTGATGAAATTTCTTTGATTCAAACTAAACATTCTGAACGGAAATTTCAGAAAACTGAACGTCTCGAAAAAATTGCCATTTCGGCAATGAAACAATCATTGAAAGCATATTTGCCAAAAATTAATGACTTAATTCCCTTAGAAAAATTCATTAAAACTGTCAAAGAAAAACAAAAACTAATTGCACATTTGACCCTTGATGCCCAGCCTTTAGTTGATATTTTTGAGAAAAACTCGAGCTATTGTTTGATGATTGGTCCAGAAGGGGATTTTTCTAAAGACGAAGTTGTTTTAGCACAAAGTGCTGGTTATCAAGTTATTACACTTGGAAGTTCAAGACTTAGAACAGAAACTGCTGGCGTAGTTGCTTGCACAATTTTTAATTTATTATAGAATGAAAAGAAATATTTTATTTGTTTTTTGTTTGTTTTTTGTGGCAAATGTTTTTGCACAACAACCGACTTTAAAAATCGCTAAACTCAAATATGGTGGCGGAGGAGATTGGTATGCAAATAAAACTTCGATGCCAAATTTGATTAAGTATTGTAATCAAAATTTAAAAATGAATATTTTCCCCGAAGAAGATATAATTGAAGTAGGGGATGTCAATATTTTTCAATATCCTTTTATTCACATGACAGGTCATGGAAATGTGGTTTTTTCTGATGGTGAAGTCCAAAACCTTCGGAAATACCTTATATCTGGTGGTTTTTTGCATATTGATGATAATTATGGCTTGAATAAATACATTCGTCGTGAAATGAAAAAGGTTTTTCCAGAACTTGAATTTATTGAATTACCTTTCAATCACCCAATATATCTCCAAAAATATAAATTCACTTCTGGCTTGCCGAAAGTGCATGAGCATGAGGGTTTACCACCGCAAGGATTTGGATTAATTTGGCAAGGCAAATTGGTAAGTTTTTTTAGCTATGAATGTGATTTGGGCAATGGCTGGGAAGATAGAGGTGTTTATAATGACCCCGAAGAAACTCGTCAAAAAGCATTACAGATGGGAGCAAATTTAGTGCAGTTTGCATTTACAAATTATTGAAATTGTACATTTCAAAGTAAAATATTTGTACATTTTAAAGAACTTTCAAAATTGTACTAAAACAAGGCAACATTAGGTTAAAGTTTATTGTTGAGCTATTATATTTGTATTTTACGAATATTATTCACTAATTATAAATTATTAATAATGGTAGCTGCCTTATCGTTTTTTATTGGACATTGGTATTTGTCTTTGTTTAGTCAAACGTTTTTTCTTCACCGATATTCTGCCCACAAAATGTTCACTATGAATAAATTTTGGGAGCGTTTTTTCTACTTATTTACTTACATTACGCAAGGTTCATCTTTTTTAAATCCACGTTCGTATGCAATTTTGCACCGAATGCACCACGCATATAGCGATACTGAAAAAGACCCACATTCTCCTCATCACACCGAAAATTTGTTTACAATGATGTGGAAAACAAAGGAAATTTATCGTGCCTTACTAAATTATAAGTATAAAATCGAAGAACGTTTTGAGAAAGATTTGCCCGAATGGAGTTTGGTAGATAAAATTGGAGATAATTGGGTTTCTCGATTAACTTGGGGAGTTGCCTATATTGCCTTTTATGTAGTTGGCTTTATGTATTTTGATGTTCATTGGGGATTTTTCTTCCTTTTACCTATTCACTTTTTGATGGGCCCCATTCACGGAGCGATTGTAAATTGGAGTGGACATAAATATGGTTATCAAAATTTTGATAACCATGATGAATCTAAAAATTCATTAATTTTTGATGTTTTAATGATGGGCGAATTATTCCAGAATAACCACCACAAGCACCCAATGTCCGCAAATTTTGCCAAAAAATGGTATGAAGTGGACCCAACCTATCCTGTTATAAAGTTTTTAACTTGGACTAAAATTATTACTCCGAAAAAGTAATATTAATATAGAGTTATGAGTGAAGTATGTAAAATAATTTTGCAATTCTCTTCACTCATAACTCTAAATTCTTAACTCTGTACATTCTTCGCTTCCTCGTCCAAATGTCGCTTTAAACTGCGGCACGTACTCTCCAAAATCTCTATCATTTTCTTATCTCCAGTTGCGTCTGCGACCAATTGGGCTACATTTCCAACAATATCTACTGCAAAATGTTTCATTTCATCAACAGGCATTTCTTTTGTCCATAGGTTTATTCCGAGCAATCCTTGTTGTAAATGGTCATAAACACTTATTGCAATAGCCCTCGTTTCGTTGATACCTTCGTTTGGATTTTCTGTAGCATCCCAAAATATTTTTTCGGGAATTCGGTTGTTGTCAAGTTCAACTGTAAAATTAATTTCTGATTTTTTCATATAAAATTCAATATCGTTACTAATAATTAATATATTTTCAGCTTAGAAAGTTCATTTTTTATCATCAAAATACATTTTTAGTATTTCATTTTCAAGAATTTACTTTCAAAAACTTTTACGCATGAGAGTACAGGATAGTATTTTTACTTTCAAAATATTACTTTTGCATAAAAAAATAGTAAAAAACTACAATAAACCCTAACCTCAATTTATGAACGCAATACTTGGTATTATTTTTCACTTTCTTGGCGGATTTGCCTCTGGAAGTTTCTACATTCCTTTCAAAAATCTAAAATTATGGTCTTGGGAAAGTGGCTGGATAGTTGGAGGAATTGCTTCTTGGATACTTGCTCCTTGGATTTTTGGGTATCTTACAGTAGAAAATTTAATTCCGAGTATTCAATCTGCCGATGGTTCCACAATATTTTACACAATTCTTTTTGGGATTTTATGGGGTTTTGGTGGACTAACCTACGGTCTGACCATGCGATATTTGGGTGTTTCTTTAGGAGTAGCAGTTGCATTGGGCTTTTGTGCTGCTTTTGGAACTTTAATTCCTCCAATTTATGAAGGTAGATTCGGTACTTTAATTTCTACAAGTTCTGGCCAAGTTACACTTTTGGGTGTTTTGGTTTGTGTTATCGGAATATTTGTTTGCGGAAAAGCAGGAATGATGAAAGAAGCCGAACTGGACCAAGAAGCCAAACAAGCATCGGTGAAAGAATTTGACTTAAAAAAAGGCTTATTAGTTGGTACATTTTGTGGAGTTATGAGTGCTTGTTTTGCCTTCGGACTGGCTGCAGGTTCGCCAATTGCAGCAGCTGCAGAAGCAAATGGAACAGATTCACTTTTCAAAAATAACGCAATTTTACCTGTTATACTAATGGGTGGCTTTGTAACGAATTTTATTTGGTGCATGATTTTGAATTTTAGAAATAAATCTTTCGGAGATTATTCAAATTCAAAAACACCTTTGAAAAGTAATTATTTGTGGGCTTTATTAGCAGGTGTAACTTGGTATTTTCAATTCTTTTTCTACGGAATGGGGCAATCAAAATTAGGAAAATCACTTGATTTTGCTTCTTGGACACTCCACATGGCATTTATTATTTTGGTGGGTACTCTTTGGGGATTATTTTATAAAGAATGGAAGGGCGTAAGCAAAGCAACAATGAGAATGTTGTATTTTGGCTTGTTTTTGATAGTTTTTTCAACCGCTTTAATAGGAATGGGTAGCTTTTTTGTCAATTAACAAATTCCCCGTGCCACGCTGAAAAAAGAGTGACACGGGGTGTTTTTTTGTCAAGATGCTCCAAATACTCTTTTCAAAATCTCACTTGTTCTTGCCAAAGGATTTTCTCTGATTCGTGCTTCTTCTTCCTCAACCAATATAAACAAGCCATCAATGGCTTTTTGGGTAGCATAACCTTTCAAATCTGGATTTACTTTTTGGGTAAATGGAAGTGCGTTATAAGTAGTTGCCAAGTCAGTATAATATTTTGTTGCTTGTGTTTTTTGTAAAGCACGGTCAATTACAGGCATAAATAATTCTATAAGTGCTGCTGAAGTTGTACGTTTCAAAAACATTGTTGCTGCATTTTTATCTCCACGCAAAATACTCCATGCGTCTGAAAATGACATACTTAAAATTGCATTTACGAAAATCGGTTTTGCTTCTTTGGCAGCTTCTTCGGCCCCACGATTTAATGAAACAACAAATTTATCAACCTCATTACCCAAACCAACTTTGCGAAGTGCATTTTCAACTCGTTGAACTTCTGGAGGAAATGGGATTTTGATTCTTGGATTTAAGTAATAGCCATTCATCTTTGAGGCAGAATCAGCACCTTTGTTGATGCCTACTTTTAAGGCTTCTTTCAATCCCATTACCACATCATCATTAGTTAATGCTCCGCCATTTTGCGTTTGCTCAATGATTCCTCCTAAAACTTTTCCCAAATTTATTTTTTGTCCAGCACAACTTTGTAAGCCCAAAATGGCAATTATTAAGGAAATTGATACTATTTTTTTCATTTCTAATGATTTTTATAAATGTTTTTTGAATTATTAATTGTCTTACTAACGAATAAAGAATGAATATTGTATTTTTGTGCCTTGAAACATTAATCAAAAATTTCATAAATCGTAATTCCTACCTCGTAAATCCAATTATATGTCATTAAGACCCATTTTAGCTGAAGTAGTAACAATTGGAGATGAAATTTTGTATGGACAAATCACCGATACAAATACCCAATGGATGAGTACCGAATTAGACAAAATTGGCATAAAAACGGTACGTAAATCTTCAGTAGGCGACCAAGAAGCAAGAATTTTAGAGATTTTCGAAGAAGCAGAAAACCGTGCAGATATTATTTTGTTGACTGGAGGGCTTGGTCCAACAAAAGATGATATCACCAAAAAAACGCTTTGTAAATATTTCAATGACGAATTAGTAATCAATGAAGATGCTTTGGGGTTTATTACAGATTTTTTTACAAAAAGGGGTCGCCAAATGACAGAATTGAACCGTTTGCAGGCAATGGTGCCAAGCCGTTGTACTTATTTGGCTAATAAAACTGGAACTGCTCCAGGAATGTGGTTTGAACATAATGGAAAATCGAATCGTCAAACCGTATTTGTGTCTATGCCTGGAGTTCCGCATGAAATGAAATACTTAATGACAAACGAAGTGATTCCTCGTTTGAAAAAGTTTTTTGAAACGCCAGTAATTTACCATAAAATGATACGCACTATTGGCGTTGGAGAATCTTTTTTGGCTGAAAAAATTGAAAATTGGGAAGATAATTTACCTGTACATATCAAATTGGCTTATTTACCAAGTTTTGGACAAGTTCGATTGCGTTTAACTGCTGTCGGTTCAGACGAAGAAATTTTGAAACAAGATGTGCAGAACGAAATAGAAAAAGTTTTACCTTTAATACAAGAATCCGTTTTTGGTTATGATAATGATGATTTGGAAATAGCCATTGGAAAGTCATTAAAAAGTAAGAATTTGACAGTTTCGGTAGCGGAAAGCTGCACAGGAGGCTATATTTCACACCTGTTTACTAAAGTTGCAGGAAGTTCGGCATATTTTATGGGAAGTGTGGTTAGTTATGATAATTCTGTGAAAATAAATGTTTTAGGGGTTAATGCGGTCACAATTGCCGAACACGGTGCAGTTAGTCAAGAAACTGTAACTCAAATGGCTGAAGGAGTGCGAAAATTATTAAAAACAGATTTTGCGATTGCAACAAGTGGTGTAGCTGGACCCGATGGAGGAACACCCGAAAAACCAGTCGGTACGATTTGGATTGCGTGTGCAATGGATGGAAAAACGATTGCCCGTAAAGTTCAAATGACAAATCAAAGAGATACAAATATTAATTATGGAAGTGTGGTAGCCTTGAATCTATTAAGAAAAATGCTTAACGGCGATTATGAATAATATATCATAATAGTCTAAATAGATGAAAAATTTCAACAAAAACTATAAACTATGGCTCTGGTAGAAATGATAATGCCTAAAATGGGCGAAAGTATTTTTGAATGTACTGTACTTAGTTGGCTAAAAAATGTCGGTGAGCGAATTGAAGCAGATGATATGATTTTGGAGGTGGCAACCGATAAAATTGACACAGAAATTGGTGCATCTCATTCAGGCATTATTAAGCAAATTTTGGTACAAAAGGGCGATATTGCTATCATTGGCAATCCAATTTGTATTATTGAAACTGATATTTCGGAAAGTAATAATATTACTCCTAAAATAAAAACAGAAGTCGAAAATTCAGTTAATGAAATTGAAAAACAGCTTGAAATTGCTACTAATTTAGTTAAAAAAGAAGAAATTATACCGTTGCCAATTTCTACTATTTCGAGTAATAGATTTTATTCGCCTTTGGTATTAAATATTGTTAAAGAAGAGGGGATTTCCTCAGAACAATTAAATAAAATTATTGGTACTGGCGTCGAAAACAGAGTTACGAAAGATGATATTTTTGCATTTTTAAGTCGAAATAAAACTGAAGAGAATCAACCTAAAACAACTAAAAATGCACCTATTTGGCAAGTAAATGACCAGATAATTGAAATGGATAGGATGCGTAAAATGATAGCCGAACGCATGGTTGAGTCCAAACGAATTTCAGCACATGTTACTTCGTTTGTTGAAACAGACATGACGAATGTAGCTGTTTGGAGAGGACGAGTGAAAGGACAATTTAAAAGTGAAACTGGTGAAAATATTACTTTCACACCACTTTTAATAGAAGCAGTAGTAAAAGCAATTAAAGATTTTCCTTTAATAAATATTCAAGTGGATGGTGATAAAATTATTCAAAAAGGAAAAATAAACATAGGAATGGCCGTTGCTTTGCCAAACGGTAATTTGATAGTTCCGGTCATTCATGAAGCAGATTCTTATAGCTTGATTGGTCTGACAAAAAAAATAAATGACCTTGCCAATCGTGCCAGAAATAATAAACTAAAAGCTGATGATTTGGCTGATGGTACATTTACGGTTTCAAATATTGGTGCTTTTGGAAATATTGCTGGAACGCCGATAATTTTGCAACCGCAAGTAGCAATTATTGCCTTTGGTGTTATTCAGAAAAAGGTTTCGGTCATTGAAACACCTCATGGCGATACCATCGGCATTCGTCAGAAAATGATTATTTCACATTCTTATGACCACCGAGTTGTTGATGGCTCTCTGGGTGGACAATTTGTAAAAAGAGTATCAGATTATTTAGAAAACTTCGATTTGGATAGGAAATTGCTCTAAGAAAGGTATTTCTCTTCAAAAAACAACTTAAATTAGGCATGATATTTGCTATATTTTACTTATTATTTAGAAAAGATTTTATTGTTTTTTGGGGTATAAATAAAGGCATCGGAGATTCTCCGATGCCTTTTTGCTTGTTCATTAAAAAGGTTTTAGTTGAAAAGTTTTTAAAAAAGAAAATAAACGCTGAACTTTGAATTTTTAAAACATATATTTTTGATTTTTGAGTTTTAGGTTTATAAATTTAACTAAGAATTCAGAATCGCACGGGCGACCCAGTCATAACTCAGAATTCTATAAAATGCTTTTTAACTCTTTTGAATTCCTATTATTTTTTCCTTTAGTAACGCTAATTTATTTTGCAATTCCGCATAAATATCGCTGGTTTCATCTGCTTTTAGCAAGCTGTATTTTTTATAGTTTCTTCATTTTGGAGTATATTCTTATACTTTTTTTTACAATTATCATAGATTATTTTGCAGGAATTTGGATTGAACAATCGCATGGGAAAAAGCGAAAATGGGCTTTAATCATGAGCCTTGTAGCTAATATTGGTGTTTTGTCAATCTTTAAATATTACAATTTTTTTGTTGATAATTTCAATACAATTTTATTCAAATTAAACCCAAATCAACTCATTTCATATTGGAAGATTATTTTACCTATTGGCTTGTCTTTTCATACATTTCAAGCAATGAGTTATACGATTGAAGTTTATAGGGGAAACCAAAAAGCAGAGCGACATTTTGGAATTTATGCCCTCTATGTCATGTTTTATCCACAATTGGTTGCAGGTCCAATTGAGCGACCACAGAATGTTATTCATCAATTCTATAAAGAACATAAATTTGATTTTACTTTAGCGTTGAGTGGACTTCGGTTGATGCTTTGGGGAATGTATAAAAAAGTTGTAATTGCCGATAGATTAGCAGTTTTTGTCAATCAAATTTACAATCAACCATCTGACTATCAAGGACTTCCACTAATTATAGCAACTTTGTTTTTTACTTTTCAAATCTATTGTGATTTTTCTGGATATTCGGATATTGCGATTGGAGCTGCACGTGTAATGGGCTTTGATTTAATGAAAAACTTTGATAGACCTTATCTTTCAAAGTCAATTTCGGAGTTTTGGAGGCGTTGGCACATATCACTTTCAACGTGGTTTCGAGATTATTTATATATTCCTTTAGGCGGAAATCGTGTATCTAAGCCAAGGCTATATTTTAATTTATTTTTTGTCTTTATGATGTCTGGACTATGGCATGGAGCAAGTTGGCATTATGTTATTTGGGGGGCTCTACATGGTGTTTATTTGATTTTTGGACAACTGACAAAAACCATTCAAGAAAAAGTTATTAATCTTGTAAAAGTACCATTCATTGTAAAAAGTATTCATGGAATAATTACTTTTGTTTTAGCAGCATTTGCTTGGATATTTTTTAGGGCAAATACGAATGTTGATTCTATTTATATAGTAAAGAATGTTTTTAAAACCAATTCTCATTCATTCGAACAAATTATTGGTATGATTGGCGAAAATGACTTATATTTAATCGTTTTTTCATTTATAATCATGGAAACGGTTCAATGGCTTCAACGTGGACGAAGTATTGCCCTGTGGTTCGATGCAAAACCAAAATGGCAGCGTTGGGGAGCTTATTATGTTATTTTATTTATGATTTTGTGTTATGGCGTTTATAATAATTCTCAATTTATTTATTTTCAGTTTTAATTTGAATGTCGGGCGAAACGGTTCGCCGTAGCGATTCCATTTCGCGTAGAGAATACAATTCAAATATTTAATTTAATTTTCAGTATAATCTAAATTCTAAAAATATGAACGAAGGCTTTGACCCAATCGAAATTGCTGAACTCAAAAAAGAATGTGAGCAAGAAGGACAGAATTATGTAATTGTCGAAGATGAAGATGGTATGAACGATTCTGGCGAATTTGCTCATTTTCAATTTGTGGGCAAATACGAAGGAAATGAAGTGATTTATGATGCCGTAATGGGTACTTTACGCTTAAATCATAGCAGTTTGGTTTTTGAAGAAGCCGAAATTCGCATGAAAAAAGCAAACCCTTCTTATGTAGAATTAGAGCGTAGAAAACCAAATTATAAAGAAAATGAAGAATTGGAGTTGATGCTTGAAGAAATCATTGAAGAATTGGAAGAAGAGGAAGTAATTAAGGTTTCAGAGTTTGTAGAGGTAGAAAATGATTTTGAATATGGTATCGGTTTGGATATAGCTTTAAACGTGGAAGAGATTGATAATGAGGTGATTACGAAGTTTATCAATGATTTTAATGCTGGAAAATTGGCACTTGACCCAACTCTTTATAGCTTTTCGAGCGAAGAAGAATAAATTTTTTTTGCTCTTGGCAGTTAGCTTTTAGCAATTAGCTTTTTTTAAAAGCCATATTTTAAAAGCTAACTGCTAAAAGCCAACCGCTAAAAGCCCTTTTATGGAAAACAAACAAAATAATAGCTTCACGGGAACGACCAATTATGTGGCAACTCGTGAGCTTCAAACTGCCGTTAATGCCTCAGTTGCACTTCAAAGACCACTTTTGATTAAGGGCGAGCCTGGCACTGGCAAAACACTTTTGGCTTTTGAAGTTGCCAAAGCATTGGATAAACAGTTATTTACTTGGCATATAAAATCTACGACCTCAGCCCAGCAAGGTTTGTATGAATATGATGCTGTTTCTCGTTTACGAGATTCGCAATTGGGTGATGCTCAGGTAAATAAGGTTGAAAATTATATTAAAAAAGGCAAGATTTGGGAGGCTTTTGATACGGACGAACAATGTGTTTTGTTGATTGACGAAATTGACAAAGCTGACATTGAATTTCCTAATGATTTGTTGCAGGAACTCGACCGAATGGAGTTTTATTGCTACGAAACAAAACAGACAATTAAGGCAAAACATCGTCCTATAATCATAATTACTTCAAATAATGAAAAGGAATTGCCTGATGCCTTTCTTCGCCGATGTTTCTTCCATTTCATTCGTTTTCCTGACAAAGAAACTATGCAACAAATTGTTGATGTGCATTATCCAAAATTAGAAGAAACGCTACTGGTTAATGCCATGAAGACTTTTTTTGGTATTCGTGAAGTAAAAAACCTCAAGAAAAAACCGTCAACAAGTGAACTTATTGACTGGCTTAGATTGCTTTTGGTTGGTCAAGTTTCGGCAGAAAATTTGGAAGATTTGAACAAAATGAACGAAATTCCACCTTATCTCGGAGCATTATTGAAAAACGAATCTGACTATGATTTGTTTAAAGCTTTGCGGGAAAAGGGGATAAAATAAATTTTATTGACTGAATTGTGATTGAGTGAATGGGTGAATGAAAATATTTTAATAAAATCACACATTCACTCAATACCTCATTCACATATTAATTTTTCTATGCTAACAAACTTCTTCTTTCATCTTCGAAATAATAACTTAAAAGTTAATATTCGTGAGCATCTGACTATGTTGGAAGCTCTTGATAAAGAAGTTGTGTCTTATAATACCGAAGATTTTTACTTTTTAAGTCGAGCGATTTATGTAAAACACGAGCAAAACCTTGATTTATTTGATAAACTTTTTGGACAGTTTTTCGGAGATTTAGAAAATATTTCTATCGGAAAACTACTTGCAATTGATGATAATTGGTTGATTAATAAGTTATTACGTGAATTGTCAGAAGAAGAAAAAGAAGCAATAAAAGCTGCTGGAGGTTTAGAAGAATTATTAGAAAGGTTAAAGAAAACTCTTGAGGAACAAAAAGAAAGACACGAAGGAGGCAGCAAATGGGTTGGCACTGGAGGAACTTCACCTTTTGGAAATGGAGGTTTTAATCCTGCGGGTGTCAGGATAGGAGGGAAGGGTGGAGGGAAATCTGCCGTAAAAGTTTGGGACAAACGTGATTTTAAAAATTATGACGACAATCTTGAACTCAATACTCGAAATACCAAAATGGCTTTGAGAAGGTTAAGAATCTTGTCCCGTGAAGGCGTTGAAGACGAATTGAATTTGGGAGAGACCATTGAGCGTACAAGTAATAATGCAGGACTTTTGGATATAAAAATGCAAGCCTCCAAGCAAAATCGAGTAAAAGTTTTACTTTTGCTTGATGTTGGGGGCTCTATGGATGATTTTATTGACCAATGTTCAATGCTTTTTTCATCGGCAAAACATCAATTCAAAAACTTAGAGTTTTTCTATTTTCATAATTGCGTTTACGAAACTTTATGGAAAGATAATCACCGTCGCTACGAAGACCGTATTTCTACTTGGGACGTACTTAACAAATATAATAAGGACTACAAAGTAATATTTATTGGTGATGCCTCTATGTCGCCGTGGGAACTTGCCGAACCTCGTGGAAGCGTAGAACATTATAATGCAGAATCTGGTCTGACTTGGTTGGAGCGTTTCAAAACAAAATTTCCAAATATGGTTTGGTTAAATCCTGTAACCGATGGCTATTGGCAATATACGCATACCATTCAGCAAATACGTGAGTGGTCATATAATCGAATGTTTCCTTTGACAATAAATGGTATAGAAAAAGCTATGAGATGCTTGAAAAATAGTAAGTTGAAGTTTTGAAAGAGCCCTGAATTCTGAACGTTCTACCGTAGCTGTGCTGAATTCAGAGTTTTTTTCAAAATTACACATTTTTCAAAAACTTCATTGTGTCAATTCCATCAGCAAAATCCTCCAAATTTGGCATTTGAGCATCTCCAAAACTATAAGAATTTTCAAAAAAGCCATTTTTGGAAACAATACATTGAATTTTTTCTGCTTGGTTTTTAATCAATTCCTTCAAATGTGCTTCATTATTATATGTTTCCCAAAAACAGACCGAAATTGGTGAAACTAATGCCTTATCCTCCTTCAATAGTAAAAAACCATTGTCAAGATGCTTTACGCCATTGACTAAATAAATTGATTTATTATAATCATAATTATTATTGTATTTGTGGTGCAGGCAAATCGTATTCCAATATTCAATGGCTTCGTAGAATTTATCAAAAGTATAGCCTTGAGGTACATAAAATTTAGATACATTTCTGCAACCCAAACCAAAATATTGAAAAATATCGTTTCCTAAATTTCCTAAATCTGTTCGAGTTTCATCACCTCTGAAAATGGCAACTGACGAGCGATTTTTGCGAATAATATTAGGTTTTTTAGCAAAATAATATTCAAAATGCTTAGCAGTATTGTCACTTCCTGTAGCAATTAAGGCATCTGCATCGTTGAGCCGTTCTACAATTCGGATAATTTCTCTAAAATCAGGGTTTAATTCAATGAGTTTATTTATCAAAAATTTCATTAGAACTGAATCGCCCGAACTAAGTTTTAGCAAAGCAATATTTCCACTTAAAAGCACGCAAAGTAAATCATGAAAACCTACTGCGGGAATATTTCCTGCCAAAACAAGACCAATTTTTTTTGGAGAATTATTCACAATTATTCCATGTTTTGCTATAAATTCTTCTAAAATTTGTTTATTTAAAAAAACTTTCGAGATATTTTCTAATGCTAAACGTACGTTATCTTCTGTAAACCAAGCATTTTCGTTCCGAACAGAAGCCGTTAAAGATTTAATTTCATTTTCGTTAGAATTATCTAAAATATAGTTGCCGAGCTTTGAAAATGTTGAGATTTGTACTTTTAATTGCATTTTTTTGAGAAAATTGTTTTTCGTTGATAAAATCTTACAAAAATACACCTAAACTGAAACTTTGAAGCCTTATATTTGTTTAAAGTTTAGTAAACTATTAAATATATAGAGAGAGTATGGCAATAATGATAACCGACGAATGCATCAATTGTGGTGCTTGCGAGCCAGAATGTCCAAACACAGCAATTTATGAAGGTGGTGTAGAGTGGACTTGGGGCGGCGGAACAAAATTGGTAGATGTTGAATTAGGTGACGGAACAATGCTTGGTGGTAAAGACCCAATGCAGCCAGTTTCCGATGAATTTTATTATATTGTTTCTGATAAATGCACGGAGTGTCATGGTTTTCATGAAGAACCACAATGTGCGGCAGTTTGTCCAGTTGATTGTTGTATTCCTGACCCAGAACATGAAGAAGATGATGAAACACTTTTAGCCAAAAAAGCATGGCTTCATGCAGAAGCATAAAGTTTTAAGTAAATATTATTGTTATAAAAAATCCCTAACAGAATTTCTGTTGGGGATTTTTTTGTTTATTTGGACGGGTTTGAAATTCCGTCTTATTTTAAGTTCTTGAAATTGTACTATTTTTATATATAATTGTATTACAGAATATTATTTGTTTAAATAAGACAAATACAGAATAATATTTGTTTTAATTAAAATTGTATTATTTTAATAATTAGTTTCATTATGAAACATATATTTGATTATTTTACTAAAAAAATAAAAATAACTACATTTTATTATACCTAATATTTGGTTTTTATTATTTTTTGTTAAAGATTTGCATAAAATTAAATCTAACCAATAATTAATTTAAACCAAAGAAAATTATGAGATTAACATTTTTTACCGTACTTTCATTGTTTACCGCTGTAAACACTTATTCACAGGATACTACAACAAAACCAGAAGAAGAGAAAAAAAGCCCATTCACATTTTCAGGTTATGTAGATACCTATTTCTTTGGAAACCTCAATGCTCCAAAATCTAAATCTAATCTTGGTGCTTCAGGTTATGAGCGTGCATTCGACTATCGTTCTGGTCAATTTCAAGTTGGTTTGGCTCAAACAAAAATGACCTATTCAACTGCAAAAGTTGATGGAGTAATTGACTTAACATTTGGTAATCACGGCGACTTGGGCAATTATGGAAATGCCGTTGGTCGTGTTTTGGTTGGTGGAAAAGAGGCAAGTGGTACTGCCCTTGCAATCAAACAAGCTTATTTGACTTGGAAAGCCTCTGACAAATTATCAATAACTGCTGGTCAATGGGGAACACATATTGGCTATGAAGTGATTGATGCTCCTGTAAACTTTAATTATTCATTGTCGAATCTTTTCACTAATGGACCTTACTACCATACTGGTATTAAGGCAACAGTAGCTACTTCTGGTAAATCTTCACTTACATTCGGTTTGGTAAATGGAATTGACACAAAAGATGATAACAATTCAAAGTTAGGTGTAATGGGACAATTTTATGTTTCTCCAGCAACTGGTTGGAATGTTTATTTGAACTGGATTGGTAGTGATGAAGGAGTTGATACAAAATCTTATTATTCATTATTTGATTTAACTACATCGTATCAAATTACTGAGAAATTTTTGTTAGGTGTAAATGCCGCTTATGGTTCTCAGGATAAACTTACTTGGGGAGGGGCTGCAATTTATGCACAAGCATCTTTGGCTGAAAAATTTGGTCTTGGAGTACGGTATGAGTATTTTGATAATAAATCGGGTATTCGTGCCTTGAAAAACAGAGAAGGGAACGGTACTTCAGTAAACTCATTTACTTTGACAGGAAATGTTATTATTTCAGATAATTTATTATTCAAGCCAGAGTTTCGTTTAGATTCTTATGCTAAATCTAAAGCAAATATGGCTCAATTTGAAGATAAAGATGGCAAATTCACAAAAGATTCTCAATCAACTTTTGGTGGAGCATTGATTTTTAAATTCTAATTTTTCAATTTTATACCTGAACTAATACTTTTTTTTGTACAACATTTAAACCTCAAAACCATTATGCGTAAAAATCCCTTACCCCTGATTATTTTGTTAGTGATTGCAGCTTTGGCAGTTTTTCTGCCCGCTGTTCCTACTACAATTGTTACAGAAGGCATCAATTCGGGCGACACTGCTTGGATGCTTATTAGTACAGCTTTAGTTTTAATTATGACACCAGGTTTGGCATATTTCTATGGTGGAATGGTCAATACCAAGAATGTAATTTCTACAATGTTGCAAAGTTTTATTGCAATGGGTGTAATTTCTATCCTTTGGGTTACAGTTGGCTATAGTTTAGCTTTTGGTGAGTCAATTGGAGGTTATATTGGCAATCCCCTAACTCACTTTATGTTTGCAGGAGTTTTAGAAAGTAAGCCTTGGTCATTAGCACCAACCATTCCTTTGGTAGTTTTTGCATTTTTTCAATTGAAATTTGCTGTTATTACACCTGCGTTGGTAACGGGCTCATTAGCAGAACGTATTAATTTTAAGTCTTATGTGCTCTTCATTATTTTATTTAGTTTGTTCGTTTATGCACCTTTAGCTCACTGGACATGGCATCCTGAAGGTTTCCTTTTCAAAATGGGTGTGCTTGATTTTGCTGGTGGAACTGTAGTTCACATGTCGGCAGGTTGGGCAGCTTTGGCAGGAGCCATTTACTTACGTCGTCGTCGTACACATGTAGAAGGTAGCTTTTTACCACCTGCAAATATTCCTTATGTACTTTTAGGAACTGGTTTATTATGGTTCGGTTGGTTTGGTTTTAATGCAGGTTCGGCACTTAGTGCAGGTACTTTGGCTGCATCGGCGTTTGCAACTACAAATACTGCTGCTGCGGCTGCTGGTTTGGCTTGGGTTTTATTTGATGTTGCTCGTGGCAAAAAAGTTTCGGCTCTTGGCTTTTGTATTGGTGTAGTCGTTGGTTTAGTTGCTATTACTCCAGGAGCTGGTTTTGTAACGATTCCTCACTCAATATTTATAGGGACAATTTCTGCAATTGTTTCTAACTATCTGGCTCACCTAAAAACTAAAACAGCCTTAGATGATACTTTGGATGTATTTCCTTGCCATGGAGTTGGTGGAATGGTAGGTATGCTGATGACAGGTATTTTTGCAAATAAAGGTATTAATGCTGCCGTAGTTGACCAAGGTTTAGCTTTTGGTGAATCAAAATTGTTTGTCAATCATGTAATTGCATTAGTTATTGTTTCTGTTTTTGCATTTGCTATGTCATTTGTAATGTTGAAATTAACAGATTTGATTTTACCACTACGTGTTTCTGAAACCGATGAAAAAGTTGGTTTGGATGTTAGTCAGCATGATGAATCATTGGTTGAAGCTTAAATTATTATTACTTTTACAAAAAAATCACAATTGCGGTTCAAACCGTACTTTTATTGTGGTTTTGTTGTACTCCAAAAGTCAAAATGCCCGCCAAATTGGTGGGCATTTTCTTTGTAGAACAATTTTCTATAAATGCAAAGCAATTAAAGCTAAAATTGCAGG
This sequence comes from Emticicia sp., assembly GCA_031378345.1. Taxonomy (GTDB): domain Bacteria; phylum Bacteroidota; class Bacteroidia; order Cytophagales; family Spirosomataceae; genus Emticicia. The sequence goes on along the minus strand of JANNDY010000013.1, from coordinate 126,609 downwards.
AACTGCTTGCACATAAAAAATTCTTTTTCCTGCGGTCATTCCCCCATAAATTCCTGCTACAATTACACAAGATAGAAAAAAAATAGCCACATAAAATGACCACTCGTGGTTTTGAATTAATAATGACCAAACTAAACCTGCTGCCAAGAAGCCATTATAAAGACCTTGATTGGCTGCTAATGCTTTGGTTGGTTCAAATAATTCTTTTTTAAGACCTTTAAATGTTTTTGGACCTTTGGTTGTCCATGCAAACATTTCGAGCCAAAGAATGTAACAATGCTCGATTGCAACAAGTGCAACTAAGATTTTAGCTAAAATTTCCATTTTTGTTTAGGTTTAGGGTGAAAATTATTTACAAATTACGAATTTTCAGTAACTGAGCGAAGCCGAGGTTATTCCCCTGCATTTCTAAGTCCAACTCTTGGCAAAACTGGCAAACTTTCATTTCCATCCTCACTTACCGATTGCACAGCAAAATAATAATTATCTTTTGAATAGGGCAGGCTTATTTTTAATTCGGTCGTAAAAAACTTTTTTTGCCAATAGGGCATGGCACTTTCTCGCATCATTACATAATAACCTTTAACTTTTCCACTTTTTGGGGCTTTCCAATTCAAATTAGTCGAATTTCCAAGACCTCGAACATCTAAAATTACATCTTGTGGCATAGAGGGAGATTTTGCAAGATTTGCCAAATTTGCTAAATTTACACAAGTATTTTTTCGTAAATATTCAAAATCCATAAATTTAGTCAAATCTCCGTATTCTACACCATTTTCTGTTTTTAAATCTTGGTGTTGATGCAAGAAGTTTTCGTTCATTTCCGACATTCGGACTGCTGTAAAGCCCTTAGTAACAAAAGGAGTATGGTCGCCTCCACGCAAAAAACGGTCATTTCTGTAAATCAAAACAACCTCCAAATTATCAACATAACGTTCGCCAATTTCTTTGACATAACGAGCTAATTGCCTTGCTTTCCCATCATTTTCTGCTCCATATTGACGAATTGCTCCAACTTTCTTATCCATTTCAAAGGCAGGAAGTCCTTCACTGAAAACTCTCAAACGAGTATTATCTATGATATTGGTTTCGTTTGAATTGTTTGAACCCATAATGTCGTTATTGAGCAAAGCCTCCAAATTCCAATTTTCTTTCATTGCTTTTTCGGCTAAATAAGTTGCCCCCAAAAGTCCTTGTTCTTCGCCACTCACAACTACAAAAATTACTGTTGCAGGAAATTTTGATTTTGCCATTACCCTTGCCAATTCGATTACGGCAACTGTGCCACTACCATCATCATTTGCTCCAGGAGCATCCGATTCTCGGTTCATCACATTGGTTACACGACTATCAATATGTCCGCTGACCATAAAAATACGGTCATCTTTAGGGTCAGAACCTTTGAGAGTTGCCATTACATTTGCCATTGCAATCGCTTTATCAATTCTTCTACCGTCGGGTTGAAGTGTAAATGTATCTAAAACAGCTGTCATTCTGCCTTCCGATTGTTTGGCAAATTCTTTAAATTTATCTAAAACCCAAAGACGAGATGCTCCAATGCCACGTTTGGCGTCGGTTGTAGTAGAAAGAGTACTGCGAGTGCCAAATGAAACTAATTTTTCGTCAAATTTCTTTAAACTATCGCTTGAAATTTTTCTTATTAAAGCCTCTATTTGTGGGTCTCGGTTAATTATTTTTTGTGAGAAAGAGTAGAATGATGTAATTAAACACAATGCTGAAATAAAGTTTTTTTTCATTGATAAGGAGTTTAGATGTTTCTGACAAAAATAGTGAATTTTTGACTTTATCTATTAACAAAAATCAATTGAAATTCTGAACCAAAACTTGACGAAGATTTTACAGAAATTTTGCAAGCAATTGCCTTTGCCAAATCTCTAATGAGGTGTAAACCCAAACCTGTTTTTGAACCAATCGCCGCTTCGTCAGAATACAAAGTTTTAATTTGTTCCTCAGAAATTCCTGCACCATTATCAATAATTGCCAACACAATTTGCTCATTTTCTTGTTTAGCTTCCCAGCGAATTTGAGCGTTTTCCTTATTTTTTAATGCCTTTATAGCATTATTTGTTAGATTCTGCATGATTGTCTTCAAATAATCTTCGTCGGTAACTACTTGTAGTTTAGCAGGATTATGAAAAGTAATTTCAACATTGGTAGAGTTTGAAAAGAATTTTTTCAAATATTGGAATAAATCTTCGACCATAATTTCTTTGACTTGTGGTTTAAAATGCTGCATTTGCCCTTTGCTCCAAAGTAACATCGATTCCATGGTTTCGAGCAAACCTTCAGCAGATTCTGTGATTTTTGTTTGATTTCGTTCTTTAATTTCTTCTGTTAAAAGTTCGGGATTTTCTTTTTGTAAGTTCAAAAAACTAATCAGATTGGCAACAGGGCTACGTAAATCATGGCTCAGAATGGCAAAGAATTTTGCTTTGATTTTATTGGCTTCGTCCAATTCAGAATTCAAATGTAGAAGTGTAATATTTGTTCTTTTCCGAGTTTGATTTTGCCAAAAAAGTAAGCCTCCAATAATCGCTAAAAGCCCTAAACCGATAAATAACGCTAATTGTTGTTTCTTTTGAACTTCAATTGCCAATTTATTTAGTTCAATTTCTTTGTCTCGAATCGCAATTTCTCGCTCCGATTCTACACCTGCAATTTTGTTTTTACTTTCCTGCGAATACAACGAATCTTGGGCATTTTGATAGGTTCTGAAATTATTATAAGCATTTTTAAAATCTCCTTTTAGTGCTTGTAATTCTGCCAAATTGCCCAAATTATTAGCTTTGTAGGCAATTTCACCATTTTTTTCACTTAATTTTATGGCTTTTTGTAAATAATTTTCAGCATTGTTCAATATCTCATTTCGTTTCGATTTTAATTTAAACAAAGTGTCATTTTTTACCAAATCCAAGTAAGCAACGCCAATATTTGCTAAGTTATTTATTGCTTCTAAATTATTTGGATTTACTTCGTCCCAAAGTTTTTTTGATTTTAGTCCAAGTTCAATTTTTTTCACGAAATCGTTACCAAATGTCAATGCCAAATTTGAATAGGCTTTTGCCAAACCCTCTTTATTTTCGGCTTTTTGATGTTCAAAGATTGCTTTCTCAAAAAAAGTTTTTGCAGAAACAAAATCTTTCATTTCGACATAAACATTTCCAATTGTCGTAAGGGAGTTTCCAACTTCAATGGCAGTTGTAACATTTGTTTTTTCAACAGTTGTAATCTTTTCTCTAAGTTTCAACCCTTTAAAGCCATATTCCAAAGCCTTTTTATAGTTTTTTTGAAACATATAGATACTCGAAATATTATCCAAACAGATGGCAGTTACATATTTATCAGGCAAGTTTTCAGCCGCTTGCAATGCATCAAAGTAGTATTTTGTGGCTTTTGGATAATCAGATTTTAAATTTTGCTCGGCAGCTCCCATATTATTCAGCACAGAAGACATATTAAAATAATCGTTCATTTTTTTATGAATCTCAAATGCACGATTATAATAAAACATACACGAATCATAGTTTCCTTTATCGCTAAATGCCCTCCCTATACCTGCATTAAAAACGCCAATCCCTTTGTCCCAATTCATTTTTTTTGCTTGTTGCAAGCCTAATTTGTTATAAAACAAGGCTTTTTCTACATCAATAAAAAAATATTTTTCGGCAATTTTCAGGTAAGTTCGGATTTTTAAAGTGTCGTTTTTTATGTTGGGAAGAGTATAGATGAGCGAATCAAGTTGTTTTTGATTTTGGGCAAAAATAACTTGATTGGTGATTAAAAAAATAAATAATTGAATTGCTTTTTTCATTTCAAATTAGCTAAAACCTCTTTATAACTACGACCAATTGGTAAGCTAAAGCCTTGAATATCAACACTTTGTGAAGAAATTCGGTCAATATAATTTTGCTGAACTGCAAAACTTCGGTGGATTCTGAGAAAGGAATTGAAAGGTTTTTCTAATAACAAATTTCCGATCGAACTTAGCACCGAATATTTTTTGGTTGTTGTAATAATTCGGGTATAATCTTTTAGGGCTTCTAAATATAAAATTTCGTGCAAATTCAATTTGATTTGTTGATGTCCGTCTTTGATAAAAATCGTATTTCCGCCCAAACTATGTTCAAAAAGTTCTGCCTTTTGTTTGATTTCAAAAAAAGCCTGCACTCGGTTCATAGATTGTTCAAAACGCTCGGCTTTGATAGGTTTTACTAAAAAATCAAAGGCATCAACCTCAAAACTTTCGGCTGCATAATCTGGAAAAGCCGTTATGAAAATACAAACAGGAATATGCTTCATTTTGGCTCGAAACTCCAATCCTGACATATCAGGCATATCAATATCGCTCAAAAGGATATCAATTTGTTTGTTTTGAATAGCCTCATAAGCTTCATTGGCAGACGAAAAAATGCCCACAACATTCAAAAACGAGTATTTTTTAGCAAAAGCCATCGAAGTCAAACGGTCTATTTCGTTGTCGTCAATGATGATACAGTTATGGCTTGTATTTAGATCCATATTAAAAATTGTTCTGACAATTTAGGTATTTTTATAACAAAGCAATTCAAAAAAATTAATAATTTACTTAACGGTCGATTTAAAACGTCGTTCGTCTATTGATGATTGATTGTTGAAAGCATAAAGTTTAGATTTGACTCTCAAAAAATAGCAACAAAGTCATGAACCAAAAATCAAAACTCATTATAATATTTTGTCTATTTTCGGCAATTTCTTTTGCCCAAAGTAGCTTATACACCACCAAAGGCGTAACATTCCCTGCCTATATTACTGGCAGCCGCCCAGCTGCAAATACCGTAGGCGTAGGCACAGTATTGTATAATACTACCGACAACACACACCAATTTAGCAATGGTAGCACTTGGTTAAATTTATTAGGCACAACCTCAGTACCAAGCGGCACAGCCAACCAAACCCTTAGAAATAATGGGACTGGCTGGGTGGCAGATGCACTATTACGTAATGATGGTACGAAAGTATATATAGGTGCAATTGCTCCAAATAATCCTGGTGTTTTGAATGTGAATGGTACTGGAATATTAGGTGGTATTCAAGGAAAATCAGATGAAAATTTTGGGGTTTATGGTGAATCAAATAGTAGTAGAGGAGTTTTTGGTTATTCAAGTAGTTATACTGGGGTTTATGGTTATTCTATTACTTCCTCTGGGGTTGAAGGTACTACATCTAATGGTATTGGGGTTCTGGGTTCTTCAATTAATTCTTATGGAGGAAAATTTATTGGAAGAGTACGAGTAGCAAAAGGTGGAAATGGAGATGCAGGAATTGAATTTGAAAAAAGTGACTTTACACAAGGTGGCTATATTGGCATGAATGGAGATAACGAAATGATGGTTTATGGTTATCCGTATGGGGCTATTCAACGATGGAATGTCAATGGTGGTCAAATTTGTTATGCTACTTCTCCCACCATTTGCTCTGATATCCGCTTGAAAAAAGATTTCAGCAATCTCTCAAATTCATTGGCTTCTATTACTCAACTCAAAGGCTACAATTATTATCTAAAAAATGAGAAAAACCCAAATCTTCAAACGGGTTTTATTGCCCAAGAAATCCAAAAAATATTTCCCGAATTAGTCAATACAGGCTCAGATGGCTATTTATCAGTAGATTATACTGGTCTTATTCCGCATTTGGTAGAGAGTGTAAAGGCTTTGAAAAGTGAAAATGAGGAATTGAAGGAAAGGCTTTTGAAAATTGAAAATTTCTTAAAAAATAATGAATTAAAAATAGAAACTAAAACTTCAAAACGATAAAAAAGCTAAGCTATTTACTTGTTTTTTGTCTTTTTTGTATAAAAAGCCACGCACAAGTTCAGCAAACAAACTCGGTTACGCTTACCCCAACCTCAAATACAACTGATGTAAAAGGCAACATCAAAGCAAGTGGTTTGGTAAAAGGAGAAAGTTTACAAGCAGCTGGTCTGGCTACTGGAAATCCGTTTGTGGCAAATCCTGTTTATGCCAATGGTGATGGAGTTTTGCTTACGGGCTATAAATTGGGCTATTACAGTATCCCGCCGATAGCGTTTCAGCCCAGTTTAGATAATGATCTACTTAATCCTGATAGATATATTGAATACTCGAACGCATACATGGCTATTAATATTAGTTTTTTAGACAATACCAGTTACTTTTACCTAATTGCACCTCTTCAAATACCACATAAAAGTAAGTTGAGAGCATTGAAATTAGATTTCGATTCTTATGGTCTTGGGCCAGACGCAATCAGAATAACCATTTCAAAAATGCAAATAGGTGTAGGTTTCTATGCAGGTTCAGAACAAAATATCGTAGATTTTACAGCTCCAAGGGCACCGTTTCCTGAAAAAACCAAAGTAAATATTCCTATTGATTTAATTGAAATTGATAACGAAAATTATACATATAGTATTTTAATTAAATCTACTTCTTCATCCTGGTATGGTTTTAGACTATATGGAGCAATTATCACGTATCAGGATTTTTAAATAATAATTATCAAAAACCATGAAAACAAACTTAAAACCCCTTTTTGCCTTATCAATGGCACTTTTTCTTACTATTAGTTGTAAAAAAACAGACGAAATTTCAGACAACGGCATAGACCCAAATCAAATAATTACACCAATCGGCAAAGGCGAGGCAGGTATTTATGGCATAAATGCAATAGATGCTTGGGATAAACTTTCGACAACCGAAAAAAACAAAATCAAATCTTGGAATACTATTTTTATGCACCAATCAGTCGGTGGAGATTTGGAAGACGGAGCAAATAATAATGGCTTCAAATTTGAATATTTCGACCTCAACGAAAAACCAAATAAAGGACTAAGCGGCAATGTTTTTAGTGCTTCTAACGGAAATCCAATAGAAAAAATAGCAGAATTTAAGAAAAATGCCTTGACTCACAAATCAATCATCAAAATTGCGATTTTTAAGTTTGGATATGCCGACATTAATGATGGAAATATCGAACAAGTGAAAACCGCCTACAAACAATTGATTGATGAACTTCGTAACCAAATTTCAGGTTTACGATTTGTCCATATTACTCCTCCATTTGTTTACATAACATCAAAAGATGATGGCAATGCTGCGAAAATGAAAATTGCTGATTGGATGAAGGCAACTTTCAAAGACAAAGACAGTATTTTTGATTTAGAAGAAATAGAATCAGATAACGGGAACTGCAAATTAGGAAGTGTTTGGACGATTTGTGATAAATACCGTTCAACGACAAAATGTCCAAGTAAAGGTCAAGGAATTGATGCCCCAGAAGGACAAGGACATTTATGCGAAAGTGCTGCTACACGCATCAGCAGAGCATTTTTGTTTAGTATTTATCAAGTTGGAAAATAAATTTTAAACAAAAAGAACAATGAAAAAACTACTAATTATTTTCTTTTTTTTTACTTTTTCTGCGAATGCACAAAGCATTGTAGGAAGTTGGAAACGCAGTTCTGCCATATTGGAATACAAAAACGGTAAAACATTTGATTCTCAAAAAAACATTCTCAGTGCTTTGCCTTGCACTGCCGATATTCAATATATATTCGAGAAAAGTGGTAAACATTTTCTCATTTTGCCAAAAGGTTGTGAAGCTATTCCGAATGATACTGCAACTTGGCAAATCGTTGGAGATAAATTTTCTATTTCTCAAAAAGTTGGAAAAGAGAATCTTAGCACAAACTATGATTTAAGTTTTGCCGGAAATATACTCACAATGACTCATGTTTACTTATCAGCAGAGAACATTCCAGATGTAACAAAAATCGTCATCAAATATCAGAGGTTATGATAAATTTTATCTAACTCTAACTCCTCCATGCACTTAAAATGCCCTTTTGGGCATTTTTCATAACCAATTTTTGAACACGGTCGACAAGATAGATTCTTATTCTCAATGACTTTATAATCAGTAAGATAGGGGTACATTCCAAACTCAGGAACAGTGTTTCCCCAAATAGAAAGAATTCTTTTTTTTAAAGCTGCTGCAATATGCATCAAACCTGTGTCGTGCGAAATGACATATTCCGCTTGTTGCAAAATCGAAGCCGATTGATTCAAATTATACTTGCCACACGCATTTATTACTTTTTTGCCAACTCCTTTTTGTATAATTTCACCCGTTTCAAAATCTTCCTTTCCACCTAAAAGATATACTTTTGAATTAAGGTTTTTACAAACTTCAATAATTTTATTAGTAGGTAGTTTTTTTGTAAAATGTTGACCACCAATGGCATACGCTACATATTTATCATTAGTTTTTACATAATTGTGTTCAGGGATAAAATAATCAAGCCCTTTGTTGTCATTTTTAATCCCTAAACGCTCTACAGTTTTCAAATACCTATCAACAATATGAATATTTGGCATTTTATTAATTTTTAGATTTACCAATATCCATTTTTTGAAATTTAATTTTTCAAATGAGAAATTTTTTTTGTTTAGTTTTAGTTTGATAATGGAAGTTCTTAAATTATTATGTAAATCAATTATATAATCATAATCCTCTGTCTGTAAGGTTTTTATGAAATTATTTAAAGAATTTTCAAGCAAAAAATATTTGTCAATATAAGGATTGTTTTCAACTAAAACTTTGAATTGTTTTTTTGTAGCAAAATGAACTTCGGCATTTGGATATTGCAGTTTTATACAACGAATAACAGGCGTAGTAAGCACAATATCGCCTATGGAAGAAAAACGTAAAATTAAAAATTTAGTTTTTTTCATTTTGAATAATTGTTTTCTACAATTTCGCCATTAATTCTTTTGAATTTCCAACGTTTGTGCGACCAAAACCAAACTGATGGGTCAACCAAAATATCTCTTTCCAACTTTCTTGCATGGATTTCTAATATACCACCTTGGGGTATATCATTTGGTACATCAGTTATTAACTCAATTTTGACATTATATTTACCACGAGCAATTTTGTTTGCACAAACAAAAACTACAGGCATATCAAATTGGCGGGCAAAACGCTCCACACCAGTAAAAAAAGCTGTTTCTTGGTTTAAAAAAGTTGTCCAGTAAGACCTTTCGGGCGGAGGAGATTGGTCATTTACAAGAAAAAATGCAAAAGGGCGGTCTTCTTTTTTTGAAACTTCACGCATGGCATCGGCCATAGAAATCATTATTCCACCAAATTTTGTACGAAATTTATAGAAAAAAGCATCAAAGTATGGGTTGGTCAAAGGACGATAAACTGCCTTCGGTTTGTGAGGAATGATGAAAGGGAGTGCCAAATTGACAAATTCATGGTTACCATAATGTCCCATTGTTACCAAAATATTTTTGTTTTTTTTATATAATTCTTCAAGAATCTCTCGGTTTTCAATTGTTACCCTCTGTTTCAATTCTTTCTCTGAAATTGTTATACATTTTAACGTTTCTAAGAAAAAATCCACAATATAATGATAAAATTGCTTTTCAATTTTAAGTAATTCGTCAGGTGTTTTTTCAGGAAAACTATTTTTTAAGTTTTGTCTAATAACATTTTTTCGGTAGCCAACTACATAATATGTAATTAAATACAGAAAATCTGAAAATAGATATAAAATTGAGAAGGGGAGTAACGAAACAAAATACAGAAAAGGGAGTGAAAAATAATATCCGAGTGCTTTCATTAATTTTGATTAAATGTGGTTACAAAGTTCCAATATTCATCAATAGTATCCAAATCAAATTTCCCTTCTGGAAAGTCAATAAGTGAAGTTTTGTCTTTATTTTTAGTAACAATTTTCTTTGCACCCTCATCTCCTTTCAGTTCAAGTAAATCATTAAAAAGCGATCGTTTGAACAAAACAGGAATGCCAATATTTTTCTCATAATTACACGCAACTATCTGGCTATCAGGGCTTTGGTTGGCTTCAATAATCATTTTATTGATTAGATTTATCGAAACAAAAGGCATATCTACAGTCAAGAAAATAACTGCATCAATATCTTTTTGAGTCATATAAGCCCCCACCAAACCCATTTTTATGGAACTGGACATTCCGTCTTCCCATTTTTGATTTTCAATAATTGTTAATGGGATTTTCTTGATTTCTTTGCGAATTTCTTCTTTACATGCTCCCAAAACAACTACAATTGGTTGGCAAGGCGTGTCCAATGCCATTTCAGCAACTCGCTTAATGAGGGTTTTTCCATCGTGCATGAGCAATTGTTTGGGCATTCCCATGCGGGAAGATGCACCCGCTGCGAGGATTATTATCGCTGTGTTCATGTGGATTTGATTCGATTGTCAAAAGTGAATTCTTTGACTGAAAGAAGTTTGATAAATTTAAAGTCGGGGTGTTGAGGATTTATCAAGAAATTATTTTCAAGAGGAATGATTACAGATGGAATACAAAGTAAACAGCTTTCAGAATTTTCTAACCAATTTGTTACAATTTCTTGACATATTTCAAAATTAATTTCATCAGACCATCCCTTTGGCAAATCATTTAGTTCGATTTTCTTTACAAAAACTCTTTTCGGTACTTCAATATATAGTATCCTAAAATCACCCATCAAACCCTCACTATTTCTATGCACAATATTTTCGAGGCAAGCTAAAGCAATGCTTGCAGCGGCATAAATAACAAATTGACCTCTCTCATTCCACCTTGCAACTCTTCCAGAAGCAATTAATTTTGTAAATTCTGGATTAGTAATTCTGTAAATTATCATTCAATAGTTAAGCTAACGCACCGTAAGCAATTCGTATTAACTCATCTTCAACTAACTCTAAACCGCCATGTGTTTGCATCAATAATTTGGGTATTTTGTAACCCAAACCATAGGCTGGTTTTTCAATCCATCTGTTAAATGATTCTATATTCCCAAAAACTTTTTTCCCCCAATCATAAACTTGCTCCAACTTTAGCATTTTTTCACTTTCAGTAGGATTAAACTTTTTATCTTCTTTGATATATCTTTCAATCGTTTTTGGCGAAATATGTAGAATATTTGCAAAAAAAACTTTGTCATGTTGCGTTACAAGCATCAATTCTTGCATTTTTTTGGCATCAATTCCTTCATGTGCTTGAATAACAAGCATATAATTACTTTGAGGTTTTTTTTGAACGGCTGTCATAATTACTTAATTTATATACAAAGATAGAGGAAACTTGTCCATAAAAACAAGACAAATTTCCGAAATTTAATTGGTAATTGGTAATTGTCAATGAGCCTCCAACCAATTTTCACCAACACCCATGCCAGTTTCCATTTTTACAGCCATTGGAATAGCGTTGCACATCAATTCATTTACTTTTTGCTTCAAATAGTCGAGTTCAGCTTTATGAGCATCAAAAACTAATTCGTCATGCACTTGCAAAATCATTTTTGATTTGAGGTTTTCGTCTTTCATAAATTTATGAATATTTATCATTGCAACCTTTATCATATCTGCCGCCGAACCCTGAATCGGGGCATTAATTGCATTACGTTCTGCAAAACCTCTATCTGTCTGGTTTTGAGAATTAATATCTCGTAAATATCTTCTCCTACCCAATATAGTTTCAACAAATTTCATTTCACGAGCCTTATTGATTGTCGTATCCATAAAGATTTTTATCTTAGGAAATTCTATCCAATAAGCGTCAATAATTTCTTTGGCTTCGCCTCTCGGAATATTGAGTCTTTGTGCCAAACCAAAGGCAGAAATGCCATAAATTATGCCAAAATTAACCATTTTTGCCTTTCTACGCATATCTGAAGTAACATCAACCAAGGCAACTTTGAATACTTTTGAGGCGGTAGTTGAGTGAATATCAATGCCTTGATTGAAGGCTTCAAGCATACTTTCATCTTCCGAAAAAGCTGCCATTATGCGTAATTCGATTTGAGAATAATCGGCAGACATAATAACGTAATCGTCATTTCTTGGTACAAAAGCCTTCCTAATTTCTCGTCCACGAGGTGTGCGAATTGGAATATTTTGTAAGTTTGGATTTGTTGAACTCAACCGCCCTGTAGCAGCCACAGCTTGATTATAAGATGTATGAATTCTGCCCGTTTTCTTTGAAATCAAGGTAGGAAGTGCATCAACATATGTATTTTTCAGCTTTACTAATTCTCTGAAATCAAGTATTTTACGCACAATTTCATGTTCATTTTCTAATTTAGAAAGTATATCTTCACCTGTGGCATATTGACCAGTTTTTGTCTTTTTTGCTTTGGCATCTAATTTTAGTTTATCAAATAAAATTTCACCTAATTGTTTGGGCGAAGCCACATTAAACTCTTGTCCAGCCAATGAAAAAATGTCTTTTTGAATAACTTTTATATCAATTTCCAATACTTCCGACATTTCTATTAGGGCATTTTCATTTACCTTAATACCTTCCATTTCCATACCAGCAAGCACATTTACTAAAGGCATTTCAAGGTCAAAAAGTAATTTTTCTTGTTGTACTTCTTTGATTTTTGGTGACAAAATATGCTTTAATTGTAGCGTAATGTCGGCATCTTCGGCTGCATATTCTTTTATTTTTTCAAAATCAACATCACGCATTGAGCCTTGAGCTTTCCCTTTCCCAATTAATGTTTCGATAGAAACAGGGTCATAGTTTAAGTAAACATTCGACAAATAATCCATGCCATGCCTTTGGTCTGGTTCAAGGATATAATGAGCAAGCATCGTATCAAAAAGTTTACCTTTTAGGTCAATATTATAGTTTTTTAGAATCATTAAATCGTACTTTATGTTCTGTCCGATTTTCATAATTGCCTCATTTTCAAGCACTTGACGGAATTCTTCCAATATGAGTTGGGCTTCAACTTGGTTCTCTGGAATCGGAACATAAAATGCTTCTCCAGCCAAATAAGCAAACGAAAGACCTACAATTTCGGCATCTACGGCATCTACCGAAGTGGTTTCAGTATCAAAACAAAACTCATCTTGAACAGCCAAATAATGAATCAAACTTGCTCGTAATTCGGGTGTATCCATCAAATGATACTCATGTAATTTATTGGCTATTGTATCTTTTGTCGAACTTGAAATTCGTTCTTCGATTTCTTCTTGTGATTCTTCAATTATATAATCCGAAGGATTAACATTAGTAGAAACATTTGGAGAATCAAACATCGAAATTTGTTGTCCACTTTTGCTAACTTGTTTAGTGGAAGATGGCGAAACTCCAACTGCCGATTGTGTACTACGGACTGAAGAAGGTGAACTGCCAGTTGTCGAAGGTGAACTTTCATCAGGAAGTAGCCTTTTCCTCAAAGTTCTAAACTCCAATTCGTCTAAAAGTGCTGAAAGTTCTTCAGTTTTTGGTTTAGAAATTTTCAAAAATTCTTCGTCAAATTCAATAGGAACGTTGATGTCAATTCTTGCCAATTCTTTTGATAAAAATGCCTTTTCTTTATTTTGAATGATAGATTCGGCAATTTTTCCTGTCAATTTGTCTGTATTTTCATATAACCCTTCGACAGAACCATAAGTTGCAATTAACTTTGCAGCGGTTTTTTCCCCAACTCCGGGTACGCCAGGAATATTATCTGCGGCATCACCCATCAAACCCAATAAATCTATCACTTGGTCTGGACGTTCAATACCCCACTTTTCACAAATTTCTTTCACACCTAATTTTTCAGGGTCTTTGCCAAAAACCGCAGGCTTATACATATATATATGCTCCTCAACCAACTGCCCATAATCTTTGTCGGGAGTCATCATGAAAACCTCAAAATCATGCTGTGCAGCTTTTTTTGCAAGGGTTCCAATAACATCATCGGCTTCATAATTTTGCACCATCAATAAAGGAATATCCATAGCAGCCACCAATTTTTTGACATAAGGAATTGCAATTGTAATATCTTCGGGCTGTTCTTGGCGATGAGCTTTGTATTCAGGATACATTTCATTGCGGAAAGTGCCACCAGGCAAGTCAAACGAAACGCCAATGTGGGTAGGTTTTTCTTTTTGAATAACTTCAAGCATGGCATTGGCAAAGCCAAATACGCAACTTGTATTTAAGCCTGTCGAAGTAAGTCGAGGAGCTTTTACAAAAGCAAAATGAGCTCTATAAATAAGAGCCATTGCATCGAGGAGGAAAAGTTTTTTTGAGGGCATTATTTTTAATTAGGATTTACGACGGGGTCGCCCGTGCTATGACGATTTACGAATGGCTCACCGTAGTTTTTACTATCATAGTAACCGAGGGAAGCCGAGGTTTCAATGTCCAAAATTACATTGTTTTTTTTTAGTGAAGAAATAAATTAAATTTGTACGAAATTATTTTCAAGAATAGTTTGATAAATGTCATAAAATCTTCCCCAAAAATGAAAAAAAACTTATTTATATTAATACTTTCCCTAAGTTGTTTTTATTGTTTTGCACAAACAAAACCTGCAAAATCAACAAGCCAACCAAAACCTAAAACTTCGACAAAAAAAAAAACTACTGAAAAAATTGTAGTACCAATTACTGAAATTATTGAGGTTCAAGTTCCACAAGTTGGAACCCCAACTTATGTGAAAGTTGAGCCAGTAAAAATATATAATTATGCCAATTCAGATTTATTGGTTAGGTGGCATGAATTGATTTTTGAATTGGTTGAACAAACACTTGGGAATACACCTTGTGTGGCAGCTCGAAATATGGCATATATCAATTTGGCTGCGTATGAAGCGATTTTGCCTGTTTATAAAGATAATATTTCTCTTTCGGGTCAATTACAAGAATTTCAAAAACCCGATACCTTGAAAATTGATTCAACTAATTTTAATGCGGCAATTGCTACAAATGCCTCAATTTTTAAGTTGGTTGATAAGTTTTTTATCAATGCTCCGTATATATGGATGGAAAAAGTTTATGCTTTAAACGATACTGTAAATAATTTTTATGCCAATAAAGTTTCAGCCGAAACATTGAAAAAATCTAAATTGTATGGTGCAAAAATTGCCTATTGGATTTATGAATATTCGAAATCTGATGGTGGGCATCAAGCATTTATGCGTACCTATAATATGGCTTACAAATTACCTAAATGCCAATCTTGCTTTGAAATAAATCGTGTGGCAGATTTAGAAAATACTGGACCACTTCACCCAAATTGGGGAAATAACCGAACTTTTTTGAAAGAAAATCAAGTCGAAATAGACATAAAGCCCAAAGTTGAGTTTTCGATTTATCCAAATTCGCCTTTCTACAAAATGGCAATGGAAGTATATAATATTTCAAAACAAGTAAATCCTAATAGCGAAAAACTACAAATTGCCAACTTTTGGGACGATGCCGCTACTTATACTTATACTGCACCAGGTCATTCGATTTCGATTTTGGCACAAGTTTTAAAACAAAATCCTGTAACGCTCGGTTATTCAACTGAGCTTTTTAGTAATTTGTCTATAGCTCTCAATGATGCTTTTATTGCAACTTGGAAATTGAAATTTCAATATAATCTTATACGCCCAATTGCATTTATTAAAAAATATATTGATAATCAATGGGAACCAGCGTTGCTAACACCGCCATTTCCTGAATTTCCTTCGGGACATTCGGCACAAAGCTCTACAATGGCTACTGTTTTGACTGCCAAAATAGGCGAAAGTATTAGTTTTATTGATTACTCAAAATACTTTGTTGGTCCACCAAAAACTTTCCCCTCATTTTGGAGTGCGGCTCGTGAATGTAGCATTTCGAGGGTTTATGGAGGAATCCATTTTAGAGATGGAATTGAACAAGGTGAAGAAGTTGGTAAAATTGTTGGAAAAAATGCCTTATCTTTGCGATATAGAAATTAATTTTTCTGTAAATACCCCTTTGCTACTATAAAAATTGAGAGTGAATCTATAAAAATTATGCAATTTGATGCTATCATTATCGGTGGCGGGCTTGGTGGACTAACAACGTCTATTGAGCTTGCTCTGCAAGGCTTTAGGGTACTTGTTATTGAGAAAAACATATACCCATTCCACAAGGTTTGTGGTGAATATATTTCAAATGAAGTAAGACCTTATTTAGAAAATAAAGGTTTAAATCTTGATGCACTTGGGGCATCTAAAATTCAAAAATTTCAATTATCTGCAATTAATGGAAAAACAGTAGAATCTAAACTAAAATTGGGAGGTTTTGGCATCAGCCGCTATACAATTGATAACGAATTATTTTTATTAGCCCAAAGAAAGGGAGTTACTTTTGAATTAAACTCGAGTGTAGAGGAAGTTCAAAAGATTAATGAAAAGTTTTTCATAGAAACCAATAATCATCAAACTTTTGAATCAAAAATAATTATTGGTTCTTATGGCAAGCGTGCAAAATTAGATAAAAGCCTTAATCGATATATTCCAAAACAAAAAACTGCCTATATTGGAGTAAAATATCATATCAAATATAATTTCCCCAAAGATTTAATAGCCCTTCATAATTTTGATGGGGGTTATTGCGGAATTTCTGCCATTGAAAATGATAAATATTGTTTATGTTATCTTTCAGAACGTGAAAATTTAAGACAAAGTAGTGGAATTCAAGAAATGGAAGAAAAGATTTTATCAAAAAATCCATATTTGAAACATATTTTTGAAAATTCAGAATTTTTATTTCCAAAACCAGAAGTAATCAATGAAATTACTTTTGTGAAAAAAAAGGCAGTTGAAAAACATATTCTAATGGTGGGCGATGCGGCAGGATTAATAACTCCATTGGCTGGAAATGGAATGTCAATGGCAATTATTGGAGGTATTTTGGCTGCTAATTTGGTTGGTGAATTTTTAAATAATAATATTTCTCGCGAAGAGTTAGAAAATAGTTATGCTGACCAATGGAATTTGAATTTTAAAAACCGATTGTGGCGAGGACGGCAATTACAAAAACTTTTTGGAAATGAATTTAACTCAAACATTGCTATAAGTTTTTTGAAAATAGCTCCTTTTTTTCTCCCTCCAATAATAAAACTTACACATGGAAAAGTGCTTGAAACGCAATAATTAAGGAATATTCATAAACTTATGTGTTTGTAAACTAATTCTCCACTTTGGATTTTGCTTTACATATTCAATCATCAAGGGCAACATTTTATCTTGTTTTCCCCATTCAGGTTGAAGCAAAAGTTCACATTGAGAGTTTACTAATTTTGCATATTTTTCAGCAAAAGCAAAATCTGACTTGTTATAAATTATTGTTTTTAGTTCATTTGCTTGTTCAAAAATACTTGGATATGCTTCCTTAAATTTTTTTGGTGAAAAGCAAACCCAATCCCACTTTCCAGACATTGGATATGCTCCTGAAGTTTCTATATTTGTTTGAAAACCTTCTTCTTTTAAAGCAATTGTCAATTCTTCCAAATCATACATTAATGGTTCGCCTCCAGTAATTACAGCAAGCCTTCCAGAATGAGATTTCGCATCGCTAACTATTTGACTAACAGAGAGTTGTGGGTGTTTTGACGCATCCCAAGAGTCTTTTACATCACACCAAACGCAACCCACATCACATCCTCCCAAACGTATAAAATAAGCAGCTTTTCCTGCATGAAATCCTTCCCCTTGTAATGTATAAAATGCTTCCATAATTGGAAGTGAAGTGTTTGTCAAATTCATTTTTTTAACTAAAATTTCCACAAAATTACCAAAAAAATATCCAAAATACTCAGAAAATGAAGAGTTTAAGAATACTTTGAAAATTTTTCAACCATTCCATCATTAAACTCGTTATATTCATAACTAAATTTGTATTAAAATAAGGTTGTTATTGAATGACATCACTTGAAAGATTTGTTAATTCGTCATTCCTAATCTAAAATTCATAAATAATTTTATGCTTGATTCTGAAAAAAAGTATTGTAATTCATTAACCGAATATTCTCGAAGAATAACCAACCAAGTAAAAATCGGCGACCTTTACATGGGTTCTGATTACCCAATTCGTGTGCAATCAATGACAACTATTGACACAATGGACACAATTGGTTCGGTAGAACAGACCATCAGAATGATTGAAAGTGGCTGTGAATTAGTCAGAATTACAGCCCCAAGTGTGAAGGAAGCACAAAATCTCGAAAATATCAAGAATGAATTAAATAAACGAGGCTACAAAGTTCCCTTAGTTGCAGATATTCATTTTACTCCAAATGCAGCAGAATTGGCCGCACGAATTGTAGAAAAAGTTAGAATAAATCCAGGAAATTATGCTGACAAAAAACGTTTTGAAATAATTGATTATACTGAAGATAGTTATACTTTTGAACTTGAAAGAATTCGTGCAAGGTTTTTACCTTTAATAAAAATTTGCAAAGAATATGGCACTGCCATGAGAATTGGTACAAATCATGGCTCTCTTTCTGACCGAATTTTGAGCAAATATGGCGATACACCCCTCGGAATGGTCGAATCAGCATTAGAGTTTTTGAGAATTTGTGAAGATGAAAATTATTATAACATTGTCATTTCGATGAAATCTTCAAACCCTCAGGTGATGGTGCAGGCCTATCGTTTGTTGGCACATAGATTAGACCAAGAAAAACTGAAACCTTATCCTTTGCACTTGGGGGTTACAGAAGCTGGCGAGGGCGAAGACGGTCGTATAAAATCTGCAATGGGTATAGGTACTTTACTCGAAGATGGACTTGGTGATACAGTTAGAGTGAGTTTAACTGAAGACCCAGAATTTGAAGCTCCTGTGGCTAAGTCATTGATTGATAGGTACTTAGAAAGAAATGTTAATCTCAATAATAGCATTAAAAAAGAAAACGGTTCACCAATAAATCCTTATTCTTACCAAAGACGTTCAACTTATGAAGTTGGTAATTTTGGTGCCGTAAATGTACCTCGTGTAATTGCAGATTATTCTCAAATTGATGTCAACGATTATGAAGATTTGCGTGCGATTGGCTATTTTTACTTGCCTTTGCCCGACAAATGGCGAATGAATGATTTGGGTGCAGATTATATTTATTCAGGAAAAAAGCAAATTCCATTTATGCTTCCCAATGGTTTGAAAGAAATTTTGGATTATGAAATATGGCTATTGCAAAACGACAAAACTAACAAAGTTCCTTTGTTTTCTGTCGAAGAAATATTCAATCCAGCTAAACAATTACATTTAACAATCAATTTTGTAGAAGTAAGCATTGATGATTTGACACCTATATTTATTGAATACATTAAAAATTTACCCAATTTTATCATTATTGCAAAAGCCGAAACTCAGGCTGCAATGATAGAATTAAGAAGTTTTTACTTTCAATTACTAACTGTTAATCTAAAAAATCCAGTTGTTTTGAGAAAACAATTTGGTAATATTTCTGAAAATGATGTTACACTATTTGCAGCAACAGATTTTGGAGGAGTTTTAATTGAAGGCTTTGGCGATGGAATATTACTTGATTTGACCAAATTACAAGGTAAAGAAGCAAAATTAGAAAGACTTAAAGCGTACAATAGTATTTCGTTCGGTATTTTGCAAGCAGCTCGTACTCGCATGAGCAAAACCGAATATATTAGTTGCCCTTCATGCGGTAGAACATTGTTTGATTTGCAAGAAACAACAGCAATGATTCGCAAGCGTACCGACCATTTAAAAGGAGTTAAAATTGGAATAATGGGTTGTATTGTCAATGGACCAGGCGAAATGGCAGATGCTGATTATGGTTATGTAGGAATCGGAAAAGACAAAATAGCACTGTATCGTGGGCAAAATGTAGTAAAAAAATCTGTTCATGCCGATAATGCTGTTGATGAACTTTTAGAAATTATCAAAGAAGATGGTCGTTGGTTTGAGCAAGAGGTCTTGGAATAAAAAAATATTCCGCGTCACGTTTTAGTTATAAATTATGCGATAAATTTAAATCTATCAACTGTGACACGGATTTTAACAGCATATTTAAAAATCAAAAAAAATGTTAAATAAAATCAAAAATTTTTTTTCAATTGGTCCAGTTTTTTCTTATTTTTTCAGAGTTTTTCAAAAAGACAAAGAAGGACATTATCCGCATAGTTTCAATTTGAAAATGATGCACGGAATTAATAAAATTTCGATTGTAATGTTTATTATATGTTTGATAATTATGGTAACTCGCTGTGCAACAAGGGAATAACGATGAATTTAGAAACATTTAGAGAATATTGCCTGTCCAAAAAAGGTGTTACCGAAGAGTTACCATTTGGTCCTGACACTTTGGTTTATAAGGTAATGGGCAAAATGTTTGCCTTAACTGGCTTTGATTTTTCAAGATTAAGTCTAAAAAACTTTCCTGAAAAAAATCAAGAAATTAGAGCTGAATATCAAGCTGTTGAGGGGGCTTATCACATGAATAAAATCCATTGGAATTCTGTAAATTTTGATGGTACAATCAAGGATGCACTTTTACGTGAATGGATTGACGAATCCTATAAAATTGTGGCACATAGTTTGACTAAAAAGTTACAAGAGGAACTTAAAAATCTTTAAAAAATGGAGGCTTTGCTCATCGGCATACCTTTTTTCCTATATATTTACCTACGCATTACTTTAGGAAATGATATAACTCCCCAAGAAAGAGATGAAACACTTTTTGAGGAAGGAATTCTGCTTTTTAATGTAGGGGATATTGTAAAATCATTTCGTTATTTTGAACAAATTGTTATAAAATATCCTAAATCGGCAACTGCCTTTTTTTATAAAGCAAAATGTCATTTTTATTTTGAAAACTGGGAAGCAGCCTTAGAGGATTTTGAAAAAACCTTACGAATAGACAATTCTATTGCTGAGGCATATCATCAAAAAGCAATATGTTATTTTAATCTTGAAAACTATGAAAATGCCCTATTTGAACTAAAAAGAGCTTCAAGAATGTATCTCGATAAGAACTTTAGAGTACTCAGATTAATTGGAGAATTAGAATTTAGGCGTGGAGATTTTGAAAGTGCAGAAAAAAGCCTTAAAATTGCAGCAAAATTGGGTGATTTAGAATCCAAATCATTATTAAAAATGCTGTTTTTAGGTAATATAAGAAATACATCAAAGTAAATCAATGAAAGAGAATCAGTATCTATTTGTTTACGGAACACTTTTAAGCGAATATGGCGACGTAGAATCCCATCAATGGGTAAAACAATATGCCGAATATATGGGCAAGGCAAGAATGGCTGCAAAAATGTATATGGTAGATTATTATCCAGGCATAATTCCTTGTCAAAGTGGTGAAAAATATATTGTTAGAGGTGAACTTTATAGATTAATTGAGCCAGAGAATTTGTTTAATCTTTTGGATAAATATGAAGAATATAATCCAATGGATACTGCACATTCGGAATATGTCAGAAAACAAACACAAGTTGAACTGAAAAATGACAACAAAATCTATACTGCTTGGGTTTACTACTTCAATCAATCGGTTGAAGATTTAGAATTTATGCCCAAAGGTGATTTTTTAAATGAATATCATAAATAATCCACACATATTTTGCGTAATGCTCCTTCAATTTAATCAAATTTAGGAAATTTATATTAATTAATACAAAAAAAATAGATCACTTATAGATTTTTTGCATTATATCATTTGCAACATTTGGCTTGTAATGATAAATTTCATAAAAATTTGTCTTGTTGTTTGTGTAGTCATTAATTCCTGAAAAATCATAAACGTTTTCTTTTCCGAAATAATTTTTTAAAATATTCAAATCTTCTTCATTAAAATACTTTTGGTCATAAGTTGGACCCACTACAATTTTGTATTCAGTCTTATTTCTATCAAAAACAGCCTTTATTGCTCGTAAATACTTTATTTGATATTCTTTTATTGATTTTTCACCCATTACTTTTTCTTTTTTTCGCTCATAAAAAAAGTTTGGTTGATTATAATATTTGACAGAATCAGACTTGATTTCGTTGATAAAACTCGTAAAAATAAAATCATTTACGATAGGTGTATAGTTGATATTACGAAATTCAAGAAAACTTCGCATATAATTCTTATACTTTCCTGTTAATAAATAATCATAAAAACTAACAAAATAACCTTTTGAAAAGTATGTATTGATAAATATCAAGTGGTATTTCCACCAAGGAAGCCCACTAACTCTATAATCTTGGACAAAAACACTCCCAAGTGTATCTGTTTCGTATCCAAAATTGCTTTTGTCTAAAACTACTAATACATTTTCAATTTTTTGATTATGCTTTTCAATAAATTGTAGTTTTGTTGAAATGCCAGAAATGGTTTCGCAAGAAGCGTCAAAATGATAAGGAATTGAGTCATTAATATGTTTTCCCCAATTTCGAGCATAAAAAACACTCGACCTTGAACTTCCAAATATGAATGATTTATATTGAAATTTGTCCTTATTATTCAAGAAAACTTGGGTACTTATTCTATCCCGATTTAAACTTTTTGCAAAATTTTCTGGATATTCTTCATAAGTTCGTAGGATTTTGAATGGGTCAAAAATAAAATAGCCAAGCATTAATACTATTAATGGACTAAGAAAAAGGATGAGTTTTTTTGAAAAAGAGAAAAGCATTAATAGTTTTTTGTCAAAGTTTTTAAGAATTATTCAACTACAAATTTCTTTGTTAATTTAGTATTATCATTTAAAATTACTTCAATAATATATAATCCTGCACTAAGTTTGTCTGTTTTGATAGCATATT
Organism: Emticicia sp.; assembly: GCA_031378345.1. Classification (GTDB taxonomy): domain Bacteria; phylum Bacteroidota; class Bacteroidia; order Cytophagales; family Spirosomataceae; genus Emticicia. Next base: position 104,004 of record JANNDY010000013.1, on the reverse strand, counting down.
GGTTTTGAGTTTCAAATTCATCCATTTGTTTAATGATTTTTCCATTTAAGCTTATTAAACGAAATCTTTTGTAAGAATCATCAGATAGAATTTCAATATTCAAATCAGTTCCACTTTGAATAGGATTTGGGTAAATTAAGATATTATCAGCATCTACTAAAACTAAATTTGCATTGCTAAAGGAAGGGTTAATTTCGATTGAATTACTGTAATAAATTCTGCCATTTTCAACCATTTTAAGTCTATAATAGTATTTTACGCCGAATTTTACTTTATAATCGTAGAAAAGTGATGTTTTGGTGGAATCAATTTTAACGAAATTATTTGAATTATTAATAGATTTTTCAATAATAAATGTTGTATTTAGGCTTTGTGGAATTACCCAATTTAATACAATTCTTTTGCTAAAAGTAAGGTCCCATTTTCCAGTCAAAGTATTTATTTCTGGTGTAACTTTTGGTACTTCGCTAAGTTCGGTAACAGCGAAATCTTTAAATGTAAAGGCGTTTAGACCTCGTGAGTTTTTTATTGGTGGAATAGCTTCAGGTAAAAATTGAGCCATTGCAAGCGTATAAAAATCTGTTGCATAGGTGATTTTTTGTACTTTTTGCGGTTCTTTTAATTTTAAAATAATAAGATTCTCAAAATTACTTCCACTTGCAATATTTCCTGCTTTTCCATCTAAATAAATATAATCTTTCAAATCAAGTGTAGGTTTCTTTGGCGTGCTAACTATCGGTTGAGGATAAACCATTTTTTGATTTTTGTCAAATTCTAAAATTAAACTATCCTTTTTTGAAGTTAAATATATTTTCTTAATTTGTGGAGAATAGATTTGCAAAGTATCATTGCTTTGCATAAAATCCCGTGCAATTAATCTTGACACTTGTTCACCTGTTTCTTGATAACCTTCCAATTTATAGTGTAGTCCGTCATTAAAACCCGCAGTTCCAAATGTTGCTAAAGCTTCACAGTCTGGGAAAATTTCTTTAATATTTCGTTGATATTCTCTTAAATTTCCAGCATTATCATTATTGCTAAAATAAATGTTGTTTTGAAAAGTATATATTTTTTTTAGTGAAGGATAATCTTCTAATAGTTGTTTACGGAATTTTTCGAAATTTTTGCCATAATCGTTTTTATAAGCACTATTAAGTGCTTCACTTTCTCCCTGTCGCCAAATTATTGCTCTCACAGATTTTGCAAACTCTAAATCTTTGGCTTTTTTTAATAATTTTCCATAATAAAATGAAGGATTGTCATGCGTTACTTCATCACGTTCCATCAGTTCTGTTATAGATTTGTTGCCAATTGCCCCATTTATAATTGCAATTGGTATTTTATATTTATCAATTAATTGTTTTTGAACTTCTAAGCCAATTAATCCAGCAGACCAAAAATTCCATTTTTGCGTATGTAACCAATCATTTGCATTTGGAATCATAAACGAAGTTCTGCCAAAATCATTTTCGCCTTCAAATCTTGTTATTTCTAATGAATCTATGGCAAGTGCGTTCGATTGACCATAAATTAAAATAACATCACCACTAATAATATTATTTTCTTCTTTGATTAAGATTGAATCTTTGCCATTGAATAAATAAACATAAAAAGTATAAGCATTCAGCTCTGCATTAATTTTGGGTTCAAAAGCAAAAGGAGCATATTTGGGATTTTGAAATTGATAATTTAGTTTTTGTTTTTGGTAAGAAAAGTTTTTTTTATTTCGTAAAACTAAAACTGAAATATCAGAGTAACCCTCAGTAAAAACTTTGCCTTTCACACTAACTATTGCTTTATTGAAATCATCACGCTGATAAAGCTGCGAACCTTTGGGAAAAGCATCGAATTGAACATTTAGCTGAGCATTTGCAAATTGGAATATAGTCACTCCCAAAAACAAAAGTATTGCCTTAATTTTTTTTTTATAAGGCAATACTTTTGGAAAAACATTATTATTTTTTATAATTTTCATTGTGTTTGAATGCTAAATCTTAGCGAATATACAGCAACTCTCGGTATTTTACAAGTGGCCAATCTTCGTCGTCAATCATCATTTCTAATTTATCTACATTATAACGAATTTCGTCAAAGAAATGCTTCACTTCCGTAGCATAAAGTTTTGCTTTTTGCTCTAAATCATCCAAATTATTAGCTTTTTTACGAGCTTCGGTCATTTCATCAACTTTTTTTGAAATTTCTGTAACTCTTTCAGATAACTCTCTAATAATCTTTATAATTGGTTCGGCTTCTTTATTTAACTCCATTTCTTTCAAAGCTTTTGCTGTTTGTACCAATTGAGCTTGGTACTTCACAGCAGTTGAAACTACATGATTCATAGCCAAATCACCTATTACTCTTGATTCGATTTGAATTTTCTTAATGTAATTTTCTAACTCAATTTCATAACGTGCATGAAACTCTCTTTCAGACAAAATACCTAATTTTTCAAAAATTTCAATATAATCCTTTTTCAAATATGCCTTCAAAGCCTCTGGAGTGCTACCAATATTAGATAAACCACGCTTTGCCGCTTCTTCTTTCCATTCTTCAGAATAGCCATTGCCTTCAAATAAAATCTTTTTAGAATTTTTGATATACTCTTTCAAAATCTTGACAATCACCTCTTCTTTTTTTCCTTCATGTTCTGTCATTTCTGCATCATAATCTGCTCTAAATTTTAATAACTGATTTGCAACTATTGTGTTCAAAATCATCATTGGTTGAGCCGAATTTGCAGAAGCCCCAACTGCCCTAAACTCAAATTTATTTCCAGTAAAAGCAAAAGGTGAAGTTCTATTTCTATCAGTATTATCTAACAAAATTGAAGGAATTCTATTTAAACCGAGCTTAATATAAGCATTTTCGCCCTTTTCGATAGTAACAATTTGTTTGTTTTCGAGGTCTTCTAAGACCTTAGTCATTTGAGTTCCAAGGAAAATCGAAATAATAGCTGGCGGAGCTTCATTTGCTCCAAGTCTATGTTCATTTCCTGTTGTAGCAATGCTTGCACGAAGCAAATCTGCGTTGTCATGAACCGCCTTTACAACATTTACCAAAAAAGTAATAAACCTTAAACTTTCTTTGGGTTTTGTACTTGGACCAAGCAAATTTACACCTGTGTCTGTTCCCAAAGACCAGTTATTGTGTTTGCCACTTCCATTTATTCCTGCAAAAGGTTTTTCGTGAAAGAGTACCTCAAAATGATGTTTTCGAGCCACTTTTCTCATTAAATCCATTAATAAAATATTGTGGTCGCAAGCCAAATTTACCTCTTCAAAAGTTGGTGCAACTTCAAATTGTGCTGGAGCAACTTCGTTGTGGCGAGTTCTGACAGGGATTCCTAATTTTAATGCTTCAAATTCAAATTCGACCATAAAGGCATTTACACGAGGCGGAATTGAACCAAAATAATGGTCTTCTAATTGTTGCCCTTTGGCTGGGGGATGTCCAAAAACAGTACGTCCAGCCATCATTAGGTCTGGACGAGCATTGAAAAGTGCTTTGTCCACCAAAAAATATTCTTGTTCAAGCCCCAACGTTGCCGAAACTTTCTCTACGTGCCTATCAAAAATAATTGCAACATCTGTCGCTGCATTATCGAGGGCATGAAGAGATTTAAGTAATGGAGATTTTGAATCTAAAAGCTCACCAGTATAAGAAACAAATATTGAAGGTACACAAAGAGTGCCTGTTCCTGCCTCATTATACATAATAAATGCGGGCGAAGATGGGTCCCATGCGGTATAACCACGTGCCTCAAAGGTCGCCCGAATTCCTCCACTTGGAAAGGATGAAGCATCAGGTTCTTGTTGAGCCAATGCACTTCCTTTAAATTTTTCAACAGCTTTTCCATCATAAGTTATATCAAAAAAAGCGTCGTGTTTTTCAGCAGAACCACCTGTTAATGGTTGAAACCAGTGGGTATAATGCGTTGCACCCTTAGAAACCGCCCAAGATTTCATAGCAGAAGCAACTTCATCGGCAATCTCACGGTCTATTTTATCACCGCTTTTAATAGCAACCGTTACTTTCATATATGCCTCTGGCGATAGCATGGCTCGCATTACTTCATCATTAAATATATTTGAGCCATATAAGTCTGTTACTTTGCTTAAAGGTATTTCTACTTTTGTATTAACTCGACTTTGTGCTTCATTGACAGCTTTAAATCTTAATCTTGCCATTTTATATTTTTGTTTTGTTGTTTTTTTTCTTTTGATTTAATGTAATTATTAAATTATTTTTAAATCCTAACTCATTGATAATGAGTTAGTTATGCTTGAATAATTCAGAACTCAGAACTCAGCACTCAGAACTCTGAATTGTGATTTATCATAGAACTCCTATATTTGAGTGTAATTTAAGAAAATCATATCAAATAAATGAAAGAACGGCTACAATTTCTATTAATATATTTTTGTTTTTGGGTAGTTTTCTTCTTGAATGCAAGAATTATATTTTTGGGGTATCATATTGAAGATACAAAATTTTTGACTTTGGAAACAGTCTGGGGTATATTTTGGAATGGAATTAGAATGGATTTTTCGATGGCGGGTTATCTGTCAATTATTCCTTTTGGATTTGTTTCAGGTTCAAATTTTATCAAAAAAAGTCGCCTCGAAAATTGGATTTTCTCATATACTTTTATTGCTGTTTTTTTTATAAGTTTAATCATTGTTATTGATTTGCAAGTGTACAATACGTGGGGTTATCGTTTAGATGCAACGCCTTTAAAATATCTCAATTCGCCAAATGAAGCTTGGGCTTCAGTCAGTTCTTCACCATTATTTCAATTATTAATTAGTTTTGCTTTATTGTTAATTGTAGCGTCATATATTACGTATCGAATTATAACACGAAATATTGACAACTGGAATCATATTGAAAACTTGCCTTTTATTCCAGTTTCGATTCTTTGTTTTCTTTCTTTAATCATTCCCATAAGAGGGAGTATTGGCATTTCACCCATGAACCAAAGCACTGTTTATTTTTCTACTAATAACTTTGCTAATATTGCTGCCGTTAATGCCCCATGGAATTTTATGAGTTCGATTGTAAATGGTACTTATGATAAAGTTAATCCTTTTACATATTTACCAAAAGAAACGCTAACGAAAGCAATAAAAGAACTTTACACGACTTCAAATACAACAGAAATAGTTCTTAAAAAAGATATTAATAAACCTAATATTATTTTTATTATTTGGGAAAGTTTTACTAAAAAAGTTATTGATAAACGAATTGATGGCCAAGAAGTTACGCCAAATTTTAATGCTTTAAGAAAAGATGGGATATATTTCTCAAATATTTATGCCAGTGGAGACCGTACCGAAAAAGGACTTCCTGCAATATTAAGCGGATACCCTTCACAACCAATCACTTCTATAATCACTGAACCAAATAAATCTATCAAATTACCTGTGCTAAGTAAAGATTTTGGCAATAATGCTTATTCTACGGCATTCTATTATGGAGGGGAAACAGATTTTGCTAACATAAAATCATATTTATATTCGGCAGATTTTCAAAAAATTGTGAGTAAACAAGATTTTGACAAAAAAGATTGGAATTCAAAATGGGGAGCTCACGATAGTATCGTTTATCAAAAATTCTTGGATGACCATAAAAAAATTAACCAACCATTTTTTTCTACCTTGCTTACCTTAAGTAGCCATGAGCCTTTTGAAGTTCCTAGTTCAACAAAATTTGTTGGGGATGATGTTGATACAAAATTTATGAATGCCATGAATTATGCTGACCAATCTTTTGGTAATTTTATCTCGGAAGCAAAAAAGCAAACATGGTGGCAAAAAACACTTATTGTTATAATTGCTGACCACGGACATCGAATTCCTGATAGTGCAAATAAAATTGATGATTTTAAAATACCAATGCTATGGTTAGGTGGAGCTTTAGAAAAAACAAATATCGAAAATGTGAAAGTAGCATCTCAAATTGATATTGCATCAACTATTTTGAAACAATTGAATATGAATGCTTTCTCTTATAATTGGAGTAAAAATATTTTTGATAAACAAACAAAACCTTGGGCGTTTTTTAGTTTTAATAATGGTTTTGGTTTTGTAGAAGACAATCAAAAATCCGTCATTTATGATAATATTGGACAGAAAACCATTCAAAAAAGTGGAAATATTTCTGCAAAAGATGAAAACTATGGAAAGGCACTCATGCAACGAATGTTTCAAGATTATTTAGATAAATAGGTATTTTTTTTGCTAAAATTGTAATTTTCAAAAGCATCATCAAATTTATTTTGATGGTGCTTTTTTTGTTTAAAAAATTTTTTTCATTCGCATATACAATGACTTAAAATAATACGTTTATTTGTTAATCTTTTGCTTCAAATTGAATTTGTTCGAACAAAAACTTCACTATTGTTTCATTCGAAATCATTTTTCTACATTTACAATCGTTTTTATTTATCAATCACTAAAACCCAAATGATGCAATAGCATCAAAAAAACCATGAATTTAAAGTTTGAACAACAAGGCGGTAGCGACCGTGAAATCAAAGGTTATGCCTACATGGCACGAGGCGGCAGTGCTGGAAAGTATCATCCTACAACAAGATTAAGTGGTGTGAAATTACCAAATAAGGTAGATTTACGTGCATTTATGACCGAAGTTGAAGACCAAAAACAAGCAAATAGTTGTACGGCAAATGCCGTTGCTGGGGCTTATGAGTATCTAATTAAAAAATATTTGAGCAAAAAAGCCTTCGATGTAAGCCGTTTGTTTATTTACTACAATGCAAGATTGAGGGCAAGTTCACAAATTAAAGATGCAGGTAGCTATATTCAATATGCCGTCGATAGTTTGATGAAAATCGGAGCTTGCAAAGAGCCAACTTGGCCTTACGATTTAAAACAAGTAAACACAAAACCACACGAAGATTCTTATGTGTCCGCAAGTGATTTTAAGATTGAAAAAAAGAAATTTATTCCAGTAAATTTAGAGGCTTGGAAATCAAGTTTGGCAGAAGGCTATCCTATTGTATTTGGAATTGCTTTGTTTCCTACATTTGATTCTTGCACTAAAAACAAAGGAATTGTACCAATGCCAAACCCTACTGAAACTGGAAGGGCTGCACACGGACTGCATGCAATGCTTTGTGTGGGTTATTCTGACATCGATAAAATGTTTATTGTAAGAAATTCGTGGGGCAGTAAATGGGGCGACAAAGGTTATTGTTATATGCCTTATGAATATATAATTAATACAAAATTCAATATGGGAGATAATTGGATTTTTGGTCGTTCAACTCCAATTCCTGACTCTGAAGAAACTTGGATTGAAGATAAAAAATCTATCATAAACAACGGTAAAGGCTATAATCGCAGTGATTTTAAGTTTTATAAAGAAGAACAATACAAAAAATTTGATCCCTTAGAGGGCTATGAAGTTTATGAATATGACGAAGAAGAACCTGACGAATATTATGAGTTAGAGTTTGAAGGTGATGGTGAATTTGACAAAATTCTTGCCGAATATGAAGATGAAGTAGGTGTGGAAGAGTACGATGAAGAAGTCGATTTTGAAGACGAAGAGTTTTATGATGAAGAGGAAGAATTTGACGAAGAAGAATCTGACGAAGAAGAACCTGACGAAGAGGAATCTGACGAAGAGGAGGAAGAGGAAGAATCTGATGAAGAGGAGGAAGAAGAAGAATCTGACGAACAGGAGGAAGAAGAAGAATCTGATGAAGAGGAGGAAGAAGAAGAATCTGATGAAGAGGAGAAAGAAGAAGAACCTGACGAAGAGGAGGAAGAAGAAGAAGATGAAGAAGAGGAGGAAGAAGAAGAGGAGGAAGAAGAAGAGGAAGAAGCAGAGGAAGAGGAAGAAGAAGAAGAAGAAGAGGAAGAAGAAGTCGAGGAAGAAGAAGTCGAGGAAGAAGAAGTCGAGGAAGAAGAAGTCGAGGAAGAAGAAGTCGAGGAAGAAGTCGGAGAAAAAGGCGGAGAAGAAGAAGAAAAATAAATCTTTTTTTAAAGCACAGACTAAGTTTTGGTCTGTGCTTTTTTTATAAAAAAATTGTACGTTAAAAGTTTAAATTAAGCATTACGTTCTATTTTTCAATTCAGATTATCGAAATGACATATCATTAAAAAATCACATTTTGGAAAAGTGCTAAAATTTGAAAATTTAGGTTTAGTTTTAGGCTGAATCAATATTTTTTATTTGATTTATTTAGAATAAAGGTTTTGTTTTAATGTATTATTGATATTATTTTAATATATTCTACGAAAATAGCTATCAATCTGAACCTAAAAATATTCAAAAATCAAATTAATCAAACAAAAAGTTGTACTTTATAAAGAATTTAGAATAATCAACTAAAATAATTGCCTTTCAAAGAATATTATATTGTTTTCGTATTATATATTTGTATCATATTCTTTGATTGATAACCGCAATACATTAAAAAAATATAAAAATGGCAAACGTTCCAATAGCAAAATTAGAGTACATTTGGCTTGATGGTTATAAACCAACGCAAAGCCTACGCAGCAAAACCAAAATAGAAAAAGATTTTAGTGGTAAATTAGAAGATTGCAGTATGTGGTCTTTTGATGGCTCTTCAACTGAACAAGCTCCTGGTGGTTCATCTGATTGCTTGTTGCGTCCAGTTTTTATTTGCCCTGACCCAGGTCGTATAGGAAATGGTTATTTGGTAATGTGTGATGTGTTAAATTCTGATGGAACTCCTCACGAATCCAATGGACGTGCAACTATAGAAGACGATGACAATGATTTTTGGTTTGGATTTGAGCAAGAATATTTCTTATGGAATACCGAAACAAATAAGCCTTTAGGATTTCCAGCAAATGGTTTTCCAGCACCACAAGGTCAATACTATTGTTCTGTTGGAGCAGCAAATGCTTTTGGTCGTGATATGATTGAAGAACACCTTGAAATTTGTTTACAAGCTGGTCTTAACATTGAAGGTATCAATGCTGAGGTGGCTGCAGGCCAGTGGGAATTCCAAGGATTTGCAAAAGGTGCAAAACAAGCAGGTGATGAAATGTGGGTTGCACGTTATTTATTAGAAAGAATTGGTGAAAAATATGGTATATCTATCAATTACCACTGTAAACCTTTAGGTGACACAGATTGGAATGGTTCAGGTATGCACGCAAATTTCTCAAACACCTTGTTGAGAACTTCTGGTAAAAAAGAAGATTACGACATCGTTTGCCAAGCATTTGCTCCATTTATTAAAGAACATATTGCAGTTTATGGTGCAGACAATCATTTACGTTTGACAGGTAAGCACGAAACACAGTCAATTGATAAATTCTCTTACGGTATTTCTGACCGAGGTGCTTCAATTCGTATTCCGATTGCAGCAGTACAAAAAGGTTGGAAAGGCTGGCTGGAAGACCGTCGTCCAAACTCTGCGGCTGACCCATACAAAGTTGCAGCAAGAATTATCAAAACTGTAAAGACAGCTAAGTTTTAAGATTTTTTCGAATAATATTTTGTTACAAAGCCCTATGACAATGTTGTAGGGTTTTTTGTTTGTTTTTCAGTAACTTTGCACATTAATAATAGATGAATGAAAAAAGTAGCGTTTTATACATTAGGTTGTAAATTAAATTATTCTGAGACTTCAACTATTGGACGAATGTTTGAAAGTCGTGGGTTTCAAAAAGTGGAGTTTAACGAAAATCCAGATATTTTTATAATAAATACTTGTTCGGTAACAGAGAATGCCGACAAGAAATGCAAGAAAATTGTCAAAGAAGCCAATCGAGTAAATCCAGATGGTTATGTGGCAATTATAGGGTGTTATGCTCAACTAAAACCACAAGAAATTGCTGAAATTGAAGGCGTTGATGCTGTTTTAGGTGCTGCAGAAAAATTCCGTTTGGTTGATTTATTGGGTGATTTTGTAAAAGAACCTCGCCAAAAAGATGAAAAAGCAGCGGTATTTAATTCAAATATTGAAAAAGCAGTAGATTACCATACATCATATTCCTTAAATGACCGAACTCGTACTTTTCTGAAAGTTCAAGATGGTTGTGATTATCCTTGTTCTTATTGTACAATTCCCTTAGCACGAGGAAAAAGTCGCTCCGATACCATCGAAAATGTAGTAAAGGCTGCCAAAGAAATTGCAGAAAGTGGCGTAAAAGAAATAGTATTGACAGGAGTAAATATTGGAGATTTTGGCTTGCAAAATTGTATTAGAGTAGAAACTTTCTTTGATTTGGTGAAAGAGTTGGACGAAGTTGAAGGAATTGAGCGTTTCCGTATTTCAAGTATTGAACCTAATCTTTTGACTGATGAAATTATTGAATTTGTGGCGAAATCTAATCAATTTGTACCTCATTTTCATATTCCGTTACAGTCGGGTTCGAGTAAAGTTTTGGCTTTGATGAAACGTCGTTATAAGCGTGAACTTTACGTAGAAAGAGTTAATAAAATCAAGGAATTAATGCCTGATTGTTGCATCGGTGTAGATGTAATTGTTGGGCATCCTGGCGAAACTGACGAGGAGTTTTTAGAAACTTATAATTTTCTTAATGAGTTGAATATCAGTTATTTACATGTGTTTACTTATTCAGAAAGGCCAAATACTGCTGCACTTTTAATAAAGCCAAGTGTACCTCAAAACAAACGTGCTGAACGTTCAAGAATGTTGCATATTTTGTCTGAAAAAAAGCGGAGGTTTTTCTATGAAAGTCAGATTGGAAAAACATTTAATGTGCTTTTTGAAGAAGATATTACTGAAGGAAATATGCACGGCTGGACAGAAAATTATGTACGTGTTACCGCCAAATATGACCCAATCTTGATAAATGAAACCAAGCAAGTTTTACTAAGTAATATCAATGAGGCGATGCTTGTTGAGGTTGTTGAGGTGGAGGAATTGATGTTGCATTGATACCTTTTTTTCAATACCCCATTATTGGTAACACGCCCATTGTTCACCATGAGTGGGCGTGCTACAAAATTTAATATTTTTGAAATTCTATTTTTGTAATTCCTTTAATTTTTCTTTGGCATTTTCAGCCTTTGAATTCAATTCAAGTACTTTTTTATAATTCAAAATAGCCATTTCTTTGTTTCCTGATTTTTCGTAAGCCTCAGCTAAAGAATCATAAACATTTGGTACATTTGGAAAAAGTTTGGCATTAAGATTCAATATTATTAATGCTTCATTTGTCTTTTTTTGGTCAAAAAGTACATACCCGACTGCATTGAGTTCTCCAGAATTTTTCAATTGACCCCTCCATTCATCGCTCAATTCTGCACTATTTTCTTCAATATATTTGGAATAGCTATTTTCCATTAACTGTAAAGCATAAGTTCCGATATTATAATTGGTAATTGTGCGATTTTTGTTCAAAATATTGACAATATCTTGTTCAAAAGAAACAACTGGACTTTCTACAATTCGTCCAATTTCTTTGCCTTCTTCATAGAAAATAAAGGTAGGTACCCTTAAAATACTCATCCCTTTTTCTTCGTGTTCTGGACTTTGTTTATAAGCATTGTTCCCTCCATTATCTACACAGATTAGTTGGAGGTTTTTCTTGTTAAAACCTTGGCTATCAAGCGTTTTTAGGAATCTTGGCACTTCTCTTTTTGTATCTCCACACCATGTTCCTAAGAATACTTTAACAGTAGTTTTACTTAGTTTTTTTGCAAATGGTTTGAGTTTTTGGTTTTCTACAATATAGTTTTCGAATTGTGGTTGATACCATTCTTTATAAGGTGCTTTTGATAACATTTCTCGGGATATTTGCCCAAGAAGTTTTTTGTTGCCATCTTTTTCAATAATCTCTTGATTGTTTTGTGAAAATGCTGAAATTGTAACAAATGCGAGGGGTAGAAATATTTTTTTCATTATCTAAAATATGTTTGGTTATAAACACAAAATTAGATTCTGAACTTAGTTTAGCTTGTTAATGAGGCGTTAATGAAAAGTTAAGATTTGTTAATGTTATCTACAAAAACTCATTCAAATCTCCTACTCCTTCACGAATAACCTCAAAATCATCATCAACTGCCAAGACTACTGTTGAAGGTTCGATTCCACACCAACCGCCATCAATGATAATATCAACTTTTTCGCTATTTTGTTGGTAAATCACTTCAATTTCATTCGGGTATTCTAAAATGTCATCAATGTCATTTTTTACGGAAGTTGTAATAATAGGATTACCTAAAACTTCAATGATTTTCAATGGAATTTCGTGGTCAGGAATTCTTATTCCAATGGTTTTTCGTTTGGTTTGTAAAATTTTTGGCAAATCGCCAGTTGCTGGAAGTATAAAAGTAAAAGGGCCTGGAAAAGCCCTTTTTAAAAGTCTAAATGCATTATTTGAAACTTTTGCATAAGTTGAAATATGACTTAAATCGTTGCAAACTATTGAAAAATTATTTTGCAGCGGTTTAATTCCCTTAAGTTTACAAAGTTTTTCAACTGCTTTTACATTATTGATATCACAACCCATTGAGTAAACGGTGTCAGTTGGATATATGATAATTCCACCATTTTTTAGACATTCCACTACTTGACGAATTTTTCTTTCATCTAAGTTGCTGGGGAATATTTCTATAATTTCAGCGGACATTTTTTTCAATTACCAATTATCAGTGAACAGTTATCAAGTATAAATTCGTACAAAATCTTATATCGTAAGTAAAAAATAATTGATAATTGTTCACTGATAATTGAAATATTTATTTACTCTTTTTGCCTTTCTTACCTACGGCAGATGCTTCATTATCAGTAGTTTTCGGAGTATTCATTTCCATATAATCAACTGTCAAAGCAGCCAAAGATTTCACACCAAGAGTAAAACCAGATTCATCTATAAAGAAATCTGGGGTATGGTGAGGAAATCCAACCTTAACATTTTTTGGTTTTCCGCCAAGAAAAATAAACAAACCTGGAGCTTTTTGCTGAAAAAAGCTAAAATCTTCTGCCCCTGTTTGTGGTGCTTGAACTTGAACATTTGCTTTACCTGCCAAATTTTCTAAAGTCCCAATCATTTTTGTTGTAAGAGCCGGGTCATTAAATGTTACAGGATATCCAGTTTCGATGGTAACGTCTGCTTTTGCACCAGCACTTTCGGCAATATTTGTTGCAATCTCATTAATTCTTCTGTGAACTAATTCACGTTGTTCTGTTCCGAAAGTTCTGATTGTACCAATCATATCAAGTGATTCGGAAATGATATTTTGACGAATTCCTCCATGAATTGCTCCAACGGTAACAATAGCTGGATTTTCAGTAATATTTACACTTCTACTAACGATAGTTTGTAAACCCATCACAATTTGAGCTGCTGTAACAATTGGGTCAATTCCTCCCCACGGATTTGCACCATGTGTTTGCTTACCATTAATTTTAATTCCCAACTGGTCAACTGCTGCCATTGTTGCACCCGAACGGTAGCCAATTGTACCTACATCTGTACCTGAACTAATATGAAGTCCAAAGATTGCATCAACTTTCGGATTTTCCATAACACCTTCCATAACCATCAGTTCTGCACCAGATTTGCCATCTTTAAGTAATTTTGGGTCATAAACACCTTCTTCGGCTGGTTGAAAAATGAATTTCACTGTGCCTGCAATTTCACTTTTCATCGCCGACAAAACCTCGGCAACACCCATTAGAATTGCCACGTGAGAATCATGTCCGCAAGCGTGCATCAGTCCGGTTTTTTGACCATTATAATTAGTAGAAACTGTTGATTTGAAAGCTAAATCACCTCTTTCAGTTACAGGTAAACAGTCCATATCTGCACGAATAGCCACAACTGGACCAGATTTTCCTCCTTTCAAAATGCCTACCACACCTGTAACTCCAACTTTCTCCTTTACTTCAATTCCAAGTGAACGAAGATGATCGGCTACGATTTTTGCTGTACGGACTTCCATATTACCTAATTCTGGATTTTGGTGAAAATCACGTCGCCATGTAATAACTTTTTGTTCGATAGCATCAGCACCAGCATTTATTCTTGGTTTTAGGGAAGATTGGCTAAATGCCATTCCATAGGAGATTGCTAATAATGTAGTTAAGATTTTTTTCATTTTTTAGTTTAGAGTTTTATGAAGGTTCAAATTTAAGGAAAAAAAAATAAAAAATGGGTTAAAAACTCATTGTGCGGGAATTACTCAAAAAATACCAAATTTCTTTGATTGGTTTGAGTTTGATATTCCTCAAAAAGTTCTTTTGCAGAAGCTAAACCGAGTTCGCCATAAACCATTAAACAAACTGTTCCGCCACTTCCGCCACCAGTGATTTTTGCACCATAAATACCTGATAATGAGCCTTTTATGCGAGCCATATTTGCAATTTTATCTGTCATTTCATTTCCCAAACCACATTTATTATAACTTTCGTGCGATTGAAACATCAATTCCCCCATTATTGAAAGTAGCGATGAATGGTTTTCAAGCGAAATATTTTTTAATAACTCAAGAAAAGTTTTTACCCGATGGTTTTCATAGATTGGGTGTTCTGTGCAAGGTTTAATATTGTAAAAAACATCCGTATTAATTTGAGATAAATTATCTGTAATATGTCCAAAATCATGCAAGAAATCTTTACCATACATTGAATTTAGGCTTCGGGCAAAATTCGATTCAAACAACGAAGGTGTAATATTACTTAAAAAGCCATTAAATGGAAGGTTTTTTGGAGCTATTTCTTGGATTTTTTCTTTAGAAATACCACTTTTTTGAGCAATAATCGAATAACCCATAAATGCCGCTGTGCGAACTTCTCCATAAGATGCTCCACCCACAGAATGACGCACGCCACTGTCAATTCCAACAAAATAAAGGTTTTCATGAATAGAGACTAAGTCGAAAACTTTGTCTGGTTGGCACAAAATAGGTAATATTTTGTTATTTTCCCCAAAATATGAAGCCAATTGGTCCATCAGCCCACATGGAGCTCCAACGATTAAATTTTCGGCCATTTGGGCAAATCTGGGTAATTCTGTGCCTTCAAATTTAATTGAAAATAATTCTGCAATGGCTTTTAAAGTAGCAACTTCGATTGCTGCAGATGAAGAAACCCCTTTGCCAACAGGCACAGATGATTCAATCAAAATATCAAGGCCACCTAATTTTATTTTTTTTTCTTGACAAATAACCAAATAACAACCTATTATATATGAAGCCCATTCTCCTCCTTTAATTCCTTTCAAATAATATTTTGCTTGTTCGTAAACATCTGGTAATTCATCTAAATCTATATAAATCTCATTAAAATCGACAATATCAAGGCTTTTGATATGTAATTGGTTATAATTTCTAATATTTATTGATACTGATGCTTTTTGTTTGATTGGCATTTGCAAAACCATCGAACCAGAATAATCTGCAATACCTCCCATTACATCTAATCTTCCTGGAGAACTTGCTTGAACCAATATTTGATTTTCACCAAAAAACTTTTGAAGGGTTGTAGAAGTATTTGAATTTATTTTCATTATTACTTAAAAAAACCTTACAGGATTTTTTCATCCTATAAGGTTTAAGGTTACGAGATTTTACATTTTTTCAATAATAATTGCACTTGCACCACCTCCTCCATTACATATCGCTGCCATTCCATAACGACCATTTTTTTGATGCAAAACATTGATTAAAGTTGTTACAATTCTTGCTCCTGAACAACCCAAAGGATGTCCCAAGGAAACAGCTCCACCAAAAATATTTACTTTGTCAAAATTTATGTCAAAATTTTTGCAAAATACCATCGGAACTACTGCAAAAGCCTCATTTATTTCAAAAAAATCAATATCGTCAATTGTTAATCCAGCTCTTTTTAAAGCCTTTTCGGCAGCCATTATTGGTGCAGTTGTGAACCATTCTGGTTCGTGTTCGGCATCGGCATAAGCAATAATTTTTGCGATTGGTTTTAAATTATATTTTTCAAAGGCAGTTTTAGAAGCCAAAACCAATGCAGCTGCACCATCATTAATTGTTGAAGCATTTGCTGCCGTTACTGTACCTTCTTTGGTAAAAACAGGGCGTAAAGTTGGAATTTTATCGTAGTTTACATTTTTATATTCTTCATCTTCAGAAATAACTTTTACATTCCCTTTTTTGTCAGTAATTTCAACTGGAATTACTTCATCGGCGAACATTCCATTTGCCCAAGCATCGGCAGAACGTTGATATGATTGAATGGCATAAGCATCTTGTTCTTGGCGAGAAATTTCATATTTATTAGCTGTAGCATCTGCAAAACAACCCATTGCATTTCCATCATAAACATTCTGTAAACCATCTTTTGCTAAGCCGTCGATGAGTTCAGAATTGCCGTAACCATAACCATAACGAGCTTTTGCCAAATAAAATGGAATCATTGACATATTTTCCATTCCTCCAGCAATAACGACATCATTTTGACCCAATTCGATAGATTGACTACCAAAAGAGATAGATTTCATGCCTGAAGCACATACTTTATTGATGGTTGTTGCATTTGTTTTATTGCTTAATCCTCCGAAAATCGCAGCTTGACGTGCGGGGGCTTGACCTACATTTGCGGTACAAACATTTCCAAATAAAATTTCTTCTATATTTTCAGTTGAAATACCTGCTTTTGCTACTGCTGCTTTGATTGCGGTAGCTCCTAATATTGGTGCAGAAACCGTTGAAAGTGAACCACCAAAACTACCAATTGGTGTTCTGACTGCTGAAATAATGAATGTTTTTTGCATAAATAATAAGTTGATGTTAATAGAAAGCCTAAAGGGCTTAAACTCTAATAGCCGTAGATTAAACCTACGGAAAAATATTGAAAATTTTCTGGAAACCCTGAAAGGGTTTAACTTTATTAGCAAAAACAACCATTTGAATATATTGTTCAACACCTTCAGTGTTGTAAAAATGATTCAATTATTAATTCCGTAGGTGAAACCTATGGCGATTCATGTTAAAGCCCGTAGGGCTTTTAAATAGCTTAATAATTATCATTCAATCCAAATATTCTTTTGTTTGTTTTCCATTTTCCACGAGTAAAATCTGGGATTTCAACTGGAGAACTACCTCTTGCGATAGATAATTCGGAAAGTGGACTTATGGCACTCCAGGCAGCTGCATCATACACATCAATTGGAGGAGCAACTTTATTTTTTACAGATTCGATAAATGCACGAATTACAAAGAAATCCATTCCTCCATGTCCAGCGTTCACGGCATCTTGTTCGTATTTTTTCCAAAGCGGATGGTCATGTTGTTTTTGATAATCTGCAAAAGGCTCCCACGAATCATGTTTTTTTGAAGTTCCTTCAATATAAATTTGATTGCCGTCATTCATCCAAATCCCTTTTGTTCCTTGAGCTCGAAAACCAAGAGAATAAGGGCGTGGACTATTTGTATCATGAATAATGACAATATTTTCGCCATTGGCACATTGAATTGTTGTTGTTACAATATCACCACATTTGAAGTTTACTTTTGCATTTGGATGGTCGGCACCGCCTTTTTCGACAATATAATTGTGCATTCCACGAGCTTTTGTTGCCATTGAAGTCAGATACATAAATTGATTTCCCCTATTTATGTCCATCCAATGTGCAACAGGCCCAAGTCCATGAGTTGGATATAGGTCGCCATTTCTATCTATAGAATGTTGGGTACGCCATTTTGCTTCACTAAAACCCTTTTCACCAAACTCAACTCCTCGTCCGTAAGCAGTTTTTCCATCATTTAATTTTACAAAACGCAAATCATGTTGATAGCCACAATGTCCGTAGAGCATTTCGCCAAACATATTTTGTCTGACCATATTCAAAACCGTCATAATATCTCGGCGATAACATACGTTTTCCATAATCATGCAATGCGAACCTGTTTTCTCGAAAGTGTCAACCAAGTCCCATGATTCTTGCAAAGTTACTGTCGCCGAAACTTCCACTCCAGCATATTTTCCAGCTTTCATTGCCGCTATTGACATTGGCACGTGCCATTCCCAAGGTGTTGCAATTATTATTCCATCCAAATCTTCTCTTTTGACAAAATTCTCGAAATCTCGTTCGCCTTTTGTATAAGCAATTGGCTCTTTTTTGCCAAATTTTTTAAAGATTTTATTCGCTTCACCAATAGAATTTAAGTCAATGTCGCAAATTGCAGGAATTTCAACATCAGGACGATAAAGAGCTTGTTCGAGATGATTTCGCCCACGAAGTCCAACTCCAATAAAGCCAAGTCTGACTTTTTTATCTTCGTTAGCAAGGTTTTTTTTCTTAACAATAAATGGAATACTGGAACTTGCCAGACTTGTTGAGAGGAAATTTCTACGGTTCATACTTAAGGTAGTTTGAAGTTGAATTGTTGTAATTCCCAAAGTTAAAATGAAAAATTAATATTTTAAGAAATTTATTTTTTATTAATTCTTGAACAAAATAAAAAAACGTCTTGTTATATAACTTATATGAGCGATACGAACTACCGCTCGGTAGCCTACAAGTGTTGTGCACAACCTTTGTAATGACTGTTTGGCTGACTAAATATAATCATTTTATTTTAATTTTGGAACAAAAAAACAAAAGGGTTGCTGTGTTTCGTCGAGAACATTTTAATGCAGCTCACCGACTTCATAATCCTGTTTGGACCGATGAAGAAAACGCCCATATTTTTGGAAAATGCAACAATCCGAATTATCATGGGCATAATTATGATTTGACTGTTCAACTGATTGGTGAGGTAAACTCTACCACGGGATATGTTTTTGATACTAAAGTTTTGAGTGATTTGATAAAGGCAAATATCTTGGACAAATTTGACCACAAAAACTTAAATTTGGATACCGAAGAATTTAAAAACTTAAATCCTTCAGCAGAAAACATTGCAATTGTTATTTATGAAATTTTACGAACAAAAATAAGCACTGATTTTGATTTAAAAATTAGGCTTTTTGAAACAGAAAGAAATTATGTCGAATATCCAGTTTAGAGAAAAAAAATTAATGAATGAACTACTTTTAGATGATAATGAACATCCTTTTACAAAACTCGAAACCCCTTTAAGAAATGATGCTTTCGATTTGGATGATGAGGAAAAAATCGAGATAATTGAGACGCATTTTAAAGAAATTATGCTTGCTTTAGGTCTTGATCTTTTGGACGAAAGTTTGCGTGGAACGCCTCGCAGAGTAGCAAAAATGTATGTAAAAGAGTTGTTTTCAGGTCTAAATCCTGAAAATGAACCTGCTATGACTTTGTTTACAAATGATTACAATTATAATGAAATGTTGGTGGAGAAAAACATCAAATTTTATTCAAATTGTGAGCATCATTTTGTGCCAATTATTGGAAAAGTACATATTGCATATATTTCGAGTGGTAAGGTAATTGGTTTGTCAAAATTACACCGAATTGTCAATTATTTTGCTCGACGCCCACAAGTTCAAGAGCGTTTGACGATGCAGATTGGTCATGCATTAAAAACGGCATTAATGACAGAAGACGTGGCAGTTTTTGTAGATGCCGACCACCAATGTGTATCTTCAAGAGGTGTTAAAGACCAAACAAGCTCAACAATTACTTCGTTTTATGGTGGTGTTTTTAAGAATGAAGACAAAAGAAGTGAGTTTTTGAAAGTTTTAAGCGTGTGAAAATAGTGAAGAGTTTAGAGTGAAAAGTGTAGAATTTTGAAAAAATTAAAAACATTTTGAAAACTAAAATGTTAAACTGAATATTATTTCATTCTAAATGTTTCATTCTAAACTATATATTTACCCCATGTCTTTTCAAAATAAAAATATTTTAATAATCGGAGCAAGTTCAGGAATTGGTTTATCACTTGCCGAAAGCTTAATTGCTTTGGGTGTTAATGTATTTTCTGCCTCTCGCACTAAACCAGAATTATCTACAACTCATTTAACTTGGGATGCACAAAATCCTGATAGTCAAGTGTTTAACGAACTTCCATCAACTTTGGATGGAATAGTTTATTGTCCCGGAACAATCAATTTAAAACCTTTTAATCGCCTTACAAATGATGATTTCTTAAAAGATTTTCAGATAAATGTTGTAGGTGCAGTGAATGTAATTCAAGCAAATTTAACACGATTGAAAGCATCTGGAAACGCTTCAATTGTGCTTTTTAGTACTGTTGCGGTTCAGACTGGCATGGGTTTTCATGCTTCCATTGCTGCCTCAAAAGGAGCGATTGAGGGTTTAACAAAATCTTTGGCTGCCGAATTTGCTCCTTTAAAAATTCGAGTTAATGCCATTGCTCCTTCTTTGACCGATACTCCGTTAGCTAAAAATCTTCTTTCTTCTCCCGAAAAAATCGAAGCTTCTAATAAACGACATCCCTTGGGTCGAATTGGTGCAAGTGAAGATATAGCATCAATGGCAAAATTGCTTTTATCAAATGAAGGAAGTTGGATAACGGGACAGATATTTCATGTTGATGGTGGAATGGGGTCTTTAAAAATGATGTGAGTTTTGCCTTCAAATAAATATTTTGAAACTTTTTACTTGAAATTTACCATTTGTCAAGAAAATGTTATAGGTTTCGTTTTTCAAATTACATTTGGGTTATTATTTAAACTAAACCTTCAAAAACCAATGGGCTCACTTTTTATTATTGTACCAGTTTTACTCATTCTTTTCCTTTCTGTTGTAATTGTTCAACAAGGAAATGTGGCTGTGATTACTATGTTTGGTAAATATCAGCGAATTATGACGCCAGGATTAAATTTCAAAATCCCTTTTATTGAATTTGTTTTTCGTACAATTTCAATTCAAAACCGTTCTGCGGAATTGCAATTTCAGGCAATTACTAATGATCAAGCAAATGTTTATTTCAAGGCGATGTTGCTTTATACAGTAACCGATAATTCAGAAGAGCAAATCAAAAATGTTGCTTTTAAATTTATTGACCAAG
The DNA here is from genome assembly GCA_031378345.1 of Emticicia sp. Lineage (GTDB taxonomy): Bacteria > Bacteroidota > Bacteroidia > Cytophagales > Spirosomataceae > Emticicia. The sequence goes on along the minus strand of JANNDY010000013.1, from coordinate 83,103 downwards.
CCAATTTTATGCAAGCATTGGTTCGCTCAATTGAAGGCTCGATTCGTAGTTTTGTGGCTACAAAAAAACAGGCTGAGATTTTGAGTTTAAGAAACGAAATTGTTGATGATGTGAAATCAAATCTTGACTTTACGCTCAATGGCTGGGGTTATCATTTGCTTGATTTACAAATAAATGACATCACTTTTGATGAAGAAATTGTAAAATCAATGTCACGAGTTGTGGCTTCTAATAACCTAAAAGCGGCAGCCGAAAATGAAGGTCAAGCATTATTAATTACAAAAACTAAAGGTGCAGAAGCAGACGGAAACGCTATCAGAATATCGGCAGAGGCAGAAAGAGAGGCTGCAAGGTTACGTGGACAAGGTTTAGCTCAGTTCCGTGAAGAAATTGCAAAAGGTATGGCAGTAGCTGCCGCTGAAATGGAAAAAGCGAATCTTGATCCGTCAATAATTTTGTTTTCGCTTTGGACAGAAACGATGCGTCAAGTTGCTCAAGATGGTAAAGGAAATGTGATTTTTATGGACGGTTCGGTTGATGGCTTTGACAAAACAATGAAACAAATGATTGCATTGAATCAATCGGCTGAGAATAAGCAGAAAAGTAAATAAAAAAGTCCACAGAAAAAAAATACTAAAAGTCTATAAGTCGTTTTGAACGCTTATAGACTTTTTTTTCTATTGACTTGTGGACTTTGGATTATAACACATCATAAACCATTTTCAAACCAACGCCAATAAATACTATTCCTGAAAAATATTTAAAATAAAGCATTGTTTTATCGCTCATTTTATTTTTGATTTTATCGGCAAAAATTGCAAAGGCAGATTCTACTACAAAAATCATAATAATAGCTGTTGAAAAAAAAGCAACTTCGTCATAAATGTCATATTTATAACTTTTTAAAGAAGCAGAAATGACCATCCATGAAAGAAAATTAACTGGATTGATGACATTTAATAAAAAACCTTTCCCAAAAAAGTAAAAGAAACGAGCGAGTTTAAAATCTCGCTTTTTTGTTTGAGTTTTGTGTTTTTTGAAGTGAATAATTCCTAAACCAATGAGCAGTATCGAACCAAATATTCTTGAATAAAAACCAAAATTTGGAAAATTTGGTAATAATGACGTACCAAGAAAAGCAATAAATATCATCAAAATATCTCCAAATACAACTCCGAAAGACATTTTCATTCCTGCCTTATAGCCATTATCAATGCTATCCTGAACTAAAGCAAAAAACACACTGCCAAAACCAAAACTTAGAATAACTCCAGAAACGAAACCAAATGATATTGCTTCAAACATTTTATAAACCTTTTAGTCGTGCTACTTTTAAAATTCCTGCCACACTCATCGAGTCGGTGATTTTATCTTCCAAAACCATTTCTAAGGCAGTTTTCAAAGAAACTTTCTTCACTTGAAGTTGTTCTGTTTCTTCTGGTTGACTTTCCGATTGAGTCAATTCTTCTGCCAAAAAAATATAAGCAACTTCATTACATACAGAGTTTGAAGTATGTAATTTTGAAATCATGCTCCATTTCTGAGCAATTAGACCAGTTTCTTCCTTCAATTCTCGTTTAGCTGTTTCCAAAACTTCTTCACCATCGGGACAGCCACCTTCTGGAATTTCCCAAGAATATTCACTTAAAGGAAAACGATATTGACCAACTAACCAAGTATGATTATTTTCATCTAATGGCAAAATTCCAACAGCAATGTTTTTGAAATTTACTGTTCCATAAATTCCTTTTCCTCCACTTGGATTGATAACATTTTGATGGACAACTTCTATCCAATTATTTTCATACTTTGTTTCGGAATCAATTATCTTCCAAGGGTTTTGATTTTCATTCATTTTGCAAAAATACTTTTTTTTCATTACCATTCAAAAAGTAAATCCTCAAACCTATGATATTTTGCTCATTTTTAATGAAATTTTAACAAAATTAAATTAATGTTATTTTTTTTATAAAAATTATTTAAATAATATTAAAATGTAATTCAAATTTATAATTTATTGATTTATATTTGAAAAGTATTTTTAAATCTTAATCTCTATATTTTTTATGAAACACTCTTACCCAATTCCCATCAAAACGGGCGTTTTGATGTTTTTTCTAATTTTTGCAAGTTCTTTAGCTTTTGCCCAAAAGAAAATTTCTGGCAAAGTTTTAGATGGTGAAAGTGGCTCTGGATTACCAGGAGCGACTATCACAGTTAAGAATACATCTAAAGGAACTTCCACCGATGCAAATGGAGCATATTCTATTGAAGTTCCTGCTAATACTACGACTTTGGTAGTTTCATCAATTGGATTTACACCTCAAGAGGTTTCAATAGGCAATAAAAGCACTATTGATGTAACACTTCGTCTTGATAGTAAGGCTTTAGATGAAGTAATTGTAACAGGTTATGGTAGTCAATCTAAAAAGGATATTACAGGTGCTGTTGCAACTGTTAATATGAAAGATGTTTTGGCTGTACCAGCAACAAACTTAGCTCAAGCTATTCAAGGACGTGTAGCTGGAGTAAATGTTGGAACTGATAATTCTCCAGGCGGTGGAGTTATGGTACGTATTCGTGGATTTGGTACTGTAAATGACAACTCACCTTTATATATCATTGACGGTACACCAACAAAAGGAAACTTAAATACTTTGAACTTGAATGATATTGAAACTATGCAGGTTTTGAAAGATGCTTCTGCCGCTTCAATATATGGTTCACGTGCAGGAAATGGTGTAGTTATTATTACTACCAAGCAAGGTAAATCTGGAAAACCTAAATTTACGTATGATGCTTATTTTGGAAACCAGACTCCAAGAAAAGGTTTTGATTTAGCCAATTCTCAGCAATATTTAGATGTATTTTGGAAATCATTTATCAATGCTAATAACACATTGGTAAATGGAGTGGCTACACCAAATGCAGGTCGTTCTACACTTATTTACCCTTCGAGTGTACATTTTGGTAGTGGTGCTACACCTGTAATGCCAGATTATATTGTAAAATCAGGTGGTGTAAATGAGGGAAGTCCTTTAGCTGACCCTTCTGTATATGTAAGAGATTTATTGAACCCAGCTACTCGTAATTTGATTCAAAAAACTAATAAAGAAGGAACAAATTGGTTTGATGAAGCTTTTAAACCTGCTTTGATGCAAAATCATCAAATTGGTGTTTCTGGTGCAACGGAATCTGCACGTTATTCGATGTCTTTAAACTATTTTGACCAACCAGGTATAATGCAATATACTGGTTACAAAAGATATTCATTACGTGCAAATACTGAATTTAATGTAAATAAAAGATTCAGAATTGGTGAAAATATGCAAATTGCTTATGATGAAACAGTTCAACAAAGAAATGGTAACCAGTCTGAAAGTAACCCGATTTCATTTATTTATCGTCAACAACCATTTATTCCTGTATATGATATAATGGGAAATTGGGGTGGTACTTATAGTGCAGGATTAGACAATTCAAGAAATCCTATCGCTGATTTGTTTACACAAAAAGATAATAAACAGAAGAATATTAGATTTTTTGGAAATGCTTTTGTTGAGGCTGATATTTTTTCTGGCTTAACGGCAAGAAGTCAATTTGGGATAGATTTTAATAATTTTAATGTTAGAAATTTCTTTCCAGTCGGAATCCAAAATGCAGAAAATGAGGCAAATAACTCTTTTAATCAAACAAATGCCTACGAATGGACTTGGACTTGGTACAATACTTTGACATACAAAAAATCATTTCTTGATAATAGATTGAATTTTAATGTGATTGCAGGTACAGAATCAATTAAAAACTATGCTGAGTTTTTTAGTGCTGGTCGTCAAAGATATGCAAGTGATGATTTAGAAAACAGATATTTAGATGCTGGAAATGCAGGAACTCAAACTAATAGTGGTGCTGCTTCTAATTGGCGATTAGCTTCTGAGTTTGCAAAAGCCAATTTTAATTTGAGTAATAAGTATTTATTAGATTTAACTGTTCGCCGTGACCGTTCTTCTCGTTTTGCAAAAGAATTTAGAACTGCCATTTTCCCAGCTGTTTCTGTTGGTTGGAGATTATCAAACGAATCATTTATGAAAAGCCTTCCTTGGATTTCTGATTTTAAAATTCGTGCAGCTTATGGAGAAACTGGAAATCAAGAAATTGGTAATTATAATTCATTTGCTCTTTTTGGAACAAATGTTGTTCAAAATTTTTATGATTTAGGTGGTACAAGGTCTTCATCATTACAAGGATATGACCGCACTCAATTTAGCAACGTAAATGCAAAATGGGAAACAACCAAATCTTTCGATATTGGTTTTGATGCATCATTGTTAAAAGGAGCTTTAGACGTAACTTTTGATTGGTTTGATAGAAACACTTCTGATATGTTATTTCCAGTAGAAGTACAAAGAAGTCAAGGTTTTGCTGCTGCTCCTTTTCAAAATATTGGAGAAATGAATAATAAAGGAATAGAATTAGGCATAAATTATAATGGAAAGGCAATGAATGGTGAATTTAGCTATACTGTTGGTGCACAAATTTCTACTTATAGAAACACAGTGATGAAAACAGACGGAAATCCATCTACACAATATTTTGGATTTACAACTCGCCTCCCTCCAATGAGCGTAACGCAGCAAGGGTATCCATTAGCTTCATTTTTTGGCTATCACATTGATGGTTTTATTCAATCTGATGAAGAAGGTTCTAAACTACCTGTTCAATTTGGTGGTGGAATAAATAACAAAGCTGGTAACTTTAAATTTAGAGATGTAAACGGAGACGGCAGAATTTCAGCAGCCGATAGAGAAGTTATTGGTAGCCCACACCCTGATTTTTCTTATGGTATTAATTTGAGCTTAGGTTACAAAGCATTTAGACTTGATATTTTTGGTCAAGGTGTACAAGGAAATCAAATCTTTAATTATGTTCGTTACTGGACAGATTTTCCAACATTTGCAGGAAATCGTTCATTGCGTATGGTTAATGAGTCTTGGGAGCCAGGAAAAACAAATGCCAAATTGCCAATCCTTCGCTCAAATGATAATATTAGCTCAAATCCTTCTACATATTATTTGGAAGATGGCTCGTATTTTAGATTGAAAAATATTCAACTTAATTATACTATTCCTGCTCAAATTTCAAGAAAAGTTGGTTTGAATAATGCGGCTATTTATGTGCAGGCACAAAACTTAATAACAGCAACAAAATATACAGGCATTGACCCAGAAATTAACTTAAGAAATTCAACAGCTGGTGTGGTTGGTCAAGATCGTCATATCGGTGTAGACGAAGGTGCATACCCTACCTACAAAGCAATTATAGTAGGGTTGAGTATTGGATTTTAAATGCATTAAAAATACAATTTGATAAATTTTATAACACTTATAAAAATAAAATGAAAAAAATATTAATAATTACAACTATTCTTTCTTTGGGTTTGATAACCTCCTGTAAAGATAACTTTTTGGATGTTCAGCCAAAAGGTGTACTTTCGCTTGCTACACTATCTAACAAACCTGGTGTAAATTATCTATTGGTGGGTGCTTATGCACTCATTGATGGTACTGGTACAAATAATACCGCAGGTTTTTCTTCTTGGCATGGTTCGGCTGATAACTGGATTTATGGTGAAGTTTCGGCTGATAATGCTTATAAAGGAACGACTTCTGGCGACCAGCCTGAGATTTCTTTCATCGAACAAAAGAATATTTTATCTGATAATACTCATTTTAGAGGAAAATGGTCAACTTGTTATGATGGAATTGCAAGAGCAAACGATGTTTTAATCGTAATGGCAAAAGCAACTGATATGACAGAAGCCGAAAAATCATTGGTAACTGCTGAGGTAAAGTTTTTGAGAGGTCATTATCATTTTGAATTGAAGAAAATGTTTAACATGGTGCCTTATATTGACGAAAAAACCTATAATCCAGATGATTTTGCGAGTACAAAATTACCAAACGATAAAAGTATTTGGTCAAATATTGAAGCTGATTTAAAGGCAGCTTATGATGTATTACCAGTAAATCAATCTCAGCCAGGTCGTCCAACAAAATGGGCAGCAGGTGCAATGTTGGCAAAAGCATATATGTTTCAACAAAAATTTGCAGAAGCAAAAACGATTTTGCAAGCAATCGTTGATAGCAAAAAATATTCATTGATGCCAAAGTATCATGATAATTTTAGAGCAGTAACAAATAATAATTCTGAATCAGTTTTCTCAGTACAATTTTCTGTAAATGATGGAGCTGGTGGAAATGAAAATGGAAATACAGGTGCAACTTTAAATTACCCGTCATTTGGAGGTGTTACTACTTGTTGCGGATTTTATCAACCATCTCAAAATTTGGTAAATGCCTTTAAAACGGACAAAGATGGCTTACCATTAATAAATACATTCAATGATGTTGATGTTAAAAACGATCAAGGACTTTCTGTAACAGCTGCATTTACACCAGACGCAGGTACTTTTGACCCTCGTTTGGACTGGACAGTTGGTCGTCGTGGAATTACTTTTTTAGATTGGGGTGTTCATACAGGAGCAGGTTTTATTCGTGATCAAGCTTATGCAGGTCCATATTCTCCGAAAAAACATTTGCCATATAAATCTGATATTGGAGTAAATACTGGCCCAAATCCTCGTTTAAATGCAAATAACTATCGCATGATTCGTTATTCTCATGTTTTGCTTTTGTTGGCAGAATGTGAAGTTGAAGTGGGTTCTTTAGAAAATGCTCGTGGTTTAGTCAACCAAATTCGTAAACGTGCCGCAAATCCTGAAGGTTTTGTTTTGGGAGCTGATGGGAAACCTGCTGCAAATTATGTAATCAAAGAATACGCAAATGCATGGACGGACAAAGTAGCAGCAAGAAATGCAGTTAGATATGAAACAAGAATCGAAATTGCAATGGAAGGGCATCGTTACTTTGACTTAGTTCGTTGGGGAATTGCAGACGTAACTCTGAATGCTTATTATGCTAAAGAAAAAGATAAAAGAGCTTATTTCAATGGTGTAACTTTTGTAAAAGGAAAGCATGAGTATTACCCAATTCCATTGCAAGAGATTTTAAATAGTAAAAAAGATGGAGCTGAAACATTGAAGCAAAATCCTGGGTATTAAAACCTAATTTACATATAGAAAATATGATTTAAAAGAGCCAAAACATTTCATTATGTTTTGGCTCTTTTGTTGTTAAATAAAGAGAAGATTTGTAGTTTTGAAATAGAAATTAATTTTGATAAATTCTTTATGTTTGATATGCTCACAATTCTATCAATTTCTGAATGGACTGCTTTTTTTGGTCGTTTTCACCCACTTTTAGTGCATTTACCCATTGGTTTTTTGATGTTGATTGCTTTAATTGAAGTTTTCAATATGTTAGGTAAAATTTCTGTAAACCCAGAACTCATTAGAATTGCTTTGTTAGTTTCTGCTATTAGTGCAACTTTTGCTTGTATTGCAGGTTTTTTTCTTTCGTTTGAAGGTGGCTATAATGAAGAAATTTTGGATGAACATAAATGGCAAGGGATTTGGTTGGCTATTTTTACTTGGTTGGCATATTTTTCTAAAAATGAATGGCTTACCGAAAAAATAGGACTAAATACAATCCTTTATATTCCTGCACTTTTTATTGCTACCATTTTAATGTTTATCGCAGGGCATCATGGCGGAAATCTCACCCATGGCGAAACTTATTTGACAGAAAACACTCCTCAACCGTTTCGTGGCTGGCTTGGAATGTCAGAAAAGGCTGATAATCAAGTTGTTACACAAAAAGTTCAACTGAAAAATGTTAATGAAGCATTAGTTTATCAAGAAATAATTCAACCGATTTTTAAGCAAAAATGCGAACAATGCCATAATAAAAATAAAATGAAAGGTGATTTACGAATGGATGAAATTGCTCTTTTTCAAAAAGGTGGGAAAAATGGGGTAATTTTCAAAGCAAATAATGTAGAAGAAAGTGAGTTTATTAAAAGAATTTTATTGCCAGAAAATGACGAGCATCATATGGCTCCAAAAGGCAAAAATCAAATTTCTGAAAATGAATTGTCTTTGCTGAAATGGTGGGTGGAACAAGGTGCAACTTTCGATAAAAAAGTTTCACAACTAACTGTTAATGAACAGATTAAGCCAATTTTAGCAACGCTTGGTGGTGGAATGGGAAATATTTCAACAAACTTAATTGTAACTGTCAAACAAGATAAATTTGATTTAGAGGAAAAAATAATTGCAAAAGAAGTAAGTGTAATTGATGAAGGTAATGCCTCGAAAATAAAAGAATCTGGAGCATTGATTTTGCCTTTTGCTCAAAACAATAATTATGTAGAAATCTCGTATCTAAACAATTCTAAATTGACCGATGATGAAGCAAAAGTGCTTTCGTTAGCTCCTGAACAAACACTTTGGTTGAAATTAAGCAATACCCAAATAACAGATAAAACATTAGAAGAGGTAGCCAAACTTAAAAACTTGACTCGTCTTCATCTCGAAAATACAAAAATCACAGATAACGGCATTCCGAAATTAATTGTATTACAAAATATAGAATACTTAAACTTAATCGGTACGTCGATTTCTGATGTTTCAATTAAAAATTTAGCAACAATCAAAAGTTTAAAGAAAATTTATTTATGGAAAACCAAAGTAACTCAACAAGGAGCTGATAACCTTAAAAAGTTATTACCAAATACAATCATTGATTTAGGCATTTCAGAACAACAAGTTGCAGAATTTATGAAATCAAAACCTAATGAAAAAAGCGATGATTTGTACAAGAAATAAATTGAAATTTAAAATGCCTTTTCTTTTAAATAATTCTCCCACTCTTCAATCACTTTTCCTTTTAATACTCTCGGAAATTTGCTTTGTCCGCCGACTTTACCACGTAATGCCATCCAATCATAAAAAACTTGAGTGGGTAGAACTTTTACAAAAATGTTTTTTAAAGCGTGTTTTCGTTCCACACAATAATCATCATTAAGTTTGCATAAATGTTTGTCAATCAATTCACAAAGTAGGTTTTCATCAACTTTTCCATCAGTTCCAATGTACCATTGATGAGCCAAAAGAGGAGGATGTTTTATTCCCACCACAGTAAATTCTCGAATATCAAGACCTAATTCTTTTGAGACTAATTCTATGGCATGGTTCATATTATCTACTGACAAATGCTCTCCACACAAGCTCAAATAATGTTTTGTTCGCCCAGTGATTTTTATTTCAGCCATATTTTTATCTGTAAATTTCACAGTATCACCAATCAAATATCGCCATGCACCAGCACAAGTCGAAATTAATAAAGCATAATCAATATCCTCTTCAACTTCATCAACCATCAATGTTTCCGGATTTTCGACTAAATTTCCATCTTCATCAAAATTATTTTCATTAAATGGAATGAATTCAAAAAATATTCCTCGATTTAAAACTAATCTTAAATTTCCATCAGGTTTATCTTGATAAGCCAAAAAGCCTTCAGAAGCCATATAAGTTTCGATATAAATTACAGGTTTTCCGAAAAGTTTTTCAAGCCCTTGTTTATATGGGTCTAAAGAAACTCCGCCCCATGCAAAAGCGGTCAAATTGGGCCACATATCATGAATTGTTTCTAAATTATATCTATTGATGATTCGTTCAAGCAGAATTGTATGCCAAGCAGGAACGCCAGCCAAGAAACCAATATCCCAATTTGGAGCATTTATGGTAATATCTTCTAATTTATTTTCCCAATTGGTAAGAGCAGCAATTTTTTGACCGGGTTTATAAAAATTCTGAAACCAAATAGGGATAGTTCCTGTTGTAATTCCACTTAAATCGCCTTCATAATGAGAATCTACTTCATTAAGTGCAGTACTTCCACCAAGCATTAAATAGCCTTTTTCATAAATATCAGCAGGTAATTCTGTATATTTTCCAAGAGTTATGATTTGATTAATACTTGTTCGTTGAATTGCCTTTATCATTTCCTTTGTAACAGGAATCGCCTTTGAGGCAGCATCAGAAGTGCCTGAACTTAAAGCAAAATACTTCACTTTTCCAGGCCAACAAACACTTTTTTCACCTAATCGGGCTTTATACCACCATTCTGAATAAATAGAATTGTAATCATAGATTGGAACATATTTTTTGAATTTCTCATAAAATTCTTTATCTTTTTCAAAAATTGAAGAACTCAAAATCTCCTCAAAATTGAATTTTTCACCGAATTGTGTATAACGAGCTTTTGAAATAAGTTTTGTAAAAGTTTTTTTTTGCCATTTGAATGGCTTTATTTTTCTTATTTCTTGTATTTTACTTGTAAACGCTATACTTCCCTTTAGAAGCCTTCCTAATACTGCCATATTTTTTATATTTTTCAGTAAATAATAGTGGTTTAATTTAAAAAATGATGAAAAAAGAATTTCCAAGTAGTAATTTTTAAATTAACTCATAATTCAGAACCGAGCGTCGGTCGCTCAGAATTCAGAACTCTTTTCAAAGTTTCCACCTTTTCAAACCCTTAATAGTTTCGTGGGCGGTCATGTCATAATGCACTGGAACGATTGCAATATAATTTGATTTTAATTCGTGAATATCTGTCCCTTCAACATTTGGTTCACGGTTTACAAAATCACCACCCATCCAAAAATATGGTCTTCCATAAGGGTCTTTTCTTGCATCAAATTCTTCATGCCAATAACCATTTGTTTGCCTACAAATTTTCACACCTTTGATTTTTTCACTCGAAATGGTTGGGAAATTAACATTTAAGGCCACATTTGCTGGAAATTCGTTTGCTAATGCTTTTTCAGTTATGCGTTTCAACCACCTTTTTATATGACTAAAATCAGCATCATATTTAAAATCATCAATCGAAAAACCAATTGATGGAATTCCTTCAATTGCACCCTCAACAGCCGCTGACATTGTACCTGAGTAAACAACTGAAATTGAAGCATTCATACCATGATTGATGCCACTGACTACCAAATCTATTTTTCTGTCTTTTAAAAAATGATGTTTGGCTAATTTTACACAATCGGCAGGAGTTCCTGAACATTCATAAGCTTCTAAACCTTTGAACAGCTTTGATTTTTTAACATGAATTGTACTATCAACAGTAATTGCATGTCCCATGCCTGAATTTGGGCTATCAGGTGCTACAATAAATACTTCGCCTATTTTTCTCATAACCTCTATCAAAACTGCAATTCCTTTTGATGTAATGCCATCATCGTTTGTAACTAATATTAGTGGTTTCATTAATTGTGGAGCGAAATTCCTTTTCGCCGTCGAGGTTTTACTTAAATGATAAAAAAACTCAATTTACAAAATAAAATTAGTTTAATTAATTCACTAACTAATTTTATGCAAATTAACAAAATGTTATGCTTGCAGAGTTTATATTTGCAAAGAAAATTTTAAAACTGATGCATATAACCTACAAAGTTGCTACTTACGAAGATATTAAAAAAATTCGAGAAATAGCACAAAAAACTTGGTTTGTTACCTACGAGCCAATCATTGGAGTCGAACAATCTAAGTTTATGTTTGAACTTATTTATAGTGAAGATGGCTTGACTGAACAAATGGAATTTGAACAAATATTTATTCTGCAGAACCTTGATAATCAACCAATTGCATTTGCTGCTTATTCAATCAAGGATTTTGAAATTAGTATTTATAAGTTAAATAAACTTTATTTAAATCCTGATTTTCATGGGAGTGGGTTTGGTAAAAAATTAATAGAAGACATTGAATTACGAGTAAAAGGTTTTGGTGGAAAATACCTCGATTTGAATGTTAATAAGTTCAATAAAGCTCGGTTCTTTTATGAAAAACTTGGTTTTGAAATTATTGAAGAAGTAGATATTCCTATTGGAGAATATTGGATGAATGACTTTGTGATGAGGAAAGTTCTGGTTTAATTTAATTCAACTTTTCAATCAAATCAATATATCTTTCAAACCTTTCAAGATTTTTAGAAGGTTTTCCAGATTCAATATATTCTACTGAAAATTTTTCATTTGAAAGCAAATTTAGTTTCGATAAAATATTTTTCAAATGTCGTGCTGTACCTTCATTTCCATCAAAAATGCTCAAATTTGGAGCAATTTTCTTGAAAATTGGCTCAAAATAGGTAAAATGAGTACATCCTAATACGATTGAACCATAAGTTTTAATATCAAATTGTTCCAAAGAATCCTGAATATATTGCTTAGCCTTTTCTCCAAAATCTTCACTTTCTGCCAATTTTACCAATTCGGGTAAAGCCAATCTTTCTACTAAAGTTTCAGCATTTAATAAATCGATTAATCTCTGAAATCTTGCAGAACGAAGAGTAATTGGCGTAGCACAAACTAAGATTTTTTTCTTGAATTTATCATTATCAACAGCAACTTTTACGGCAGGTTGAATGGCAATTATTGGAAGCACATATCGAGTTCTTAAATCTTCGATACAAACATTTGTTGCGGTATTGCAAGCTAAAACGATTGCTTTTACTTTTTTTTCAAGAAAGAAAACAATTGCTTTTTCAACAAATTCCTTTATTTGTTCCTCAGTTTTTGTACTGTAAGGAACATTTTCAGTATCTGCATAATAGCAATATTGTTCATTAGGCAATTGCTTAATGATTTCGTGCAGAAGTGTGAGTCCACCAATACCAGAATCAAAAACACCAATCATTTGAAGAATTTACGAATTTTTGAAAAACGAATCACAAATTTGATTATTTCTAAATCACACATTCACCAAATCATTCAAACACAAATACATTAAAACGGAAACTCTTTCTCATCATCTAAATTTCGAGCTTGGTTTGCTTTACTTGGCATCGTAACAGCTCCACCACTATTTGACGGATTTGGACTCATACTTGGAAAAGGGGTCGGCTTTGCATTTTGTTCAAAATTTTCTAAAGAATTTACATCAGCAATTGGCTTTGGTGTATTGAAATCTCCAAAATTATCTTGACCTGGCAATGGCGTATAAAAACCATCTAAGTCTGTAAATTTTGTGTATTTTCCAATAAATTTTAGCTTAACTGTATCCACATCACCGCTACGATTTTTGGCAATAATCACCTCACCTACACCTTCAGTAGAATTTCCTTGTTCGTCTTGAGTAATTTTGTAGTATTCTGGACGGTACAAAAACATAACCATGTCGGCATCTTGCTCAATTGAACCAGATTCACGTAAATCAGAAAGTTGTGGGCGTTTATCACCTCCACGAGTTTCTACAGCACGACTAAGCTGCGAAAGTGCAATTACTGGTACATTAATTTCTTTAGCAAGGTTTTTCATAGCACGAGAAATCGCAGCAATTTCTTGTTCACGATTACCTTTTCCGCCTCCACCAGTGTCGCCAGTCATTAATTGCAAATAGTCTATAATTACCAAACCAATATCAAATTGAGCTTTCAAACGACGACATTTCGCTCTCATTTCCAAAATAGATAGGGCAGGGGTATCATCAATATAAATTGGTGCAGCAGAAAGTTTCTTTATTTTTTGATGTAATTGTACCCACTCATGGTTTTCGAGCTTTCCTTTTCGTAATTTATTACTATCAATTTCCGCTTCGGCAGAAATAAGTCGAAGCATCAATTGTGTAGAAGACATTTCCAAAGAAAACATTGCCACAGGAATATTCCATTCAACTGCAGCATTTCTCATTGCAGAAACTACAAAGGCAGTATTGTGAGTAACCGTCATGTCTTCGAGCAAAAATAAACGATTTCCATCAATTTCAAAGCCATAATAGTCATCAACTTTGTCAAATTCAACCTTTATTCCTGTTACTTTCCAGTCAGCTTTTGCTTTTATAGGTCGAGCTTGTTTTCTTGCAATCTTAGTTGGAATACTATCTAAATTACCAAAAATTCGCACTCTAAATGCTTCTCCAACAAAATTTAGTGCCTTTATTGAAGTTTTTTTCTTCTTTATTGAAGTTCTAAAACCTAAAGAATCGCACAAAAACTTTATTTGATTAGCTAAGTTTTCATGCTTTTGACTTATTTCAAAACAATTAAATTGAGTATCATAATTTCCATCAGAATCTAAAAGCCCAGCTAATAATTGTAGCCTATTTTCAGTAGAATTGATTAAATAATGCTTCGGAATATGTTTGTTTTGAATTAAATTAAGTTTTCTTAATTCTCCTTGAATACTATAAAATTCTTGTTTACCTTGAAATCCTTTTGTAATTCCGTAATTTGGAGTTTTCCCAGCTTGATTATATTCTACAAGCTCTAATTCTAATTTTTCAGCATATTCTCCAAGATAACCTACTACTTCAGTATCAATATTTGTTATTCTTGAACTAAATGAATGACCATCACCTAACCAAAGTCCTAAGAAATAAGGTTCAAGTTCTAAGTCTTTTTGTTCAAATTCAACAGCAACTTTATAACCCTTATAATTACTTTTAAACTTGTCAGATTTTTCGAGATAATCTTTAACGGTTATATTTAATATTTCACCTTTTTTATATTTTCCTTCATTTCTACTTCGTTTCAAACTTAAAATATGACTTTCATTAACTCGGTAATCAATTGCTTTATTCTGATGAATCCAGTACATTTTTTCTTGTCCTCGAGCAATTGATTGAACAATCCTTGGTGTCGAGTCATCTCCCATCAAAAAATCACCTTTTTCTACATCTTCAACTTTTCTTAGAGAACCATCAAACATCAAAACCTTTGTTCCTTTGCCCAAACATTTCCCCATAGCAGGTCTTGCCGCAATAATTGTCAATTCGGTATTTTGCCAACCGCTTGTAATTCGGTCAAGTGCCGTAAATCCACTTGCTACGCCTGTCAGACCATCTTTATTGTTTTTCTTCTTTTCTAATTCCTCAATCGTTGCTCGCATGATGGTACTTGCATCAGCATAGTTTTTACGAATATTTCTTTCCGAAATCTCAAAGAAATTCTGTTCAGTTTTATCTAATAAATTGAAAACATCGGTCGTATCTTCGTAAGCATCTTTCAAAATATCGCCAGCAATTTTAATCATATCTCGCTTGATGGCAGACTGAGTAATGATTCGGGCATGAAATTCTATATTTGCTGCAGAATTTACTTTATTCGTCAATCTGACTAAATAAGATGCTCCACCGATAAATTCCAACTCACCTGTACTTCGTAATTGTGTTGTAACGGTGAGCATATCAATTGGCTCTGATTTACCAAAAAGTGATATAATAGCCTTATAAATTCGTTGATGTGCTTCTTTATAAAAACTTGTTTCTTGTAGAATATCAACGACAGCTGTGAGTGCATCTTTTTCAATCATCAATGCACCCAAAACGGCCTCTTCAAGTTCGATTGCTTGAGGGGGAAGTTTGCCAGTTTCGGAACGCAAAGTTTCCAAAAAAAGATTTTTTCCAAATCCTCTTTGGTCACGATTACTGTTTGTTGGGTTATTTTGATAATTTTTGTCCATAATATAATACAATGTTAAGAAAAATTTATTTCTCAAAAAAGCAAGCCTGATTTTGGTTTTTTTTCGTATTTTGCATAAACGATTGATTATCAAGGGAAATGAATGATTTAGATATTTTTTTGTGGAAAACTAACTATATATGTGAATAATTTTTGAACTTTGGGAATTATTTTTTGGTCTGAATTCAGACTTTTAACCTTAAAAACAATTTAGAATTTTGACTGATAAAGTATTTACATTGGAAGAAGAGATTTCATTGCCTGATTTTCTTGGCGTTGAAAATGGTAACATTAAAGAGCTTGCAAAGGCTTTTCCACAGAGTAAAATTATTTCTCGTGGAAATCAGATATTAATAAAGGGTAATGTTGAAGAAATTGGAAGAATTTCAGATGTTTTAGATGCCATGATTCAGCATTTGGAAAAATATGGCAGAATTAGTTTAGACCAAGTTCGGAACTATATAAAAGAAGACATCGAATCGGCAAACCATGAAACTGCCGACGATGATGTACTTTTGATAGGGACAAAAGGAACGCCAATAAAGGCAAAAACAGCTAATCAAAAGAAAATGGTTGAGGCTGGGAAGACTTTTGATATTGTTTTTGCAACAGGTCCTGCTGGAACTGGGAAAACTTATACAGCTGTTGCAATGGCTGTGAAAGCTTTGAAGGAAAAACAAGTCAAGAAAATTATTATAACACGCCCCGCCGTAGAAGCTGGAGAGAATTTAGGTTTTTTGCCCGGGGATTTGAAAGATAAAATTGACCCTTATCTTCGACCCATTTATGATGCCCTCGATGACATGATTCCTTCGGAAAAATTGAAGTTTTTTATTGAAAATCGCACCATTGAAATAGCACCATTGGCATACATGAGAGGGCGAACGCTTAATAATGCTTTTATATTATTGGACGAAGCACAAAACACAACTCCCATGCAAATAAAAATGTTTTTGACACGCATGGGACCACTTTCAAAGGCAATTATTACAGGAGATAAAACTCAAGTTGACTTGCCCTCAAAGCAAAAATCTGGTTTGTCGGAAGCATTATATATCTTAAGAAATATAAAAGGAATTGGCTTTATAGAGTTGGATGATAGAGATGTTGTACGACATAAATTAGTTAGGGATATTTTGAAAGCTTACGAAATTTCGGAAAATTCTTAGTCCAAAAGTCCCCGCGACACACTTTTTCTGGGTACACGGATTAATAGCTATGATTTATAAATCCTCAAAAATCTAAATTTTAAATCTATAATTGCAACCAACCTTTATTTTTGTTCGTCATAGTTTTATGAAAAAAATACTTTTTTTACTTTTATTTTTAGGTTTTAACTCATTCTCACAGAAAACTCGAATCTGTGGAAATGCAGTTTGCGATTCTATTGCAAAACTTTCAAATCCCTCATTTGAATTAAGAAAAATTAAATACGAACAAGCACTTGAAAATTTAATTTTAAAGCAACAAAATGCCAGAATTACCTCTGAAATTATTAGGATTCCAGTTGTTGTTCATGTTATTCATAATCAAAGTAGTAATAATATTGTTGGAAATAATATTTCTGACGAACAAATTTATTCTCAAATAAAGGTTTTAAATGAAGATTATAGAAGAAAATCTGGCAGTTTAGGTTTTAATTCAAACCCAATAGGTGCAGATGTTGAAATTGAGTTTTTTTTAGCAAATATTGACCCTTCTGGAAAGCCTTCTTCTGGCATAACTCGAAATTTTAATTCAAAATCAACATATAATATTTTAAATGACTTAGATAGAGAAATTATGTCAGGACTTTCTTATTGGGACAGTAATAAATATTTGAATATTTGGGTGGCTGCTTTAAGCTCAGGTTATATTGGCTATGGTGAATTTCCTTATGCAGAAACTGTAGAAGGATTAGAAACTGAGGCACAAGAAAACCTTGATGGGGTTTATATTGATTATACAACTTTTGGGAAAAAAATAGGGTCGAATACCAAAGGTTTGTATAGCTTTGGACGAACAGCTACACATGAAATCGGTCATTGGTTGGGTCTTTATCATACGTGGGGTGATGAACGTTGTGGGACAGATTATGTGGCAGATACTCCACAAGCTGTTGCAGCAAATGGTGGCTCGGTTTGTAAAGATGTTTTTTCTACTTGTGCTGGAACTCGTACTCGAAATTTGACAGAAGATTATATGGATTATTCGCCAGATTCTTGCATGAATATTTTTACAGCAGGACAAAAACAAAGAATTAGAGCTGCTTTAGATTTGAGTAAACGCCGTAGAAGGGTAGTTAATTTTGCTAAATTTCAACTTCCAGCATCGGCAAATTTACAAGTTTTACTCTTTCCAAATCCTACAACAATTGATAAAATTCAAGTGCAAATTTTGTTACCAGATTTTCAAGATTTTGATATAAAACTACAAGATTTGTTTGGAAGAGAAGTATATTCCGAAACTTTCATTGACTTACCAAGTACCATTGTTACTTTAAAACCTAAAGATTTATCCGCTGGAAATTATATTTTGACAGTGACTACAAATGGTCAAAGCATTCAGAAACGGTTGGCACTTTTTTAGAGTTCTGAATTCTGAGTGTTTACTTCATAGCTGTTTGAATTTTTTTTGAAACTAAGAATTCAAAACTCCGAACTCATTTCCTTTTCTTCTTCTTCTTACTTAGTTTTTCAATTTCACCGATAATTTGAACAGGTACAATCACCTTTATATCGTCCCATAACAAATTCATGTTGTAACCTCCTGTTTGGTCTTCAAATTGAATGGTAAAACCTTCATAAATATCAGTATTTTTACTAACTGATGCTTCAAAAGTAAGCACATTATTGGCAGGATTATAAGTAAAATCGCCCCATTGTCCAAGTTCAGAATTTAAGAATATTGTCCATTTTGCTTTATTTGGAATGCTAAATAATGTGTAAGTTCCAGCGAGAAGTGAAGTTTCTCCAATTTTGATATTTGATGTAAAAGTAATTTCTGTTGCTTCATTTGCACCTGTTCTCCATAATTTCCCATACGGAACGACTTCTCCAAAAATAACTCTTCCCTTTTTCAAAGGTTGTCCATAAGTGCATTTTACATAATTATTTTCGGCAGTTTTCAAATTGGCAATCACAATAGGACTATTTCTAACTTGTGGTTTCACTATACTATCATTTTTTGAAAAATTATTTCCAGCAAGAGAAGAAAAACTAATTAATAAAAAAAGAAAACCAATCGACAACAGAAGGTTTGAATAAGATTTCATAATTTTGCTTTTTGGTAGGGATTTTAAGTTTCAATATATTTAACGAAAGTAAATGGAAAAAGTTGTAAAAAAAAAGCCAGATTTTGATGATATTTTTATGGATTTAGCAAAAAATCTTGCTCTTCGTTCACATTGCGTAAAAGCTCAAGTTGGTGCAGTTTTAACAAAAGATACTCGAATTATCTCAATAGGTTACAACGGCCCACCTGCACAAACCCATAATTGTGATGAAGAATTTCCACAAGAAGGTTGCCCAAGAGATTCAAAAGGAAGTTGTTCGTTGGCACTTCATGCCGAACAAAATGCCATACTTTATGCCTCAAAAAATGGAGCAAATATTGAAGGAACTACACTTTATGTTACGCTTTCACCTTGCATTTCGTGTGCAAGAGTTATTTATTCAATGAAAATCAAAAAAGTTTTATTTTATAAATCCTACGCCCAATACAAAGGTATTGCCAACGATGAAGGTGTAGATTTTCTTAGAAAATTCGGAGTTGATGTAATTCAATTTGGTTGAAAAATTCTAATCAATGAACAATCCCACCCTCACCATGTACATGACCATGCGATAATTCATCTGGAGTTGCATTTCTGACCGAGATAACGCTTCCTATAAAGTGCATAGTTTGCCCAGCCAAAGGATGATTGAAGTCTAAAATTACATAATCTGAGAAAACTTCTTTTACTTGACCATTCATTTTATTACCTTCATCATTGGCAAAAGGTATAAAATTACCAATTTCCAACATTCCCTCTGGTATTTCTCCATTTTCAATCTTGAATTGTTCTATTGGGAAATCAACCAATGCTTCTTCGTCAAAATCGCCGTAACCATCTTCTGGACTTATGCTAAATTCAAAATTATCATTTGCCGACAAACCTATGAGTTGGTCTTCAAATTTTTCGGGCAAACCACTCAATCCATGAATAAAAACCATTGGTTCGTCTTCACCAGCTACTTCAACAATTTCTCTTT
The DNA here is from genome assembly GCA_031378345.1 of Emticicia sp. Classification (GTDB taxonomy): domain Bacteria; phylum Bacteroidota; class Bacteroidia; order Cytophagales; family Spirosomataceae; genus Emticicia. The sequence continues at coordinate 63,440 of JANNDY010000013.1, read as the reverse complement.
CTTCACCTTCACCAACATATAATTCATAAACTAATTTTATAACTTTTTTTTCTTCAATTTTCATAAGTTCCTAATGAGTTTTATTAGATTTTTAATTTATTCAATCAAGCATAAAAATCTACTATTTTACTTTATTCAATTTCAATTTTTCTAACTTTGTCGCAAACGTACAAATTCTAAATTATTTAATGAATTTTTTAGCACATTTATTTCTTTCTGGCGATGATGAGGAAATCATAGTTGGAAATCTTTTGGAAGATTTTGTGGTGGGAAGAATTGATCATCCACGAAACATACATTTTAACGAAAATATAAAAAATGGAATTCTACTTCATCGCCTAATTGATAGTTTTACCGATACTCATTTTGCTGTAAGTAATTGTAAATCAGTTCTTTATGAAAAATATCATAAGTTTGCAGCAGTAGTAATTGATATTTTCTTTGACCATTTTTTGGCAAAGCATTGGGACGAATATTCATCAGAATCTTTAGAGAATTTCAGAAAAAGAGTTTATATTTCCTTTCAAAATAATTGGGAAGTGCTACCAGAAAATATGAAACCGATGATAGAATCAATGATAAATTATGATTGGTTGAAAAATTATGGAGAGTTTTGGGGAATAGAAAAAGCCTTAAAAAATGTTTCAACACGAACAAAGTATGCCTCAAATATGGAAAACGCTTTAGATGATTTGAAAATTAATTACCAATTATTTGATGAAAATTTTCAATTATTTTTTCCTTTAATGGTTAATGAATGTAAAGATTTTTTGATTGAAAAAAGGTATAACGTTTCTAATTTTAAATGCTAAATTGTCATTTTAATACTTTTCATAACACACTATTCGTAATTCGTCATTTCCTCCATGTCTGAAATCCTAAAATTAATTAAAAAAGATTCAATCAAACCAGTCTATTTTCTTCATGGCGAAGAGCCTTTTTACATTGAACAAATTGCTGATAAAATACAATCTTTAGCAATTCCTGTACATGAAAAAGGTTTTAATGAATTTATGCTTTTTGGAAAAGAACTCACAGTTGGTTTATTATTGAACTATGCTCGACGGTTTCCAATGATGGCAGAGCGTCAGTTGGTTATTGTAAAAGATGCAAATTTGATTCAAGGAATTGACCAAAAAGAAAACCAAAAAATGCTGGAAGATTATGCTACTAATCCTTTGGCTTCAACAATTTTGGTATTGTGTTTTGGTAATGCCCAAGACGAGCGAAAAACTTGGGTAAAAGCCTTTGGCAAGAAAGGTGTTTTACAAAATTTCAAAAAAATGTATGACAATCAACTTCCCGAATTTGTGGCGAGTTATAGCCATAGTAGGGGAGTGAAAATAAGCATGAAAGCTATCCAATTGCTTGTAGAACATATTGGTAACGATTTGAAACGCCTTACGAGTGAGTTAGAAAAAGTAGTGCTAAACGTAAAATTAGGTGATGGCATAGATGCCGACGTAATTCAGAAATATGTAGGAATTAGTAAAGAATACAATGTTTTTGAACTACAAAAAGCATTAATTCAAAGAGATATTTTGAAAGCAAATCAGATAATTATTTTCTTCGGGAACAACCCAAAGGATAATCCAATTCAACCAATTTTGATTATTTTGTATAATTTTTTTAGCAAAGTATTGTTAATTCATGCTTCCAATGATAAATCAGAAAATGCAATTGCTACATTATTGAAAGTCAATACTTTTTTTGCAAAAGATTATATCAATGCCTCTCGAACTTATTCGTTACAAAAATTAGCCTTTATAATTCATTCCTTAAAAATTGCAGATTTAAAATCTAAGGGTGTAGAAACTGGTGAAGAAAATGAAGGAGATATTTTAAGAAAATTAGTTTTTGAAATTTTGCATTAGAGAAAACAAAAAAAGCCTCAAACAGGAGGCTTTTTTGTTGTTGCGGGAAGCGGGATCGAACCGCCGACCTTAGGGTTATGAATCCTACGCTCTAACCATCTGAGCTATCCCGCAGTAAAAATAAAATTTAAGAATTACTTCTCTTTTATTATTATGTTGCAAAATTAGTCAAAGTTTTCTTACATTGCAAAAAATTCTAATTTGAGAAACTGATATTTCACAAATATTTATAGTAATTCTTGGAAAAGTGATTCATTCAAACGTAATTGAATGGAATAAGGAAAATTTTTAAAATAACTGTGTTATGGAAAAATTCAAATTTTCTCGTGAATACGAGTTTCGTGCATCACCAAAGGTATTATACCCATATTTTAGTACACCCGCTGGCTTACAACAATGGTTTGCTGCAAAAGTTAAATATACTAATGACCAGAATTTTGATTTTCTTTGGGACAATGAAAATCATCCAGCCCGACTTTCTTCTCAGCGTTTGAATAAACAAATCAAATTTGATTTTCTGAAAGACGACCAAAAAGGAAATTATGTTGAGTTTAAATTAGAGCAAAGTGAACTTACTAATGCCACCTTTTTAAAAGTAACTGACAATTCGGATAACCATGACGAAACCGAACAAGAAGATATTTGGGATACCATGATTGATAAGTTAAAGGAAATTGTTGGTGGTTGAGTTTGTTAAATTAACTTAAAGAGCTTGTGAAAATGAAATTCCTAACGGAGTTTTGTGCTTCAAATCTTTGTGTTTTGTATGAAAAAAATTGATTTATTGATTATTCGTTCCTTCATTGGTCCTTTTATTTTAACTACCTGTGTGGTAGTTTTTATTTTTTTAATGCGTTTTCTAATGCTTTATTTCGGCGATTTGGTCGGAAAAGACTTAGGTTTAGATGTTTTTGGAAAACTTTTTGTTTATTTTTCTCTCATAACCATTCCCATTGCTCTACCACTTTCCATTCTTTTAGCTTCATTGATGTGTTTTGGCAATTTGGGCGAATATTCGGAACTTACTGCTATAAAATCTGCTGGAATTCCCATTTCAAGAGTATTACTACCTGCCGCCTTTTTCGCATTGGGGGTTAGCGTTTTTTCTCTTTGGTTCAATAATACCGTAAATCCTTGGGCAAATCTAAAGGGTTATAGTTTGCTTTATGATGTCAGAACTACAAAAGTTACATTAAATATAAAAGAAGGGATTTTTTTTAGAGAAATTCCTGGATATAAAATTAAGGTTTTAAAAAAATTTCCTGATGGAAAAACACTCAAAGGAGTTGCTATTTATAACCATAATACCAATGACGGCAATGTGAATGTTACTTTGGCGGATTCTGGCAAAATGTACACGATGTATGAGAATAATTATTTGGTTTTTGAACTTTTTAATGGTACAAATTATGTAGATTATAAAAGTACAACAGGGGGAAATTATAACGAAACTCAATTCGTGAAAAATGCTTTTAAGGAAAATAAAATGGTGTTTTCTATGGAATCATTTGGAATGAAACGTACTGATGAATCTCAATTTAAGTACCATGAATTGATGAAAAATATAACTCAGTTGAACGCTCAGGCAGATTCTATTAAAAAAGACATTAAATTAACTCAAAAAAACCAGATTGAGAGTATTAGTGGAATGTATAATTTTCACATGAAACGCTATCCAATTGATACTTCAAAAAAAGACACATTAATAGTAAAAAAAATTTTGGTAGGTAAATGGATTGATGATAAATTGGCACCAATAGAAAAAGATATTAGAAATACTGAATCTTTTGAAACAGCTATTTCTCAAGCAAAAAATATTAAAGAAAACTTTGCTACAAACTTAAATTTGCTACAAGGAAAAAATAGAGATGTTTTCAGAGCCGAAGTAGAAAAATGGCACAAATTTACTATGGCATTTGCTTGTTTTGTAATGTTTTTGATTGGTTCTTCATTAGGTTCAATCATCAAAAAAGGAGGTTTTGGAATGCCTGTTTTGCTTTCAATTACTTTCTTTATTTTGATGTACGTTTTGATGCAATTAGGAGACAAATACGCCAAGGAGGGCATTTGGAATGTAGTTTTGGGCGTTTGGATGCCTGATTTTGTACTGCTTTGTTTCGGAATTTATTTCCTTTATAAAGCTACTAATGATGCTCGTTTATTTGAAAGTGATATATATGATGTTTATTTAGAGAAAATAAAAGTTTATGTAAATTCAAAATTTAAGAAAGCTAAAAAACTTGCTTAAATAAACTCTAACTGCGTCCCCAAACTTATATTTTTATCAATAATATCAATAATTTGTAAGAAATCATGCTCGTTTTCAGCATAATCTAAGTCATTAACTTCAATGATGAGTAGCTTACCATGAGTATATAAATTCACAAAATCTTCGTACAAATTATTCAAACTTATCAAGTAATTTGAATCAATGTTTTTTTCAAAATCTCGACCTCTTTTTTTAATTTGTTTTTGTAGTTTTGGTAAATCAGCTCGCAAATAAATCATTAAGTCCGGGTGTGTGATTGCTTGCGTGATTGTATTAAACATACCTTGGTATGTTTGGTAATCAGTTTCATTAAACTTACCCGATTCGTATAAATTTCTTGCAAAAATATAGGCATCTTCATAAATAGACCTATCTTGGATAATGGTTTTTTCTTCTGTTAATTTCTTTATTTTCAAAACTTGTTCAAAGCGACTATTCAAAAAATAAATTTGCAAATGAAATGCCCATTTTTCCATGTCCTCATAAAAAGGTGGCAAGTAAGGGTTACCATCAACGGCTTCATAAAGTACCTCCCAACCATAATGTTCTGCCAATTTTGAAGCTAAAGTAGTTTTACCAGCACCAATATTTCCTGTAATTGCAATGTGCATTTTAAATTTTGTAGGGTTTGTTCATGAAAGTTCAAAGGTAGAATAAAATTCTTAAAACCTTCAAATTTCCTTAAAAAACCTTGAAAAACAAAGTAAAATTCGTAATTTTGCATAAATTCAAATCCAATTTACACTTGGAAATATTGATATATTAATGAAAAATTCTGAAAATATTACCGACAAAACTAAATTTCAAGTTTTGCTTTACTACATTTATTCACCTATCGAAAATGTAGTCGAATATCGAGATGCCCACCATCAATTTTGCTTAGATAATAATCTACTTGGAAGAATTTTAATTGCTCCCGAAGGGTTAAATGGAACTGTTTCTGGTCTATCAGAAGACACTGAAAAGTATATGACTTGGATAAAATCTGACCTAAGATTTGCCAAAGTTGATTTCAAAATTGAACAAAGCTCGGTTCATACATTTAATAAATTGTATGTCAGAATCAAGAAAGAAATTGTACATTCTGAGCTTCCTGTAAATCCTTTGATTGAAACTGGAAAACATCTCGAACCTGCGGAATTTAAGGATATGTACAAAAATGACCCAAATGTTGTTTTAGTTGATATGCGTTCAACTTATGAACATTCTGTTGGGAAATTCAAGAATGCAATTACCTTTAATATGGAAAATCTTCGAGATTTGCCAGACCATATTCAAGTGATTGATCATTTAAGAAATAAAAAGATAATTACCTACTGCACTGGGGGCATAAAATGCGAAAAAGCAAGTGCTTATTTGCTTTCACAAGGCTTTTCTGATGTGTACCAACTTCATGGCGGAATTATAAAATATGGTTTGGAAGAAGGTGGCGAAGATTTTGAAGGGAAATGCTATGTTTTTGATAATCGTTTGACAACCGATGTGAACAAAATAAACCCTGTTGTGATTTCAAAATGCCATATTTGCAATACGGAATGTGATAGAATGGTTAATTGTGCAAATCCAGATTGTAATGAACATATTCCGATTTGTGAAAAATGTGGTGTTGAATTGCAAGGAGCTTGTTCGGTGGAATGTATGGGAAATCCACGAAAACGTTTTTATGATGGCACAGGGTATTATGCCAAAAATTCAGAAGGCTATAAACCCGAAATTGCATTCCGAACAAGGAAAAACACCAAGAATTTGGTGATTGTGGAGGATTTGGGGCTTTAGCCCAGTTCTATAGTGGGGTATTCTAAGTTAATAGATTAAGTTTTTGATTGAAGAATAATGATTAAAAATTGAAGATTTTCGATTAAAAAAAACCTCATTTTAATGTAAAATCACCATCTTCAATCATTAATTTTTAATCTTCAACCTCTAATTTTCCTAACTAAATTTAATCGGGGTTTTCAAATCCAACCTCACAACATTCTCTACATGGTGGGTATGTGGAAACATGTCCACAGGCTGAACAAATGAAATGTCATATTTTTCACTAAAAATAGCCAAATCTCTTGCTTGAGTGGCAGGATTACAACTTACATAAACAATCCGATTTGGCTCAACTTCCATCAAAATCTTCACAACAGGTTCGTCCATTCCTGCACGTGGGGGGTCAGTAATTACCACATCTGGTTTGCCATTTTGATTGATAAAATCATTTGTTAGAAACTTTCGCATATCTCCTGTAAAAAACCTTGTATTTTTAATGTTATTTACTGCTGAATTGATTTTAGCATCTTCGATGGCATCTGGAACAAACTCTATTCCAATAACTTTTTTTGCTTGTTTTGCCACAAAATTTGCGATAGTTCCAGTTCCTGTATAAAGGTCATAAACCAATTCTTTTCCTGTCAAACCTGCCAAATCTCTTGTGATTTTGTATAAATTGTAGGCTTGTTCAGAATTTGTTTGATAAAATGATTTTACTCCAATTCTAAAAGTAAGTCCCTCCATTTGTTCTTCAATATAAGGTTTTCCGTTAAACGTATTAAACTCTAAATCAAAAAAAGTATCGTTCTTTTTTTGATTCAAAATATAATTCAATGAAGTAATTTGTGGGAAATTTTCTTTCAAATGCTCCATAACTGACAAAATGTTTATTTCATTATTTTCTGCAAACTGCACCATTACCATTATTTCGCCAGTAGAAGTTGTTCGAATCATGACATTTCTCAAAAAGCCCTCATGGGCTATATGGTCATAATAAGTAAAGTTATTTTTGTTGGCAAAATCTCTCAACGAAAGCCTAATATGGTTTGAAGGATCGGCTTGCAAAAAACATTTTTCGATAGGCAAAACTTTCTCAAATCGCTTCGGAACATGAAATCCCAAGGCATTTTTGCTCATTTCAATGTCAGTGTTTATTTCTTCCTTTGTAAACCAGCGACTATTAGAAAAAGTATATTCCAATTTATTTCTATAAAATTGAGTATTCACCGAAGGTATAATTGGTTGAATATCAGGCAGTTGCAGTTTTCCTATTCTTGTTAATTGGTCATTTACTTGTTGCCATTTCAGAGCTAATTGTTTTTCATAAGGCACATGTTGCCATTTACAACCTCCACAAACACCAAAATGCTGACAAAAAGGATCAATGCGTAGGGGAGAGGCTTCAAGTAATTCCATGACATTTGCCTCTGCAAAGTTTTTCTTTCGAGTATTTACAAATAATTTAACTTTGTCTCCGGGGTGAACATTGCTACCTTCAATAAATATTACTTGCCCTTCATGTCGAGCTATACATTTACCCTCAGCGGCAAAACTTTCTACTTCAATTGAATCTATTACGAATGATTTTATTTTAGCCATTATTTAAGTTCTCTACAAAAACGAAGAATTTTATTTGTGAATATCAATATTATGCACAAAAGTATTTAACTTCGCTTTAAGTTCAAAACTCAACCTTTGATTTAAAATTTACGTCATTATAAGTAAACCTTCCTAACAAGTATTTTACTATGAAAAAATATTTATTTTCAGCTTTAATTTTCTTTTTATCCCATCTTTCGTATGCATCACACATCGTTGGTGGCGAACTTGAACTTGTACCCCTCAAAAACCCTGTTGTAGGAGGTGTAACACATCAAATTACATTAAATATGTATTTTGATGCCATAAATGGTCGAGCTCAGGCAGAAGAATTGAGTATTAGAATTCAAATTTATCGTAAAAAAGATTTGGTTTTGATGGGAGATGTAACCTGCCCACAAGTTTATCGCCAATTAATAAAATATGTCGATCCTTCTTGTTCAAAGGGTGATTTATCAACTTTATCAATGAAATATACGGGTACATTAAATCTTTCAGACGAAAAGTTTTCAGACCCAGAAGGTTATTTTGCAGTTTATCAAAGGTGTTGCCGAAACGTAATTATTACAAATATTTTAAATCCAAGTAGGGTTGGTATGGTTTTTTATTTAGAATTTGCATCAAATAAAGTTGTAAATACGACCCCGCATTTTAGAGAATTAATTGCCGATTATATTTGTATCAATCAAAACTTTGAAATGGATTTTAGTGCCACAGATGCCGATGGAGATAGTTTGACTTACGAAATGACAGTTCCGTGGATTGGAAATTCATCTCCAAATAGCCCAATTTTTACGGGAGCAACAAGTATAAATTTCCCTGAGGCAACTTTTACTAATGGTATTTCAGTCAAAAACATGATTCCTGGTGATATTCCATTAGAAATTGACCCTGAAACTGGGACACTTTTTGTAAGGCCAAATCAACTGGGGCTTTTTGTTTTTTCGGTAACTGTTGATGAATTTAGGGCAGGAAAAAGAATCGGGCGTGTAAAAAGAGATTTTCAGCTAAAAGTAATTGATTGTATCATTAATAATCCTCCACAAATTTTTGTTAGAAACCAAAATACCAAGAAAAACTTCAAAGATGGAGATGTAGTTTTCTTAAAAAAGGGCGAAAAAAGATGCTTTGATATTCTTTATTTTGACGAAAATATAGGTCAAAACCTTACTATAACTGCAAAAGCAAATAATTTTGAACTAAAAAAAATAAATATACCTTCAATTTCTAATGTTACAGTTACTTCAAAAGATACGCTGCGGTCATCTTTTTGTTTGGAAGATTGTATCATTACAAAAAATGGCGTACCAGCCGATTTTTTCATAAATATCAGTGATAATGGCTGTCCAGTTCCTCAAAATAGAGGCTATCGCATGAAAGTTCAGTTTGAAGAAAATTTGAATTCAAAACCTACCGTCACTACAACTTTGGCTCTTGGAGCTGTACCAAATATTTCGTTGGGAGATACACTAAAATTTACGGTTTTTGGAAATGATATAGATTTAGATACACTTTCTTTGACAGGTGCTGGTAGAAGTTTTAATTTAGCAACTTATGGAATATCTTTTTTAAACAAGCAAGGCATTGGAAGTGTGAGTTCTGTTTTACAGTTTATTGCTAACTGCGAAGCTATGAAACAAAAGCAAATATTACTTGATTTTATTTCAAAAGACACTCGTTGTGGTGTTAGTAACCAGTCTTTATTAACTGTTCCTGTAAATGTAGTTGTGAAGCCAAATAATGCCCCATCTGTTACTACTTCTTTGACAAATAATGCCATTGAAGTAGTTCTTGGTTCTTCTCGAAACAACGAAGTTAAGTTTAATGTAAATGCACAAGATATTGATAATGAGCAAGTTACTCTAACGGGAGTGCCAAAAGGTTTTGAATTTAAAAATGCTATTATGTCTTTTGATAATAAAGAAGGCAAAGGAAAAGTAAGTAGTGTTTTTACTTGGAAACCAACTTGCACGATGCTTGCAGGGGCAGATTCAAAGGAATTTATTGTTACTTTTAGATCGCAAGATAATAATTGTTTATTGAAAAAAGATTCAGTAAATGTCAAGTTACTTTTGAAAGATAAATCGGTTTCGGACAATCCTGTAAAACCATTTAATACTTTTACGCCAAACGGCGATGGCAAAAATGATTTATTTAATCTTGGTTCAATTCCAGGAGATAATTGTAAAAGACAATTTGTAAAATTTGAAATTGTAAATCGTTGGGGAAAGTCAGTCTTTAAAACACAAGAAAGGGAATTTTCATGGACAGGCGACGAAGAACCTTCTGGTGACTATTTTTATGCAATGAGCTTCACAGATGTTGTTTTTAGAGGCATAATTCATTTGGTGAGGTAGAATTGAACGATTAATGTTGAATTGTTAATGATGAATTTTGAGGTTGAATCATTCCTAAATCGAATTTAACATTAATCATTTACCATTTAACATTATTTTACCACCCAAACATCACTTTCTTTTAGGTAATAAAATTTTCCTTCCCACAAAACTTGGTACCAAATATCATCAGTTTTGATAACATTTAAGCGATTACCTTGACTAATATCTCCAATAATTTGAGAAGCAGCCGATGGATAATCTCGTAAATAAACCTTTTCATTTTTTATTATTACCGACCGATAATTATTAGGTAAATTTATTAAAACTGCCAAAAATATCAAATAAATAAAAAATATCACTTTATGTCTTACTGGTGAAAATTGGTTGTTTTTCTTTTTTATTAGCAATACCCAAAAAATATAAACCCCAAGAATTAAGAAACTTCCCCATATATAATTTGAATATTGTCGATAATAAAAAAGAAAATAATTCAAATCATTTTTTTCATAGCCACTATAACCATTTTCAGTGGCTACATTATACATTTTTTCAAATGTTTTTTCATCAGGTTTTTTGAAGAAATACAAGTTTAAATAATACAGTTCCTTCACAAATTCTCCTTTTGACTCACAAATATTTGCCAATTTTAAATAAATCTTAGGATTGATATTTTGAGAATTTTTTAAGATTTGCTCATATATCATCTTTGCTTCATCATTTTTTTTCTGAATAAATAAAGAATCAGCTTTTTTATAAATTGCCCTTTGTGCCTGACTATCAAGCACTTGTGCCAAAAAAGCTACAAGCAGAAAAAATATTTTCAGAAATTTCAAAAAGTATGTTTGCATCATAAAATGTAAAATCGTAATTTTGCACCACGATAAAGGAAAACAGTTACAGAAATACAAATTTAGTAAAAACAATTAGATTAAAAATTCTGAAATTTAAAACCTTTTTCTAAGTACAAATTATTGATTCCGTAGCTCAGTTGGTAGAGCAATACACTTTTAATGTATGGGTCCTGGGTTCGAATCCCAGCGGGATCACCAAAAAGCCTCGATGATTTGAGGCTTTTTTTTTGAAAAGTTTGGAATAAAGCCCACGTTTCTCTATTTTTGCAATACCAAAATATGGCGAGGTGGTGAAATTGGTAGACACGCTACTTTGAGGTGGTAGTGGGCGAAAGCCTGTGAGAGTTCGAATCTCTTCTTCGTCACTTGTTAGTTTAAATTGTGCTAAATGCCTGTGAATCAATGATTTACAGGCATTTTTGTTTTTAATCTTACAATTAAAACCATTCAATAAAAATTACTAATTGTTTGTCATTTATCAAAATATTCTTTATACTATTGTATCAACATTCTCTTATATTCAACATTTAACAAATATTGCTATGGCACTTTTTACAATTATTGCTGGAGATCCAGCAACTAATATTTTGACCTTTGACCAAAACAGCAACAATGGGAACGCATCTGTTGCTCGTGGTGAACATGTTACGTGGAATTTAGCTCCCAATGCATCAGGAATTGACCATATTATGAATATTGGACCCAAACCCGGAAGTCCTAACATATTTAGTGCAGGTCCTTCACAGAATGGGAATTCTAAAAACTGGCAGGAACTGTTGAAGCTGCAACAAAAGGGATAGCTGAAAGGTATAGCATTATATGGGTAGATAATGCAGGTGCAAGCCATGTATTTGACCCAATAATATCTGTTGATACAAAAAAAGACAAGTCCATCGTAAAATCAATAGTTAAAAAGAAAAAATAATAATTATGATTGTTATAAGAAAAGCCTCATTTATTATAATTGGCTTTTTATACATTCTTTGTAATAATATTGCTTTTGGTCAAAATCAAAAGCTTGCTGATAGTTTGTATCAAATTTATAAGAAAGGTAATATAGATGACTCCTTGAGGTTTGAATTACTTAGAAAATTAGCTTTTAACGAAATAAATGATCTAAAAAAAGGAATAAAATATGCCGACGAATTGATAATCCTATCTCAGCGTTATGGCAATAACCTTTATCTTCATCGAGGTTATAGTCAAAAAGGAAATAAATATCGGCAATTAGGCAATTTGGACCAAGCATTGGCAGCATTTTTCAAAAGTTTAGAAGCTGCAAAAAAAGCAAACTTTATTCCTGGCGAAGGTAGTGCTTATGGGACAATTGCAGATATTTATGCCATTTCACATAATCACCCCAACGCTGTGCTTTATTATAGTAAAGCAATTTCAATTCTCCGTCAGTCCAAAGATTCGGTTCGTTTAGCTTCAGCTATTTCAAATGCAGGTGATGAATATCTTAATCATAAAGATTATGATGTCGCATTACAATATTTTACAGAATCAAAAAAAATATTTGAAAAAATTAATCACCTCAGTGGAAAAGCGTATAGTTTAGGTAATATAGGAATGGTATATGCAAATATTGGAAGCGATATAAAAGCCAAAGAGAATATCAATGAAGCGATTGGTTTACTCAAAGAATTGGAAGATTACTACCCTATTTGCCAGTACCTTATTTCAATGTCGGATATTTATTCGAAACAAAAAGATAGCCAAACAGCTTTGAATTACGCACTAAAAAGCCTTGAACTTGCGAAAGAATTTGGTTTGAAAAAACAAATTAGTGATGCAAACCTCAAACTTTCGGACCTAACTAAAGAAAATGGTAATATTTCAGAATCTTTTAAATATTTTAAAAATTATGTAGCTTACCGTGATAGTGTGAACAACATAAATTCTGTTCAAAAAATGGCTGACCTCCGTACTGATTTTGAAGTATCGCAAAAGCAAGTAGAGGTTGATTTGCTCAATCAAGAAAAATTAAACCAGAGAAATATTCTATATTCGGTATTCATAATTTTGATTTTAGCAATAATAATTTTAGGAATATTATACTGGTATTTTATTAATATTTCAAGAGAAAAAAGAAAATCAGAGAAGTTGTTGCTTAATATATTACCAGTAGAAACAGCAAATGAACTCATGAAAAATGGTAAAGTTGAAGCAGTAAAATTTGACCAAGTAACTGTTCTCTTTACTGATTTTGTAGAATTTACCAAATTAGGAGAAAAAGTTAGCCCAGAGCAATTAGTAAAGAGTATTGATTTTTATTTTAGCAAATTTGATGAAATTGCAAGCAATTATGGACTTGAAAAAATTAAAACTATTGGTGATTCGTATATGTGTGCAGGAGGCTTACCCAAAACAAACCTTTCTCATGCAAAAAATGCCGCAAATGCTGCAAAAAAAATGCTTGAATTTGTATTGGAAAAATAATAGTAAATGATGTAATTAGTCATTTTAATGTTCGTATTGGATTACACACCGGACCAATGGTAGCAGGTATCGTTGGTATTAAAAAATGGCAATATGATATTTGGGGAGATACTGTAAACATAGCTTCACGTATGGAATCCGCCTCTCAACCTGGACATATTAATATTTCTGAAACTACCTTTAATGAAATAAAAGACGAGTTTACCTGTGAATACAGAGGAGAAATTGAGGTAAAAAATCGTGGTTTACTAAAAATGTATTTCCTTTCATAAAAAATTATTTGATTCAAATTTCACTTAAATTGCCCCATTAATTCTACTTTTTAATTTCTTCGTATCTGCATCCTCCATTAAATTTATCTTGAAGTCTGATTTTTAATCACGTATTCCTTACTTTTGTAAATATTATAAATTAGACTAAAATCAAAAGTACGGAATATCGTATGAGAAAGAAGATTGAAATTCTGTCACCTGCCAAAAACTTGATTCAAGGCATGGCTGCCATCAATGCAGGTGCAGATGCTGTATATATTGGAGCTCCACAGTTTGGTGCCAGAACGAATGCGTCAAATTCTATTGAAGACATTGCCGAAATGGTACGTTATGCACACTTATTCAAGGCACAAGTATTTGTTGTAATAAATACAATATTGTACGACGATGAATTGAATCTATGCAAAAAACTGATTCACGAATTATATGCGATTGGTGTTGATGCTCTAATTGTGCAGGATATGGCAATCATGGAAATGGATTTGCCGCCAATTTTGATTCACGCCAGTACACAAGCCAATAACCGAGACCCAAAACACGTCAAATTTTTGAAAGATGCAGGTATGAAACGTGCTGTTTTGGCAAGAGAATTGAATCTCGACCAAGTACGAGAAATCAGCGAAGCAACAGATATTGAATTAGAATTCTTCGTTTCGGGTGCTTTGTGCGTGTCTTTTAGTGGAAATTGCTACATGAGTATTGCGGGCGGAGAGCGAAGTGCAAATCGAGGTTCATGTGCTCAAAATTGCCGACTTCCCTATAATTTGACTGACGGAACGGGTAAAACGCTTATCGCTAACAGCCATTTATTGTCAATCAAAGATTTAGATTTGAGCGACCAATTGCCCAATTTGATTGAGGTGGGCGTTACTTCGTTCAAAATTGAAGGACGTTTGAAAGATATAGTTTATGTGAAGAATAATACTTCTTTTTTAAGAAAGAAATTAGATGTTTTTTTAGAAAACAATGTCGATAAATATCAAAAAGCATCGTCTGGAAGAACATTCTATAATTTTGAGCCAGAAATGGATAGAAGTTTTAATCGAGGTTATACCGACTATTTTGTAAATAAACGCAAAGAAAAAATCGGTAATTGGGACAGCCCAAAATCGCAAGGTCAATTGATTGGTAATGTACTTGAAGTAAAAGCCAATGGTTATGTCATTGAAAATTACGAAAAGCTAAACAATGGCGATGGACTTTATTTTATAAATGCCAATGGCGAAGCCGACGGTGCAAATATTAATATTATCATCAATAATGTTGTAGTGCCTAATATTTTTAAGCCATTAGCAGTTGGCACAGTCATTTATCGAAATTCTGATGCTGAATTCAATAAAATGGTTGAAAAAGAAAACAGTGCGGTCAGGAAAATAGGAGTGAAGCTTTATTTTACAGAAACTGCTAATGGTTTTCAGTTAAAAGTAGTTGATGAAGACGGACACAAGAATATTGTAAATATGCAGGCTGAGAAAGTTTTGGCAAACTCTACGGAATCCATGATTCCGAATATCAAGAAAAATTTAGCTAAAACTGGAAATACGCCTTTCGTGGTTGATGAAATCGAAGTGGAATTTTCAGGAAATTGGTTTTTGCCTATTTCAAAAATAAATGAAATAAGAAGAGAAGTTTTAGAGCAACTCATTGATATTCGTGTGGCAGAATACCACCGAGAAACCTTCCAAATTACAAAAACTGAGCATCCTTATCCTGTACAGAAACTCGATTTTATGTATAATGTGTCGAATAAAATGGCGAGAGCTTTTTACAAACGCCACGGCGTAACGGAAATTGAAAAAGCATTTGAGCTACAATGGGACCCAGGCAAAGCACGTGTAATGACTACCAAATATTGCGTAAAATACGAACTGGGCAAATGTGCAAGATTCCAGCGAGAAACAATGGGTGAAAAATTAGTAGAACCACTCACCCTCACTCACGGCGAAAATGAATATAAATTGAAATTTAATTGCAAACCTTGCGAAATGGAAATTTGGGAAAAAGATGCCGAATTAGAATTTGAAGACGAAGACGAGCAATTGGGGTATGTTAAGAAGTAGTAAAGGTTCATATTAGCACAAAGGTCAGAATATAATTTATTTCCAAGCCATTTCCAAAAAATCAAGCTCTTTTTTGAATGCTGCTTTTTTCAAAATTACATTATCGCCAAATTCCATTGTATTGCCAGTTTCCTTATTGTAGGCTTTCCATTCTGGCAAGCCTTTGCCATTTGGATTGCCAGTTTTAGAAAAATTGACCCAATAAGAAGCCATTTTATCTTCTAAATCCCAGTCGGTCTGTTGCCACGGACGATACCAATTTTTGAGGGTTTGCAAAACATAAGGAACTTCGTAAGAATGAAATGCACCGTAATTGGGGAAATTAGGCTTTTCGGGTGGCACATGACTAAATTGATACAAATATGATTTGCTTTTTTTATTGAAACCTGCCCACAAATGAGATGGCACTGCCCTTGACTCAAACATCGCTAATTTAGTCTTTAAAGCAAATGCTTCTTCATCGGTTTTAGCTGAAAAAATAGTTAGAAATGCGTCTGCTTTATCTCCAAAATTGGTTTTTGCTTCATGTTTATAGTTTTCAAGTGTAATTGGGGCGATTTCACGTATAGCTCCATCATCCGAAGTCCATCCAGTTAGCAAAGGAACGTCGTTATGCAAACCTTTTTCAAAATGTTGAATCAGATTTGATGTTAAAAAATACCCATCTAAGGTAGAGCTATTACTAAATGTGTTGCCACTCAAATTTTGCAATTCGACAGCCGTTTTATTCCGTAGTTCTTCTATCGAATTTACCCCTGCTTTTTGCATAAATTTCATTCCTTTCTGTTCAGATTCTGCCAAATTACTCCTCTTGAAATTCGACAATAAACCGCCACTTTGTGCGATGGCTTTATGAAATAAGCCTTTTGCCAAAGGCGATGCTACCAAAGCACAGACACTAACCGCACCAGCCGATTGTCCAGCAATGGTTACGTTATTAGGGTCGCCACCAAAGGCTGCAATATTTTTCTGAATCCAGCGAAGGGCTTCCATTTGGTCTAAAAAGCCATAATTTCCCGAAGAATTGTAGCCAGATTCTTTGGTTAATTCGGGGTGAGCCATGAAGCCTAAAACACCCACTCGATAATTGATGCTTACAAAAACAACGCCTTTTTTTGCCATTTCTTCACCATCATAAATCGCACAGTTTGCGGACCCATTCTGAAAAGCTCCACCATAAATCCAGACAAAAACGGGTTGTTTTTCTTTTTTTGCTGTTGTCCAGATATTTAGATACAAACAATCTTCGCTGGGAGGCTCTGGCATAGGTTGAAATTCTTCTGTCCAATATGTTATCGGTTGTGTTACTTGCATCGGACTTGCTGAAAACTCAGTACATTTTAATATTCCAGTCCAGTTTTTGAGTGCTTGGGGGGCTTTCCAACGCAAATCGCCAATTGGGGGTGTGGCAAAGGGAATACTTTTGAAAATACGAAGATTTTCTTTTTCATAGCCTTCAACTTTTCCATTGGCTGTTTTTACTGTTTTTTGAGCAAATACTGAAAAGGTAATTAGAGTTAAAAAGAGTAATTTTTTCATAGACTGCAAAATTTGTAAAACGTATGCTCATAAAAAATAAATCCTCTTAAAAACTGGGAGTATTGACTTCGAGTTATTATTTGATTCTCTCTGTCAATTTTTACTGTTGGTTGTTCTGAAATAGCAGCCAACTCTCAAATATACGAAAGTTTTACGGTCTGCCGCAGTAGATGTTTTTTTTGGTACTAAAATAAGATTTCATTGCACTATTTTTGTCTTATAAGTTTCTATCTTACTTCGAGCGTAATTGTAATAATACTATATATTCTCCCCAACACCTCCAAATTGTATTCAAATTTATATTTTCTACAAAATACTTTTCTTGATATATTATTTCCGTAATTTTCATTAATTATTGAAAATAAATCCTTACCTTTGCGATTATTTTCATTTTATTCAAAATCTAAGTTAACATCACATGTATTTAACTACGGACAAAAAGGAAGAAATCTTTGCTGGCAAAGGCTTCCAAAAAAAAGCAACTGACACTGGTTCAGCCGAATCACAGATTGCATTATTTACTTTTCGCATCATCCACCTTACTGAGCATTTAAAATCTCACAAGCATGATTACTCTACGAGAGCAGGTTTGTTGAAATTGGTTGGTAAGCGTCGTCGTTTGCTTGATTATCTTAACAAGAATGACATTTCTCGTTACAGAGCTATCATCGCTGAATTAGGAATTCGTAAATAATATTAATAAAATCAGGGTTTTCTTCATAGAATTCCCTGATTTTCTTTTGGCACAAACACTACATTAATATAAATTTTATCCCCGCGGAATAACGGATAATACATTGCCACGTCGAAAGCGGAAACGTGGTTTAATCTTAAACTAAAAAATGTTTAACATTCACTCTAAGACCATCGAAATGCCCGATGGCAAAGTGATTACCCTCGAAACAGGAAAATTAGCAAGACAAGCAGATGGTTCGGTAGTATTACGTTGTGGAAATGCCATGTTATTGGCAACCGTTGTTGCTGCCCAAGAACACAAAGAAGGAACAGATTTTTTGCCCTTATCAGTTGATTACCAAGAAAAATTTGGTTCAGCTGGTAAAATTCCAGGAAGTTTTCAAAGAAGAGAAGGTCGTTTATCTGACCCAGAAATTTTAATTAGTAGATTAATTGACCGTGCTTTACGCCCAATTTTTCCAGAAGATTACCACGCTGATGTGCAAGTAATGGTTTATTTGATTTCGGCAGATGCTGAGGTTCAACCAGATGCTTTGGCGGCTTTGGCAGCTTCTGCGGCAATCGCAGTTTCGGATATTCCTTTCAATGGACCAATTTCGGAAGTAAGAGTTGCAAAAATAAATGGTGAATATATTGTTAATCCAACTACAACAGAAATCAAAAAAGCAAGTCTTGATTTGATAGTTGCTGGAACTTTGGAAAACATCATCATGGTTGAAGGTGAGGCTGACCAATGTACAGAAGAGGAAATGATTGAGGCAATAAAAGTTGCTCACAAAGCAATCATTGTTCAGGTTTCTGCACAAACTGCCTTTGGTGAAATGGTTGGAAAAACTGTAAAGAGAGTTTATAACCACGAAAAACATGATGAAGAACTTCGTGAAAGAATGAATGCCGAACTTTATGACAAAGTTTATGCTGTTTGTTTGGAAGGAAATAACCAAAAAGATGTAAGAAAAGAGAAATTTGGAGCAATTCTCACAGATTTTCTTGCTACTTTAACCGAAGAAGAATTTGCGAGCAAAAAAGGTTTTGCAAAAACATATTTTGGCGACATTCAATACTATGCTTCTCGAAACATGGTTTTAGATGTGCGTACTCGTTTGGACGGTCGTCTGTTAGATGAAATTCGTCCAATCGTTTGTGAAGTAGATTATTTGCCCTCGGCACATGGAGCAGCTTTGTTTACACGTGGCGAAACTCAATCATTGACTACAGCAACTTTGGGCACAAAACTTGACGAGCAAATCATTGATCAAGTAATGGTTTCGGGTTATAGCAAGTTCTATTTGCATTATAATTTCCCCGGATTTTCTACTGGCGAAATCAAGCCAAATCGTGGTGCTGGTCGCCGTGAAATTGGTCATGGTAATTTGGCTCAGCGTTCTTTGAAGAAAGTTCTTCCTGCCGATATTGACAATCCTTATACAATTCGTGTTGTTTCTGACATTCTTGAATCAAATGGTTCGTCTTCAATGGCTACTGTTTGTGCCGGATGTTTGGCTTTGATGGATGCAGGTGTGCCAATAAAAGCACCGATTTCTGGCATTGCAATGGGTTTGATTTCTAACATGGAAACTGGTAAATGGGCAGTTTTGTCTGATATTTTGGGCGATGAAGACCATTTAGGTGATATGGATTTCAAAGTTACTGGAACAGAAGATGGCATTGTAGCTTGCCAAATGGACATTAAAATTGGTGGTTTGTCGTTTGAAGTTTTAGAACAAGCACTTTTACAAGCAAAAGCTGGTAGAATTCATATTTTGGGTAAAATGAAGGAAGCAATTCCTGCCACTCGTCCAGAATTGAAACCTCATACTCCAAGAGCATTCACAATTGTTATTGAAAAAGAATTTATCGGAGCTGTAATTGGACCCGGTGGAAAAATCGTTCAAGAAATTCAACGTGAATCGGGTGCAACAATTACCATTGAAGAAAAAGACGGTAAAGGTTATGTATCAATATTCTCTGCCAACAGCGAGAGTATGGACAAAGCAAAACGTAGAGTTTTTGCTATCGTGGCAACACCAGAAGTTGGCGAAGTATATGATGCAAAAGTAAAATCTATTCAGCCATTTGGAGCTTTTGTAGAATTTATGCCAGGAAAAGAAGGCTTATTACATATTTCTGAAATTTCGTGGGAAAGATTGCCAAGTATGGACGGTGTTTTGGAAATAGGAGAAGCATTACAAGTAAAACTACTTGAAGTTGATCCAAAAACAGGAAAATTCCGTTTGTCAAGAAAAGCACTTTTATCAAGACCATAATCAATTACCAATTAACAATTATCAATTTTTGTATATAGCGAATTTTATAATATATGCCATAAAAATATATTATTTAAGTTATTTAGTTAAAAAATTGATTAATTGATAATTCTAAAATTGAATTAAAGTTAATTGATAATTGTTTAATTGATAATTGAGAAGAACATTAATTGTTATTTTTAAACATGTTTAGGAATAAAATTCGTTATTAAAGTAAATCAGTCTGCGGTAGTCCGCTTAAAATATAATATATGCGTCAGCTAAAAATTAGTAAGCAAATCACCAATCGAGAGAGTCAATCTCTTGACAAGTACCTCCAAGAAATTGGAAAAGTAGATTTGTTAACACCAGATGAAGAAGTAATACTTGCACAGAAAATCAGAGAAGGCGACCAACTTTCATTGGAAAGATTGACAAAAGCCAACTTGCGTTTTGTGGTTTCTGTGGCAAAACAATATCAAAATCAAGGTCTTTCATTAGGAGATTTAATTAATGAAGGAAATCTTGGTCTAATAAAAGCGGCTCAACGTTTTGATGAAACCCGTGGTTTTAAGTTCATTTCTTATGCCGTTTGGTGGATTCGTCAATCTATTTTACAAGCATTGGCCGAACAGTCAAGAATTGTAAGATTGCCATTGAATCGTGTGGGTTCGTTGAACAAAATATCGAAAACTTTTTCTGACCTCGAACAAAAATTTGAGCGTGAGCCTTCACCAGAAGAATTAGCAGAAGTTTTGGAAATAACAGCTGCTGAAGTTATTGACACTTTGAAAATTTCAGGTCGTCATGTTTCAGTTGATGCACCTTTTGTTCAAGGAGAAGAAAATAGTTTATTAGATGTTTTGGAAAATGATAGCGAAATTCGCCCTGACCAAGGTTTGATGGACGATTCACTTCGTAGAGAAGTTATGCGTGCATTATCAACTTTAACTCAACGTGAAGCAGAAGTGATTACTTATTACTTTGGTTTGAATGGCGAACAAGCCATGACACTCGAAGAAATTGGTGAGAAATTTAACTTAACTCGTGAGCGTGTTCGTCAAATTAAAGAAAAGGCAATTCGTCGCTTACGCCAAACTTCTCGAAGTAAGGCTTTAAAAGCTTATTTAGGTTAAAAGCAATTTTGAATGAGTGAATGATAAAATGAGTGCCATAATGGAATTGAATATTCATTTTACTTTATTTAATTCAAAGTCAATTAATATTAAAAAAAGGTGCGTTTTACGTGCCTTTTTTTGTTAAAACACATTCATATTACCTTTGAAATGGAAAATACTGAAAAAAGAAATCTTCAACCAATTCATAATATTGCTGAAATTTGTGCAAGAAAAAATGTACGAAATGCTATATTGTGCCCCGGTTCTCGAAGTGCAGCTCTCACAATTTCGATGGTGCGGCATCCTGAAATTGAAACGTATAGTATAAGTGATGAGCGTTCGGCAGGATTTATTGGTTTGGGGATGGCACAACTTACAGGAGAAACTGTTGCTTTGGTTTGTACCTCCGGAACCGCAGTGTATAATTTTGCTCCATCGGTAGCGGAAGCATTTTTTCAAGAAATCCCTTTATTGATTTTAACTGCAGACCGACCGCCAGAATGGATACACCAATATGATGGTCAGACGATTTATCAAAGAGATATTTTCGGAAAACACGTTAAAAAAAGTTTTGAGTTACCTTCCGATTACTCGAATAAAGATGCTGTTTGGCAAATCGAAAGAATAATTAATGAAGCTATAAATCTAAGTCAATCTTCGCCCAAAGGTCCAGTTCATGTCAATGTTCCAATTCGAGAACCATTTTATCCAAATGAAAATGAAACAATAGTTTTTGGTAAAGATATTAGAATTATTCATAATGTTGAAGTTGAAAAACAACTTTCTAAGGAATTTTGGCAGGAATTTCAAGAAATTTGGCAAAGTTCTGAACGGATATTAATTGTTGTGGGGCATCGACAAAGTTCCGAGCTTAATACTATTCTTGATAAAATTTCAGAGGAATTTGCGGTTCCAGTCATTGGAGATATTATTTCAAACTTGAATGGTCAAGCGGCGGCTGATGTGTTTTTAGCTTCGCACAATGAGCAATTTATTGAATTATTGAAACCTGATTTATTAATCACTTGTGGAAAGTCTATTATTTCTAAAAATCTAAAATTGTTCATTAGAAAACACAAGCCTCGTTATCATTTTCATATTCAAGAAAATCCAGAATTGATAGACCCTTTTCAAACTTTAACTCATAAGGTTGAAGTTTCACCAGAATATTTTTTCAAACAACTTTTTGAAGATTTAGACTTTTTAAAATTCAAAGAAGGTGATGAGGAAGAGGACGAAACATATTTTCAAAATTGGCAACAAGTAAATTTAAAAGCTAAAAGTCAATTATACAAGTTTTTAGACAATCAAGAGTTTTGTGAGTTTAATGCTGTCAGAACTTGTCTTGAGATGTTACCTGAGAATTCGATATTTCATGTCGCCAACAGCATGCCCGTGCGATATGCAAATCTCATAGGCTTAGTAAATAGTAAAAATACGGGATGCCGCCCAATAGAAGTATTTGCCAATCGAGGTACAAGTGGCATTGATGGTTCATTAAGTTCGGCAGTGGGTTGTGCTTTAAAAACTGATAAAATTGTCACAATTTTGATTGGAGATATGTCATTTTTTTATGACAGAAATGCTTTTTGGAACTCGTATTTGCCTGATAATCTGAGAGTTATCGTTTTGAATAATCATGGAGGTAATATTTTCAAGATTCTTGATGGACCAAATCGTCAGCCAGAAGTTGACGAATATTTTGCTACAAAACAAACATTTTCAGCCCAAAGCACTGCACTCGAAGCTGGTTTGGAATACTTAAAAATTTCTATTGAAAATGAACTAAATGTTGTCTTAAATGAATTTTATTCAAAAACAGGCAGAGCAAAACTAATAGAAATTGAATTAGATGGGAATATAAATACGATGGTTTTTGCAGAATATAAGCGATTATTTGCAGAATTCAGCTAATTTTTCGATTGATTTTTGTTCATTTAACTGTACTCCAACATTCCAATATTGACAAGCCTTGGTAGTATTACCGAGGCTTTCTTGTGAAAGCCCTAAATAATAATTGAGCAATTCGACGGAAGGATCGAGTTTGTCAGATTTTTCAAATTCTGCAATAGCTTTGGTAAAATCTTTTTTGAGAAAGTAATAAACACCCAAATTTCTGTAAGCCCAAGCATTTTTTGAGTCAGCTTCAATTGCTTTATCAATTAACTTTTTGCCGTCTTCGAATTTACCAATATTTAATAAATAATAGCCTTTATTATTTTCATACAAACTATTTTTATTCAAATCAATTGCTTTTTCTACATATTCAACTGCTTTAGGGTAGTTTTCTTCATAAGCATAAATCAAACTGAGATTATTATACGCCAAATCTTGCTTTAAATTAATTTCAATAGCTCGTTCAAAATTGGCTTTTGCCACATCATATTTTTTTTCTGAATATAGTATAAAACCAAGATTTGTTAATGCTTTATCATTGTTTTTATCAAGTCTGATAGCATTTTCCAAGTTATTTTTTGCTTCATCAAAATTATTCTTTTTTATCAAAATATTGCTCAGAGTAACATAATAGAAGGAAGAATCTTTGTATTCGGATTCAATTTGTTTAAGTAAAGTCAAAGATTTATCTAATTCTTGAGTATTTGAATATGCTTCACCCAAATTGTATTTTGCTAAGACAAAATCATTATCAAGGGAAACAGCTTTTTCAAAATCTATAATTGAACCTTCAAGATTTTGTTGAGCAGATTTTACAATTCCTCTATTATTATATGCATCAGCAAAAGTAGGGGTTTTATCTATTGCTTCATCATAAAACTTAATTGCTTCTTCATAATTACCTTTTTTGAAAGCAACATTTCCTTGTATAAAAAAAAGTTCTGTATCTTTTTTAGAACTATCGCAGGAAATAAAAGTAATTGAAATAATAAAAGTAATTAAGTAAATGTACTTTTTAAAAGTATTGATATTATTTAACATATAGAATTTATTGATATTTTATTAGAATTTTCTTTTTCTCTCAAAAAAACTTACGTAAAATTGCATTTTAGTTCAAAACAAATTATTCGAAAATGAAATTTATAAAAGAGATTCCCAACGATTTTTGCAAAGCATCACTTTTTGCTTGGAACAATAAATTTATCATAAAGTTTGAAGCTGGAATGTACGAACAAACTTACAAAGTAAATGAATATGATGTCGCTGGTGAAGACGAAATCGAAGAAATGATAGGCGATTCATTTATGGAAAAAGTGGTCAATCGTTTTAAAGAAATGTCTGAAGATTTTGAACTAATTTTAGATTCAATTGATTAGAATATCTTATTTTATATAAAGCCATTTTTTGTAAAGTACTTTTTGTTCTTTAGTTTCAACTTGCATTTTTTCAAGATGAAATTTTGATGATGGATTTTGTTTTAATGGGATATTTATAATATACTCTTGCCCAGACCTGCGTACTTTTACCTTTATTATTTCTCCAACTTTTTTGTCTAAAATTGCTCCATTTGCGTACTGAACTGAAACATCGTTTATTTCTAAAATTTCATCAAAAACATTTAAACCGCCATCATAAGCACTTGAACCTTTTAAAACATTACTGATTTTTCCATTTACAATTGTTGCTCCCAAAAATGCAGTTGTTTTGTCATTTTCCTTGTCCAATTTCAATCCAACATAGTTATAGAAATTGTTGTAATTTATTTGTTCAGTTCCCCATACATATTTTTGAAAGAAATCTTCCATGTTTTTTCCTGAAATGAGTTCACAAGCTTTTTGAAATTCTTCATCTTTAAAACCTCTATTTTGCTTTTTATAATATTCATTCCAAAGTAATTTGAAAACATCATCAAGGTTTTTTTTTCCATTAGTTTCTCCCAAAATATACAAATTTATAAGTGAGCCAATCAATGCACCCTTTGAATAATAAGAAATTGTACTATTTGCAGAATTCTCGTTAGGTCTATAATTTTTTATCCAAGCGTCCCAACTTGCTTCAGCAACAGATTGAACTTTTTGACCTGGTTGATTTTCTACCCCCGTTATGTTAGCCTCAAGCTTCAATAAATATTCTTCAGGAGTTAAAACCCCAGCTCTCAATAAAATTTCCCACTGATAATAACTTGTAATTCCTTCCGAAACCCAAAGGCAATGTGAATAATTTTCATTTTCATAATCAAATGGTCCGAGTGCAATTGGACGAATTCTTTTCACATTCCACAAATGAAAGTATTCATGTGCAAAAAGCCCCATTGCATTTTTTATTGCAGTTTCATTTGCAAAAGCATTTATATTAACTTGACAAGTTGTTGAATTAGAATGTTCCAAACCACCACCCGGATTTGGAATTTGATGAATAATAAAAGTATAATCTTCACATGGGTGTTCACCAATTACCTCACTCGCTGCGTATGTTACTTTTTTAAAAGCATCAATAACTTTTTCTTCATCAAAATTATAAGGAGCATAAGTGAAAATTGCTAAGGTATGTAAAATGCCTAATGTCTTGAAAGTCAGTACTTTATGATTCCCAATTTCAATTGGACTATCAACTAATACATCAAAATCTGATGCAAAATATTGAAAATCTTTTTTTGAAATTCTCTTCATTCCAGTCGAAACTGTTTTCCACTCATTTTTGGGAATTACCGTTAAATTTAAAGCCGACATTTTCAATTCTGGCACATACATAAACAAACTTGCCCCATTTACATATCCATGAACATCATCCAAAAAACTTGTTCGAACAGTTAATTCAAAAGAGTAAACTTTATATTTTATAGTAATTTTATTGTTTTTCCCAAAAACACGCCAAGTATTTTTGTTTATTTTATCAAATTTCAAAGCATTTGTACCATCATTTGCAGAAAACCCCTCAACATTTTTTGCATATTCTCTAATCAAATAAGAACCTGGAGTCCAGACAGGCATTTTGAAATCTGTGTAATCTTTACTCTTATCACTATTTTCAACAGTCATCGAAACCTCAAAATAATGAGTGTGTGGTTCGGGCATTGAAAGAAAATATTCAATTTTGGGTTTTTCTGGTTCGATTATTTTTGAAGCAAAGGACATTTCCAATTTTAAAATTAAAACTGTAAAAAGTAGAAGTATGTTTTTCATTAAAATTTTAGTTTTATGTGTTAGTGAAGGGTTTTAAACAATTTTTTAGTAAAATTAACGTTTTTTGCTTATAATTACCTCATAAATATCTTCCTAACAAAAATTGGCACTCGGTTTGAATAGAACTTTTTACCTAAATTTGTTTAAAAATTACAAAGTCCTTAATTCCATGACAATAAACACCCTTCGGCAAATTGCCTTATGGCAAAAATCTTCTTTTTTGCTTGTTTTTTCTTTTTTGTGTATTTCGACACGATCTTTTTCTCAAAATACAATTGCCTATACTGACCCCGAATCTCATTATCATAAAGGTATTGAGCTTTTTCAGAAAAAAGCGTATATAGCTTCACGTGAAGAATTCAAAAACTATATTTTATTGACAGAAAAAGACCTAAAAGTAAATGAGTTCAATTTAACTAATGCGGAATATTATGCTGCATTGTCTGGACTTTATGCTAAATCTTATGATGCTGATATTGAAATCGAAAGATTTGTAGTAAAGCATTCAGACCACCCAAAAGCAAAAGTTATTTATAATGACTTGGGGAAATATTTTTATGACCAAGGCGATTATGCAAAAGCTGCTGTTTATTTAGAAAAGGCTACAAATGAAGCATCTAATAGCCAGCAAACACTTGAATTAAAGTATAAATTGGCTATTTCTTATTATCAAACTAATGATTTTATTAAAGCTTTACCTTTATTAAATGAAGTAAAAAGTACAGCTTCTGATTTTGCCGTTAATGCTTCCTATTATTCTGGTGTGATAAATTTCAAAAAAGAAAACTATGATGGTGCATTGGTTGATTTTAGAAAAGTTGAAAATGTAAATCCGTATCGTATCGAAATCCCAAATTGGATAGCCAATATATTATATGTTCAGAAGAAAAACGATGAACTTTTAGCTTATACAGAACCAATTATTGAGAAACCAAATGGAAAGAAAATTGATGATATCTGCTTGGTAACGGCTGAGGTGTGTTATTTTAAAAATGATTTTGAAAAAGCCGCCAAATATTATAATAAGTTTAAAGATTTTAAGCGTGGCACGGTTTCAAATCAAGTTACTTTTCGTCATGCTTATAGTTTATACAAAACCAATAATTTTGAAAAATCTATTGAAAACTTCAAGAAAATCGCAGCCTTAAATAATGAACTCGGACAGCAATCTGCTTATTATTTGGGTATTTCTTCACTCAAAGCAAATGACATGAATGCTGCTTCGGCTGCATTTGATAGAGCAAAATCTGCCAATTTTGATAAAGTAATAAAAGAAGAAGCTCAATATAATTTTGCAAAAGTTGCCATTGATTTGGGAAATAACCAGCAAGGAATTACTGAATTGCAGGAATACTTGAAAAATTATCCAACTGGAAAGTAT
The DNA here is from genome assembly GCA_031378345.1 of Emticicia sp. Taxonomy (GTDB): domain Bacteria; phylum Bacteroidota; class Bacteroidia; order Cytophagales; family Spirosomataceae; genus Emticicia. Next base: position 35,918 of record JANNDY010000013.1, on the reverse strand, counting down.
GAAGATGAAGCAAATGAAATATTGAGTGAGGTGCTTTTTGATTCAAATAATTACCCACAAGCTATTGCGTATATTGAAAGTTTGAAGAAAAAAACGACTAAAATTAATGCTGCATATCAACGACTTTGCTATAATCAAGGTGTTTTGGATTTTAATGCAGAAAGATATACTAAGGCAATTCAGTATTTTGATAAATCATTGACACAGCCAAATGATGCTGAAATGAAGCAAAATGCCTTGTTTTGGAAGGCAGAAGCATCTTATGCAGCAAAATTGCCCGATGCCGAAGCACTTTACAAAGATGTTTTGACAAATGGGAATGAAAATTTAAAGCAAAAAAGTCGTTATAGTTTAGGCTATCTAAATTACAATGCTAAAGATTATAAAGAGGCAAGTACCTACTTTAAAGAGTTTTTGAAAGTTAAAAAAGATGAAGCTAATCGTTCAAATTATGAAGATGCACTTGTTCGAATTGGAGATTGTTATTTAGCAAATAAAAATTATGCAGATGCAATAAAGTATTATGACCAAGCGATTGCAGAAAATCGAACCGAGAAAGATTATGCAATGTATCAGAAAGCATTAACACTTACTTTTCTTGGGAAAAACCAAGAAGCACAAGTGGTTTTTGATAAAATTTCAAGCCAATATCCAAATTCAAGATTGGCAGATGATGCACTTTATCAAAACGGTTCTTTGGAATTAGATAAAGGGAATTATCAAAATGCAATTGTCATTTTTAGCAAAATGGTTCGTGAAAAGCCTAAAAGTGGTTTAATTCCTCAAACACTTTCAAAGAGAGCTTTGGCTTATGGAAACTTAAAAAACTATGAAGCTGCCATTAATGATTATAAAGTTATTATTCAAAGATATGGAAAATCTCCAGCAGCCGATGATGCTTTGTTGGGTTTGCAAGAAAGTTTAAATTCTGTTGGTCGCCCAGAGGAATTTACCAATATTGTAGATGAATACAAGAAAAATAATCCAGAAAATGGTTCGGTTGAAAACCTTGAATACGAAACTGCCAAAAATTTATATTTGACCGAAAAATATCCAAGTGCAGTATCAGCTTTTTTAAAATACATTAGAAATTACCCAAACAGTTCAAATGTTTTTGATGCAAGATATTATTTGGGCGATTCGTATTTTATTTCAAATGATAAAACAAATGCTTTAAAATACTATAACCAAGTCATTGCTGACAATAGAACTACATTTGTTACCAAGTCGGCATTGCGTGCAGCAGGTATTGAAGTTGCCAATAAAAACTTCAAAAATGCTATAACAAATTATCGAACAGTTATAATTTCATCACAAAACAAAAGAGATATAGTTTCTGCATGGCAAGGCTTAGTAGAGTCATATTATACTTCAGGAAACCAGGATTCAACAATCATTTATTGCCGAGAAATTATAAATAATGGAGGGAATATTGTCATGGGAGCTTCAAATAAAGCTCAATTGTTCCTTGGAAAGGCAAATATGCAGAAAAACGATTTTGTAAAAGCAGAAGAGGAATTCAAGAAAACTATTGCATTAGCGAAAGATAATAATGGAGCAGAAGCCAAATATTTTATAGGTGAAATGCAATATAAAGCCAAAAAATACAAAGAATCAATAAAAACATTGCAAGAATTAGCTCAAGATTTTTCGGAGTTTGTATATTGGTATGAAAAAAGTTTTGTACTAATTTCTGATAATTATGTAGCTCTAAATGACTATTTTATGGCAAGAGCAACATTAAAATCTGTAATAGAAAATTCAGACACAACTGAAACTATTGATTTAGCAAAGAAAAAATTAAAAGATATAGAGAACAAAGAGTGAGATGAATGGCGAATTTAGAATTACGATTTACAAGATTTTACAAAGATAACTACCTTTTAGCAATGAATTTATTTAAAAATATATTTAAAAATAACATCCAATTTTTGTTATTATTTATTTCAATCTCATCTTTTGCACAATTAGATGATGATATCGTCATTACTAAAGACAGAAAAGTAGAATTGCCACCAGCAAACCGTGTTTTTGAGAAAATTCCTCCAGTAAAAGGCAATCCAGATGATAAACAAATGAAATATTCTTTTTATGATAGAAAACCGACTGGAATTGAAGAGGTTAAATTTAATCCTAATGTTGTTCTTCCCGATGGTGGCAAAAAGAAAGAAGAAGCTGAAAAATATAATAATTATGTAAGCCTTGGGGCAGGTAATTTTGGCAGAATTTATGGTGAAGCATATATTAATTCAGCACAAGATAATAATATGATTTTGGGTATTCATGCCATGCATAATTCAACAAATCGTGGTCCTGTTGATGATAGAAATTCATCAAATATGTATGATAAAGCTGAAATAAATGGCAAATATATCGCTGAAAAATTCCAAATTAATAGTGGAATAGCCTATAACCGTGACCAATATTACTTTTATGGTTATAAGCGTCCAAGGGCAGAATTTGATAAATTAGAAATTCGTCAAATATTGAATACAGTACAGTTTAACTTAGGCTTTGAAAATATTACTCCAAATCCACGAGTAGATTATTCATTAAATACAAGCATAAAATCACTTAAAGATAATTATTCTGCACAAGAAACCGACTGGTCAACTACTTTTAATGCATATTTTCCAATCATTGAAGAAAAATTTGTCGCACTTGTAGATGCTGATGCAAATATGACTCAACGTAGCGATGGTGAAGTGGATAAGCGTAATTTGTTTAGAGTTAAGCCATCATTCAAAGTAAATCTTAATCGTTTTGGAGGAAGTATTGGTTTTAAAGCTGTAAATGAATTTGATGAAGTCAAAAATATTAACCGTACCAAAGGATTTCCAACAGTTGAGCTGACATACAAATTTCCGAGTTTAATTTATGTTTTTGCAGGAATGGATGGTGATATTGTCAGAAATTCTTTAAGTTCATATCTGACTCAAAACCCCTATTTGAAAGCCCAATCAAAATTGTTAAATACCGAAAAAACTCGTGAATTTTATGTTGGTGGAAAAGGCGATATTGGCTCAGGTTTGAGTTTCAATTTTAAAGGTTCTATGGGATATTATAAAAATTTATATTATTTCAACAATTATTCTCCAAAAATTGGTGAAGCAAAAGGTGATACTGCGAAATTTGCTGTTTTGTATGATAGTCTTCGTACACAATATGTCAATATTACCGTTCAATTAAATTACCAACCAATTGAAATGTGGCGTACTTATCTTCGTTCAGAATTTAATCATTATCAAAGACGTGCATTTGAAAAACCATTTCACAGACCACTTGCTTCCATCAAATGGGGAAATACTTTAATTGTTTCCGACAAATTAGTAGCTAACTTGGATTTTTACTATTATGGAAAGACATTCGCAAAAAATCCAACAACTCAGCAACTTGTAACAAACAAAGCAATCTATGATTTAAATACTGAATTTGATTATTTGTTTGGAAAACAATTTACGGCTTTTGTTAAATTAAATAACATTTTAGGTAAAAAATACGAGCGTTTTCAATATTATCCTCAACAAGGTTTGAATTTTCTTGTAGGTGTCAATTATTCCTTTTAACTTAGCAGTACGAATTGACTCCAATAACCTATAATATCTCATATGAGACCAGTTGCTGACCATATACGTACTCTGTTATTTGAACATGATTACGTAACTATTCCTAATTTTGGGGCATTTATTGCCAATTATCTACCTTCAAGTTTTAATGAAATTAGTGGTTCTTTAATGCCTCCGCAAAAAAGGGTTGCCTTTAATGAAATATTAAAACAAGATGACGGTCTATTAGCTACACATATATCACGCCGTGAAAGTGTAACTATTGATGAGGCTAAACGAAAAATTCAAGGCTTTGTTACTGATATTAAAGACTCATTAGCAACCGAAAAATTATTTAGTTTTGATAAAATAGGTAACTTTTCATTGAATGAAGAAAATAGTTTAGTATTCGACCCTGATAGAAGGAATAACTATTTTAGTGAAAGTTTTGGTTTTGATAGTCTTTTTCCACGTCAATTGACAAAAGAAAAATATACATACAGCCAAACTTTTGAAAACGAGGAAGATGAGTTATTGATACATGAAAGTTCGTATTCATCAACATTAAGAAGAAAATCCAAATCTTCGGCTTGGACTTATACATTATATACATTACCAATTTTGCTTTTATCTACTGGACTTTTTATGGTCTTATTTTCAAGCCCAAAAAATACCAATATAGCTGCAAAAGCAAGTTTTAACCCTTTGGATTATATTTCTTCAGGCGAAGTTCAACAAAAAAATGATGTTTTCAAAAAAGTTGTAAAACCAATTATTGCAAAACCTTCTGAATTAGAAATCATTAAACCCACTTTTGAGGAATCAAAAGCAGTAGAAACTAAGTCAATCGAAGAAGTAAAGCCAATTGAATTTGCAAAAGAAGATAAAAAATTTAATTCAGAAGTCAAAAAAGAAGTAACTAAACCGATAATTGTTGCAAGCACAAAAGTAATTGCACCGCCAAATACTACAATAAATAATGAGACAAAACGTTATTTAATTGTTTCAGGGGTTTTCAAAAGTGTAGAAAATGTAGAAAAATTGCAAGTAATTCTTAAAAAGAATGGTTTTACTCCAAGGGTTATCAATGAACATGGTATGATGAAAGTTGTTGCTTGTGAAACAAATGATTATTCAGAAGCATTAAAATTATCAGAAAAACATAAAGCTTTTTTTGGAGAGAAAGCCGCAATTATAAAATCAAATTATTGATTTATTTTTTATTTTTCTTAGAAAAAAAAACCTGTAAATGCCTTTACAGGTTTTTTTTATTTATTTTTATTGAATTTCTATTTCCAAAATATATTTCAAATTTTAAAATATGCAATCTGCAATTCTTGAACAAGAAAATAAAAATAATCAAACAACGGCATTTTTTATGACCATAGTTATATATGCCATTTTTCTTGGAATCCTTTTCTTCTTAAAATTAATATATTCTCCACCCGAAGAACCTGAAGGTGTCGAACTCAACTATGGTGTAGATTTGGTTGGAGCAGGTGATATTCAAACTACAAACAAAGCAAATGTTTCTCCTAATAATTATGATGTAAAACCACCAGAGAAAAAAGAAGAAGAAGCAAAACCAATCAAGACAAAACCTGTGGTAGTTCCTCCTCCAGTTGAAAAAGCTGTAAAAGTGAAAGTGAAGGAAACACCAACAAAAGCAATAATTACGACAAAAGATGAGAGTCCTGTTGAGGAAAAAGAAAATACAAAACCAGTTAAAAAGGTAGAAGTAAAACCAGTTGTTAAAACGCCACCAGTTGAAGCAAAACCAAGAGTCGAAACACCAAAACCCGCTCCACCAGCACCAGAGCCTCCAAAACGCTCTGTCGAACAAGGGTCAATAATGAAAAAAGGTGGAACTGGATCAGGAAGTGGAAGTAGTTCAAATTCAAACTCTAATGGAACAACAGGAACTCGTGATGGAGTTGGAGGAAATAATAATGGAGATGGTAAAAAAGGAGAAGTTGGGGATAAGGGAGACCCCAAAGGTACACTCGATGGTAAAAGCATGATGGGTAAAGCTGGTAAGGGAGGCTTAGGTGCATCAATCGGTGGATTAAGTGGATGGAACAAAAAGAAACTTTCATTACCTAATGATGGCTCGTCTGAAACTGGTAAGATAGTTTTTAAAGTTACGGTTGATGATTCTGGTGATGTTGTTGGAATAAGTGTAGTTGAATCTACAGTAAGTGCGTCTGTACAAAAATTTTATAAAGATTATATTCAACAAAAATTGAGTTCTGTTTTATCACCAGAAGGCACACCACCTCCGAGAGCAACAGGAACTATAACAATTAATATTCAATCAGGTAATTAATTGTTGTACAGTTTTTCAAATTGCACCTCTTTTGTGAATTAAAGTATATAAAAAATATCTTAAAAAGGCGATTTGTAAAAGAATCGCCTTTTTTGTGTCCTATGATTTTCAGAATTGAAGTGTAGTGAGTAGCTTTGTATTCAAAATAGAAAAAAGTGAACTACGAGCAAACCATCAACTACTTATATGAAGCACTTCCAGTTTTTCACAGAATTGGAGCGAAAGCCTTTAAAGCTGATTTATTAAATACGCTGAAACTTTGCGAACATTTGGGTAATCCTCAACATAAATTTAAATGTATTCATATTGCAGGTACAAATGGTAAGGGTAGTACCTCACATTATTTGGCGGCAATTCTCCAAAGTGCAGGTTATAAAACAGGACTTTATACTTCACCACATTTAAAAGATTATACAGAAAGATTCAGAATTGATGGTAAATCAATTCAAAAAGCGAATATAATTTCATTTGTTAAGAAAAATAAAGCATTTATTGAAGAATTAAACCCTTCTTTTTTTGAACTAAGTGTTGCTATAGCTTTTGATTTTTTTGCAAAACAAAAAGTGGATATAGCCGTAATCGAAGTTGGGCTTGGTGGAAGATTAGATTCAACAAATATCATTACGCCCGAATTAAGTGTGATTACTAATATAGGTTTAGACCATACAGATATTTTGGGAAATACTTTATCAAAAATTGCAACTGAAAAAGCTGGAATAATTAAACCGAATATTCCAGTTGTAATTTCGGAAAGACACATTGAAACTGAAAGTGTGTTTGAAGAGAAAGCAAAAGATTGCACTTCACCCATTTATTTTGCACAAGATAAATTTAGAGTTGTTGAAAAAGAAAGTAACCATTCAGGCGGCGTTCCGTTAAAATTAGTTGTAGATATTTTTTCAGAAATACATAACCACTTAATTTTTGAAAATGTTGAATCGGAATTAATCGGGAAATATCAATTAAAAAATATTACAGGAGTTATTCAAGCAGTTGAAGTTTTGAAAACTTTGGGATACGAAATTTCAGAATCGGCTATAAGAAAAGGTATTTCGGAAGTAGTTACATTAACAGGTTTGAAAGGTCGTTGGCAAATTTTATCTGAAAATCCTTTAACAATTTGTGATACAGGCCACAACGAACATGGTTTATCAGTAGTTTTGAATCAAATATCTAAGCTCAATGTTAAGCAAAAATATTTCATTTTAGGCTTTGTGAAGGATAAAAATGTAGCCGAAATACTGGAATTATTTCCACACGATGCGAATTATTACTTTTGTGAGGCAGATTCACCCCGTTCTATGCCCGTTGAGAATTTGATAGAAATAGCTAAGTCGTGTAACATATTAGGATATTCAATTCTCAACGTGAATGATGCACTCAAAAAAGTGAAAAAACTCGCCTCAAAAGATGATTTTATTTATATTGGAGGTAGTACATTCGTTGTAGCAGGATTAAATAATTTATAAAGTATAATATATTTATTTTAAATAAAAAGTAATTAACAAACAAAAACATTTATACAAATTAATAAATTTAAAAGTATAATAAGTATTTTAAATATTATTAGCTAAAGTAGCTAATAGGCTGATTATCAATAATTTATAAAATAGAGTAGGAGAGTGGCAAGACAAAAATTACCTCGATTTGAATACAATGCTCAATCAGAAAATGTAGTTGAGCGTGGAAAAGATTTTTACACGACTATCAAAGGTGCATGGCTAGAAAAATATTTTAAAAATATCAATCCCATCGTATTAGAATTGGCCTGCGGAAAAGGAGAATATACTGTTGGTATGGCACAGGTTTTTCCTGACAAAAATTTTATCGGGATCGATATCAAAGGTGATAGAATTGCTCGTGGAAGTAAGCGTGCCAATGATTTATCTTTAACAAATGTTGCATTTTTACGAACGCCCATGGTTTTTTTGGAAGAATTTTTTGAAGAAAATGAAGTTGATGAAATTTGGTTGATTCACCCAGATCCTCAACCGAGAGATAAAGAAGAAAGAAAACGTCTGACGAATGCAAAATACTTGCAATTATTCAAGAAAATACTAAAACCTAATGGAGATTTTTTCTTTAAAACTGATAATTTTCCTCTGTTTGAGTATTCTTTAGAAACAATTCCTGCAGTGTTTGAGATTTTAAGACAAACTACTGACCTCGATAATTCAGAATTATTAAGCGAACATTTTGGTATTGATGGCCGCCCAATAGAAACGCATTATGAGAAACTTTTCAAGGCTAAAGGTCATAAAATCAACTATATGGCAGCAAAATCATTCAAAAATAAAGAAAATTAATTAAGGCTTCGCATTTGCGAAGCCTTAATTATGATCTTATTATTTAATCAAAGTTGCAAAATACTTTACAGTACGAACCAATTGACTCACATAACTCATTTCGTTGTCATACCAGCTTACAGTTTTAACCATTTGGTTATCGCCAACTGTGATTACTTTTGTTTGAGTTGAATCATATAAACTTCCAAAAGTTGTACCTACAATGTCACTACTTACAATTTCATCTTCATTATAACCAAAACTTTCATTACTTGCGGCTTTCATTGCTGCATTTACTTCATCCAGAGTAACTTTTTTCTCCAAAATACAAGTCAATTCTGTCAAACTTCCAGTAATAACAGGCACACGTTGAGCTCCACCATCTAATAAACCTATCAATTCTGGCAAAACCAAACCGATTGCTTTGGCTGCACCTGTACTGTTAGGAATAATATTGGCAGCTGCTGCTCTTGCTCTACGCAAATCACCTTTTGAATGTGGAGCATCCAAAGTATTTTGGTCATTTGTATATGCGTGAACAGTTGTCATGCTTCCAACCAAAATCTTGAAACTATCATTCAAAACTTTTGCCATTGGAGCTAAACAGTTTGTCGTACAACTGGCACAACTGATAATTGTTTCGCTACCATCAAGAATACTGTGGTTTACATTGAAAACAATTGTTTTCAAATCGCCAGTTGCTGGGGCAGAGATAATTACTCTTTTTGCACCTGCTGTTAAGTGTGCTGCTGCTTTATCTTTGTCTGTAAAAAATCCAGTACATTCCAAAACTACATCTACATCATGCTCTCCCCAAGGAATATCCGCTGGATTTTTGTGGGCATAAATTCTAATCTCATCACCGTTTACAATGATACTATTCTCAGTTGATGTAACTGTTTGGTTAAATCCTCCTTGGGCAGAATCATATTTTAAAAGATGAGCAAGTGTTGAAGGACTTGTCAGGTCGTTGATAGCAACAACATCAATTCCTTCCATGTTATAAATCTGACGATAGGCTAATTTTCCAATGCGTCCAAATCCATTAATAGCTACTTTAACTTTTGCCATTTTTATCTAAAATTTTGGTTTAAGTAATACTCTGCAATTTACAAATATTATGACTAATTGTAAAGATTATTGAAATGATAAACGTAAAAAAAAGAGAAATAGGTAGGTATGAATAGTTAAATACTTGATAATCAATGTATTATAGAAATTAGATTATAAGAGAGTTTCAGGAGTATAAATGAAGTATAGAATTATAATATGTTTCAATATTAGTAATCTATAAATAAAATACTAATTATATTAGTAATAATAACTAAAATTTAGTATTATTGTAGTAATTAATACTAATAATATTAGTTTATTATAAATTGAAATTATTTTTTTTAATACTTATATGTATTTACTACTCCTCCTTGATAAATTCTACTTTTTTTTGCTTTTTAATCGCATTTTATCTGTAAAAATGTCTTATTTATAGAATTTGGGAATAATAATATGCCTCTATAGAATAGTATTTGAATTACTAATGAGACTTTTAGTAATAATAGGGGATAGGTACATCGCCCGTACGAGTCCTCCACTTCTATATAAATTGTTTTTCTGCTCCAATTATTATTTTTGCTTCTTATCCTCCTCCACTTCAATTCATCAGTGGTACGCCTACTTATCTAATTAAATGTCATATAGCTTGATATTATAATTATGTGTCTGTAACTTTGAAAAATATCGTACACCGAGCGATTGGAGTGCTGCCAAATATTATTTACAGAATACCACCAGTTATTGTTTCTGTATATAAAAATAATCTTAAAATTAGCTTAAAATAAAATCATAAAACACTTACTATAAGCACTTTAACTACATTTTATTAAACTTTTATTTAATACTATTTTTAACAATGAATCAAAGAGAAATTATTGAACAAGCGTGGGACAATCGTGAATTATTGAAGAACGAAAACACGCAAGAAACAATCAAAGCAATTGTAGATTTAGTGGACAAAGGCGAACTTCGTGTGGCTGAACCAAGTGGCGATACTTGGATTACAAATGATTGGGTAAAAAAAGCAATTATTCTTTATTTCCCGATGCAACAAATGAGTGTGCAGGAAGTTGGCATATTTGAGTACCACGATAAAATGAAATTAAAGACAGGCTACGACAAATTAGGTGTGCGTGTTGTGCCTCCTGCCGTAGCTCGTTATGGTGCTTTCTTGGCAAAAGGTGTTATTATGATGCCTTCTTATGTAAATATCGGTGCTTATGTAGATAGTGGCACCATGGTGGACACTTGGGCTACGGTGGGTAGTTGTGCTCAAATCGGTAAAGATGTTCACCTTAGTGGTGGTGTTGGCATTGGTGGCGTTTTAGAGCCTCCTCAAGCTTCTCCAGTTATTATTGAAGATGGAGCATTCATTGGCTCACGTTGTATCGTTGTAGAAGGTGCGAGAGTGGGAAAAAGAGCTGTTTTGGGTGCTGGTGTAACCATCACAGGAAGCTCGAAAATCATTGATGTAACAACTGGCCAAGAGTATATCGGCTATGTACCTGATAACTCGGTGGTTATTCCTGGAATGTTGCCTAAAAAATACCCTGCTGGTGAGTTTGGCGTACCTTGTGCCTTGATTATTGGGCAAAGAAAAGCAAGTACCGACCTCAAAACTTCATTGAATGAAGCTCTGAGAGAGAATAATGTTTCGGTTTAATTTCTCCTATTTTCTGACTTTTAGGATACTTTTAGCCTCTCAAAGCGATTTGGGAGGCTTTTTTCTATATAATTCATTTAGAATAATAAAAAGCCCTAAGGGCTTAAACCGCAGCGGCGGACCGCATGAATAGTTCCGAGTGTAACTCGGAGAAAATGAATAAAATGAATAAGAAGTAGCACAACCCCGAAACCATTGAACTACATTATGATTATGTTCAACCCACTTCGGGGTTGTGTTGTTATTCGATATTACATACCTCGAATTTCTATTCGAGGCTATTCATGTTTAAGCCCTTCGGGCTTGGAAAATTCCTCCACTACTCAAAACCTACCTCATCAATCGCCTTCATTATTCTGTTGGTTTCGGTGAGAGCTACTATTATTTTTTGGTAATGTAGAATGTCTTCAAATTCTAATTTTCTATCTTTTCGGTCTTTTAGCCATTTCTGGGCTGGTTGATAGCCTCCAATGTAGAAATTCCATGCTATTTCGTGGACGTTTCCGAAGTATTGGGTATCGTTGATATATACTTTCCCATCTTCGTATTTTGTTTTTATGATAATATTATCACCATCTTCTGGGTATTGGGTAATGTATTCCTCCACTACTGGGCTTTCTAATAAATGTAGTTGCCTCAACTCTCCACCTAATGCTACCAATTGCCAAAAAGTTGCCGCTTTTTGCGGGTATGGAACTCTCGGAAAATCTATTTTTAGAAATTCTTTGTATTTCTCTCTGTACGTTGGTGAGTGTAAAACGGCATAGATATAATCTAAAATATCTATTGGGGCAATGCCTCGGCTACGCTCGGCATCCAATGTACCCTGAGCGTAGTCGAAGGGTTCGGGGGTAAATGCTAACCCTAAACCCTCCGTTATTTTCTGTACTATTGCTGCGTTTAGGTTTGGTGTTCGTTCATTGCTTTCTCCTATTTGTAATTGTCCTGTGCTTTCGGGGTAGAGATAGAGAGGGAAGATATTGGCATTGTCTAACGATGAAATAATACTTTTATCGGTAATTAATTTTGATAAAAAATAATTGTGAAAATCTACATTTCTTCCTAATCTAACACTAATAAAATTTATATTTTCTTTGTTCAAAACATGATAAGTTATTTTAGGTTGTGGACTTGAATATAACCCACGAGAATTTCCTGTATATAAAGTGTATCGAGTATCAAAAGGTCTGTATGATACTTCTTTAATATTTTTGTCATTATTATTCTCCAAAGCATCTTTTTTTGCAGTTAAATATGTCCAATCTCTTGCATCTTTTTCTCTATTATAGTGTTGTCTCCATTTATGTTCTTCTAAAAATATTAATTCGGAAATTTTAAATTTAACTTCATTTTTAGTAAAAGAAATGTTCATTCCATCATTTGCAGATACAAAACCCATTGAATTAATAATAAACAAATCACTTAATACAAAGCCATTATTGTACTTGAGAATTTGAGTATCATTTTTAGGAACAAAAAATAAATATGGTTTTTCAGGTTTTAACTCTTTAAAATCAATAGTTTTAAGAAAGTTCCGATTAAGAAAATCATATTTCATTTCTCGTTTTCCAAATAAATCATAATGAAATACTCTGCCTAACTCATCAGGGTTTTTCTTACCTGTTTTAACAAAAACTGTGATGCAAACTCCTTGCATAATGTCAAATACATTAGTATCAGCACTTCCATCTGGTGCGACTTCTTTTTTGGTACTATTTCCATGCAAATCAATTGTAAAAATTTTATCGTAAGTTTTCAATAAGTTCCAACGCATACCACGAAAGGTTGGATTATCTAAAAAGCCATGAGGATTGATAAAAGCCAAAACACCACTTCCATTTTTTTCAATAAAATGCTGCCCAAATCTTATGAACTTCACATAATCATCATTTAACCAGTGTTTTCTTTCATTAAAATGTACTCCATCAACATATTTATAATCATCAATCAATTTACTAATCCATTCACCATTATTTGAAGAAATTCCACTATACGGCGGATTTCCAATGACACACATCACGGGCGTATCTCGCTTGATATGATTGGCTTCGTTGGCTTCGGTACTTAACCAATTGGCGAATAAGGTGCCAGTATCAGGGTGGTGTTCTTCGAGGCTATTGGTCAAGAATATTTTAAACCTTTGGTTTTTGGTGGGTTTATAGCCAGTTTCGGTGAGCAACAAATCGAGTTTTAGGTGTGCCATTGCGTAGCTTGCCATCAATAACTCAAAGCCATTGAGCCGTGGAATGAGGTGGTTTTCTACGTAACTGCTCCAAATACCTCGTTGCCCTTCAAATTTTCGGTGAATGTGCGTCACAACCTCCGCCAAAAACGTACCCGTTCCAGTGGCAGGGTCGAGTATTTGTACCCGATGCACTTCATGCTCTACTTCGGTTTGCTTTATTTTGGAGCGTGCATCGGCGGTCGCTTTTGTTTCTATAATCGCTTTTAGCTTTATTTTACTCGTGTCGGCGAGTCCTTGCGGCAAATCAAACTCGGTCTTCAAAATATCATCAACCGCCCGCACAATGAAATTTACAACGGGCTGGGGCGTGTACCAAACCCCACGAGCTTTACGCAAAGCAGGGTCATATTCACTCAAAAAAGTTTCGTAAAAGTGAATAATCGGGTCTTGCATATTGGTTGCTTTGCCGTAGTTTTTCAGTAACTCCTCCACATTACACGCCAAAAATACTTCTACCAAACCATCTACAATCCAAATGATGCGGTCGTCAATATCAGGGCCAGCAATGTAGCCAAAGAGTTTTCGTAGAAAAGGATTTGATTTCGGAATGAGTTCGGCCGCTTCTTGACGGCTAAAAGTTGGCAGCGTTGGGTCGTGTAAACGTGCCGCAAACATACCGTAGGCAATCGTTTGGGCATATACATCGGCGAATCCTTTGGGTGTAATATCGTGTATCAGAATGTCCTTAAAAGCGTGCATTTGGTCTTTTAGCGTACTATCTTCATTGTGCGTTTCGTCGCTTGTGAGAGCCTGTTCTATCACATCGGCCAACAAACGGGCCTTGCTTGCCATCATTTCAGCGAGTTTTTTGCTGCTTTTGATGGTTTGTCCCACATAGCCACAAAAGTCTTTTATTAGATTACTGAAGGCCGCAAAGTTTTCGGGAATTGATTTAATGACCAGCTCCCCACTCGGTAGGGGAGTGAGTTCGCCGATTGCGATTTTGGTAATAAATATGCCATCGTTGTACAGATGAAAGTCAAGATAGTCGGTAAAGATTAGGTTACTCAACGAAGCCTTATAGCGGTCGAACTGCTCTTTGTTGCCTGTTTTCTTGATTCCAGCAAGGTCTTTATCTCCTATGTCTTTTGCTTCAATAAAACCTATGGGAATGTCTTTACGAGCATTTGCACCTGTCAGAATATAGTCAGGAGCTCCACACGACTGGCGTTTGGGTTCGTTGGTGGCTCTTATGTCGGGTACTATGCTTTCGAGTAATTGCTGCAAATCACCACGAAAGGTATGTTCGGTTGCGTTTCCGAGGCGAAAACGTTGATTTATTTGGTCTATGTAGCGTTCTATGGTCATAAAAAGATGGATTTACAGCAATATATTTAGGTTGCGAATGCGAATAAACACAAATATATCTTTTTTTGGAGAATTATTATTAGCAAAAGTAGGCTTTAATAGAACAGTTTGCTAAAGTCTGAGAATTGCGTATCCGCAAAATAAAAAAAACTCCAACCTTAGAAAGGAAGGAGTTTATGACGATTGAATCCCAATTGCTTGTATTTCTACTCACAACGTAAAACCTTTACTTAAAAATTTCTTAAAATTATAGGATAAGCACGTAAGCATTATTATTAAAATTATTTGAAAAGCACGTAAGTTTCGCCACTAAGACGATACAATATTAAACAATAAAACCCATATATCCAAATACTTTTGTAAATAATTAAAAATAAATGTAAACACCCCCTCAAAATAGCTCTGAAAGGATTTTAAATTACTATTGAATAAAATCAATTAAAGGCTGGTGAGTTTAAACTATTTTTAATCGAATAGAATAGGGTATCTAATGCTTTAAAGTTTTTTAATTCATACTGAATAGCCCTTTAATAGCTGATAAATAGGTTATTTTCATTGTTAAACAGCTACTGTTTACAAAAATATCAAATTATTTACAAAAGTATTTGGTTTGCAATGTTAAACAATTTATATTTGTAACGTTGATATTTGCAATTGTTAATACACATATTTAACATTGTAACTATTTACCATTCTATACACTTTTTGTAAATAACAATTGTAATTTAACATTGTAATCAGCCAACCAGATGAGCTTAAACGAAAAAATTAAAAGATTCATTATTGACAAGGATTTGACCTCCACTAAGTTTGCCGATGAGATTGGAGTGCCTCGTCCGAGCATTTCTCACATATTGTCCGACCGAAATAAGCCAAGTTTGGAGATTGTACAGAAAATGTACCGCAGATACCCTGAATTGGGCTTTAATTGGTTTTTGGAAGAAGACGAAGTGATGGCTAAAAATACTACGCAAGTAACTAATAGTCAGACAGTTACGAGCACAAAACGCCCAGAGTATTCGCCACGAGAATCGAATGAAAGAAAATCGCCTGAACTCAATATTACACAACAAAATCTAAATCCTGGTATTTTGTCAAATTTCACCAATGGAAGCATCGCTCGTATCATGGTGGTATTCAACGACGGCACGATTCAGGAATTTAAGATGTAATGATTAGACTCAAGAGATTAGACAAAAGACGAGAGATGCATTTACAAATTTCATCTTTTGTCTTTTGTCTCAAATCTCATATCTCTCCTTTACCCAAATACAAACTCCAAATTTTTCACACGTAGCATGAAATTAATTTTTCATGCTACTTTTTTTTTGAATATGTTTGGTATTTATCCTACTGATAAAAAGGCTAAAGTTTTTTGGTCAATTGAACGAAAAATTTCTTGGCATATCAACTAATAGCTTTTTTACTCGAATGATAAATACCAAACATATTCTTCTTACCTTTGCATTGAATTACGGTGTTATCGGCAAAAACTTCTTTTTGCTTCTAACTTAATAGGGAATCTCGTTCAGCGAAATATCGCACCATCCGAGAACTGTCCCCGCAACTGTAAACCTCTTCAGAATGAATATTCATATTCTGAAAACTGATTGCCAATCTTGGCATACTTGCTTTTTACCACTGTTCGTTTCGGACGGGAAGGTGTTGCAATCAGTGAGGTGAGTCAGGAGACCTGCCGTAATTTGTGTATAATATTGTTTTCGGAAGGAAAGACAACATTACGTTTTCGCCAAAAATTATTCATTTTACTCATTCTTTGAGCTTAATTTCTTTGGAAAAATTCTTCCGAATGAAATAAAAAGTTTTTGTTTTATGCAAAACTTACGAAACATTCGTGGCGTAAATTTCATTAAAAAACTAACATTGAGTTGTTGGGGCTTTGCCATACCTTTTGTTTCGTTAGCTCAAAAACCAGCCATCCCAATAGACGACTGCACAGACTGCAAAAACCTCAACGAAGTACAAGTTTTTGGTTTTTCGCCAGAAAGATTTATGTCTGGTTTGAAAGTTCAAAGCATGGATTCTGTCAATTTGGCAAGATTTCAACACCAAACTTTGGCTGATTTTCTGCAATTTCAAGCACCAATCGCTTTCAAATCTTATGGTGCTGGACAAGCCACAAGCATTTCTTTTCGTGGTACATCTGCCAATCATACAGCAGTGCTTTGGAATGGTCTGAATATCAATTCGCCTACACTTGGACAAAGCGATTTTTCGACAATTCCGCTACTTGGTTTTGATAAAATGTCTATTCAATATGGCTCGGCTGCCTCGTGTGTAGGAAGCGATGCCGTGGGCGGGAGTATTTTATTGAGTTCTTCGCCCAATTGGAAAAACAAAGAGGGCATTGATGCTGTTAATAGCGTACAAGTCGGTAATTTTGGCGGAGTCAAAAATTATAATGCCAATGCTGGCGTTCGCATTTTAAAATCATTCCGCCACATAGTTTTAGCAAGTAAAACACTTTTTTACGGTGGAAATTTCGGCAACAGTCTTAATGAAAAACTAACTTCTCGCACCGACAGAAAGGGGCGTGAATATCAAATTGAGCCTTCTGAAACTATACAAAAAGGTTTGGTGCAAGATTTTTATTTCAAACAAAAAAACCAAAATCTTTTCTATCTAAACATTTGGCTAACTGACAATAAGCTAACTATTCAACCTAACAAAATAGCCTTTAGAGAAATTACTCAAACGCAGGCTTATCGCTTTTTGGCAGGAAGTCAGATCAAAAATACTTCTGTGAAAGCTGGTTTTATTAGAGATATTTTGGACTATGGAAAGGGTGATTTCGTTTCACCAAGCCATGCTCAAACTGACCGTTATATTCTTCGTGGCGAACAAGACTTATATTTAAAGAAACATTCCGAAGTGCGAATCGGTGGCGAATTTGTTCATTATACCACAAAGGTTGATGGCTATGGTGAAAACTTGATTCAAGAAAATAGGGGCGATATTTTTGCACTTATTCGTACTAATATTTCTACAAAACTAACAAGTTCTATTAACCTCCGTCAAGCTCTTTCAAATCGTTATAAAGTACCATTTACTCCTTCTTTTGGATTAGATTTTAAACTTATTACGAAACAAAATACCCAAATCGTACTGACTGGAAACCTTGCAAAAAGCTACCGATTACCAACACTCAACGAGCGATATTGGAAGGTTTTGGGTAATCTCGACATTAAACCAGAGCAAGGGATGAACAAAGAAATTGGCATCGAATGGAAGCAATTTTTGGGAAAATACTACAAATCTTCTGTCGGAATCAATACTTTTCATAACCTGATAGACGACTGGACTTACTGGAATCCTGACCGAAATTACCGTGTAGAAAACCTTCAACAAGTGCTGAGTAAAGGCTTGGAATTTACTTCTTCGCTGAAATACAACGACTTTTTGGCAGAAAAGACCGCAGGAATTATTTTGTCATATTCGCTTACAAATGCTTCTCAGCAAAAGGTTTATGACATTTATGCTGCCGATATTATTGGCAAACAATTGATTTATGTTCCTCGACACGCTATTTCGAGTAGTCTTTATTATGGGCAGAAACGTTGGAACGTTGGACTTCAATCAATGTTCAATTCCGCACGATTTATTACATTCGACCATTCAGGTCAGCCATTCCCGCCATACATGATTTTCAACTCAAATTTAACTTATAAAATCAAGAAAATTAACCTTGTTTTTCAGGCAAACAACCTGACAAATACAATTTACCCCAATGTCAAGAAAAACGCCATGCCGGGAAGGAATTTTCAAGTTTCATTCATTTTTAATTTTAATAAATAACGAAGAAAATGTTAAACAAAACACAATTAAGTAAAACCATTGCGATTACATTTGCAGCATTTGCATTTAGCTCTTGCGACAAAACCGAAACTACACCAGCTCAACCTTATGACAAAGGCGTATTTGTTATAAACGGTGGAAACTTCTTTGATAATAACGGTTCGCTTTCATTGCTTCAAAGAGATAGCAAAACAGCATCTCTTGATATATTCATGAAAGAAAACACTCGCTCGTTTGCAGGTGGACTTACCGACTATGCCGAAGTTGATGAAAAAGGAGTAGTATTGGTGGATAATTCGACCGACGGAAAAGATGCGATTGAGATAGTTGATGCTCATACTTTCAAAACTATTGCATCAATTAAGGGAGAAATAGACAATCCACAAAAAGCGGTGAAGGCAGGAAGCAACAAAGTCTATATAACCTGTTGGGATACTTTCAATGCTGACTATTCTTATAAGACTGGAATTGTGGCTGTACTCGATTTGACGACCAATAAAATCACCAAAAAAATTCCTGTTGATAAAGGAGCATCAGCAATCGTGGTCATTGGCACAAATGCTTACGTTGGTAATGTGGGTAGCCAAAAAACTATCAAAGTGATTGACACGCAAAAAGACGAAGTTACGGCAACGATAGAAGTCGGTGCGAATCCAAGTAATTTTGTTTTGGATGCTGCAAATAAAATTTGGATGACGGCTGGTAAAGAAATTGTTTTGTTTAATCCAACGACAAAAACTGTTGAGTCAAAATTGAAAGCTGGAACGAATACACAAAAATCTCCGAGTAGTTTGAGTATCAATAAAGACAAGAAAACGCTTTTTTATACATACAATTTTTATGATGCTGCCGACGGTTATAAACTAAAAGGAGAAATCAATTCATTAAACATTGCGGACGGAACTACAAAAACTTTCATCAATCGTACTTTTGCAGGTGTTGGTTTTGATAATGAAAGCAATCAAGTTTTCACAACTTTGATTCCGTCGTACAAACAAGCGGGGTATATTTTCCGTTATCAGACAACAGGGACCATCATAGATTCTGTAAAAACTGAAATTGGGCCGATTGGATTTTTCTTTAAATAAAAAGTTTCTGAATTTTATAGCCATACATTTTACGGAGAAACGGAGAAGATAAACCTTCTCCGTTTTCTTTTTTATGAATCATACCGTTCAATAATCTATCAAAACAAAGCCTTCTTTTCCTAAATCTACTATTCAAAAGTACAAATCACACTTTTAGGATTAATTCCCCCGAAATTCTGACAAACAAGGCTTCGTTTAAGCCCCCAAACAATCGGACTGAACACAATAATATTGAAAATAGGGTAGTAGTTCATTTTTGGTTTTGAAATCCGCTTAAATCTTCTTTTTTGTATTGATGAAATACCGTTTTTCGAGATAATTCTATACTATAAGTACATATAATGAGTTTAATACTTTTATATAATATTGATAAGTATATTATTATTTATAATGTATTTTTAATATTGATTGTTTTGTACTTATTGTTTTAATAATATATTTAATTAAAATTATAATTATAAAATTTTCAATTATTAATGAAACATATTTTAAATATTTATACTTATTATTATTTATTATTATTTATTATTAGTTTTAATATTTTTAAAAAATAAGATAAATTAATACTTTTTTATTTTATTTAAACATTTCATAAGTATTTTTTTATATATAATGTACATTAATTATCTTTATTATAAGCCTTTAATTACTTATCAATGGTAATAAAAGTATTTTATATTAAATACTGTGGATAAAAATTATTTTTTTTATATTGTCTATATATTTTATTTACTCTATATTGCGTGTAAATATTATATATATACACGATGATTATTAGCGTAGTAAACAACAAGGGTGGAGTAGGCAAAACTACTTCAACTCAGAACCTTGGTGCTGCCTTCAAAAAATTTGCCGATGCTCGAGTGCTATTTATTGACCTCGACGGACAGGCAAGTTTGACACGGTGCTTTGGTATTCAGGAAGCACAAGTCGGACGAAATCATGTAGGAAATTATTTGACTGGTGAACTTCCATTTGAAACGGTTGTCATCAAAACCGACATTGGCGATTTACTCCCAAGTTCTGCCGAGCTGAATTCTAAAGAAGATTCTATCAAGGCTTCACCTGTATTTCCTTTCAATCTAAAACTATTGATGGAAAAAGTAAAAAAGAATTATGACTTTATCATGATTGACTGTCCGCCCACGCTTTCGGGTATGACACGCATCGCTTTGATTGCTTGTGATATGTACTTAGTGCCGCTTCAAGCTGAGTTTTTAAGTTACGAAGGTTTGCGAAATTTCTTGGTTTATTCTTCCGAATTACAGCAAATCAGCCCACAGACCCAATTGGGCGGAGTATTTGCTACTCGTTATAATCCTAAGATTAATAAAAAACTAAGTAATGACCTTGTGGCAGCTACTAAGCAACAATTAGGCGAAAAGTTTTTTAAGACAAGTATTAGAGATAATATTGCGATTTCGGAGGCACAAGCCAATGGAATTGATATTTTCAATTATTCTCCAGATAGTAATGGAGCAATGGATTATTATAATTTGACAAAAGAGATTTTGGCAAGCATTAATCAGTGAGAAGTAATGAGAGAAGAAATTCATCATTAAGCGAAACGTCGCACCGCATTCATCATTTATCATTAATATAAAATGGCAAAGAATAAAAATTTCACCTTTGAAAGTTTAGTACCTACCAATAAAGCGTCTGAATCAACCGCTACAGGAAGCGATGCACAAAAAAATGCAATGTTTGCTGCAATGCAGGAATCCGCTGGCCCATCAACAAAGGTAACTTTCGATTGTCCAAATGAATTGGTTGAACAAATGAAAGATTATGGTTATTGGGAAGGAATGTCGCAGAAAGACATTATTATAGAAGCTTTGGGCGTTTTTTTTACAGACAAGAAAATAAAAGAAAGACCCGAAAAAGTAAAAATGCGTAAGAAAGTAGGCAGAAAGCCAAAAGCGTTGAAGGCTTTTATGAATTAATCGTTTATTGTTAATAGAAGAGAGCATTTCGGTTGATAATCAATGGGTTAGCTATTGAAAAAATTGACTCAAAATATCAAAATATTTGTCTATTTATTACATATAAACTACCTTTGCAGCATTCCAAAAAGTAATTAAAGGTTAAAATATTATAAAATCTATCGGGAGGTTTTACGCTCATTATAGGTTTTTAATAAATACTTTGTACAACAAAACTTTAATACTTTTTGGAAAAGCCCAAATTTGAGTTTGAAAAATTAGAACTCCCAAAACCAGTAAGTTCCTCAGAAAACTACCATTTGATTAAAAATGATGGTACTTTTATGGATTCTAATGTTATTTCCACTAAAAAACACAAACTATTTCCCTTCGTTTATCTAATTCCATTTACTATTATTGGCTTAGTTGCTGGCTATTATGCTCGTGAGTTGAACAACACTGACTGGAAATTCACTATAAACGGCAAAATATCTCCTAAAGTTGAACAATTGGTATTAAATTCAACAAAAAATACTGTAAATCACCTTGATTCAGCAAAAAAAATCACTGTCAAGAAGCCCATTTATTTCAACTATTATGACTCAATTATCTTCTTAAATGATGTAAAAGGGAGCAAAATCGTTGTTTCAAAAGGCTATGATGACTATATCAAGAAGGATAAAATCATTGTGAAATCAGATGGCTATTACTATAATATTTTTTGTAAAGATTTGTATCACAATTATGCAGTAGGGGACTCTATTCCTTAAATATTGCTTACTATTCACACTCGTTCCACGTATTATCCACAAGTGTTCCACGTGGATTTTTTCAGGTTTTTGGATTTATATATCCTAAATACTACTTTTACGGTCTTTTTTAGTATTTTATCCACATCTAAATTCGACTATTGTGAAAGTTATTGACAAAATTGCTTTAATTGAGATTCAAGATAACATGATTTTGAGTACAAGGAGCGAAGGAAAATCGACATTTTATTTCCCTGGTGGAAAAAGAGAATCAGGCGAAAGCGATGCACAAGCCTTGATTCGAGAAATCAGAGAAGAATTATCTGTTGAACTACAAGAAGATTCATTAGCGTATCTTGGAACATTTGAAGCTCAAGCCGATGGTCATGCGATAGATATAATTGTGAGAATGACTTGTTACAGCGGTAAATATATTGGTACGCTAAAACCAGCATCAGAAATTGCCGAAATTGTGTGGCTAACATACAATGATAAAAATAAAACTTCGGCAGTTGATAAAATAATTTTTGATTGGTTGAAAATCAATGGCAAACTGTAATTTGAGCATTTTTCAGGTCAATGAGAATTCGATATTCTGAACTAAGTATCGAACGACTTTATTTCATTCAATTCTCAGTAGCAATGAAATACGCATTTTTAGCTTGTTTTAAAGAAGTCCAAAGGGATTGGGGAATAAGGCTGGCGGACAAACGGACAAATGTAAAGGGGCGAAGAAGTAACAAACACGAGAGGAAGTAAATGAAGTAGGTGATACTTATTTAGGCAATATCTTCAATATATAAGAAATAAGTTTAGATTCTTATATATAAATTTATGTTATATAATTTACATTATGTTAAATAGATATTTTAATTATCCCCTATGCAATCACTATTCTGGAATACGTAAGTTACTTATTATAAGGTATTTATGTTTTGATGAACACAAAAAAAGCCTGTTGAAAATCATTTCAACAGGCTTTTTTGTGACCAAATATTAAATTATTTACGTTTGGCACATTGTTCAAGCACTCCTTGTAGGCTTTCCATATTACCTACTAAGTCTGGGTCGTCAGCTTTGAGTGTCTTACATTTATCAAAATACACTTTTGCTTGATTGAATGTTCCGCAAACTTGCTCTTCGATGGCTTTGCCCTTTTCAGAATAAGTTTTCATATCCATTTTATCCACAGTGCTTTTAATTACTACTGCTGAATTGAAATATGATACCGCAATATTATAATTTGCATCATAGTTATTTGGGTCAATCTCCAATGCTTTTTTATAGCTACTTGTTGCCAAATCTCTCAATTCTGCTTCTTTTGCTTTAAGACTGCTCAATTCTGCTTCATTTTTGCTGTTATTTTGAATAACGGCATTAGCTTTAGCCAGTTTTTGTTTAGCTGCATCAATCTCAGCAGTAGCATTTGAAACCATCTGAGTTACTGAAGCAATACTACTTTTAGTTGCATTGGCACTCTTAGGGTCTTTTTTTAGCTTATCATTCAAGCGTTTGAGTTCTTCCTCTTGTGCTGCTTTTCTTTGTTCGGCAGCGGTTATATCTTTTTCAGCATCAACCTTATCTTTTGCAGAGCTGCTTGCACCACTCTCTAAAGGACGAATTTTTTTCACATACTCTTCTGCACCATTCTCATATAAAGCACCTAAGTTCTTTATGTTTTCAGCTAAAGTTTTAGCATTTTCTGGTGTATTTGGCGTAACAGCAATCAATTGTTTCATATTATCAATTGCCTCACTCATCATTCCATTTCCAAGATAGGCATTGACCAACGAACTTTGCAAGTCTTTATCTTTTGGATTTACCTGAATACCTTTTTTAAGCACCTCTATTGACTTTAGATGTTCTTTATCTGTTTTATATAACTCTGATAAACCATAAAAAACAGCAGCATCTTTTCCGCCCTGCTCAATAAATTTAGCAAAATAGACTTTAGCCTCATCCATAAATTTGCCTTGTTGTGCTACAATTCCAGCATATAAAGTCGAAAGTGTATCTGCTGGACTGGTTGAAGAAGCTAATTTGAACAATGATAAAGCACTTTTAAAGTTTTTTGCATTATAAAAACCAGCTCCCTGTTGCATCAAAGAAATATATAATTTTGATGTTGTACCTGTTGTTGCTGTTTCAATATCTTTTACGCCCTTCCCTCCTGCTGCTTTTTCTAATTCTAATGCTTTTTTATAGGTATTATATGCTTTTTCTGAGGCGAGCGAATCTTTACCACATTCGTTAGCCATAGCCAACTGCGATTCGGCTAGTTTTACCCATGTAGCAGATTTTACTCCTTTTTTGGCATCTAAGGTCGCTTTTTCTGCTTTTGCAATTTCTTCAACTGCTGTTTTACATTGTGCTTCCTTTACAATGTCGAGTTTTTGTGCAAAAACGCCTGTCGTAAAAACTGTCATTACAGACGCTAAAATGATTTTCTTCATTATGATAATTCGGTTTAGTGTTTTTATTATATTTAATTTAGGGTTTAGACAATAAATTTCCCCGAAAAGTAAAAATTTTCGGGGAATTAACAAAGGATTAACAAAAACAGTTTGCAGTCTTCAGTTTTTAGTCGGTAATTGCTAAATTTTATTCCCATAAACTATTGATTATCAGTAGTTTATGGGAATATTATACAGACTACCTCTCTCCTACTCTACTGGCTGCATTTCAGAATCCATAGCTTCATCTGATGCTGCTTCTTCGTCAGGCGTTCCGTCGGTAACTTCGGTTGCTGAAGTTTCGGTTATTTCTAAGGTCGTTGCTTCGTCAGAAACCTCACTATTTTCAAGTAATGTTTCATCGACAATCTCTTCATCTTCACGAATAATACGAGTTACAGAAGCAATATCATCGGTATCACTCATACGAATGAGTTTAACTCCTTGTGTATTTCGCCCCATTACTCGCAAATCGGCAACTTTTATACGAATTGCTACGCCTTTTTTGGTAATAATCATCAAATCGTCCTCGTCAGTAACTTCTTTGATAGCTACCAATGAGCCTGTTTTCTCAGTAATATTCAAGGTTTTGACACCTTTTGCACCACGAGAAGTAACTCGATAATCGTTTACATCAGAGCGTTTTCCATAACCTTTGTCGGACACTACAAGTAGTTGGGTATCTTCTCTCGATACGCAAACCATACCGATGGCACGGTCGTTATCTTCTAATCTGATTCCTCTTACTCCCGTAGCTGTACGACCCATCGGACGTGTGCCTGCTTCGTGAAAACGAACTACTTTGCCATTTTTGGCAGCAATTACAATATTATTATCGCCATTTGTAAGGGCAACATCTAATAGATTATCTCCTTCGGCAATGCTGATGGCAATGATACCGCCTTGGCGTGGACGAGAATACAGCTCCAAAAGAGTCTTTTTAACCGTGCCATCTTCAGTACACATCACAATATAATTATTCTTGATATAATCTTCGTCAGTCAATGTTTTAACATTCAACACTGCTTGAATTTTATCATCTGCACCAATATTTACTAAGTTTTGAACTGCTCTTCCTTTCGATGTTTTTGAGCCTTCTGGTACTTCAAATACACGCATCCAGAATAAACGTCCTTTTTTGGTGAAGAAAAGCAAATAATTATGGTTTGTTGCTGCAAAAAGATGTTCGG
The DNA here is from genome assembly GCA_031378345.1 of Emticicia sp. Lineage (GTDB taxonomy): Bacteria > Bacteroidota > Bacteroidia > Cytophagales > Spirosomataceae > Emticicia. The sequence goes on along the minus strand of JANNDY010000013.1, from coordinate 10,275 downwards.
TATAATCGGTATCTTTGGTTTTTACGCCACGAGAACCCGTGCCTCCTCTGCCTTGTGTACGATATTCTTGCAAAGGTGTACGTTTGATATAGCCCTCATGCGAAATCGTAACAAGCATTTCATCATCTGGAATCATATCTTCGATGCTAAATTCGCCTGCTGCCATCTCTATTTTAGAGCGACGAGCATCACCATAACGAGCTTTTAGTTCGGCTAATTCTTCTTTAATGATACTACGTTTTCTATCTTCGGAAGCCAAAATTGATTTTAATTCATCAATTAATGCTTTAATTTCGTTGTATTCACCAATGATTTTATCACGCTCAAGTCCTGTCAAACGCTGTAAACGCATATCCAAGATAGCTTTTGCTTGAATTTCACTCAAAATTACACCACTTGCAGCATCATTGTCGTAAGTATCAATGATTTGTAGGCGTTGCAAGCCTGTTATCAAAAACTCTTCTTTTTCTCTGGCCGTCATGAAATTTCCAGCCATCAAACCTGCTTTTGCTTCTTCAGCATCACGAGATTTACGAATCAAGGCAATGACGGCATCCAAATAATCTAAGGCAATCAACAAACCTACTAAGATGTGGGCTCTTTTTTGAGCTTCACGCAAATCGAATTGTGTACGGCGGGTAATAATCTCCATGCGATGCTCCACATAAAAGCGAATCATGTCTTTGAGATTGACCGTTACGGGGCGACCTTTCGATAAAGCAACATTATTGATACTAAACGATGATTGAAGTTCCGTATATTTATATAGGTTATTCAAGACTACATTCGGAACGGCATCTTTGCGAAGGTCATAAACGATACGCATTCCATCTCGGTCTGACTCATCACGCATATCCGAAATGCCTTCTATTTTCTTATCGTTAATCAAATGAGCCGTTTTTTCAATCATATTGGCTTTATTGACCATGTACGGAATTTCCGTTACGACGATTTGGTCTTTGCCTGTTTTTGATACTTCAAAGTTTGCAACGGCTCTCAATACTATTCTACCTCTACCTGTTTCAAAGGCAGACTTCACGCCACTATAGCCATAGATAGTTGCCCCTGTTGGGAAATCTGGTGCTTTTATATGCACCATCAACTCTTCTATCGTAATATCATTATTATCAATATAAGCTGCAATGCCATCAACAACCTCACTAAGGTTGTGAGGTGCCATATTTGTAGCCATACCTACTGCAATTCCTGACGAACCATTGAGCAAAAGGTTCGGTATTTTGCCAGGCATTACTGATGGTTCTTCGAGGGAATCATCAAAGTTTGGCTGAAAATCTACGGTTTCTTTGTTAATATCTGCCAATAACTCCTCAGCAATACGCTTCAAACGTGCCTCAGTATAACGCATAGCGGCAGGTGAATCGCCATCTATTGAGCCAAAGTTTCCTTGACCATCAACGAGCATATAGCGTAATGACCACGGTTGAGCCATACGCACCATTGTTCCATAAACCGAAGAGTCGCCGTGTGGGTGAAACTTACCCAAGACCTCCCCTACTATACGTGCAGATTTTTTGTATGAGCGATTGTGATAAACACCAAGTTCTGCCATACCATATAGCACTCGTCGGTGTACAGGTTTTAGTCCATCACGAACATCGGGCAAAGCACGTGAAACGATAACCGACATTGAATAATCAATGTAGGCAGTACGCATTTCGTCTTCGATGTTGATTGGGATAACTGTACCTGTGTTGGAAGATTGCGGGCTTTCGTCGTCGCCCGCAGGTACTAAATTGTCAATTTCTTCAGCCATTAGCCTTAAATTTACTTAAATGAAGGTTTTTATATAATTTTTAAAAGAATCTGTTGTACTATTTTTTAATTTTGTTATACAAATTTAATGATTTTTTATTGATTTTGCAAGTGAAAGTCATTGGTTTTGGGTAAAAAATATTTGTAAACATTATCTTTTTTCAAAAAATAATCATTATTTTTATCCAAGAAAAACAACAAAAAGTTATTTATATATTATACTTTTAATTTGTTTTTTATTTTTATTAATATTTATACTTTTAATTAATATTTATACTTTTAAATAATATTTATACTTTTAAATAATATGAGGGGATTAAATAAGGTTACGCTTATCGGGAATTTGGGAAAAGAACCTGAGATTCAGATATTAGAGGGCAATGTAGCTGTGGCAAAATTTTCGTTGGCTACATCTGAAACTTTCAGGGATAGTCAAGGCAAAACTCAAACCCAAACAGAGTGGCATAGTGTGGTTTTATGGCGTGGACTTGCCGAACTTGCCGAAAAATATCTGCAAAAAGGAAGTATGATTTATTTAGAAGGAAAGATTAAAACACGTAGCTATGTAGATAAAAATAATGAAAAAAAGTTTGTAACCGAAATAATAGGTGAAAGTTTTTTGATGCTTGATAAACCAGAAATGTCATAATTTATGTAATTTTATTGCGTCTATCCAACGAATCTTTAAATAGTGTGCAGCTTTTATGAAATTATCAAGTATTTTTCACCGAAATGAAAATCGGATTAAAGTTGATTTTCCGTATAATCAACAAATAGCATGCATAATAAAGGCTGTGCCTGATGCCCGATGGAGTAAAACTCACCGAGCATGGCATATTCCTGTGGATGGACTCAATCAATTGACTGGGTTATTTCCTGAGACCAAATTTGAATTACTTGATATTAGAGCTGAGTCTATAAATGTGATAATTGAAACAAAACCTAAAATAGAGCTACTTGAGAAGCCTAAAATCAGTCCTCCTCAGCAAAAACATGATTTTTCAAAGATTTATATTGAAGTGATTGGCAGAAAAATATTACTAAAAATGCCTAAAACCGAAGCCGACGTTAAGTTTATAAGATCATTGAGATACAGTCGTTGGGAAAAAGAATCTTTTCACTGGGTTATTCCGAATTACCCAGGTAATCTTGAAATGATTAAGAATTACTTTGGTGAAAGGGTTTTTGAGTTAATTGAGGCAGAACGCCTGCCACATGAGCAATTTGCCATGTACGATGTTGATAATACACAAAAAGTGAAGAACGCTGAACGCCGCCTAAATGAAGTTTTAGTCATAAAAACTAATAGTAAGCGATTGAAATTGCTTTTTGGATATTTACCCGAACTTTCTAAAACCATAAAAACGATTCCTTATTATGTTTGGAATAGTAAAAACAAGTGGTGGACTATCCCCTACTCTGAGCAGTTTTTAAATGAAATAAAACAAAGGATTGCAGACTTAAATTTGACACTTCGATATGAAGAAGAAGAACAATATAATAGTAGAATTCAACGAATTACACCTTATGATATACCAAATTATAGGTATTGCCCCGATGAATATTTGATGAAATTGACCGAACTTAGGTATAGCCCTAAAACAAGTAAGGTTTATAAAGAAATGTTTGAAGAATTTATAAATTTTTACCCAACTTATGACATCAAAAATCTTGATGAAACACTGATTATCAAGTTTTTACGATTTTTGGTAACGGAGCGAAAGATTTCTACCTCCTACCAGAATCAGTCCATAAATGCTATTAAGTTTTATTATGAAAGGGTACTTGGAGGACAACGAAAGATATATTTTATTGATAGACCGATTAAAGAAAAAACGCTTCCGATTGTGCTTAGCACTGAGGAAGTGAAGCATATATTGGCTGTAACGATTAATTTAAAGCATAAGGCAATATTGATGCTGATATATTCGGCAGGGCTTAGAATAAGTGAAGCTGTAAACCTAAAAATAAAAGATATTGATTCGCAACGCATGCAAATAAGGGTAGAACAATCGAAAGGGAAAAAAGATAGATATACTTTGTTGTCGGTGAAGGCTTTAACGATTTTGAGGAATTATTTTTTAGACTACCGACCGAAAGAATGGTTGTTTGAAGGCATGGAAGCAGGAAATCAGTATTCGACAAGAAGTATTCAGCAAGTATTTAAGGAATCAGTAGTGAGGGCGGGGATAAAGAAAGATGTAAGTGTGCATACACTTAGACATAGTTTTGCCACCCATTTGTTGGAAAATGGCACTGATATACGGTATATACAAAGTTTATTGGGGCATGAAAGTTCTAAAACGACCGAAGTTTATACACATATAACGACCAAAGGCTTTGACCAAATAAAAAGTCCGTTAGATAATTTGGATATTTGAGAATAATTCATACTTTTGATTTTATAAAAAACAGTTTTTCAATTTAAGAAAAACAGCTATTACTATGTGGGATATATACGCAACTAAGCTTTGATAGTTCGTATATATACTCGTTGGTGGCTATGCTAAAAACTTGCCAGAGGACATTTTGACAGCGATTTAACAGACAAAACATTCATCGACAATGGCGAATATTAATAATGACACAAATCGTGTAGACTCAATAGTAAAGTTTTTTAAAAACAATAAATTTTCTGCAACAATAATTGTTTTTGGACTTTTTTTGATTGGGTTTAACCAAGTAGCAGATTCAGGAGAAAGCATATTAAGAAGACTGGGGTTTATTAAGACTTTCAACATTTCGACAGAAACAGGTAGAGGACAATTCTCTGCCCAACTACTTGAAAACGCTTGGAATAGAATGTTTTGGATGAGAGCATATTCTGAAAGAGTAAGACTTAAAGCTGATAAAACAGAACAATTAATAGCTTACCAAAAATATATTGACGCAACTGAAACTTGGAGTTCACGAATCATGAATTATTATCTTGGACTTGACGAATATTATTCTGATTCCAACAAAAGACAAATACTTGAACGAACAATACAACCTAAATTCAAACAAATCGGTACACTAATTCGAGACTTAAAATTTCGGTCTGACACAATTTCAGACTTATCCGTAACCATAAAAGTTGATTCAATCCAGAAATTTGTAGACAATGTAAATGTTGATTTTTACTTTCTAATCGACGAAAAATATAAGAGAAAATAGTTCATTTGAACTGTAAAACGACAAAAAAGCACAGCCACCAACATGGGTTTGTGGCAAGTGGGGGTTGACGGAAGTTATTGAACATTAGTAGTTTTATTGTACTTTTGTTTCGGCGGACGGAAACCTTTTGAATATTTGTAAGTAACTCAACATCAGTAATTTATATCGGCAGACGTTCGGGCGGACGGGTTTCAAATCCCCCACCTGACCACAAGCCCTCAACGTTGTGCGTCATGTTTAAAGACTGCTACCATAACAAATTATCAGAATGGACAAACCTTTTTACATTGTAAAAGTTGCTGAAAAAAAGTATGCTGACAAACTTGTTGAAGGACAGGTTTTTATGCGACCACTTTCGGATTTTAGCGACATAGAGAGCAGACCTGAAAATTGCAACAACAATTTTCGTGGCGACATTTTAGAGGCAATGACAAATACTTTTGCGAAAGGCGAAAAACATCAATTTTTTAAGGACGCATTAGGTGAAGAAAGTTCAAAATTATCAGGGTCAGGGTTTCTTTCTGAATCGTTACGACAAGAAAAAATTATTTACTCAATGTTTTGTTTAGAATATTCAGAGCAACAAGAATATTTTATTCCACCACATGAGGACATACTTAAATTTGGCGACACTGCTGTTATAATATTTGACCCGAAGCAATTTATGATGCGTATTTGTGAACGACTTTTTCAAGACCATAATGAAACATATTGGTTTGGAGCGTGTAGAGTACAATACGACGTTGATATAACACAAACAAAAGAATATGACGAGTTTTCAAAATCCCCTTCTTACTCGTGGCAAAATGAATATAGAATAGCAATAGATTTAAGCGATGGTAAAATTGATAAGTTGACTTGGGAAAGAATGACAGACTTTGCAAGGATTATGTATTTAAATCAAGGTGGTAAAGTTGACATGGGAATGGACAGAAAACCATTGTTATTGGACATTGGCAGTATTGCGGACATTTGTGTTGAAGTGCCTATCGAAGACTTTATAAACCTAAATCTTCCATTCGACAAACTACTTTCTCCACCGATGACAATACCAGCAATTCTTCCTCCAAGAAAATCTCAAATTTCTGTAACAAGACCAATTTTTAGACGAGAAGAATAATAACACGAACGCACAACATGGGTTTGTGGCAAGTGGGGGCTGACGGAAGTTATTGAACATTAGTAACTTTATTGTACTTTTGTTTCGGCGGACGGAAACCTACTGAACATTTGTAAGTAACTCAACATCAGTAATTTATATCGGCAGACGTTCGGGCGGACGAGTTTCAAAACCCCCACCTTCCACAAGCCCTTTTCGTTAGCAGAAACCCTATGACCGACATTGCTGCCAACAAACGGACGGGCATTGAACAAACTTTTGACGGACGAATTTCTGGACTTCTAATGCAGGCCTCAAAAACATATTTGTAAAAAAAAGCCCTCACATTCTAACACACCGAGCCATCCCCAAAAAAATGAAAGAGTGTTTTCGCCAGCCAAAGAAAGACAAAAACCAAAAGACAAATACAGCCCCGAAAAAGGGGCTGTTATCTTTTGAAATTTTTACCTTCGTAGCCAAAACAATTAAACAAAAAACAGAGAAATGAACGACACAAAAAACATAGCTACCTTCCTTAAATCAGTAAGTTCATTCAGTGATGAAGAGATAATTGATTTTATGAAAGTTGGGAAAGAGGTAGAGATAAAGAAGGGTGAGTTTCTAATTTCGGCAGGGCAAACTTGTAAATCATTTTCATTTATACATGAAGGTACTTTTAGTTTTCTAATCATGAATGATGACGGTGAGCATGTAAAAGATTTTTCTGCCGCCAATAAATTCATTACTTCTTATTCAAGTTTCATTACACAAACTCCTTCGCAAATTTTTATTCGTGCCGAAGAAAAGGCAACGCTTACGCAATGGAGTTTTGATACCTATCAACAACTGTTGAGTTCATCGGAACATTGGAAACAGTTTGCTTTAAAAATTGCCAACTATTTATACCTGCGAAAAGAAAAACGAGAAATCAGTTTGCTTACTGAAACAGCCGAACAGCGATACTTAAATATGCTCAAAGAATTTCCGCAGATTGTTCAGCATGTGCCGCAATACTTGATTGCCTCTTACCTTGGCATAAAGCCACAATCACTTTCACGAATACGAAATCAAATAGCCCACCCACCGAAGTTAACATAGGTGAATGCACAGGCAGTGACGAACATGGATTTTTGCATCATAATTATTAAATCAAATAAAAATGAAGCAGACAAAAATTTTCATCGCCATTGCAGCCGCAATTATTTTACAAAGTTGCAGCACCGTTTATTTAGTTTCTCGCACAAGAGAAACCTATCCACAAAAACTATTCAATTGGAGTAGTTCAAACCCACAAGCCGACAGTTTAAAATTTGTGCGGATTGCTCATGCAACCACTCTCATTACAATAGGCAGCAAAAACATTTTAACCGACCCATGGTTCAGCGAAAAAAGCGGTTACTATCATGGTGAGCCATTGGCGTTTTCACAAGACAAACTTCCAAAACTTGCAATGGTAATTGTGTCGCACAATCACTATGATCATTTTGATATTGAAACATTCAAGACCTATCCCGATAAAAAAGTTCCGTTTGTTGTGCCTGTGGGAATGGGTGATGAAGTAAAGGCAGCGGGCTTTACCAATGTGCATGAAATTGACCCGTGGCAAGAAGTGGTGATTGATGGAATTAAAGTAACGGCTTGCCCGGGCAAACACAAAGTGAAAGAAAATACTTTCATGATTCAAGCTGGTGGCAGAGTAGTTTATTTTGGAGGCGACACAGAATTGATTCCAGAATTAAGCGAATTGAAAACTCGTTTTCCTGTAATTGATTTAGCGATTCTTTCTGTAAACGGATTGATGATTCGTCCAATGTTTAACAAGCAAGTTGTGATGAGTGCTACACAAGCGGCAGAGCTTTGTTCCATCATCAAACCCAAAGTTGCCGTGCCAATTCACTACAATTTTACAGGTGGAAAATTTCACGACAAATTTATTTTGAAGTATGATGGTGATGCAAAACAGTTTGTTGATTCGGCAACAGTAAAAGCACCCGACACCAAAACTTTTATTCTTGAGACAGGTGATGTATTAACCATCAAATAGTAGAAATGAAAACAAGAATCGGAAAAATAATGGTAACAACGGTGGCTATATCAACGCTACTTATTTTGAATGTGATGGACTTAAACGAAACCCATTTAACCAACCCACTTTGGACAGGACATGCAAGATTTCATTGGGCAATTGAACACATGCAAACATGTATTCTAAACATACTTGCAATCTTTTTGGTATGGCAAAAACAGCAAATAAAATTGGTGTTGCTACTTGCCTGCCTTTTGCCAATGTTGTTTTGGGGACTATTTCCATTCACTGTATTTTTTCCAAATGCAGATTCATGGCCAGACGGTGTTGCACATCCAACTAATTGGCCAAATTGGTTAAACCAATTTCCACCACATAAAATTTTCTCACTTGTATTTTCTATCACTTGCATTACTGCTGCTGCACTTTTTATTTCAGACAAAAAAAATAATCATCAATTAAAACAAGCAATATGATTCCCACATCAAAAATAATCTTCACCGTTTTGTGTTCACTCACAATCATCATTCCTTCCATAATGGATTTGAATAAAACACATGCCACCAATCCGCAGTGGAAACCACATGCAAGATTGCATTGGGCAATTCAGTATTTGTCTATCACAATAATTCAGTGCATCGCTTTGTTTTTATTGTGGGGGAACTATGATGATAAAAATTCAATTCTTGTAACATGGTTTGCAGGGCTTGCACCCATATTCTTTTGGGGAATGTTTTTTCCAGCATTATTATTTCCAGGCACAAGCACTTGGCCAGATGGTGTTGAACCACCCAAGAATTTTCCTGCAATCTTTAAGAAGATTCATCCGAACATGATTTTATCTGTGGTGATAACATTAACTGCAATTATTGGAATTGTGTTGGATTTAAGAATTAGGTAAGCAGACAAAACAGAAAATGCCTCCCACGGAAAAAAACACACTCTTAAAAAACGCACAAGCCAACGCTGAAGACAATTTTTTAAGAGAGTATTTTTTCTCCATCTTAGAAAATCCAGCGTACTTTTTTTGCAAATTTATTTTTTACAACCGCACTGGCTGACTGCAAACCTGCACTGACATCACTTCGGACAGAAAGAAGGGCATCTGCTAACAGCGGTTTGGCAAAAGTGGCGGTTTCGTAATTCGTATGACAGTTTTTCGTAAATTTGAAGTGTGTGCTTCGTAAGAACATTAGTGGTAAAATCGCCACCTTCGCCAAGCCTCAAAACGTTGGCGGCAAGCATAAAACACCACTCAGAGGACAATGAACAGCAAAATTTCTAAAATTGAGAATGACGTGCAAGACAGAAATTCTGTTGCTTGGAAAAAACTTTGCGAATATGTGGACAAAATTGCAAAAGAAAATAAAGAAGAGTTTTCACCAGTAGAAGCACTTGGACAAGACCTTTTTTCTCAAATAAACACCTTGCCTGAGACAATTTCAAAACTCAAAAAGGTAAAGAAGGTTTGGTTGTATGGTAGTAAACTAAAACGAATTCCACCCGAAATCGGACAGATGGAAGCACTTGAATACTTTGACCCATATACTTCTTATGACTTACACTGGTTTCCATACGAAATTACAAAATGCAAAAAACTTAGAAATAGCAGAGTAAGCACCAGAACATTGTATGGGAATTATAAAAATAGAATGGCGTTTCCCGCATTAGCTCATAATCCAGTCAGGTATTTAGGCGACACTCTAAATTGTAGTATTTGCGACAGGACAATGACATACGAAGAAACAAATCAACTTTGGATTTCTTTAAATGTAGGGTCGGACATTCTACCGCTTTTAGTAAATTTGTGTTCAAAAGAATGTGAAAATAAACTTCCAGTTCCGCCAGAAGACTATGTTCAATATGCACACAAAGGAAGTGCTGACTTAAAACAACCTCTTGACCACGACGAACGATTTGAAATAGAAATGGCAAAGTATGAACAGGAACAGAGTGAGAAAGTTACAGAAGCTGAACTAACAGAGAACGACGACACATCCTTTGACAAGCCAACCAAAGAAAAAGACTTTTCAATGTTGAGACTAATCAGAAAAATATGGGAACGGTAAAAATGCCTGCCGCCAATAACTAAGGTTTCGTGGTGGCTGAAAGCCAAGCCATGAAACCGATGTTGAAAGGAACGGGGACGCCCAGTCCTTCGGTAGCGGTGCGTTCCAACCAACCCCCTTTTTTCTTTTATGGAGTTATCGTAGAGTGGATT